>NZ_CP147843.1:0-176934 GCF_037335815.1 Salinirubellus litoreus | reverse complement strand
CTCTACCCTTGGGGAGTTCTAAATATATCAATCACGGTACAATATGAACATCTCAATCTTTGCTGAAGGAGCTCAGACTACCGCTGATGCTGAAGAGGGTGTTATTGCTAAGCACTACTTCCAAGGTCTTTTCGAGCCTATCTCAAATCTTGAGCAGGAGATATCTAAGTATGCGGAAACCGAGCTACACATCCTCTCCGACGAATTCGGCTATTTGAAGGGGGAAACCCCAATTCAAGAGATCGCGAGTAAAAACGCTTCTTCTGAGGAGAGCATGGAAGAATTCGCTAACGCAATAGTTTCGGCGGGAAAAACTGCCGATATCATCGTCGTTCTTCTTTCCGCATCGAGTTTCAAAAATACAGTTGGAAGTAGATGGGATGATATCCTATCGACAGCACAAAAGAACACGACTTGGTGTTTTGGAGCGTCCAAGGGAGCATTAGATGCAATCGACATCCCTGCACTCGAATCCAAAGTCAAGAATATCATCATCTATCAAAGAGCAGGTGTCGCTCCGATTGGTCGCGAGACTCGTACTCAACTACTAAACATAGTTCGTGAGGGGAACTGACAAGGGAACATCGCTTCGTTAGAGGCGACTGGACAATCGGGGTGTTCTGAGTCTCTCTTTCGTTTCCGAGTGTTTTTCCTGCGGATTTCTCGCCCCTCGCCGGCATAGATTGACATCTCTACCGTATTCAAATGCTCACTAAGCGCCTGACGACGTCGGGGGCCGTCTGGCACCCGGTTGGAATCACGCGACAGTTCCGGGCGTTAAATCGCCCGAAGCTACGCTGTCCGACAAATGGGAATTGAGTAGGTTCCGAATGACGCCTCCCGGATTTAGATCGGAATTACTCGATGTTCAGATATATTCCTGTATTCATTCATTCTAACCGGAGATACGTCCAGAGTGGAACCTGAATGATCGGCTTCGAACTGTCAGTATTGACGGAAATTCCATCGTCCAGAGCTGACCGCGCATTTGTAAGAACCATCCCGAATGCTGGTTCGGCGTCGAATGCAGCCTTCCCGTCAGCACTGAGCTCACCCCCGTACTCGTCTTGCTCGACGTATGATCGCCGCTGCTTGGTGAAGGTGTCCGTCACAGGACTGTACATCTGCTCATCGACTCGGTCTCGTTCGCTCTCGTAGGCATCGCTCTCGAGGAACTCCTGTAAAGCATCGAAATCAGGCGTATCTTGACTCATCTGGAGTTCGTCCAGAGCACGGTTATGAGACCATAGTATCGGAACGGGAGTACCGCGTATTTTGGGCACGAAATCGACTGTACCCTTTGACCCAACCCAGAACTTGACTACTCCACGCTTCGGATCGTGGGGATGGTTGAGCGTGTTCGACAACCGGATTGTGTGATCAAATGCAACCGCCTTCGCCAGAGCTTCGTCTAGCCGGGCTCACGTCGGAGGACGTCATTGAGATCATTCCGACGGAACGCGTTCGTGATCCCCGGATCCCGCAGGTAAAATCGGAGCCTCCGTGGACGTTGATTGTCGTATTCCTGTGCTGCCGAAAGCAGATGGAGTCGTGAGAGAACGCTGAGATACTTATCGCGGAGGGTTCGACGGTCGACATCGAGTACCTCGGTCAGATCGTCGAACCGCACGTCCCCGGTCGGGTGTTCGTGAGCAGCGAGGCCACAAAATCGCTCCAAGCCGAGCGCGTCCTTCACCCCTCCAAGGCTCGTCGCGGCGTGCAGGAGATCGTCTCTGAAGTCGTTGAGTAGTTCTCGTTGGTGGGCTTCGAGATCGACATCGTCCCGTCCACGGAGCACGTCGACAAATCGCTCCTCGTCAATCGAGACGCCGTCACCGGAGATTCTGAGCGTCAGCATCCCCCCGCTCGTACAGTAATTCGCGATCTCCCGCCGGATCGACGACGGGTCAGCAATTGCGTCGCTGTTCTGGGCTTCGACCTCGGTTACGAATCGGTCAGCGTCTCCCGCCTCGACAGCGTCCAGTAACGCCTTCCGAACCGCGCCCTCATCGAACCGCTCAGCCGAAGGCGCGAGTTCGATATCCCGGTATCGCATCTTGAGGAAATCGGCGAAACCCATGGGATACAGCTCGCGTGTCTCTCCGCGGATTCCTTCATTCACTTCTGCAAGGTCGGTCTCCTCGAATCGCTCCCGTACGGACCCTCTCGAAAGCGCCGTGAACACGATCTGACGGTCATCGTGCTCGGCAATCAAGTCTACAAGGAGGCGTTCCCACCGGCCGACATCTTGATTCCCGCGTTTGTTTGGTCGCTCAACCGTATGGAGATCATCTAACAGGATGTAGTGTGGGGATGAGCGGGGGTGCCGCAGGACGTGCGTTTCGAAGTGATCCACGGCTGCCCGGAGCTGAGCTTCCGGCTGAAGTTGGAAGACCGGATCATCTCGAAGAGGGATGTACAGGACGTTCGAGGGGGATACGAGGTGCTCTCGAGCCTGCTCACGCCTGTCTACATCTCGAATGAACTTCTCTACGAAATCCGGGTCGATATGCGCAGAGGCCAGTTGCTCGAGGAGGGCGCTTTTTCCCGCCCCGTCAGGGCCGGTTATGGGAATCAACCGCCGTTGCTGCTGATGCAGCTCGTCGTATGTTTGGTAGAAGATGTCCTGGAGCGATGAATAGTCGCCAGTTTGACTCGCCTCTCGACCGCGCTCCCACCACGGGTTGTATTCCTCAAGTCGCTGAATGAGGGTGTGCCCAGAAGAGAATGACTCCGAGTCGAATGCCATGGGATCTGTCTCAATTCCACAATTAATCTACATAGGTATGTTTCTTTGTATCCCCTAGCCACGTTCTTCCATCTATACACGTTGTTTTATGGTAGCCCCCCGATATTTCCCAATTAATGAGTAGCGGGACGCCGAAATTCGAGGACTACGACCGCGAGGAGGCAGAGGAATTCAGAGGGTTCATCGTTAATTCGAGCGCTTCTGCGACTGACTTTATAAATCGCACCTCTAGCCCAGACGCATTACGATATCTGGTCGAAGACGCGGAAATTGACAGGCGCGTCTCTGGAAATCGTGATGAGGTCCGACAGGCCCTTCTGACCTCAAATGTCACCCCGTTCGAGGTCAAACAGACCGTCGCCCAACGAAATTACAATCTGGGCGAGACGCTGGTCCCGGACACAGTCAAGAAAAACGCTCTCACCGCTATCGAAGTCGGGAAGCCAATTGTTCTCTACGGCCCGACTGGTACCGGAAAGACCTATTTCGCAAAGCAGCTCGCACTGGAGGCGTGCATCGACTATTCTCTCCATACCGCGACGCCAACATGGACACCTGCGGACATCACCGGTAGTATCCAACCGGAGACGAAGGACGGCGATATCGAGTACCATCGACGGGCAGGTTGTGTCTCCCAGGGCATTCAGAAGGCAAACGAGTACCAGGACAACTGGGGCGTCATTATCGACGAAATCACCCGGGCAGACATCTCCCAGGTATTCGGGCCGCTGTATACCGCTATCGAGGACGAAGACCAGGTGATCTTCCGCAATGACGACGGCGACCCACTCACGCTCAACGACAACGTCAAGATCATCTGTACGATGAACATGTCGGACCGGACAGTGAACGAACTCGACAATGCGATCACTCGTCGCTTCGCGATGATAGAACTCAGCCGCTACGGCGATGAGGAACGGGCTTCCCTGTTCGACCGCTGGATCGGAGAACTCGGATCCGATGTGGATATTGACCGCGACAAGCTTCAGGAACTCTTCGAGAGTCATCATCAAGGGATCAACGAAGGGACCACCACGAGTGGTGAGGACGGGATCATGGAGTTCGGGCCGATGCACTACGAGGACATCACCCAGTTTCTCAAGCATGCCTGTGCGAACGGGGGTCAGTACACAGGTGAGGAAGATGTCGCAGTCGGGCAGGCCTTCGCCACGTACATCGCGCCTCGTCTCCTGAACACCGCGGCATTGCCCCAGATCAATCGCCTTGCGAGTCACTACGAGACGCTCGACAATCAGTTCGAGGCGTTCGACCTCAGTCCCGCCATGGACCTCGCGAACCGGCAGGCGGAGGCTGAGGAACGCGAGATGGGCGTCAGCGCCTATGAGTAACGCTGTCCGCTACGACTACGGTACATCCCTCTGCTCCGTTCAGGAGAATCGAAAGCTCATCATCGAGGACTGCGATCCGGATACGATCAATAACGAACTTCGGGCGGCAAACTTCGTTCGGGAGGGGAGCAAATTCGTCAAGAAGCGCCCCCGACTACGGACTCGATCCGGGCGAAATTCCGAGTCTGATGCACTTCAAGTCCTTTCAGTACGCCTCGTGGATGACACACTCCACGTAGAGCCTTCCGACGTCGTCGGCATTGTGAGGCTGGTCCCGGGGATGAGTGTCCAGGTCGAACCCAAAGTTGCCTGGGAGCACGTCATCCAGATGCTGCTTACGATCTACGACATCGACAGAACGCAGTCCTATTACGGAGTCCCCCTTGACGAGTTGGTTTCCAGCGGCGTTGAATCCGCTCGTATTATCGCCATCCTGGCGATCAACTACGTTCATGGCGTCCGAACGATCCGACGCGAGGGATTCGTTCGAAATCTCAATATTCGTCGCCGGAACGGATTCGAAGGACTGGGTTCAATCGACGTCGAGCAAACGCTGATGAATCACGCAACCGGGAACCCGGTTCCGACTTGGATCGAAACACAGGTCGAGTACGCTAACCCTGTGAATTCGACAATCCACATGGCCGGGAAGCTGCTCCTCAGGTTGCTCCAGCAGGATCAGGACGGCCACCAGCACCCCCGTCAGGACGTACTCCTCTCTATGGTTCACCAAGAGGTGGAACGGATGGAGAAGTTGGGCATTCAGAGTAGCCAGAAGCAAATCGGCGGCTATCGTCGGCTCTCACTCCAGGATCTTCCTCGACAACGCCATTACTACCGTCGAGCGTTCCACACCAGTCAATCGATTCTCTCGTCGACGTTGCTCGGCCAGGCTGGGGGTGGCCCGGAGGAACTCCTCGTTGACTATGCGCTGAGTATGAATAAACTGTTCCAGGATTACTCCAATCGGATTCTCAACCGGAAAGTGGAGGCTCTACGCCAGATCGACTACCTGGATCAGCTCTCAGGGGTCAAATGCAAGCCTGAGCCGCCGATCTATCCTTTCGCTGGAAACGCCGAGGCCCGCCACCAACCCGATCACCTCCTCACAGACGGAGACCAAACGCTCGCGGTACTGGACTCCAAGTACTATCAAGCGGGCAAGAACCCAGCTAACGACTCTGCATCCCGGTCAAGGATGTTCGCATACGCCTATCTCACGGAGACCGACCGGATGGCATTCCTCTGCCCGCAGTATCGCAACGTTCGACTTCCCGTACAACACACTGGGGCAGAAATAGAGATCGTCTCACCTGACGGCGATTTCACTTGCGAGGACTACGAGGAGGTCATCCGAAAGTACATCTTGGAGACGCTCGCGATTACCTATCCTGAACTTCATGTTTTCGAGGCGACTTCCGATGCACACCTCAGTCTCAGTGGCGTCTCAGAGGAGGCCCTCTCGGAGGTTCACGATACGAATGGCCCGTTCAGCATCAGCAACGCCGCCACGTTCGCTGACCGGGTCATCGCAGCGATTGCATTCGCGTCCTATGGACCAAACAAACCGGAGCTAGAAAATCAGGGGCAGTGGACGAAGGCTCGAATCAAAGAGGCGTGTGCAAAGACCGACGAAGAAGACCATCCAAAATACCCGCAACACGAGACGACCTGCGTCCCGATATACGAACCTGAGGGGAATGACGATCATGGGACAGTGACTCTGCACTTCCTCAAATCTGACCAAGAGGGCACCTCGGTTAGCATCGAAGGGCCATATCCCCTGATGTAACCCCTGACGGGTACTACACGCGAAACGGTACAACAAGCCATCCCGAATCCCGCTTCTTGATTTGCCGACCGAAAATTGGCTCCAAGGAGTGGAACTCATCATCGATCTCTACGTCGAACGAATCACCGGCACCTTGAACATCACCGTCGACGACGAATTGAATCGCTGGTAACGGGCGCTGGCTGTTGAGATAATCCATTTCTTGCCGCATCGTAGAAACCAGCCGATCACGGAGATCATCGTCTTCGGTAAGGACTTCTTCGAGACCGGCTACGCAGATCTCGTCGGGGAGGTCTCGATTCTCGAGCTTCGTCACGAACTCTTCGATGGGAACCCGATACTCGGCGGACTCTCGCTCACCGCTCACGATGATGTTATACAAGCCCGCCACTGCGTCGATATCACTCATGTCATCACGAACGTCTCACAGGAGTGTGAAATACGTTAGTCCCTGAGGATCTGACGGAACGTCTCGTCCCCAGTGATGTCCGCAAGTTCGGATGCTACGTCCATCATTTCTCCTGTGACCTCCAGTTCGCGGCTCTCTTCCCTGGGTTTGGTCTCCTCATCAGCAGCGTATCGGAGGAGCTGCACCCGTTCGAGAGCAGAGAGTTCGTCAGGGGCTTTCGCTTGGAGGTAAGCCATCCGCTGCTCATCGTGCCACCGCAATAACGTGAAGCCATCTGTGGTGTCGAAAAACGCCCGTTCCTGGAGGTCCTTTGGGCTGACTTCAGTTCCTCGACACAGACGGTTCACATCGTTAAACGTGGGCTCCCCCATCGACAGGAGGCTCAGGTAGATTTCGTCGGGGGAGACATCATCATCACCAGCGATGATGTCGTACATCCCGGCGACAACGTCAGTCGCGGACATGACGGTTCCCTCACGGTGGACCTTGCCGTGGTGTTTGGAATACTCTCGGAAACACCGTCCGAGTTGGACGACGCTGATATCGCCTTCAGAGATGGTTTGTCCTTCCTGAATCTCCTCTTCCGTTCGCTGCGCAGTCCTGTACATCTGTCGTCGAAGCGCAGCCCAACTGATCGGGTCGCGATCCGTCATTGGTCGTGCGACCACGATCACGCTGAACGAGAGTTCGTCGCCCATTACGAACTCGGTGAGATTGGCCGAGATCGGGTACGTCGCAGTCACATCAAATCCTTCGTCGCACAGAGACTCGAGGAGCGTCCCCCAAGACTCGATTCCACTGTGCCGATACGTGAACGTGAGTACGCCGTCGTCCTTCAGTACGTCCCGCATCCGGGAGAACGACTGCTTGAGCTCCCTCTCGAAGGTAGCTCCGTCCTTCTCGATAGCCGGGTTCGCGACGATGCTCTCTTCACGAGGCGTCGTTTCGGGCGTGAAGCAGGAATATTCATCAGAGAGAAGCAGCCGTTGCCAGACGTAGAAGAAGTCCGAGACCTCCGAATAGACGACGTTGTCGTAGTACGGAGGATCAGTGATGATGGCGTCGTACTCCGACTCGAGCTCAACGTCCCGGACATCGCCTTGATGGAGTGTGTACTCACCACCGACCGGGTTCTCAAACGAATCCGTCTGTTTGAGTTCCCCATCTTCGAGGTACCGCTCTGTTGGCTGGTGGGCGAACTCGACGGCGTTGACGATTTTCTCCCACGTATTCTTGAACGTGCCTCGACCAGCTCTCGTTCCCCAGACGTTGTTTTCCGCATATTCGACCTGGGGTTGGTAGGAGTTCTGTCTGAAGATCCCCTCTATTTTCGTCCCCGAGATATTGTAGAGTGCGAAGTTATTCTGGAACATCAGAGAGTCGCTGAAAGCGAGGAGGAGATACTCTTTGACGCTCTGATTATCGACGTCATCGATGGCCGAGAGCAGCGTCGAAAGACAGTAGAGCTGGCGATTATTGAACATGTCCGACCACGTCTCGTAGCCGTGGCGGAAGACATCGTTTCCATTAATTCCGGACGCTGCTGTGATCGCACCTTCGGGGATTTCACTCTGAGGGATATACGCATCTAACTCCTCTGCAGAGTGCCACGCCGCAGCGCGATCGAACTGAGTACGATCTTTTTCAGTTGCCGCGGTGTAGCCCTTGAAGATCGCTCGATCCTTGCCTTCGTCCTCACACTCCGTACAGTAGTATTCGATCGCGTAGAGATCCTCGGCGTACGACTGTCCGTCGGCGATCGCATCGACGATTGGATACTGCAGACCGCACGACGGGCATCCGTAGTTACCGCCTCGAGAGACTGGGCCGTTCGCTGGGATGTACTC
Organism: Salinirubellus litoreus; assembly: GCF_037335815.1. Classification (NCBI taxonomy): domain Archaea; kingdom Methanobacteriati; phylum Methanobacteriota; class Halobacteria; order Halobacteriales; family Natronomonadaceae; genus Salinirubellus; species Salinirubellus litoreus. The sequence goes on along the minus strand of NZ_CP147843.1, from coordinate 168,788 downwards.
GTAGCCACACTCCGTACAAACGGACTCGGTTTGGTAGTCATCAGTCAGAAAGACGGACTCACAGTCCGGGCAGTAGACGTTGTATTTGTCGTCGTCCTCGTAGCGACCGTTCGCGACGCGGTAATCTTTGAACAGTGGAATCGTCTCGCCACAGGAAGTGCAGTCTAGCTTCCGTACCCAGAGCGCATACACGACGTCAGCAACGTGGTTCTCGTCGTGAGGACAGGTAGTCTCATAGTGAGACTGGAGTTCGTCTGCGACGGTTGCTCGGACATCGTCGAAGGCCTGTTGCAGCTCGTCGGCATCAACCTCGTGAGCTTCAAGGCTCTTTTTTGAGATGAACCATGCGACAGGATTCAAATCGACACCGGTGACAGCTGCGCCGAATCGGATGGCCTCCATGAGGCTCGTCCCGCCGCCCATGAACGGGTCAAGGACGGTCTTCCCATCAACGCGAACGTCTTTCGGATACAGCTCCCAGAGCGCGTCTGGCTCGGTGAGACTGACAGACTCGATGAGTTGAGCGAGATGCTCAGTGGTGGTGTCTTCTGTATCGCCGTCGCCGAAATCGGAAAGGTTCTGATTTTCTTGGTCTGCCCTATGGATTTCGACAGCGCTAGGATCATCGACTAACGAGTACAGCGAGATCGCCCTGAACACGCTCCCGAGCCGTCTCGCCCACCATTTGTGCATCGTGGACAGCGGTCGGTAGTACATCTTAGCGCGGCCCTCGCGGTCAGCGAGGTCGTTCACCTGCTCGATGGGGAACCCCCGCTCGATAGGGAGCGTATCCCGCGAGTTCGCGTCCGGGTCAGACATGGTGAATGGTGGTCCCGTCTTCGTATTTGAAGCTGGGCGTCATTCGAACTGGATGGTGACGTCGATGCTCGTGGCAGACTCAGGAATATTCTCCAGAATGTCGGCGACGACCTCGTGAGATTGCCCGAGCTCGAGTTGGAGATCCGTATGTGCCTGCTGGAACTCGGCAACGCCTTGGAGCCCGCCCGGCGCCGCGCCCTCGCCATCGGTGTTGAACGAAAGCGATCCGTAGGAGACGGAGCCGGATTCGTGTGATTCGTTCCACTCTTGGCGCATCTCGGCCGGGCTGTCGCCCTGGTATTCGAAGGTCCAGCCCTCTTCCGGCGGGATGCGGAACCCAGCTCCGGGGAACCAGTCTGCAGGATCCTCCGAGCCGGTCGCGCCGACAACGTAGTGCGGGTCCTCCTTTCCGAGCTTTGCGAGCAGGAAGTGCTTGACCGCTGCCTCGGGCTGTCCCGCAGCGCATTCACTCTGAATCGACTGCACCTGGAAGGTGGCTTCCTCATCGAGGTCACCAATGTAGTTCAGAATTCGGTCGCCGATATCCTCAGGAACCATCGGCGCGACGACGACGGACGTCGGTTCACGATCGCCAAGGGTACTGACGTAGTCGCCCCCGGTTTTGAGTTTGAATCCATCGGTCAGGAGCGTACTCACCGCGCTGCGGAACGCGGACTCGGTATTGTCCTGCGGGAGGTACACCTCGGTGTCGTTCCGAATCGTCGTAAGCACCTGGCTGGTGTCGGCTTCTCCGGCGGCATCAACCGTCTCTTCGATGCGGTCACGAACTTCGTTTGGCCCGATCGTCTCGGCGTCCGAGACGTCGCGGAGCGTCGCGTCTGAGCGAACCTTGTCGAGGATTTCACTGCCGCTGATGAGGACGTAGTGGTCCGCGTTCGCCAGCCGCCCAGCGGCCATCTTGACCGCGTCTTCTGGGTCTTGGTCATGTATCCACACGTCGGTCCGCTGGCGAAGATCGAGTTCGAACGAACCCAGATCGACTTCCTTCGTACCGGCGCCGAACCGCCCCCGGAGTTCGGATTCGACTTCCTCGGTCGACCACTTCTCGACGTCGCTCTCTAACGAGTACCGTGTCCTGATTCAGCCCGCGGAGTTCATCTTTGAAACCGCTGCCATCGTGTGCGAGGATCGGCTTGTCCCCCAGTCCGTCCTCGACGGCGTTGACGACCGCCTGCGCGCTCCCCGGAATGGGATACGTCGGCTCCATCAGGAACTGCTCGTAGATGTCGTCGATGGTCGTCTCAGAGCGGCTATCGAGGCGATCGCGGACAATGTCCCAGACGTGGCGCTGGAGATCGAAGGGATCCGCCTCCGCCGCTGCGGCAATATTGCTGGCGTTCAGGACGGGTTCGGTGGCGACGAAGTTCTCCAGCGACATCTCGGCCGCGTAGTCGAACTCATTGAGGAGGTCGTCGCCGTCGATGATCTCCCCGTAAGCGCTCTCCAGGCGTTCGAGGAGGTCGTCCTCGTACTCGTCGTGGAGCTTTCCGATCTCCTCGCGAATCTCCTCGGCCAGGTTCTCGTCCTCCTTTCGGAGTTCCGCCCCGATGACTTCCTTGGCCTTCCCGAGGAATTTCTCCTGCTGCGAGGTGGGCGAGATGGTCTTGCCGTTCTTCGGCTGGACGAACACGAGCGTGTTCCGCCACTGCCGACCGGCCGGCTGGTTCTTGATGATCTCACCGACGCTGTCAGCATCCCAGGGACCGTTCTTCACGACGGTTTTGATGTTCTGGCTATCAGGGACGTTCTCAAGTTCGCCGTCGACGTTGAAGCCGACCGCGTGGGCACCCGAACCAAACAAGCCGCCGCCCGTGACAGCTTCATGATTGCCATCGATGAGGCCACCGACGAGCTCGATCGCGTCTTCATCGTCGACGTCGCGAGCAGCGTTCTTCACGAGCGAGCGCGGGTTCTCATCCTCACGGATGACGTAGCGGTCGTCGGAGCGCCAGAGGTGGTAGACCTCTCCCTGGAGACGCTCGAGGTCGACGATGATGTCGTTGATGCGGTCGCCGGCGTGGTAGGTCCCGATGACGATGTCGGAGGTGGTCGCGCCTTCCGCGAGCCCCGGAGTGAGCGAGTAGATGAGAACGGTGCTGAGGATAGGTCGACCGTAGGTGATGTCCGCGTCAGCGAGGCGCTCTCGAATGTCGTCGTAACACCGGTCCGGCCGAGAGTGTTCGACGTTGATGCGGGTGAGCTCGTCGTTGTACTCGACCGCGTCGACCTCGCCGTGCGTGAGGAGGTCAGTATTCTGGTACTGGTCGACGAGTACCTTCGCGAAAAGGTAGAGCATCCCCCGAGTCGCGCCCGATTCGGTCTCCGCGAAGTAGCGGGTTTTCAGCGAGTCGATGAGGATCGGGTGGAACGGGTAGGTGTCGTACATCTCCTCGCGGAGCCCGTCTGGAAGGTCGACGTAGTCCGTGTCCGCGTAGGCTTCGATGTACTGATCGACGAGCGTGCGCATCGCCGAGCGATCGTTGATAGAGTCGACGAGTCGGTGACGGAGGACGTCCCGAATGTCGACTTGGTTGGACATGTTGACCTGCACGCGCTCGGGCTCGCGGGAGAGGATATCGTGGACGTCGGATCCCTCACGGAGCACAGAGACGAAAGCGAACAGTTCCGTGTTCGGACGTGAGGTCGTCTCGAAGAGCGCCTGCAGGAATCCGCGGTTCGCGTCCTTCCGCCGACCGCTGAGCGATCCGAACCAGTCCTCGAGTTCGTCCATGAAGAACGCGACGGTACGGTCGCCGACCGCGTCTTGGATAACGTCGATGCTCGGGTAACCACCCTCCTCGTCGTACTGTTCCTCGTCCGGCTCGTAATTCAGCTGTTCGAACAGCGGCTCCCAGAGGTACTCGTACTGCTCTTTCTGGAGGGAGACGACGACCGGTAATGCGTCGTCAGGGAGCGCTTCTCCAAGCCCCTCAATACGACCATCTGCCCACTTGCCAACCACGTCAGGTGAGTTGAAGCAGTGGTATAGCGCCACCATCTGGTGGGACTTCCCGGTCCCGTATGGACCGTACATCTCGTGGAGGCGGTTGTTGTCCTCGCCCCGACGAGTGTCTCGGAGTCGCTTCAGGGAGTCCTCTAATCCACCGGTCAGCAGCGTACGGTTGAAGAATCGTTCTGCGTCGGATTCCAGCGTATCGGCCTCGCTGTCGACATCGTAGAGGCGGATCTGGCCCTTGATGAGGCTATCCCCTTCGGTGAGCTCCGGACTGAGCGTCAGCACGTCGTCGATCGTAGTATCGAGAGTTCCTTCGGCGCTCATGTATACCAGACACGACGGACGACCATCTTATTAAAGTATATATCTGAATAGGGTAGAATCTAGTATTAAATCATCTTAGCGAACATAGAAACTCCAAAATAGACATCAAGGAACATAACTATGTTGTTCTTTCGTATATCGTGCCTAAAGCCATCTCGAGAGACTAGTTGATCGCCTACGAAAGGAACTCTTGTCTTCGTAGATTCTAATGATACGAGATTACAAGAGGGATTGGTCGACGCTTCCGGGGAGGACATTCCAGAGAATAGAGATATACTCGTCCGAATCTGTTTCAAGAGAGGCATGGAATAGAGCAGTGTAATCCCCGTACTAATTGCGTAGCTCAGCATAAGCTGTTTTCCTAAATACAACAACACCCCATCAGCGTTCAGAGAAAATTCCTGATCACCCAATTCAAAGACTACATTTCTCTCATCCGATTCAAATGCTTCTTCGAAGTCCAGGTGGTAATTAGCATGTGCGATAGCATTTCGAACATCACCAGTATTCGGATGATCGTCGGTTTCGTATTCTTGCAGGACGCTACTGAAATCAATATCCTGCTCGTGCTGCTCAGCGAATGATTCGTGCTGGGCGAGTAGAATTAGGGACGAAGTCAAATTCTCGAACCCCTGATTCAATTCATCGTTATCAGAGGTCCCGTGCAGTTGGCGAGAGATCTGGATACAATCGCTTAGGGCACTAGGAACATACCGACGTTCATCACCATCATACATTCTCTCCGACCAATCACCGTGATTACCTCGGTACGTGTTTAGGAGATCAGTCAAGGCGGAGATCTGATACCGCAAGGGGCCTTCCAACTCTTGTGCATATATCGGTGCAAAGAGATGGATACCCGCACGAGCTGTAGTATACGGTTTCTGAACATCATCTCTATACCAAGAAATCCAATCTGACCAAAACCAGTGATAGATCCGAGATCGTTCATAGAACGAGGCAGCATAGTTCACCAGCTCGTCCGACATAAGAGAGTTATATTCCGCCTCTGAGAGATTTTTCGAGAGATATACAGGAACGAGAACTGTATCGACGAAAAGCTGTTCTTCCCACTCATTATCGTACTCTGCATTCAGAAACGGCTCAACAGCAGGCTTGTCGATGATATCGTTGACGAAGTCGATTTGATCCGGATCTATCATTATTCGTCGCCGAACGCATCAAGAGACATATCCACGCCAATCATTGTTAGGTAGGTCTCGTCACCAGTCGCTTCTGCGAGGCCCTCGCAGAGCTCACGGAGTGCGTCGTCGTTCCAGCGTTCGAGGTATTCCTTCGGGTCTTTTCCTTGCTCGAAGTGGTAGCGGAGGAAGTGTGCTTTGTCGAGGTTGGTAAGATCGCCATTGCCCTCCTCAACCTTGTTCTGGACATACGCCTGACGTTTTTCGTCGTCCCATTGGCAGAGGACGAAGTCGTTGCCGTCCATACGGAACAGCTGCATTTCCTTCATCTGCTCTTCTGATGCGTCAGACCGTTTGAGATGCTTATTCAGGTCGTCGTAGGTCGGCTTCCACTCTTCAAGCAGATCTCGGTAGATATCCTGCTCACCACGGTCGTTGTCCTGAATGATTCCGTAGATTTCATCGACGACCTCCTTCGCGGACATCAATTCGCCTGCTCGGTGAACCTCGCCGTGATGCTTGGAGTACTCCTGGAAACACTTCCCCATCTCAATAACACCGATATCTCCACCTGCAAGTTCTCGATGTTCTTCTAGAATATCTCGAGTTTCTCTTGCAGTTCGAACAATCCGTCTTCGAAGCGAATCCCAGGAAACGGGCCTACGATTTTCCATTGGACGGGCGACGATGACGATGTCGAAGGCGACGGCCTCTCCACCGATGAATTTGTTTAAATCGGAGTTACTTGGGTACGTTGCGGTCACCTCAAAATCGTTCTCACAAAGGGATTCCAGTAGTTCACCCCAAGACTCTTCATCGCTATGGTGATAGGTGAATGCCAGCGTTCCGTCTTCCTTGAGAGCACGGTTAATGACATTGAGCGCTTCACTCATCTCATGCTCAAAGTCCTCCGCTTTTTTATCCAGATACGGATTTGTAACAATTGATTCTGCTCTCGGAGTCTTCACCCGATCAAATCCAGGATACTCATTTTCAAGCAGGATCTTTTGCCAGACATAGAAGTAATCAGCTACCTCTGAATAGATGATATTGTCGTAATATGGTGGATCAGTTATAACTGCATCATACTCATCTTCGGCAGTGATATTCCGCATATCATCTTGATAAACCTCAGAGTTGATACCGATGGGTTGGGCGAAATTGTCCGTTTTTTTGGTATCACCATCCTCCATATAGCGATCAGTAGGAGCTTTTGCATACTTCACTGCCTTAAGAATCATATCACGCATGTTTGAGAATGTACCTGTGCCAGATGCAGTACCCCAAATATTATTTTCAATTGGTCTGCTTGGAGGGTCGAAAGAGTTTGACTTGAAAATATTCGCAACAAGGTTTTTGCCGGGATTGTAGACAACCATATTACAATTATAGTTCAGCGTCTCACTAAACGTCAATAGCAAATACTCCTGAATATTCTGGTCATGGGTTTCAGAAATAGACTTTAGAAGTTTACTGAGGCACAGTAATTGCCTCTCATTGAACATATCAACCCAATCTGAATATCCATGATCGAAGAGGGGGTTACGGTCAACCGTCATATGCCCAGGAGGTATCTCTTCCTCAGGAACATACTCGTGAAGATCTGTCCTAGTATTCCATTCTCGCTTTGCCTTTTCGAAGAGTTGCTTATCAGCAGACTCAGCTTGCTTATAGCCTTTATATGCACTCTTTTCTAACCCTTGCTGATCACATTCTTTACAGTAATATTCAACCGCATAGAGCTGAAGTTCATATTCTTCTTCCCCCTTGATGGCATCTAAAATAGCTTCTTTTTGTCCACACTCCGGACAGTTGTAGTAGCCACCTCGTGAGACATTTCCCTCCTTGGGGACAAACCGATGATCGCATTCTTCACACTCACTTTCTTCCTGCCAATCATCCACTAAAGTAACAGCACCGCAATCCGGACAAAGGACATTATATTTATTATCGTTTTCATAACGTCCAGCGGCGACTCGATAGTCCTTAAATAAGGGTACTGTATGGCCACAAGAGACGCAATCGAGTTCCTTAGCCCAGAAATTATACATCACATCAGCGTCGTGGTCACCATTCGGGCAAGGTGTTCGATAATATTCCAGAATATCTTCTGCTACCTCCGATTTTATTTGCTCAAAAGCATGTTCAAGTTTTTCTACATCCGTCTGGCCAGCATCAAGTTGTTTCTTAGTGACAAACCACGCAACAGGGTTCAGATCCACACCGACTGAATCAACTCCGAAACGCGACGCTTCAACGAGGGACGTCCCGCCACCCATAAATGGGTCAAGAATTTTCTTATCTTTGATTCTGATATCCTTCGGATAGAAGTCCCAGAGTGGCTCAGGATCGTCAATGTCGACATTCGCAATTGCTTCAACAAGGTCGTTCTCATCCAGGCCATTATCACCAAGCTGCTGGTTCTCCCCGGGTTCATAGACTTCCACATCGTCAGCAGTCGTGTTCTGGTCAAGCAACGAGTACATCGTGATTGCACGGAAGAGACAGCCCGGGCGGCGCGCCCACCACTTGTGCATCGTGTAAATCGGACGGTAGTACTGTTTCGCCCGGCTTTCCTTCTCAGCAATTTCGTTTACTCGTTCGATCGGGAAGCCACGCTCAATAGGAAGCTCAGGACGACCCTCCGACCGCTTAGATTGTTCCTGCTCAGACATGAGTCAGCCTTACGAAGGCTTTCCGCAGGAGCCATATAAAAATACGTAACTGCCGTCTCAGAGTTCCTCTCCGAAATACCTATTTCATCGAACTGAGGACTGTTGCTCACGGACAGGTGTTCGCACTACGTGGATTTACCAATTGATCCGACACAAAACGACGCGTCACCACAAGAACTCATTCAAGATCTCCCCTCACAAGCTGCCCGTCGTCGCGTCCTCCAGGCGGCTGATATTCCCATCGATGTCGACGACCGGAGCTTCGCCGACACACTCGACGAACTCTCTCAAATCGAACTCCGACGGGCGGCGTCACAGCTCCGCTTTGCAGGAGACCGGACAGTCTACTACTACCAGGTCGATGGTCTGCGCCAGATCTCACCCGACGGAGCGACCGGCCAAGTCGGAGACGTAGGTTCCCAGGGTGCGTACGGACCCGAAGTCCAGACAGCCATCAGAGACCACGACCGCATCTATATCGTCTGCAACGTCCCCGACACTGGGTCACAAACGCAACTGACGATCTCGAAGGAAAACCGACCGACTACGGTCGCGACGTTCAAACCGAGGACACAGCTCCTCGCCGTTCGGGCTTCCGACGACGGTACCGCAGACGCAACCCTACAGGCTGTGCTGAGTTATCTTGGCTTAGATGACGCAACCCGAATTTCCTTCCTCGACACCGGATTCCGCGGACAGTTCGAAGACGCCTGTATTGATGGATATTCGACGCTTCGAGTGAGGAATACGAATCCACGGGACAGCTCGCGAGAGATCGAGGTCCGGTCAAAGGACCCAGAAGCTGGGAACGTAGCCGACGTTCGTACCGACGCGATCGTTGAAGACCTACTCCGTCGTGGCGATACGGAACTCAACGCGGCGACGGGACTCGTCACCGTCCCGACGGACGTCCGTTCAATGGAACACGGCGAACCCCTGCATCCGCGTGTGACGATCGGATTTCCGGATGGATGGGTGACCTTCGAACAGTTTGTCCCCGAGCAAATATTGATCGAGTTCGACGATGTGGTGCGAGATTCGCTCTGAGGCTCTGAGAGCGATTCAAGATCAGGTCCCGGTTACACACGATCGGACCCTAATTCGGCTCAGCTTTGCACGTTGAAGTTGGAGCATGATGTAGGGCGGTAGCAAAGACGGATGATGCCGATCACGGGCCTCTCTGAGGCAAACGTGCAAAGCTGAGCTTGTTGCAAAAGATCCGATAGGTCTATTCGAGAGACTCGCGATCTTCTTCGGCAAGTAGCTTCTCACGGGCTGAATTGACGTTCGAGCGGACGGCGTCCTCGGTGACCCCTCTGATGTCGGCCCACTGGGCGACGGTGTAACGGTTGGCCTCCTCAACGACCGTCCAGTCGACCGCTTCGTGGAGCGAGCAGTCGCCAGCGACTAGCTCGGCGAGCCGCTCGAGGAAGTCCTGTTCCTCCCATGCGAGCGCGATATCCTCGAACTCGTGATTTTCGCGGTCATACGTAGCGAACAGCTGGACAGCGCCGTTGCGCTCCAGATCGGCCCGGACATGCGCCGGGAGCGACTTTAGCGCTGCCTCTGGGAGCGGATACGCAGGCACATCGTGTAACGAAGCGACATCGAATGGCGTCAGTCCTCGGTGAGAGACATCGCCGAACTTCATCAGATACCCCGTCTCGGCGGCGAGTTGGGTCCGACCCTCGAGTAAGTGCTCGGCCAACTTGGGATAGTTGTCGCGGTCAACCGATCCGGTCTTGAAAATCGTCACGAAGTCGCGACCACCGTCCGAACCAGGCTGAACTGCCATAGATTTCCACCACGTAGTCAGTAATTCGTTCCGGTGTGATATGAATATGCGCCCGCGAGCGCTCGAAACAGCGTTTCACCGATCCTCTCGAAGCGTCGCTGCGCGTTTGGCGAGGAGCCGGAGCACCCAGCCCCGTCTCTGGTGTTGATTCTCATAAGCAACGTACGCTCGAATAGTATCGACATCGTGCATGCAGGCGACACCGGCACGAATGAGTCGTGGCTGGTCGGTATCGAGGAGCGTTGCTGGCGGGAGTTTCTCACGAATTCCGCCGTCATCTGTGCTGTTCACGTGAACTTCCTCGAATGCGCGATCTGTCGGCTTCGTTCAATTAGAGTTACCCCACTGAACTGGCCCTCTCCTAATTGTGGGGTAACACAGCTATGGGAACCGGATCGCTCTCGCAATCGAGCCATGGGTTACTCCTCAAAGAGGAACCGGAGCGAGGCAGGCTTGTCCTCAAGCGTCTGCTGGGTTGGATCGCTGGACGGAAAGAGCATCTATTGCCGGGCCACCGGGGGATTGGCCCTCAACTCCGGTCGGTCGTCGACGAACGCTTCGCTCGTCGGCATCGCGAGCCTCCGTTGCGGTTTTCGGCAGTCAACCTGGAGACCGTGTTTGGTGAGTGTCGCCTCTATGTGTGGCGCTTCGATCGCAATCCTCGCGATCTCGAACCGAGTCTGCCGGGTCGTGTGTAGCGAGCTGGCAGGACGTGGTGATCGATTTCGAGGACTAGTCGAGAGATTGGCGCAGTCAGTTGGTGTCGTCATTGGTGTCACGGAGGATCATCTGGTGAGCCCCCTCACTCAATTGTGATCGATAAACTGCCGGCAAACGGGCTCCCCCCAGTCGATTCAAGAACTTCACAGAGATTGTGTGGCGAACACGCCCGAATTGTCGATGAACGGTCCCTGGATACTCGCGGTCAACGCATTCGGCCGACCACCCTCGAACTGTCCGTCAATGCTGAACGAAATAGACCATGGACCCCGGCCCGCCGGGTTGTCAGGCGTCCGGCAAGACTCCACCTCACGAGTCTCGGCGTATATTCGAGCGTGACGACCATCGACGACCACCGTCCTGAGCCCGACGGTGTCGCACTCCCACTCAACGTGCCCACGGCCGCGCACCTCGAAGCGGTTACCCTTCACGTCGATGGTGAGTTGATCAGCCAGCCGGAGCATACTGTCCCGCCGACGTTCGTCGGCCACCTGGACGGTTACCCCGGTCACCGTAAGCCCGTCGACGGGATCGTCGTACGGGGACTCGTTCGACGGGGGACTATCAACCGGCCCGTCGGTTCGTACTGCAGGCGTGGACTCGACCGTCACGGGTGGATCCCCTGTGACCGTCGGACTCGTCGACGGCGGATTGTTCGACCTCGTCGGGTCGGGACGATCTTCAGGAGCGGTCGTCGTCGAATCTCCTACCGGCGTGGAATCATCTTGACTTCTCTCAGAAGAGCCGAAGAGATTCATACAGCCGGCGAGCCCGCCGAGTCCGGCGGTCGCGACCGCACTCAGCAGGCGCCTGCGGGAGGGACCAGATCGGGGCTGCGTTCGGCTCGATGTGGTAGTCTCGTGGGGGATCGTGCTGGTGTCGTCATATTAAATCACGTTCGCGATTGGGAACCAACTGCGAATCGAACGAATGCGTCGGCCCGGTGATCCGGACCGATGTCCCTGGAACGATGGCGTGGTTCTCTGCAGTACCGTGGGGGATCTCGAGGATCCACCGCGCTCGACCGGAGTAGTGTGTCAGGTCGTCTTCGGGAACACCGGGTTCGAGGGATGCCGAGTGAATCGTTGTCACGGTCCCTGACCCGTCGACGAAGACGATGTCGATCGGGTAGTTCATTTCGCGCATTACGATCGCTCGGTCGTCGGCCTCTTGATCGTAGACAAACAGCAGGCCGGTATCGTCGGGGAGCGTCGCGGTTCCACTCAGACCTTGGTAACGCTCGGGGCCTGTCTCGGCCACCCACACGTCGTATACCCACAGCGTGTGCCCGCGCTGGTTCTCAAAGAACACCCGATGGGCCGGCGACTCATCTGAGATCACCGATGACTCGATACCCGGCGATTCAGCGAATATCTCCGGGAAGATAACGGCGCCAGCAATCGCGAGGACCGCCACCCCGATTACCAGGACCGCCACAAGCGTCGCTCGTAGCTGAGCATTGTTTGGTAATCTCTTGTCACTCTCCTCGGAACCAGGGGGATCGGCAGTTGGTGTTGAAAGCGCCGGGTCATTCATTATCGCGAGATATCGAATTTTGGCTCCTCAGCAGCATTAAGATTCAGAGCGTACGCATTGCGTACGCCGGCTTCTCGGACATTTCAGACCTCGCTTCCCTCGTGAGCACCCACCACCGTGTCCGCAATTTCACTCGCCGAGCAGCGGTTACCGTCTCGTAGCACCCACCATCATGTTCGGAATTACACCTCCTCGGTTTGATGCCGCTGCTACGACACCCACCACTATGTCTGCAATTTCACTCTCGGCATTCCCCGTCTCGATCTTCCCAGCACCCACCACCCTGTCCGCAATTTCGGAACCATCCATTCAGGTTCTAATCGTGGTATTCTATTGTGGTATTTTCTCCACCAGTCACCCACCACCACGTCCGCAATTTCACCACCTTGTTTGATGTCGCTGTGACGGCACCCACCACCACGTCCGCAATTTCGGCTATCTTCATCAGGGTTAGGAATGCGGAGTCGAGGTGTTGAAGGAAAGCGATCGGGGAACATCGAAGACGTGTGGCCGGTGTGGTGGTGACACAAACGTAAATCGCGTCGATCGTGGCTTGTACAGGTCCCCGAGTTCATACGGTGAGGATAGAAGTACCGGTTGTGTAGCTCAGCCCTCGGTTCACCTGTTCGACCGCGAAAGCGGGACGTTCCAGACGGAAGAACAGGTTGTGTCGCAGATCGACAAGTATCCCATCTCGGTACGGGGAGACTTCGCTGTGAACGGCGAGGAGGATGTCGCTTTGAGATGAGCCGCATGAAGAAAATCCCACCAACCAAGATTAGCCGATCGCCCACCCACCACAGTGTCCGCAATTGCAGCCACAGAAGTGGTACACCAGAAACCAGGATTCAGTTCTCCTCTAAGGCGAATAGCGTAGGGAAGAGTGAATGAAGTCAAGATCCAAACGTAACTCGAGAGAGTACGGAGACATTGATTGACGGAGTACTGGCGTCTGTCGAGAGTGCTGCCGGAAAAGTAGAAGCGTGACAGCTCTCACGAGGCGTTGGACAGGAAACGTGAGCCCACACACACCACCCTGTCCGCAATTACACCGGGAGAGAGAATACGCCAAAACACACGAGAGCCGCGCGATGTATATGAATCGCGTGATAACAGCTGCTACCACGAGCCTATACTTAGTCTAGAGTTGCTCTTCCTCTTACCTTACCTTACCTAGTGGAAAAGTATATGTATATAGTATAGGAGCGCCGGTGACTTCTCCTTCCCCACCGTGTTTCTGGTTCTAGAGCCGACCGTTCACGGTCTCTTGTTACCGTGTCTGGCTTTCTCCCACCCCCTCTCTCTTAGGTCTGAAATTGCGGACATGGTGGTGTGTGGGGGTAGTCCTCCTAACGTGGAAAGATGCCGTGTTCGATAATCAGACAGGCGACTACCGAGAGACAACCCTCCTGTTGAGGACGACCCGGACATTACCGACATGGGGGTTTATATTCCTCGGGCTTTCATCATCTCCCAGAGTGTCACGATACGCATCCAATTCAAATATTTTCGATCAAGAGGAGGTGTTACGTGAGGACCACCACCCAGACGAATTACCGGAACGGAGCGAGGAGCTTGATCAGCTCCATATGGCACTTTCCCCGGCCGCTCGAGGAGTTGGAGCGAACAACGTTTTCCTGTACGGGAAAGCTGGGCAAGGAAAGACGGCTGCTGCTAAGCATGAACTCTCCGAACTCCGTTACCACGCCAAAGAAGAGTCCGATCATCTGGACCTAACCGCGCTATATATATCGTGTGAGTCGCACGACATTTCCACGTCTTTCCGGGCGGCCTCACGCATCTATATGGAACTGACAGGGAATGACCGTCCGACTGGCTACTCGACAGATGCCGTTGTAGATATGATGTACGACGCGATGAACGAGATCGGTGGGACGATTATTATCGTCCTCGACGAAATCGACTCTTTGGGAACCGATGACCGGATTCTCTACAGCTTACCTCGGGCTCGATCGCAAGGATATGTGAATGACAACGTGTATCCGAGCGTAATCGGCATCAGCAACGACCTCCAGTGGCGGGATAATCTCAGCCCGAAAGTCAAGAGTTCTCTCTACGACGATTCGGTTCTCTTCTCCCCGTACGACGCCAAACAGTTGCGCCAGATCCTCAGGCGCCGTGCAGCCAAAGGGTTCCGTGGTACAGAACTCGTTCCAATCGACGAGAACACGTCTGTCGATGAATCCACTGACAAAGTCGTAACGATCGACAATTCGGGAGATGAGTACGTGTTCCGAAGCGGTGTTCTCTCGACAGATGTGATTCCGCTCGTCTCGGCAATTGCCGCCCAAGACAAAGGAGACGCCAGGCAGGCTATCAAGTATCTCCGAAAAGCGGGAGAGATCGCTGACAGGGCTGGCGACACAAAGGTTGAAGACAGCCACGTTAGAGCCGCCGAATCACAGGTCGAGAAAGAAACTGTCCGTGAGGCGATGCTCGAGATGACGACGCAGGCTCAGCTCACTCTGGCCGCCATCACCGTTGTTGAGCTGGCGGGCGACACGCCGGCTCGAACCAAACCCATCTACGGTGTCTACAAAAGCATCGCCGAGGAGGTCGGCTCCGACAAACTGGTGCAGCGACGAATGCGTGATCATCTAAAGGAGCTTGACATGCAGGGAATCATCGACGCTCGAAAGAAGACCGGCGGGTCGGTGGGTGGTCCCGCGTATCACTTCGAACTTCAAGTCGAGAAGGACATCGTCAAAGACGTTCTAGAGAACGTTACCCGATTCGCATCGATTGACTTCGATAGTATCGGCTCTGATGATCAGCCCGGGCTTGAACGGTACACCAGACTTGGGTTGGACGAGGACACCACCCCGTTGAGAAACCCTTGGAAATTCAAACTTCGTCACGTTCCAGTTCAGGGTCTGTGATCCGGAGTTTGCCGTCGACTTCGTAGAGCCATCCAGAATTCAGCAGGTGGTCTATTGCGTACTCCGCATCGGATGGCTCATCCGGAAATTCCCCGTGGGCAAGGAGTTGCTCACGCGCACGGTCGCGAGGGAGCCCCTCACTACCGGCGTCCGCAATCTCAGCCGACAGGATCTGGTATCCTCGTTCAACCCAGTCGGGCAATGATCGTGGTTCATTGGACCACATACTTTCTCACGCTCTGACCACCGATAGACATCAGTTCGTTCGCTGTCAGTGTTAACCTCCCGCAATATGTCCGACGTGTGGGTGACAATGCTACCTCCCATTCCCTGCTGACTACCACGGCTCCCAGGAAACGACTCCAGGGATCGAGACGTTACCCCACGAACCTATTCACATCTCTCTTTGTGGGGTAACTATTCGCTGTCGGTCACCAATAGCTGACACTCACTATTCTTCGATCTCACCCTCTGAATCGTGCCTTAGCACGATTTCGCGAGGACCGGCTTCAAGAACGTCCCCATCGGGGAAGTGGTACCGCGTGGTCCGTAATTCAAACCCGAGGAGCTCCTCGTAGAGGAACTGGTTACGCTCTTCGACGGTCATAGCGGCAGTTTCGCGGATGACCGCACGAACGTAGTCGGCGACGGCTGGTGGCACGTCAATATCGACCTCGCTTTCGATGGGGTGTTTCTCTCGGAGTTCGGGGCCGCGTTTGAGCAGGGCGAGATGGTCTTCGATGTCCGATTGCATATCAGACAGGTCGGATCGGATCGCGTCGAGATCGACCTCCTTATTTTGAGGGGCGTCGTCGTCACCAGGAATTTCGTCCTCGGTGGGTGGCATGTGACCACTTGGCGGGGAAATCGATTAACTACTCGGTTTGGGTCATGAGAGTCCCTGTACCAACTCTACCCCAGTTGCTTGATTCGGAGGATGTGACTGTTCCACGTTACCCCACGATAACCAGATACTGCGGAATGTGGGGTAACTCTGGAAGTTCCACGTACCCTGTCCGACTTGTCGGAGGTCATCGGTGAGTCTTCGACTCCGCTTGAGGCGTGTGCCGACTGGCGATCGCCGGGCTCACGAACCGCCGCGCTCGATGCGGGATGTCCAGTCCCTGGGTGACCGGCAGGAAAATCGAATCTTCCCCGCTGGCAACGACGGCGGCGAACAGCTCGTGCTTGCACAGAACCCGCCACGGTCGGTCGTGCTTGTACGGACACGAACAGACCAACCCGTCCGACCAGGGCAATAGTGGATACCGGCTCCCGCTGGCGTACTCCCCAACCAGCAGCGGAGCCGGAAGATCGATTCCGAAGTCGCTCGGTAGCGGCGCACATTCGACGGTATTCGAGGAGAGATCGCTCTCGCGAACGACGAACCGGCCGGGGACTCCGTACTCTTGTGCCACCGCCCGAATGTCGGCGCCGTCGTTGACGACGATCATCCCGACGAAGGCGTTCTGCTCAGTGAGGGCGTCGATGTCGGCGGCGTTCCTGACCGAGGGCGGCAGGAGCGAGCCGTACGATGAGCGTTTCAGGACGTGGTAGAGGTTCATCCAGGGAATGATCGTCGAATACCAACGTTCGCGACGCGCCTGTTCGTCCTTGAGAGCAGCACGTGGGTCTTCAGCGCTCCGGCAGACCTGCAACCGGTGGGCGAGAAACGCGGGGACGTCGTCTAAATCTGCCGAATGGTTCGCCTCGAAGCGGTCGTAGTACCGTCGTTCTTCGCCGAGCGTGCGCCGACAGGAAGCCTCCGCGTACAGCAGGCCAGCCGGTTTCGACCGTCCCGCCTCTCGCCACGGGTCGGGGCCGGACTCACCGGGATCAGTCGTCCATGGGTTGTGCTGATCGAGGAGGTGTGACCGACGGATCGGGCCGCCGGCCATCAAATCCAGTCGGATACGGTGTTCGATCGGCTCGATGGCGGGCGGTTCGTCGCCGACATCGTAGCGGTGCCGCTGATCAGTCTTTGCGAGCGCTCCAGGGGGGAGCGAGAGCGGTGGGAGGTCCCTATCACTCGTGTGGATTCGTCTTGTCGTCATGGATTTCGAGACGACCCAGTATCGGGTCTACCTCACCCCCTTGTGATCGATAAATCAAGAACGAGATTGGACAGAACAAGGCACTCGAGGAACACTACTGTCGACTGACGATAGCAGATTCACAATCCGGTGAGGAGACTCGCAAACTGATCGAGCCGATCGTCGATTGCGTCGATATCGTACACTGCCGCCTGCCGCTCGTAGTACGGGGCCAGCGCTGAAGCGTCCGGCGCGAGCGTCCCCGGTGCGCAGTCAGTCGCGACCGTTAGCGAACACACCGGCGCATACGAGTCTCGGAGTTCGTGTTTGACGGCCTCGACGTCGCTCGGGCGGTCATCAGTGATGGTGATGATCAACGGCTCGTCACGCTGGGTGTCCACGACCGTCCGGGCGAGACCGATCGCCTCGGCCAGGGGCGTCCCGCCACCACAGTCGGTATCGAGGAGCGTCGTCTGGACGTGACGCGTCTCGACGGCGAACGGTTTCGCGAGACGGGCCTGACCGTCAATGAAGTCGACGATGGCGACACGAATCCCCAAGCCTTCGGCAGCGACGGCGAGCCGGGTGACCGCCCGGGTGGCCACCTCGATCTTCGCGGGATCGCCATTGCGCATCGAGCCCGATCGGTCCAGCACGAGCACCAAGGCGTAGCGCTTCTCCCGGCCGGGCGTCGGGGTCTCACAGACCCGCGGATCGCCGATTGCGAGTCGGTGCCCGGCGCGGGTATCGTACTGTCCGGCTGTTAGACCGGTCCGGGTTCCCCGCTGGCGTTCGAGTGTGAGTTCCTTCTCGAGGACCTGCGCAACGCGGGCGGCGCCGTCCTCGACGGCAGCCCACTGAGCGGGTGAGACGATGTCGTCCGTGACCGGGGCGAACACGATGTCGCCGAGGCTCTCTGGGCCAGCCCCGCTCCCCCTCGCGTCGTGCGTCTCAGCCGCGGACTTGGGCCCGTCACCAGAGTACTGTTCACTGTCCCGCTGCTGCCGGTCGAGCACGCCATTGAGCTCCTGAAGTTCACGTTCGACGGCCCCCCGGTCGACCTGCTCCCGTGCTGCCTCGCGCTGGGCCGCCTCTCGATCGTGCTCAAGCCCCTGCTCGTACTCCGCCGGCGACGGTGCGACCTGCTCGTCGCCGCCGTGAGCCGGCCCCGGCGACGGCTCGTCCGCTGCTTCGTGATCGATATCGCCGGGGCGACCGTCTATTGGTTCGTCCTCACTGGACGGCTTTGGGTCGCCCATCCCGTCGTCTTCTGGGCCTTCCTCGGAGGGCTCGGGCGCTGCCGATCCAGACTGGAACGCCTCAAGCGAGGTCTGCGCCGGGCTTTCATCCTTGTCGGCATCTGTCCGACCATTTTGAGGACCCAACGGAGACGAGCGATCGCCTCTGTTCCCCGGATCGTCCCGGTCTTCGCGGGCTCGCTCGGCAGCCGCCGCGAGTGCTTGCGGTCTCGATGGGTGATCGTCGAGCTCTTCGCCCGGCTTGATGGCTGGTTCCGACCCTGATTCTGAGTCGTCGTCCGCCCCCGGCAGATGATCGTCACGATTCTGGCCACTCCCTTTCTGTTCGACTGGAGGAGATGCGGGATCGCCGGTGGGTTCATCGAGATCTGACGGAGGTGAACTGACCGAGCCGTTCGAATCATCTATGTCGGGGTCTGGCGTCACCGTCGGGTGGTCGAACACGTCTTGATACGGATTCTTTGTCTCCTCGCGATCGAGCGAGACGCCGGCTGCCCCAGGGGTTTCAGCCGGGTCGTCCTGTGGTGGGGAGCAGTCATGACCGTCGTTCCTTGAGGTGGTATCCTCGTTCCCCTGCGAATCATCGGTCGGCTCGACGGTCCCTGCGACGACCGGCTGGAGCGTCGACGTCCAGGTGTCGATGACGCGGCGTGCCCGCTCGACCGAGGCGGTCTTGTCGTGCGTGTGGGTTGCGTCGTCGAGGTCGACGCCCCGAATAGCGAGGGCATCAGCAGCGAGTTGTTCCAGCGCATCTCGCACCATCTTGAAGGCGATCTCGTCGGCCTCAGAGACGAAGCCGACGCGGTCGTCACCCTCGTCGAGCAGGACTTCGGTGGTGCCGGTCGGGTACACCGCGGCGTCGTACAGAGCGGTGGTCACAGCGTCCCAGAACGAGAGGCGTGCCTGCTGCCCATCTCTGAGGTCGTCGGGAGTCTGCGAGTGGATTCGGCGGGTGAGTTCGAGCCGGATCTCGGTAGTGTCGCTGAAGTTCGCGCCGTGGACCGCCTCGTGCTCGATTGCGCCGTCCTCGACGATGTTAATCAACTCGTGGACGTGCTGATGGTATTCCGGATCGACCTCGGCGTCGAGCAACGTGGCGATTGGGGCAATCGCGGTCTTGAGGATGTGAAGGAGCTCGTGGAAGGCGAGGCCGAACTGGTGGGCGTGGTCGGCGGTGAGCTGGTCGTTCAGCGGGACGCGCTCCAGCGGCGCCGGCGCAGTCGTGATGAGGACGAGAAATTCGGCGTCGACGCCCTTGAGTAACTGAGCGGCTTTCCGTCGTTCGAGTTCGGTAGCGTCGCTACTGACGAGCGCGTCGACATCGGCGGGCAACACCGCCGCCGTCTGAACTGTAGGGGTGAGCACGATCTCGATATCGATGCTTGGCGGGAGATGACCCTGAAGAAAGGACCGGAGCCGGTCGCGCCGACCGGCTGACGCCCGAACCCGGGCGTGGATGTCGGGGGTGAAGGTTTCGACGAGGGCATTCGAGTCGCCGGCGGAGTTGGTCTTGGACATGATGAGGAACGGGAGGTGTAACTTCTCCGCTCCCTTGCAGGCGCTAAATCTGCAAAAGCAGTTACCCCACGACCTTTGGAAGTGATCCTGTTGTGGGGTAACTACTGGATTCAGTCCTGAACCCAATCAACGACGTCAGTGCGGGGACGGACCCAGGATGCTCTACAGACTGGGACAGCACGCCAACTCCATCAGGTACTGTGGATTTCCATAGAGCCCATCACTCGTTGAGATAGCTCTCAGAGGTAATCATCGAGCGTCTCGTAGGTATCTCCGGGATACTGATTTGGCTCAGCAACCGCCCACACCTCGTTCTTCACCGCGGCCTTCGGCGCGGCGCCGTCCTCAATGTGTTCGCAGACGACCACGAGGTTCCGCGTCGACAGCGTGGGCCAGTTACCGTTCTGGCGGGTTTGATGGGCGAACTGGACGATCTTCCTGAGAGTGCCTCTGTCTACGACACTGTAGCCGCTGTTGACCTGAGCATCCAGCGTGTCGAGTTCGACCTCAACGTCTTGGATGTAGGGCTGTTCGAGCGCCCGGAACCGCCCCCGGGTGGCGGAGTTCATCGGCTCGGAATCGCGGTACTCCCTGGTTGGGGGGTTCATCGTGATCACGATCCGCGCCGACGGATGGGGTTCGACCAGCTCGCCGTGAGCCTTCACCAGTAGTTTCCCTTCGTTGAGCAAGCGATGGAGCGCCATCGCGGCGCCGGCTCGCATCACGGGGAACTCGTTGAGCACCAACACCGAGCCGTTCAGCAGTGCCTGCTTGGCGGGGCCGGTCCGAGGCACAATCAGACCGTCCTCGGTCGGCGTCAGTGGTCCGAAGAGGTCCTCGGTGTGGGTCGCCTCATCACAATCGATGGAGACGTATCCCCGGTTTGTCTCGTGGCAGAGGTACTTGATCAGGTAGTTCTTTCCCGAGCCGCGCGGCCCGACGAGGCGGACGGGGACCAGTCCGCGAGCGAGTTTCTTCGCGAGCAGTTCATCGAGCGGGAGTTGGAGTCGCGGTTCGATGGGGACAGCCGGCGGGACGACCCCACCGGCGTCATCGACAGGAAGCGCGTCGTCGCCAGCGTCGGGGTGGGTCGCCGCCTTCGGCACGTCAGGATGATCTGGATCGTCGAGGACGTGCAGGCCGGTCGCTACTGGATCGTCGGCGTTGCGATCGACCGCGCTGACGTACTGCGTCTCGAGAGCGTCGGGATCGAGCTCATCTGTTCGGTAGACCGGTTCGCCCACGGCGACATCGGTAGTCGCAAGATCGACCACTCGGGCCACGCCGCGGTCCGTCTCGGTGTCGAGCCGGCGAGCGTATCGCTGGGCGGCAGCAGATGCGAGACGAGTCCCGACAGGGACGTGCTGTGGTGCCTCCTGGAGGATAGCTGCCGCCCGACTCTCGGTGAGCGTCCCGGTCAGCCCAACGAGGTCGTCGACACCGGCGTTAGCGAGGTCCGCGAACGTTTCGTAGCCCGCCTCCCGGAGGGCGTCGTCGATGCTCTCGGT
The DNA here is from genome assembly GCF_037335815.1 of Salinirubellus litoreus. Classification (NCBI taxonomy): domain Archaea; kingdom Methanobacteriati; phylum Methanobacteriota; class Halobacteria; order Halobacteriales; family Natronomonadaceae; genus Salinirubellus; species Salinirubellus litoreus. The sequence goes on along the minus strand of NZ_CP147843.1, from coordinate 147,582 downwards.
GACGACGCTGATGATGGTGAAGTCGGGCGTGTCCACCGCGGCCCCGAAGGCCGCGACGATGACGTCAGGTTCGGGACCGTGGGGAGTGACGCCGGTGATCGTCGTCGTTCCGCCCGCACCTCGCTCCAGCGTGTAGATCCCGGTGTCGACACCCTCGTCGATGAGGTCAGCGGCGGCCTGTTCACCGATATCGACGTAGTCGCTCACTCGAAGGGTGACTCGTTCGAGCGGGACCTGGCCCCCCTCACGTCGGAGGAGTCGTCGTACGAGGTGGCTCAAGACGGCCTGTTCGTCGGGCTGGCTGTCCGCGTCGTCGCTAGTTGTGGATGACATGGTATGGGTGCGTTCTGGAGCCTCCGAGTCGAGGCGCAATCACTGCCTTTTTTGGAGTCTCCGCCGTTCGATTGGAAGCGAGAAATCGGCGCGTTGCCTCAAGATTAGTCTCAATTAGTCCAGCTGATTCAGTTAGTATGATAGAACCGCTCTGCTGCATACAGAGGATGAGTTCAGCGGGCCCGCCACATTCCCCCTGAACAACGGATTCTCAATACCCCGCTATGCCTCGAAGTTCGAGCGGATTCTTTCATCTAGATCATCACTCATATCATCTTGGTATGCCAGATATGTCTCAGCATTCCTCATCCAACCTTTCAAACCAGATGGACTGGCTTCTGGAGACTCGATAATAACCGAGCGAAGCTCAGAACAGGCCGTCTCGATTACATCTATCAGTTCTTCAGGATCCATCGTCGACAAGGTCCAACCCGGCGTCTCGAAACCGTCTGCGGCCGTAGTACCTGTCGCCCTCAAAGCGTGATCAGGTTCCGACTCTTCTGCACATCGGAGGACTATCGATCCGTGACCTCTGTAGGAACGGTCGTTCATCCCGGTGTAGTCTACGAGTTGCTCTGCCGTATCCTCTGAGCCGAGACAGGCCAAGAGCTGGCCCAGGTAGAGCGTGTGGTTGCTTTCCATAGACCGGATATTCGTGTTCTTGACTGCGTGGAGAAGCGGATCTTTCGACTCCATCCTCCACACCCAGAAGGAGCCGAGATGGCCGTTGTTCCAAGAACTCTGGACAAGGAAGGCCAGCTGCTCCTCAGCTAGATCTAACTGGGCCGTGTTAAGATAGTAGTCGTACAGACTTTCTTCGCTGCAGCTGTGTCGGTCCCTGCGCCTCCATTTGGTCACGTCCGCGTTCAATTCCCGGGATATGCTGTCAAGTTCGATAGGATCGATCAAAGAGGACTGGATGTCTGGTCCGTCTTCGCCGGGACTCACGGGAATCACGTTGTCATCATCTTCCGCCTCGACTTCTCGAATTTCGCCCAGATCCCTGAGGTAGTCAATATTCATCCCGACCACCTGCTGGATCCCATCCGTGATGTAGTCACGCTCTTTCTCTAGGTGGAACTGGACGAAGTCTTGGTAGTCTTCCCGTCGGGCCGGACGGTTTCTGTCCCCATCTCGAATATAGACATCTCCCCGCGATAGTTCAGACCCCAGCTCCCGACTGATAGTGACCGGAGGTGAATCGTGGGCTTCGACGACGATCAAGCAGAGGTACGGCTCCGTATCGTTGTACTTGTGGATCTCGATGTCAGGAGTCGGTGTCAGGTAATCTGCCAGTATGTTCTGAGGCGTGGAAGTATCAACTTCTAATAGACTGGTATATCCACTGAGGTCCTCCGTGGTTCCGACTATGTCGCCGGAGTCATCTACACCGATCATAATATATCGTTCATCCTCGTTCAGGAAGCGGAGGCTGTAATTTGGCTGTAGAGAGACTGTGTTAGCCATCGCGGCGATGTCCTTGATGAAATCCGCTTTCTTCTCGTTTCCACTGTCCTCGTCGATAGGATAGTGGTGTTTCAGGTCAACCCAAGTGTGTTCGTCGCCGGTGAGTTCACCGGCCAGCTGTTCTACCTCCTCCCTAAGCATCTCTTATGTAACGAACAGATTCTTGATCATCAAATAGACTGTGCAACTCAGGAAAGATCTCAGTATTAAAATTGGGTCAGAAAGGACGTGTTATCGGTCGCCTTCCTGCAGAACCGTCTCTCCGTTGGAGTTGTAGGTTCCGAGCGCCCACTGACCGTCTTCGATATTTGGGGTATCGCCTGCCCCGAACTCTCTCCACAGTTCGTCGAGAATCGGTTCAAGATCCTTTATCACTTGCTGATCTCCGATCTGCAGCGTGGCGTACTCTGTGGTGTACCGGTCAGTGTCGATAGTCTTCGGGGCTCTGTGGAGACTGCTGCCAGGTCGTTCGGCGTTACCAGTTTGACGTCGCCGGCGTCAAGAAGAGATATCCATGCGAATGCGGTGCCGGAGAAACCCATCCCCGACAAATCTTCGACCGTAACCCTTGCCGCCAGCACAACGGATGCGTCAAGACCAAGGCCCACTTTTTCTTGGATGAAACCCTGTAGCCAGATATCGTCGTGTTTCTCGTGGAAGGCGTCAACAGATGCTGATTCGTACAGACCGTCATTCTGAAGAACGGCATAGGAGTGGTGTTCGCTACCGGAGCCTCCGCTTCCGTATGAAATTGTGTACTTGCCCTTGGGTTCCCCGTAGGAAGTCAGTCTCTCGAAGAGGACGGCCGGTTCCGGGATACTCCCTGACTGAGCTTTGTTCTTCGACAGCACGCCGTTCGGGATGATGTGGAGGACGACAGCAGGACCTTCAATCAGCTTGCTGGCATATCCTTCCCGGGCTTGGATGTTTTCTATCTGATTCTCCAGTATTTCGTTTATTTCTTCGATATGATCGTGGTCCTTCTGCAGGTCAACGTCGAGAAGGTCCTCGGCCAAGTCCTGGCTGTTCTGTCTGAGTTCTCCGAGAATCTCTTCCCGGTGATGAATCCTCAGCTTCCAACCATACTCGTCCCTGATCTCGTCCTCCATGTCTAGTTCCTGCCTGCCGCCGACATCTTGGTTGGTGACGAAGACGAAGAGGTCGTAGTCTTCTCCTCGCTCCTCCTCAAGATCCTCTACTTTCTCTGCATCACTCCGGAGCTTCTGTCTCCATGTTTCCTGGACGCTGGCGTGGGCGATACCCTCCCTACCACCTAGTTCGACTTGGCCATCCCATCCTCCGTCAGGGCCTGACCTTCCGCTCTCATGAACGTTGTAGCCCTGTTCCCGTAGATACGCCATAGCAAAATTCTCGAAAGGATGGCCTCGGATACTTGCCAATGCGTACTCCAGTTCGTCCATACACTCCGATTGCTTTCCCTGTAGCAAAATGGTTCGCAACCCGCTGGTTCAAGACAGAGAACAGAGGCGTTGCCGCTGCTTTTGTAAGAGCTCCTATCTCAGACAGAGGTAAGACGAATCTAAGAGTTCTAGTTAGCAGAGCGATTTATCCCTCGCAGAGGGAGATGAGGCCCCAAGGCCTCGGGAATTGAGGCCTCACAGCCCTGGCGGTCATTGGCTCCAGCTTTTTTGTGGGCTATACAGCCTTCGGAAGGGACGGGGCTTATGCCGCCTCATAATTGGATGTCAATTGATCTCAAGCCCCGCTTCGAAAACGGAGCATGATCCCCTCCAATTATACGTTATCGCTCGAAGGTTTCAATCTTATTACGCTGCCTAAAGTGAATGACTAGCTCGAGAGTACAGCCCAGCGCTGAATTAGCGCTGTCTATTCAGCACGGTCACTGAAACATATCTCTGCGTGATAGTTTCGATAGAATCCTCAGATCAGATATCGTCTAACTGCTGCTGAACCTGGTCGTGGAGTCGCTGGGCTTCCCCGTCCGAGAGTGCGGTTTCCGTGTCGACATCGATGCCCGGGATGTCGACGATGTCCTCGAGGGCATCGCTCAACGTCTGCTGGCCATCTGCGAGGACCCGTTCGGCCGTGTCTTCGACTTGCCGGTCGTGTTCCTGCATGGCCAGTTGGATCATCATCGCTGGCGTCCGAAGCAGCTCGCCGGCGACTTCGAGATACTCCTGATAGGTGTTCGATGCCCACGAACCGGTGTACTCCTCGAGGAGCGCGAGCAGTAGCGACAGCTGCAGGTTGAACACCGTCGGTCGAGTCGTAGGGTCGGCGAGATTGGTCGCCCGATCGGCCGCGACGGAGGCGTATTTCTCGGCGATACCCCAGTAGCGGTAGCAGTCGACAGGCGAGAACGGGAGCGCATCGAAATCGTACGTGATTGCCCGGGCCTGACGTACTGCCCGGTCGACATCGACCATTCGTGTCTCGACGTCGTCGTAGATTGACGCCCACCACTCGTCGATGGGCACCCGGTCGTTCGCACGCTCGTGGGCGGCATCAGTCGCCCGCCCGTAATGACGGCGGGTGTAGCGCTGACCCGTATCGGGAACGATCGTCCCGCTGTCAGGGAAGTACAGAATGGGTTTGGCCCATAGCGTCTGCGTCCCGCGGAAGTCGTAGCCGGACTCGAAGCCGCCGTAGACCACCAGTTCTTCGTTCTCCTCGTCCGCGTTGTCGTCTACTTCGCGCTCCGAACTTGGATGCGACCCGAGGGCGTTGAGGTCAGCCTCGTCGTCGATATCGATCGGTTCGTTTGGTGTACCGATCTCCCGCCGGAGACCGGGGCAGACGACGAACATCTTGAACAGACCGCCCCAATCACGGTAGCTCAGCCAGCCGAAGGCGTTGGTTTCGTCGCGACGCTGAAGCGCAGTGACGATCGGCTGGTACGCCTCCTGCGGGTTGATGATCGAGTATCGATCGGAGGCGATCTGCCAGCGGAACCGGACGTCGTAGCCTAACGCGCACAGTGCCTTCCGGCGCCGGTCGACGATATCCTGGTGATCGTCGACGGACACGACCGGCTCGGCGTCAGCCTGAGCGGCCAGTTCGTCGAGCGAGCGCCCGGTTGTCTCTTCGATTGCGTCGGCATCGAGGCCGTGGACTGCTTCGATAGCGGCGATGTCGACGTCACCGTCAGTCGCGACGAACTCGTTGGTCGCCCAGAGTTCCCCGGAACTGGCTCGTGGCAGGATTGAGAGTGCCTTTCCGAGCGGGGTCACGTCGTCGTCGCCACACCAAGCTTCCGGTGAACACCAGTCGTCTCCAGGGACTGCCTCCGCGTCGCCGTCGGTGACCCCGGCGAACCGAAGCGTGTGCTCCTCGGCGAGGAGTGAGGTAACGGGAACGTGATCGTTCGCCTCTTCGGAGTTACTCGTTGAACCGTTGCTACGCTCGCGTCCTTGCGTGTACTGATCGGTAGCCATGATCTTGTCTCGTGGACTGAAGAGTCCTCGACACCGCAGACGACACACCAGACGTTCGATCGCCCGCTTTCGGACTCTTCACCCATCTGTCGAAGAGAAATTCACTGGATAGCTGGACCGGATAGCCGTTCTCAGAGTGGATCTTGACTCACATTATGCGGGTAATGTAATTATTTACGGAGAGTTCTCCCGACTATTGACTCGGCTGTCCCGAGAGCGTTTGCTGGTCATCATCGTACTGGGGGATGTACCCTTCGCCTCCAAACCACCGGATGAAAACGCCGCGTCGGGATCGGAGCCGATTAGCGGTTGTTTCGCCGATGTTCCTGCGGTCGGTGAGTGTGGTCGCGTACAACACCCAGGCCGCGAGTTCGCCCATCGTCTCGAACTCCTCGGCCAACGCTCGCTTCGCCGCGGCAGCCGTCAAACCGAGATGGGTCCCGACCCACTGCTTCGAGACGGGTTCGTCGGCCGGGTCAAGCGCCCCGGTGCGTATCTCCTGGAGACGACGCAGGTTGCCCCGTCGATTGCCCTTATTCCACAGGATGTCGTCATACCGCCGGGCGAGAGCGATCTCCCCGGCATAGCTCAGACCGTCGATGTCGACTGTCTCGATGTTGACTTCCGAGGGTGATGGTGCCGTATTCTCCGGATACTCGCGGTGGGCGAACTTCGTGCGGAGCCCGTCCTCCTTGAGGTCCTGAGACCGAACTGTCCAGGTGTTGCCGGTCAGTTCGCGCTTCACAAAGTTCGTCGCGAAGAGGTGGTAGTCGTCGACGGCGACTTCGAGGCCGAACGTTGGGGCGAGCAGGGCGATCGCCAGCTGGCAGGCTCGGTCGTCGTCGGCATCGGGGCTCCAGTCGAATCCCCCCGGGGAAACTGGATGGACGAACAGGTGCTTGTCGAGGAGGTCGTCGCCAGCGTAGACGAGACAGCCACCGACGGTTCGCTCGCCGCGATACCTCCGGGCGCGATGCGTGGATCTTCGATAGTTGGTTATCATAGGTAAGATGGGCGCTGTCGATCGAGCTGTGACACGGTCTGTCTCGACGCAACTCAGGTCTCGATCCGCGGCGCGAGCATCCGGGTGATGGTCCCTTCGCCCTCGGCGAGAGCGTATGAGAGTATCAGCGGGAAGCTCTCGCCGAGATCGATCGTCACAGTGGTTCCTTTCGGAATCGTCCGGACCAGCTTCTTCAGGTAGTCCAGACTGAAGAGTGCGCTAGCGTCTCCGGCGGTGACGATGTCGATGTCGTCACCGTCGAGTTCGAGCGTGACAGTGTCGGTATCGCCCTCAGCCTTGACGACAAGTGCTTCGCCACCGTCCTCCATCCGTATCCTGATGTGGTCGGCAACGAGATCGGCGGCCTTCACCCCCCGCTGGAGCGCCTCTCGGTTGACGTTGACCGTTGCGGGCAAGTCGAACTCGGGTAGTGTCGGTTCCGCTCGGATCGTCGTCGCATCTAAACAGGCCAATGAGTAGCGAAGCCCGTCGGCTAGAACGATCAGTTTCCCCGACTCTGGGTCGAGGTACAACTGGATGAGGTCGTTCTTGGAAGCGAGGCCAACGGGGTCGGCGAGCCTGTCGAGATCCAGTCCTAACGTCCCCGGACTGGCTTCGAAGGACTCGAACGCCGCCGCCCCGAGTTCGAGATCGTCCATCGCGACATTCGCGGAGTCCACTGCCCGGACAGTCAGTCCGTCCTCGGTGATGCGGACTCGGGCTTCGTCAACGAGAGCCCGGAGCGGGGAGAGGACGGTCTTTAGACGGGACGCGCGGATCGCCGCCCGGAACGATGTCGGTGGCTCATCGGGAACATCGTCGACAGGGGACGCCTTCTCGGCCGAATCTCCATTGGGCGTGTCTGTTTTTGATTCGGGGTGATTGTCCGTCGTGGACTCGCCGTGCTCGGACTCGTCGTCACTCGGTGCCGTGTGTTCTGTATCGCTCTGCTCGATTTCGGGCTCGGGTTCGCTGTCTGGTTCAGTACTCATGGGAGAAACAGGAGCCGTGGCTGAGCGAGACGTGATCAATCGGATCCAGAATCTCGCTCGTTGGCCCCTCGATATCTTGCAGCCGTTAAATGGCGCTCTCGAACCTTCTCACTCTCCGTCTGATGCCGCAGGACTATCACTCCCGACGGACAGGCGGTAGCCAGTCACAGTTCGAACAGAAGGCTTCGTAGATACCCAACACCTCCTGGACCTCCCAACTCCCGATGTCGCGGAACAGGATCCCGGCGCGGACAATCGTGTGCACGTCCCCGTGTCCACAGTTCGGACAGGCTGCCCCGGGAACCCAGTCGGCTTTCTCGAGATCTAAGAACGGTTCGGGGTCATCAGCCGGGGAGGTTTCTCGATCCGACGAGTTCATGCGTTCCCTCGTTGAGACTGGCTGCTCGGCTCGTCGAGGATGGTCTGGAGCTGCTTCCACTGGGCACGGACTGTCATTACGCTGACCTCGGCGGCGTCGGCGAGTTCCGCCTGGGTGATCCGCTCCTCCTGCTCTTGGGCCGCCTGATATACACAGCCCGCAGCGACGCCCGCCGGATGGCACCCGTTCGCGGCGCCGCTGGTCGTCACTTTCCTGGCGAGAGTAACGGCCCGCTGCCGGGTTACCGGTGAGACATCGAGCGTCGAGATCAGTTTGGGAACATACTCGATGGGGTCCATCGGCACCGTCGGAAGCTCAAGTTCCCGGTTGAGCACTCCATAGGAGTTCTGGACACGCTCGTTGGAGACGGCCGACGTCGCTCCCACCTCCTCAAGCGTCCGAGGCAGTCCGGCACACCGACAGGCCGCATACACGCTCGCGGCGGCCATCGCCTCAACCGACCGGCCACGGATGAGATCCTCCTCAGTAGCAGTCCGGTGAAGCTGGCAGGCTTGGTCGCGAAGGCTCCGTGGAAGGTCGAGTGCGCTGACGATCCGTCGAACCTCCGTAAGGCCGTGGGCGAGGTTCTGCTCGGCCTTGCTGGACCACCGCCCACGCCGGTGCTCGCGACGGAGGCGAGCGAGCTGGTGACGCTTCTGTCCCGACAGCGTGGTGCCGTTCGCGTCGGTCCGGTCGAAGCCGATTTCGCCTGACAGTCCTCGGTCGTGGCGGGTCGGCGTCAGTGGTGGTCCGGTTCGTTTGCGCCTGTCGCGCTCGTCATCGTCGAATGCCCGCCATTCTGGGCCGTGGTCGATCGGGCGGTCCTCGACGACGAGCCCGCAGTCCTCGCAGGCCGTCTCGATGCTGTTGGTGTGGACGATCCCACCACACTCCGGACAGGCTGGGCCAGATTGCTCTCCATTGTGGACGTCCTCGTCGAACGTCCGTTCGTAGATATCTCTCAGTGACATGGTTCATGGGGGGATTGACGCTATCGGTCGGCTCCCCTCACTCCGTTGTAGGTGGTAAATCTGATCGGAGGCGGCCACCGCGCTCCCACATCGAGACGAGCACGCAGGACGCTACAAATTCGAAGCGGGCGGATCACATGATTGCGAAACTACCGTACCATCCAGTACGCGCCCGCTCAATACGGCTCGACGATATCCAACACGTCCGTCGCTTCATACCGGCGATTTCGTTGCTGACCGGTCGTTTCGCGCAGGACCCCGTCGTCCCACAGCTGGCGGACCCACTTGTTAACTGCCGGTTGGGACCGGCCTGTCGCCTCGACCGCTTGGGGCTCGGTGAAATACGGTTGGCGGATTATGAAGTCAATCAGCTCAGTGACGACCGCCCCGGCCCCTGCGTACTGCTCACGGTATCGTTCCCGGAGCGCGAGTAACTCCCGGGCGACGGTGTATGCCTCACGGCTCTGGGTCGCAATTCCTTCCAGAAAGAACTCGACCCATTCAGTCCACGCGCCTTCCTGACTGACTGCGAGTAACCGATCGAGGTAGGTCTCACGTCGTTCGTTGAAATACGCCGACGGATACAGATACGGCCCGGGAAGGATATCACGCCGATACAGCGCAAGCATGATCAACAGCCGTCCCATCCGCCCGTTCCCATCGTGAAACGGATGGATCGCCTCGAACTGGTAGTGGACGAGTGCGATCTCGATGAGCGGTGCGTACCTCGACTCCGTCCGGAGGTACTGTAACAAACTCCGAAGCGCGTACGGGACGCTCGCAGGCGGCGTCGGGACGAACCGAGCTTCATCAAGTGATTGTCCGGGCTCGCCGATACCGACGAGTTCCTCACGGAACTCGCCGGGATGCTTCTCTGCACCGCGGACCCCGCTCATGAGCACCTCGTGAAGCTGCTGAAGCAGCGACCGGTCGATCTCTTCCCCAGCCTCGAGAAGTTCGATTCCGAGACGTGTTGCGTCGATGTAGTTGGCCGCCTCGGCGATGTCGGCGCGCTCGGTGTCGGTCGTGCCGACATCTTCTCCGGCCTCACGACGGTACAGGTCCGAGAGCGTCACCCGCGAAATCGTCTCGATGCTCGAGGAGTCAGCTGCTTCACGGTGAACTAACGGACTGAGGATGACCTCGGGGGAGTCCAGCCACGTCTCGAGGTCGGATAACTGTCCGAGTGCGTACATTGCCTCGCCGTTCTGCGTAATGAGATCGTGTGACGGGTCGAGATCCGGCGGGAGCGGATCCGGACTGTAGGTGAAGATCCCGTCGACCATCTCGATCTCGCCAGGAGAATGCTCAACAAAATCTTCGGGCCGCATTGTTATCTATCACCTCAATTGTGGCCTGTTTAGATAATTGTTTGGGCTTTCAGTTATCTAAAGTACCGCTGAGCGGTCAGTAGGATAACGATAGACGAACTTCGCTTTCAGTACCTCCGAGGGTACGTCAGCGGATTTTGCTGGGGGGTCACTTGTGCTCCTCTCGTCTAAGCGAGGACTTGACGCTTTCAGTCGATACCGAGACCTGTTGTAGATGCTCAACCAGTCGCACCTGCTTTCTCTTCCGAAGCAACGCGGCTCCAGTGTCCTCGTTTGTGACGACCCGGGCGGTAGTTACCCCACAAACCTCCTCTCTCGTGTAACGTGGGGTAACTGCAGACGGATGAAACTCAGTCGAAACAGTTGTGGGGTCTATGTGGGGGTCGTCAGAAAATGCCACTTCTGAGGTCTCTAACGGCGATACAACTAAGCGGTGCTAACGAGTGTAGAATGTGAGGCTGTACAAGAGCCTCACGAATGGAATGTTGGAATTCCAATGAACAGTAGCAACTACCCTGATAAGAAGTTATCGGGAACTCAAGACGAGACGACAGAACCGAATACGACAGATGCGACCGCTCTCACGCGGCCGACCGACACGCCATCCCAAAACTTCCGGGCCGCCCGGAAGCGCCGCCAGCGTGCCGGCTCCCCCGAGGATCGCTCCGCACTGGTGCGGATGCTCTCAGGGTTGCTGCACGCACTCGTGCATGATGACACCGAGTCGTCTGCGAGCAGCGCGACTGACGGGACAGAAATTGACGATTCGACGGCGTACACCGAACGGACCGCCTCGAAGGGCGAGTACGGCTCCCGAACGGAACCCGTCGACGGCGTGTACGGACACACAGCCGACGGTGACCCGGTGGTTGCCCCGACCGGGCGACTCGCCGCGAGCCGCATCGACGCCAACTGGACGCCCGGCGACACGCTCTACCAGCCAGACAAGGCTGGAGCAGTCACCGCGGCGACCGGCACGAACGCGAGTTTCCTGTTTGCCGAGCGATCCGGCGACCAGGCGACGACGTTCGCGATCGACTACGACCACACGGCGGGCCCGACGCTCGTCGACCCGAACGGTGAGCGCATGATCGGTATCGCGAGCGGCCTTGAGCCGATGGTGGCACGGACAGCTTCCGCGACGACGCAGGACACTGCTCCGGGTCACCTCGCCTCGCTGCTGCCCGCTCGCTCCCGTTCTCAGGACTGGGACAGCGGTATCGACCACGAGCTGCTGGAGACGCTGCCGGCTGCCGAACAGGCGCGCCTGCACCGTCTCCGTGCGCTCGACATCCCAACCGACCCGACGCCCGAAGATGCGACCGAGGGTGTTCCGACCGCAGAGTTGGAAGTGCAGACGCCCGACGGGCGACTCACTCCGCTCGGTGAGCTGTTCGACGAACCCGAACAGTTCGCGAGGAGTTCACTCGAATCGATCGAGTACTCTCTCGCGGTCGAAGCCGAGATGCGCCGCGTCACTGACGGCATCCTGACTGCCCGGACCGATCCGGACATCCAGCCAGGTGACGTCGAACTGGTGGGTCATGCGAAGTGGCTGGCCAACCGGTACGACGAATACGCCGCGACCAGGCCATCTAGTGCCGAGCTTGCAGCCGTTCGAGAGAAACGTCAGGTTGAGGCCTACCGTAGGCGGATTCGGCCGCTCACAGACCTCGACGCCGAACAGCACGACCAGGTCTCCCGGATGGTAGACCGACTGCTGAACGACGAGTTCGATCGAGTGGTTGAGCTTCGCAAGTCACGGCTGACGCTGGCGATTGCGCTCGCGAAACGCCTCCATGACGGGGCCGATCCGACACAGGCTCTGCTCAGACAGGCCGACGCCGAGGCGACCGACTCAGGAAACGTCCTGCGAGTCGGCAACGTCCGGTACACGCCCGTCGAGGCGACGCGTGGGCGATTCTCGACCCAGGGAACGATCCTCCGGCTGTTCGAGGATACCCATCCCGACATCAAGCAGGCCGGTCTGCTGAGTGACGATACCGGCGTGATGAAGTTCGCTGTGTGGGTCAAAAGCGAATGGGATGAGACACGACCGACGCCCGATCCAACGGACGACGGTCGGACGCTCATTCGTTCACACCGATTCCCCGAGTTGCGGGAGGGTGATGTCGTTCGCTGTGAGGATGTCATCAAGCGATGGTACAATGGCGACCCGACGTTCGAAACACGCCGGGACAGTACCCTGACGATCATTGAGCGAGCGACGGCCAATCAGAGCGATTGCAAGAGTGGTGATCGGTGATGTTTGACGACTGAGTAGAATTGTAGCGAACTGTAGCACGGCGAGTCTCTGACCGGACTCAGAACTCTAACACTCTCTTTCGACGCCGACCGATTGACTGGAACGAGCCACCGGATTCGGTGTGTGCCGACTCCGCTGACCTTCTGTCTTGATCTCAAGTAGCATCTCACCATATGTCACCCTACGAGCGTGGATCGCCGATCTTGTGGGGTAACGATACGAAATAGCGAACGATGCGGCAGCCGAACTAGCAGTACAGTACTGTTAGTGTTCTGTCAACCGTAGATCGATGGGTTCGTGATTACGCGATTTGAATTGATGTTTCGGTGATAGCCCTCTCACCGCCTGCGAGATAGAGAGGGTGTAGTCCGCACCTCTCGGGGTTTTTTGACCTCATGGATAGCACAACAGTCTATGACCGAAGATATCTCACTTGATGGTCGGACGCTTGCTGGCGTTGCAAACACCGATGCTGGGGAAGTGAGTGGAGATACTCGCTTCGAGTTTGAGCAGGAGGGCGAACGGATTTACGCACACTATACAGGTGGAAGTATCGTCGATGGCCATCTCGTCGGAACGTTTGATGGAGATGAATGGGACATCAGGTATTCGCAGATCAACACAGAGAATGAAACCGCGAGTGGCCACTCCGTGGGCACCGCTGAACTGCTTGACGACGGTCGTGTACGCATCGAAGACGAGTGGGAATGGGAGTCAAAGGATGGTAGTGGTGAGTCAGTCCTCGAAGAGGTCGTCTAAAACAAACTCTGCTCTGGCCGATACGCGCGCTGTATTCACCTATGGAAATTCTGCTGGCCGAACAAACTACCACTGACGATATAACTGTTTGGACGATGTCGAGACGAGCCCAACCAAGGGAGAGAAAACCGAACGACTGCGAAACGATAGCCGGATGAGAAGCCGACAGGTGGAGGACACGAGAACTGCGAGAGCTGTCGCTCACGCCGACGCCAGCCCGCCGCTGAGCGCTACGCGCAGCATCCGGGCTGTCACGCCCATAACCCGGCTTCTTTCGCACTCGGACTAGTCAGCAGCACGTGCTCTGGAGCACGGAATACAGCTCGGTCTCTTGCGTCCCATAGTTGATTCACGCTCCGCTGGGATAGCAGAATTTCCATCGAGTCAGCAGGATCGTTCTGACAGAAAGCAGTTCGTTCGATTTCCAAGAGCGGGTCGAACACCCACCGAACTCATCAATAGACGGTCGACGGACCACTAGACGGATATATCCAAGTGCCGTCAGAAGTAGTATCGATGGATTCGTCCACCCTGTTGTGTTTGTTCTCAGGTCGCGTCGAGGAACGAGATGGAGAGTACGTCATCACGGTTCCCCAACCGGAAATCGAACTAGAGACGCTCGAATCCGAGGAGACGTACCGAGTTGGGGTGTATCCTGGCGTGTCAACATCATCAGGGGCTACCGACCGCCGGAACTCAACAATTGCTGACGATGATTCCCGAGATACCCGACTCGCTCGGCAGAGGGAGACACCTAATCCGGCTCGCGATTCTTCTCCGTCGACATCGTCGAAGACGGCCAGCCAGTCGGCCTCGACCGACAGCACACCGGACCAGCCCCCCGTGACAGAGGGAGAGCAGCGTCGTCTCCAGATCGAGGACGTCGGCGACCAGGGTGACGGTCTCGCCCGTGTCGGTCCCGGCTACGTTGTGTTCGTCCCTGACACCGAGATCGGCCAGCAGCCGCTCGTCCGGATCACGACCGTTCGCGAGAACGTCGCGTTCGCTGAAGTCGTCGAGCCGTAGGGGAACAACGACGAATTACCCAGACGACTCGACGAGCGTGAGGGGGGTATCCGGGACGTGCGGGCCGATCTCGCGCTGGCTGACAATACCGCCTTCTTCGGGACAACTGGCCCGGACTTCGACGGTCAACAGCAGGCCGACCAGCGCCCGGCCCGAGACAACCGTCGCGACGTCCATCTCGGTCTCACAGCCACGACAGCAGGCCGACTGGACCGTGATATCGGCGTTCCGAATCGATTCACCGGCCTTGGCGACGCGCTTCCCGAGCTCGGCGACGGCGATATTGATCGCGTCCTGTGCGGTAGCGACGTTGTGGACGATCCACGGGACCGAGAAAGTCACTTCGTGCCAGTCCGTGTCGGATGTGGGGGTCATTGGTGGTGTATAGGGCAAGCGGTTACACGTCGGCGCTGTTCGGAGGGCTAGAGGATGTCCATCTTCGAGACCCTGGCGAACGGGTCTCCTGTGGTGCTCCCAGGATATCTCCGAGCCACCCCGTCTACGGCAACATGTACTATTTCCATGGAGCGGGAGAATATGTACCTATCTATCATAATGGTTATACACTGATCGGTGGGAACGGTTCGCTACAGAGTCGACGTGATTGCTTCCCTGCTCGTTTGTAACCGCGAAACTGGCTTGAGACTCTCTGCGTCTGGTCTTCGGCTGATACCGTAGTTACCCCACGCCGGACTAATCAACCGACCGTGTGGGGTAACCCTTCTTCAAACGCCGAGGTGCCGGCGCCAGGCTACGGGCTGGCGTCCTCCAGTCCCAGCTCCTTCGCTGCGTCGGTGACAGCCTGCTCAATCGAGCCGAGATCGTTGCCGTAGTGCTCGGCCGCTGCAGCCGCCTGTGCCGCGCCGCGCTCGAACGCCGCAATCCGCGTGCCAGTGTGTTCGACCGCCTCAGCCAGCCACGCCTCCCGGGTCGGCTCGTCGACGGTCGCGATCGACTCCGGCTCGATGGCGACGTTCACGCGCTCGCCCGCCTCGTAGGAGCGGAGCTTCCCCACTACGGCGACGTATGACGGCGTAGCCGCCTGCTGGAGGAACTGCATCGCCTCCGGCTGGTACTGGCCCGCGTAGACGAACACGGGCTCGGAGCCGACGTACACGCGTCCACGCCAGTATTCGCTGCTCGACCCGACGTCTCTCGCCTCAATGAGCGCTCCAACGGTCAGCACACGGTTCACCGCGACGCCGGTGGGGGACAGGCTGAGCACGGGGGCCCGCTCCTCGTCGGACTCCTGGAAGGTGTGCGTCGAGGCGTTGATTTCCTGCGCGAGCATTCGCTGGGCCGGCTGGCGGCCCGTCACCGCGGGCTCGAGCGCCTCGTCACTGAGGTCTTCGTCGGCGGGCCCCTCGGCCACGTCGTCGACGAGGAAGTACTCGCCCACCACCGGGCCAGTCAGCCGGTACGACCGGCCGAGCACCCGCTCGGTGAGGGCGTCGACGACGACGCTGGTATCGAGAGCGTCCATCGCCATCTTTTGGGCGTCTGCCATCGACAGCCCCGAGACCGCGACGGTTGCCTCGGCGTCGAAGATCGCGTTGACCGACCGGCTGCCGTCGTCGACGATTGCCTTGATCCGAAGGTCGAACTCGCCCTCGACGGCGCCATGTTCGCCACACCGCCCGCCCGAGAGTACCCGGGTACAGTCCGCCTTGGGACAGCGCTTGATGAGTCCTGAGCCTTCCTGGACGGCGACGAGCGTCCCCCCGACGGTGACGCCCTCGGCAGCCGCGCTGACCGTCGTCTCACTGGGTTCGACGACGGTCGCCGAGTTGAGGCTCACCGAGTACCGGCCCTGGTACTCGTCGGTGACGACGTTGTGGAACCGGTACGTCTCCCCCTCGACCAGCTCAGGGAGCCCTGCACTCTCCCATTTTACGAACTTGAGCCGGCTGGATTCGTCGCCGAGCAGCCCGACTTGGGCGATCGTCTCGCTCCGGGGCTCCCAGAGCTCGACGACCTCGGCGACGACGTCGATCCACTGGTCTGCTTCCTCGACATCCTCGAGCATTGCGCGCTCGAACCGCGAGCCCGCCGAGTACCCGGCCAGCCGTGCGAGTTCGGCCGGGAGGTCCGACTGCTCGAAGCTGGCGTCGCGCATGATTCCGCGGACGACCGTCCGCACGGCCTCGTCCACCGGAACCTGATGGGCGACCAGCTCGTCCAGCCGCTGCCCGATCTCCTGCCGGGTGATTTCCGCCTCGACAGCCGCCGCGTCGCTCGCTGGCCCCGTCATCGCGTCGAGGTGAGTAGTAATGGTTTCCGCACGGTCCTGCAGCTCGGTCTCGGTCGTGGTGGTCTGCGACATCTCGAAGCTCTCCTGAGGACGCTCAGAGCGCTGCTCGCGATTCCAACACCGCGTCGGGATCTCGCGTCGTGCTCGGCCTCCTCACTCCCTTGGTATTGATAAATGCCGGGCGGCAGGCTGGACCGGTGAGCGACCGGGTCGCCCTCCCGACCCCTGTCATCGAGTCTCGCTCCCAGGCTGGAGATGCTCCGTGCTCGTCACGACCACCGGCGCCGGAGCCACCGCCTCAGCCGTGACCCATTGTCGTCAGGTAGCGAGTCCTCCACCTCGTGATCCGACTCGGGTGGCCCCGGTGCCTGTTCTGTGGTCTTGGCAACGTCTCGGTTACCGGTACGTTGCTCCCCGATATCGAGATCTCCCTCTGGTGGTGCGGCGGGCTCGCCCCGAGGGTTGCTATCGTGCGTGGCGACTTCCTTCTCAGGCGGGTCCTCGCCAGGGACAGGCGGCTCGCCGGACTGGAGATCGAGCGCGATACGGTACCATCGAAGCCGGGTTTCGAGATCCGCGATCCGCTCCTCGTAGGCGTCAAGCTGCTCCTGTTGGCGCTTCACCCTGGTCGCCAGTCGCTGGGCGTCCTCGACTGCTCCCATGTCGATCGACGGCGCTGAACCGCCCGTCGACCGCCTCGTGGAACGACCCCGGTCTGCTCCGTGGATGGGTGGGGAGGGGTCGGCTCCTTCGGCTGAGTCCCCCGATGTCTGCCATCCGTCGCTATCGTCTTTCGACGAGTCGCTCGCCGGCGGGCTGTAATAGTCATCGAGTTTTAAGAGCGTCCGGGCGATGCAGACGGCGCCGTAGGTCGCCCCGTTGCCGTAGTGGCGTCGGTCCCATTTCTCCCGGTAGAGCCCCGATGCCCGGAACAGCTCGTCTATCCGCTCGGGATCGCCGCCCGTCCAGAAGCCCAGAAAGAAGCACAGCCCCATGTCGGCCTCCGATTGCGACGGGTAGCGGCTGTCCTGCCCGCTCCACAGCGAGCTGTCGCCGTCGAGAAGCGCCTGGATGGTTTCCCCGCTCTTCGAGGCCGTCGCCCGCCTGAGCACCTCCGCATCCGGTAGGTCCACACCCGCCCCCGCGACCTCGCCGATGGTTCGGGGCACAGGGTCGGGGATTTCGTCCGGTGTCAGCCCGTGCAACGCCGCCTCAAGGGCCGGGTCGTCCACCGCTGGCGCGTCCTGACCGAACTTCCGACGCAGCCCCGAGTTCGGGCCAACCGGTTGGGTCGGTGTGTCGTCGTCTCCAACCCCCGCGGCGCCGTTCGATGGCGCGTGGGCCGTTGTCTCGGTCAGCATGGTCGCCTCGTCCTCACCAGCGGTCTGGACGAACTCGTAATGGACAGCGAGGAGGGCGTCCTGCCGGCGAGCGACGTCTGCGGGAGTCCCGGGGAGGTGCGCACCAGTCACGGTAAAAAACCGGTCCCGGTCGTACATCTCGACGTCACCACGACGATTCCGCCCTGCAGGGAGTTCGCCTTCAACGAGGACGTGGATACCTGTCCCTGAGGGTGAGATCTCGGTGTACGAATCGAGGCGGTCGATGATCTCGGTGGCCCACGACTCCAGTTCCTCGCTGTCGGCGTCGCGACAGTTATCCAAGTCGACCCCGACGACTCCCGCCTCGGGGTCGAACACGAACCCGACCCCATCGGTACGGGAATTACGTTCCCGATGATACGTCAGCGCGGTCTCAAAGTCCCGCCACGTCCCCGGGTCCGTCGCACTCGCGAACGGGGTTCCGCTGGTCCGGTACGGTTTGATCGGAACCTTCGTTGGCTTGCCGTCGCGCTCGTCCTCGCGCCAGCAAATCCACTGCTCGACTGTACGGATCGTATCAGGAATCGCACCTTCGGTGATAGTATTCAATGACATGGCTGTGTAGGGGTGGTTGGGAACTGTCTCTCCGCCCCGTTGCCGCGCTCGCGAAACGGCTGGTGCCCAACCGCCCACGCGTTGAGCGTTGATCCCATCGATGGACTAGTCCAAAGCGTCCGACGGCAGCGGGAATGAGATGGGGTTGATCGCGTACCCAATACCCTCCCTAAGCCAGTCTTTTGCGGAACTAGTCCAGCAGCGCTCCAGATCGCTCTACCAACGCTATTGAGCGCGTTCAGGGCGCCGCAACTAGTCAATCGCTCCATCCTCCGATTCGGCGGTGAACGCCCGCACAGCTTCGACGATATCGCTTCCGCTGTGAATCTGCCACTCGCCATGCTCCCCGAAGACCGTCTCGGCGATACGTGTATGATTCTGGAGTGATTTCGGCGGCACCGTTTCCACCCGTCCAGCATCGTGGAGTGCCCGGACGAGGTCGTGGGTCACGTCGATATCCTTCACGACCCAGTGCTTGGTGACACCGTCGTACTGCGCGAAGTCGTCGTAGTGCTTGACAACCCGTTCAGGTTTGACCGTCGTGATGACCTCCCCGATTGCTGTGAGGTTTCGCTGGCCCCCCGGAAGGTCGATGAATCCAGCCACATCGAACACCATTCCGCCGCCCATCGGTTCGTAATACTTCTCGACATGTTGGCTCTCTGTTTGCGCGAGATACCGGGCGAAACATTCGGTGAACACCTTGTGGTGGACCTTCTCGTGGAGATCACCGTAATCACGACCGGTGTACAGCTTCCGGTCGACCGCGTGCTGGCCCTTCTCGGTGACGTAGTAGTACTTCCGCGTCCCGACGTGGGGGTTCTCAAGGTAGCCCTGCTCGACCAATTTGTCCTCGTCGATATTACTTCCTGAGCGGTTCCGGATGATCGTCATCGACTCGGTGAGCTCGTAGGCGTCGAGTTCGCCGTTGAGCGCCGCGATCACGTTCCGGAGGAACCGACGCTCGTGCTCGGTTAGGTCGTCCCCTGACGAGTTCCGGCTGGCATCCGGGGGTGAGGCGTCGTCGTTTGATTCTGCGGAGTCCCTGCCAGACGAGTCTCGTCCTGACCGGGCTTTACCGCTGTTCCGGTCAGACGTGTTGTCAGCGGGTCTATCCGTGCCGTTCGTTGAGGATGTCGTGCCGGTTCCCAGAACGGTGCCATATCGGTTCGATGCTCCACCGGACTGGGATGGTCCCCGGGCATCTGTCTCCGGGCCCTGTGTTCCGCTCTGTTCAGACGAGGACTCGCCGTCGGTATCTTCGTCTACCCTGTTGGATGGGTCGATATCTGACTCCGTCTCAGCGTGTTCGACCGTTGTAGACGCGTCATCGTCTCCGCCTCCGGTGTTCGTGACGCCGGCTCCCCACCGGGCGGTGCGCTGTGCGGCGTCGGGCGGACAGTTCACCCCCGGCAACAGACAGTAGGTGAAACGGGTGCGCGACCACTGGAGGTGATCAGCTTCCTGAAACGTCTGTCCCGGACTCCTTGGATCGCCGGAGTCCGGACGGTGCGTCCCGGCGTCGACGGGGTCGTCGCTATCGCTGTGCCCCGGCGGTATCGGGAGCGGTTTCAGTGTCACCAGCTCGGGCGTGTCGGTCATGAATCCCGTGTCGGGGAGTTGTGCGAGCCACTCTCCACGGGGAAGCGAGGCGATCCGGTTGGCCAGTCCCTCGGCGTCGAGGTCCTCGTGAAACAGCGTTGTCGCGAGTTCGTCGTCGATGGCGAGCTTTCCGATGAGTTTGGTGTTGATGTTCCGGAGGATTTCCTTGTACGCTCGCGTGTCCAGCGCGTCGCGTTTCACCTGCTCGGGGAAGTGGACGATCACCTCGAAGGCGAGCGCGAACTCCCGTGCGTCGGGGATCATCTCGTTGCGGACCAGACTCGCTTTCAGGACTGGTGCCGCCTCGTCGATGATCAGGTTCACACAGTAGCCGTCCGCAGGCCCGGGGACGTCCCGGTCCCAGCGCTTGCGCAGCCGGACCCACGACCACAGGTAATCCAGCACTAACACCGTGAACAGATTGCTCGACGCTGGCCGGAGATCGCCCGTATCGATAAGCACCACCTTCCTCGAGTCGAGCAGCGCGTCTAGGTCGAACAGCATCTGGTCGTCAGCATAGGTCTCTGCGTTCTCATCCCACTCGGGGACGAAGTTGAGCATCCGCCAGACGAAATCCCGTTCGCGAAGCTTGGTAATTCGGTTCAGTACCGCGTCGATAGAGGTCGCAAATCGGCGTGGCTCCGCACTAAAGTGTCTCTCCAGCGCTATCTTAAGATCGGTATCTACGACCTCTGGGAGGTACTCATCGGCCTGTATTTTTTCGCCTGTCCTCTGTGCTCGCTGCATCTCGGGCACGGCCTCTTGCATCTGGGTGGCCGCCGACAGCAGGTCGCTGATCGCGTACGCGTCCTCACCGTGGATAGGGTCGAACAACGCGACGATCAGGTTCGAGAGGATCTCTTGAGCGACGAACGCCTGATTGTGCTGTTCCTCACCGAGGACGTACGCGAGCAGTTCGTTGTACCGGTCGACTTTCTCTTGGACGGCCGCCTCCCGCGAGATACCGGCGGAGAGTTGTGGCCGGATGTCGAAGAACGGGAACGCCGGCAGTTCGCCGTTCGGGCCCGGCACTGGCAGGTGAACGATATCGTCGAGGTTGCCGAACCGGTGGAAGTGTGCCCGTTTGTACTCGGTCGCCATGCTGCCGCCCTTCTTGCCGAAAATAACGGTTGGGCCGTCGAGTTCCTCGTATGCAGTCAGGGCGTCGTTGACCATTGCGGTCGTCTTCCCACTGCCCGTCGTCGATGCCCGGAGGACGTGGTGGGTGAGCTGCTCGGCGGTGAGGTGGACCGGGATATTCGGGCGTGAAAGCGCGGCTGTCTCGGCCTCGCCGATGCACATTCCGGTGTCGAAAGTTCGGAGGAGTTCCTCGTTGGTCGCGGTCAAGGGTGACCGGACGTCAGGCGTCCCGCCAGAGGCTCCCCGACTCGGCTTGGGGAGTGCTCCTGTACTCGGGACCGTGACGAAGTTCGCGAGCTCGTCTGGACTGGCAACGATAACTGACGTGTCGTCACCGAAGCGCTCCCGGAATCCGATCTGGCCGAGTCCAGCTTCAGTGAGTTGTCGATACTCCCGGCCGTCATCACCTGGACACTTCCCTCGATCCCGTAGTAGGGCCCGCTGAGGGCGGTGAAGGCTCCCGCGATCCCGCCGATGGCGGTCGTATCGCCGGCGGCCCGGATGGAGACATCGAACGTCACGGCCGGCTGTTTGAGGTCGACTTGGCCCATCCGACTGTGCTGGGTGGACTGCCCGCTGGCGTCCGGCCCGCTGATGGTCCCGCCAATTTGCTCGGGCGTATCTGGTCGGTGACGCTGGCGTCGCTCTTCTTCTGATGTCCCGAGCAAAGTCGCTGCGGCCTCCTGCTTGAATGCGCTCCACATCCCTGTAGTTCCCATCTTGAGGTTGCGCTTGTGGCGTTCGGCATCCTTCGTCCAGTCGTGCTTTGGCCTGAACACCACCTGATAGACGAACGGCTCGTCGGTCGCGAGCGCCTGCTCGAGGAGAACACTCAGCGGCGAGCGATAGCCATCGTCGGCGTCCAGCGCCAGCTCACTGAACCGCGAGAGCAGGGTCATCCAGTCGTTGTTTTTTGTTTCGACGCCGTGCCACCGGACCAGTTCAGGTGGCTCTTGCTCCTCTGAGTCGCTCGCTCCCGCTTCCGTGAGTAAGTGGTCTGCGTCGATGTCCAACGGCTCGAAGCCCTTCAGCTGGCCGAGTTCATTGATCCCCTCGAACGCGTCGAGCTGTGCCGTCTCACCCGACTTGGACGGCTCGAACACCTCAGCCACGGAGAACGGGACGATCTCGAAGCGGAACGACTCGGGGTACATCGCCCGGACGTTCGCCGCCAGCGTCTCGAAGGCCTCCCGCTCGTACGGGCGAACCCCGAGGTAGAAATCGAACTGCTGGGTGGCCCGCGGTTTGTGGATCAGGAATTCGAAGGTGAGGTGGGTGCTGACGAATGAGAGTCGTTGTTCGAGGCCGAATGGCATCTGCCGGCCGCTGCCGGTTCGGTAGAGTCCGTACAGCGCCTTAACCACGTGACCGGGTGTGACCTGCTCACGGGCCGGCGTGATCTTGATGAATGGCCGCGTCGTGTCGTCCGGCTCTGCTTCGCCCGGGGAATCTTTTGACTCGCTTCCACCGGGATCGTCACCACCCAGCCCTGTCTCCGTCGAGAAATTGGCGTCGGACGTCTCTTGACCGACCCCGGTCGCGCTCCCCGGGGAAGGCTGGCCTTCCTCGTCCCCAGTGGTACCGGGACCCGCGTCGGTTCTCTGCAGGCGGGCGGCGACAGCCGTGCGGATTTCGTCGTCGCTGACGCTCGGTACACGGCCATGATGGTCCGACCGGTTCTGATCACTCACCGTCGGGCCTCCGTCGATGTCTCCCGGGGGGAGTTGAGCTGTTCGTCTTGTGGTCGGTCGTCGAAATGCGGCGCTGGTGGCGTCATGGGCTCATGAATGAGGTGAATGGTGAGGTAGTCGGGCGGCTGTGCTGCCCCGGGAACGGGGTATCACCCGGCGATGAACTCGAGCAGGGAGACGAGTGCGCCCAGCCCGAAGTAGGCGACCACCATCGCACCCCCGCCCATCGTGAGCTTCATGCCGGTTTCGGAGCGCTGGGAGTTATTCCGTGCGGTGAGCCAGACGATGAACCCCAGCACCAGGACGGTCAGCCCGACGTACTGGAGTGTGATGTAGAGGACGTTGTACAGGTTGTCGAGGATCGTCTCCCAACCGGTCGTCGCCCCGCCCGTTCCGCCGGTGGGCGCCTGTGCAGCGGCGCCGCCGGTAAAGAACACGAGGGTAACAAAGGCGGTGATGAAGACAGTCTCGAAGCTCACAGCCGACTTGAGGCGTGCGAGGCGGTTCGGCAGTCGTTCGGCGGCGTGCTTGAGGTTCATTGCACGACCGACGTTGTCGGGCGGGCATAATTTTAGTTTCAAGTATGCGCACTGCGCAAACTTGCGCGGTGCGTACCCGTACGCATCGCGCACATTGCCGGTCTGCTCCGGTCAAAATGCGGTTTCTGTGGGGTTTAGAGTAAGAGTTAAGAGTGCTAGACACTAGCATATATTCGATTCGTAGTTGCGGTACCCGACTGGTAGTTAACACGGATAGTGACGCCAAATGGAATCCAAGACTCCATCCAACGACCCCGCCCCCAGGAGGAGGTCGTCCCAATCATGAGCAGGAAGTCGATTCCTGTCAGCGAACGGACCCGCGATCGCCTGCTCGCGTACAGCAATCGGAATCTCCTACAGGATCAGTCATACGACGAAGCGGTGAACGAACTGCTTGACTGGCTGGAATTTCCGACAACCGACGAGATCCACCAGAACTACAGCGTCATCTGGAACGTCGTCCCCCGGATCTGTGACGAGACGGCTGAGCGAGATGACTTCGAACCGTCGGTCCGGACCGAGGCAGTCGTCGATCACGACGACTAGAGCCTCTCGGTCACAACTCCCGAGGACCGGTCACCAGCCAACCCCCACATCTTACTCAACTGTTCACACGCGCCTCATTCGGTTCCTCTTCTGTAATGTTGGCTAATAGCGCGAGTCTCATTCGCGGTTCCGCTTGTTCTGTTGCAGCTAGGGGGTCTCCGACGGCTCTACAACGAAGTGAACACACTTGCGAAGACGGTGAAGAGCGTCCCCCCCATCGAGACGCCGATCATCACCAGACCGTAGGTGATGCCGTGGTATCCACGAGTTCTTGCCTGTCCGTACGGTCCGCCTGCGGCCCACAGCGCCGCCCCGAGTGAGAAGCAGGCCAGCCCCAGAAACGAGAGCATCCCAGAGGCGGCCTGTGCGATCGGGAGCAGCTCGCTGGCGCCGCCGGCTCCATACGGCCAGCCCGGTGGGAGGAACTCTGACCCGGCCATGACGTACGCGACGAGGTCGTAGAACGCGGCAAGACCGAAGATCGCCACGAGTGCCGCACACGCCCCGACGATCATCCCCCGATAGCGGAGCGACCGATGGACGTTCGACCCCGCCGTCCAGTAGCCCATCAGCCCGACGACGAGCGTACAGAGTGCGACGTACTTCGCCGTCAACTCGGCGACGACGAACAGTCTAAATGCTGTATCCACGATCGTAGCGACGGTTGGCATGTGGACAGATCCTGTTTGTGGCCTTGCTCCTCTCGATGAAAAAGACTCAGAACGTGCGCAGTGCGTACGTCGGGATCAAGTGCCCGTATACTCCCTGATCGTGGGTGAAATGTGGTACATAAGCATATTCAGATACCGTCTACGACGAAGGGAGCAGGCCGGTCGGTAAGGCGGAAGCAGTCCGCCCCGGGCGGAGTCGCTCTCGATCCGCGGTCGCGGGACACAGAGAGATGATTGCTGAATTGGAACAGTACACCATCCAGAGTGTAATGGTTCCGCACCCATCTCGGGAAAGAGAAACGACAATAGGAACTGAGCAGATGTGGGCTCGTTATGCCTCTGCATCGGTGATTCGGAGTTCGCCATCAACTTCGTACAGCCAGCCGGAATTGAGCAGGCGTTCGATGGCATACTTGGCGTCGCCAGCCTCGCTCGGGAGTGCCTCGTGCGCAAGTAAGAGGTCGTGGGCTCGGTCATGGGAGAACCCCTCCGTGTGATCAGCAGTTCCAGAAATTAAAATCTCGTAGGCATCCTGAATCCACTCGGGTAGCGGCCGGAGTTCATTTGACCATATCTGCGTTAAATATCAATTAGATTATATATAGTAATTCTATTAAATATATAAATAGTTATTATCTGAGTGATGTATGTTGATCCTGAGCGGCGATACGCTATCGATTCGCTTGTTACGTCTGTTAGACAGATCTTGGTTGAAACGGCCTGAATCAACCGTATTGTACTGATTTATAATACGACTACGGGGTGTATTCACCGAGGCCGCTCAATACTTGGGGGTGAATGGCCTCAAGAATATCGGCTTCGACCCAAAGGCTATATCAAGCAAGTGTGTACTTTCATATGCTGTATGATTATGGCACCCGGAAAGGAGCGTCTGCGCGGATGAGTGACAGACTCGCTCTCGTCTGAATGAAGTAGCTTGTGTCACTTAGGAACTTCTTGGAGGGTGTTCCCCCTGTGGCCGGTGCTTTTGGAGGAGTACGGGCCACTCCGCGGCAGGCGCCTCCGGTAAGTGTCGTAGTTTTGAATCGCCTCCCTACTGTGCTACTCGGACTTCGGCCTGCGTTGCTCCTTGAGGAAGGGAACTTAGCACCTGCGTTCAATTAAATGACACATCTGACAACACATAGATAGATACCGCTGTTTCACTGAGTTCGGTAAGAGCCATTATAATTATCCGGAAGATAGTGTGGGACACGCTTGAATAGAGAATTCTGGCGTTGAGACTCTTAATAGGTGTTAGGTCTTAGAAGCCGTACTGGATCTACCCCTTATTCTTGCATGCTGTTTCTGTCAGATAATGAGCCCTTTTCCGGCTTGCATTGGTGTTCGGTTAACGCCGAGAGCGCCAGATCGTTCGAGTACCAACTCTGACTAGTCACGTTCAAGCAGCCGAATTTGGCAAGTTCAGCGAACCCGTTTGATTATCACTGCTCAAAAATATTACTGGCAGTGTTAACGGAATACGAATGTTCCGGCTTGTAGATCACCAAACCTCTGATCGACGGTTAAAAAATCAGTGAGTTACGCCGGACGGCGCCGCATGTATCGCATCCAGAACAGCGCGAAGATCCCGAGCACCAACCACTCGACGAAGATCATCACGTTCGAAACTGCATCACTCAGATAGCCGACGACCTCAATCGCGTCAACGACCACCGAAGCGCTCGAAACGCTCACTGCCTGTGTCCGCAAGTAATAGGTCGAGTGTGACTCCCACCAGTCGTCGCCAGTGAATCGCGCCTGGACAATCGGGCTGTTGATGTCGACTGTCGCGGCGCCGCTCGCGTTCGTGACCACTACCGGGACCGTTGCCCCGTCGACGTAGATCTCTCGTCCCCCGACCGGATTACCGTCCGTGTCGCTGAGGACGATTTCGGCAGTCCCTGCCGCGTCGTCGATCACTACATCCAGCTCTGGCTCTTCGTAACGCGTGACCTGCTGGTCCGTCGTAATCGGCATTCCCCAGACATCAACGGAACTGGCGGAAACCGATTCTCCGGTCACGTCGCCCGTACTCTTTAGCACCCCCGTGTACTGGTCGTACAGCGGAGTGGGGTTGGTGTTCTCCGTCGCGACGATCGTGGCGGGGAGCGGCGTTGCCGCGACCGACCCGTTCTCCACGACTCGGGTCGTCTCCCACCAGATACGACGGTCTGCAGGCTGGTCGGCGAGGACACTCACGTTCGCGGGACTCATCCGGTACCGCAGCATCGCCGGGTACCGCCCATTGTAAGAGTGTGATGCGGCGACTTCCGATGTCCCGCTCTCGCTTCGTTCTTCGACGGCAGTGTTTCGTGAGACCGAAAAGAACCGCCACGGGGCGGTCACGTACACCGTCTTCTCGCCGACCTGGACCTCGACGTACTCCCAGCCGGCGGCGCCGGCGGCCAGCCCCTGCCGGCCAGTCCACTCGACCGAGACGACGTCGTCACCGGGCCGGTCGTAGACGTGGACATCGACAGAGAGGTCGTCGCTGTTGACCGTCTCGATCGGGACCGACCGGGTGAGCGTCACCGATCGATTCTCCGTCCGTATTCGGTCCCACTCAGAACACCGGGCGCTCGAAACGCCGTAGTGCTTCTCGAGTTCGACGTCGATCCGGAGTTCGGCGGTCATCGTGTGGGTGCCAATGGGCAGCGGTCTCGGCTCGGACAGCGGCGAGGTGTAGTTCAGCGTCGTCCATGCTCCCGGCCCCCACTGCTGCATGCTGATATTCCCTGCCGTGACGTTCACCACGGCCGCCTCGGAGTCCAGCAAGCGGTAGTCCGCCCACCGTGTGAGTGAGTAGGTGTTGTTCCCGATGGTGCAGGAACCGCTCTCGGTATGATCCGACGGCACGTCGACCCGGTAGTCCCAGGGGACGTGTGTGTTCACCTGCCAGTTCTGGGTGACGTACCGGCTCCGGTACCAGACACCCGGAGTGACGTCAATGAAGCCCACGTACGCGTCTCGCACCAGATCGTGTGATCCGCTGCGCCACACGAGCGAGGTCGACGCTCCATCAACCGTCGGGAACACCTCTCTGCCGTTGTCTGTAGGCACTGCCGAGGTACTCCGGGCAGCTGCCTCGCTGGGCGCGAGTTCGGAGTACCGGAGGAGTCCTTCGACGATATCGATCTTGCGGTCGACGATCGTCTGGTACTCGGCGGTATGGACCATCGCAGTCCCGGGGTTAGTCACCTCGAGTTCGCTCCCGTTCAGTTCGACCTCGGCATCGTAGACGGGGTCCCACCAGCCATTCGGGTTGCGCACCTCGACGGTGTACTCGCCGTCGATGTCGGTCGCCCGGTTCGGTTCGGCATCGTAGAGCGGGAGGATGCGGAGCTCTCGTTGCCCCCACCTGGTGTTCCACTCCTCCAGCGTGTACCAGCGGTCGCGGTAGGGGATCGTGTAGTAGCCGGTGACCCCGCTCTGGTACATATCCGACTCGTTGGCGATGATGAGAGCGTCACGCGGCCGGATGCTGTCCTCCCAGAGCTGAACTGGCTGGGTGACGACCGTTCGGTTGACCTCCCGAATGGTCCCATTGTCGTACTCGTACAGCCGAACCGTGCTCGATCCACGGCCCGGGTCGGGATCGTTGCTGGCCAGCACTCGAAACGTGTCGTCGTAGGTCCGATCGACGCCCGGTTCGGGGTCAGGAATCGTCAGCCCGCCACCGAACGCCGCTCCCGTAAGCGTGCTCGCGACGAGCAGGACAACTACCCCGATGGTGGTGAGCCACGAGAGCCGACCGGCGGCCCGACGGAGCCGGACGCGGACCCTTCCTCGACTAGCTGCCGGCCCCTCGTGGGATTGCCCTCGCGACGGACGCCTCCGTGGATCAGCCGAGGACATACCTCAGGAGATCCAGAAACGTGCTCCATGCCGAGCCGACAACGAACAGTCCCCCGCCAGAGAGGGTGAGTCGTCGACCCCAGGCCCGCCGCTGGAGTCGTTGACTCCCGAGCCATGCCATCAGTCCGAGCAGGAGCAGACAGAGCCCGGCGTAGATGAACACCTGAGCAGTCCAGTCCGGGAAGTCGATGAGCGCCCCGAAATCGACACTGCTCGCGAGTACTGTCGTCTCCCACCCACCTGAGAGTCCCCGTGATGGGACGTTCTTTACGACCGTCCCGAGCATCTCCCGCGTGAGGTACTCGGGGAAGACGATTGGCCCGCTGATGGGAAGCAGCTGCTCGGCGACCGTTCGAAGCATCGAGGACATGCTAGACATCGACCCGGGAGGATCGACCGTGCTGGTGACTTCGGCGATCCGGGCCGGGTGAACGTAAGCGAGGAACGTGAGGAGTTGTCGGATCATGGTGGTGTCACGGTCCGGAGATGGCGAGATCGAGGATCACGGGGAATCCGAACCGTCGGCTACACTGAGGATAGACCACCGGGAACAAAGCGGCTCCAGAGTTGCGAGTGACGTACACGTACGCGTTGCGCACAGGTACGGCCCGCGTACAGTTGCGGAATACGTACTTCTGAAATTAACAAGACTGTTGCCCGGCCAGAGGATGTGTGATGACCTACCATCTGATTCGAGGCGGACCGCCTCGGCGGACGCCGGTCGACGGCCTGACCCGACGGCTGCGCTCAAGATCGAGGAAAGACGATCTCGATGCTACTCGGCACCCACCGGTAGTCGGGGCGGAGAAGGCCGATGCCTGAGATCGAGATTCGCTTCGCCAGCGACCGGGAGTACGAACGACTCCGTCACATCCGGGACAAGTACGGCGTCCAGTGGCGGGGCATGCTCATCCTGGGCGCGAGGCGACTGGAAGACCGCCGCCACACGAGGGCGCTGTCCCGGTCCTCTCGGGAACGCAACGTCTCTCCCGGCTGTACCGGGCGACCGATCGAGAACGACACCACCAACGCCGATGCCGACGTCGATCGGCGGCGATCCTCCGAGTCCCGATGACTTCCACACGTATCGAAGTCGACGACGACCAGTTCGCAGCCCTCGAAGCTATTCGGACGCATCACGGCGTCAACTGGCGCGGCATGCTGATCCAGGGTGCCGAGCGCCTCGAGGCCGGCGTTGTGTTCCCAAGCGAGCACGGATGCTCGCAGTTGGATTCAGAGGAGGAGGAGGACTGAGATGCCCGACCCGGTGCCAGTCGCGAGCAACCTGCTGGACTCGAAGTTCCTCGGGTTCTCGGTCCGCCGCCTCCTGGAGTCGATGGCGATCCCGGTCGCCCCCTGCGCTATCCTCCACATCCTAAGGTTCCCGCTTCTGTTCACTTTCCCCTTGTTCGTCGTGGGGATCGGCGTCGGGGTACTTATCTTCCTGAAGACCCCGCCCGGACAGCGCCCACTCCGGTACACCCACGCGGTCTTTCGCCACCGTACGGGGGAGAACGTCTACGTCTGGGCGCCCTCGAACACGCTGGAGAATGATCTCGCGAGTGGGGCCCGCCAAGACGACTGGCTGACCCAGCCGCCCAACCCTGGCGTTACAACCCACCGCCCGAAGCATACTGGGGACGCTGCAGCCACCGCCAATCGAGGAAGTGCCGACCGATCCGCCGGCCTTGATATCGGCGAGGAGGCCCGCTGATGTCGACTGGCGGCCGCTCGACGCTCGACCTCGTGAACTTCGAGAACGTCCGCGACGGGGGCGTCGTCGAGACTCCGACGGCCTACGCGATGCTCGTCGAGGTCGAACCCCGCGAGTGGCTCACCCTCTCCGAGGAACGGCGGTCGGGTGTCTACGTCTCGTTCCTGACGTTCCTTCGGGGGCTCCAGTTCCCGGTACAGTTCCTGACGATGACCACCGAGTTCGACGGCGAGCAGTACCTCGAACAGTTCGTTGGCCCGGAGTCGCCGAGCACCCCGAGCGGGACAACCACGCCAGTGGCGGACTCTGATGCGGCAGACCCCGATGCGACCGATCCCAGTACAAACGACTCGTTGAGTGAGGTATCGGCGACCGACGGCGGCGTCGCAACCGGAGCGAATTCCGATTCCGTGGCCGGCTCGGCGGTACTCGAGTACGGTCGACTGGCCCACGCCGAGTGGCTGGATCGAACGCTACGGATGGCGAACGTCCGCGATCGACGATTCTTCGTTGCAGTCGCGGTCGACAAGGGAGAGGACGACGGCGAGGGTGGCAGGCGATTCGATGGGATCCGTGACGCCCTCCCACTTCCCACGCAGTCCCGGTCGGTCGACGCCGAGGAGTTCTATCTGGACGAGGTGTGGGCTCGCGCCCAGCGCGTCGCTTCCCAGTTGCCTCGGACCCGCGTCGAAGCGAGCATCCTCGACTCCCGCGAGGCAGTAATGAACGTCCTGTATCGTGTGTACAGGGGACGGGAGCCACCGGTTGCGTTCAATCAGGGCACGCTCGTCCGAGCCGCTGACGACGCGCTCACCGATGCTGCTGGCGATCCTCTTGACCTGAAGGACGCCTTCGAGGACGCCGACCGACAGGAAGCAACCGCCGCCGAGGAGACTGACCCCGAAGTGCGTCCCGAGACGGTCGGGGACCTTCCGTACGACGGACGCGTCCAGGAGGAGTACGTCGAGACTGTCGACAGATCGCGCCTCCTGCAGTGGTACGTCCGCAACGTCGGGCCGATCGGGCGAGGCGAACAGTACCACTCGCCGATGTCGGTCTATCTCGGGACCGGTGCGTTTGTCGTGAGCCTCGTCCTTGCAGTCGTCGCACTCGGCCTCTTCCTCGGCAGTGCACAAAACCACCCCATTGACGCCCCACCGGTTGTGGTGCGGGAACTGTCGTTCGGCCTCGCCGCGGGAAGTCTCCCGACGTTCCTGCTGAGCTTGGTCGTCCTACTCCCGTCACGGCGGTTAGCGAAGGCTCTCGCCGTGCTCGGGACCGGCGTGACTGCTGCGGCCATCGCGCTGTTCGAGGCGGCGTATCCAGCGCAGTGGAGCAGTACCCCGACGGGACAGACGGCGGTCGTAGTGCCGGTGTACGCCGTTGGTCTGTTCGTTCTCGTGGTGGCCGTCGGCTTCGCCGTTCGCTCGCGTCGGGCCGCGCTCGACCACGTAGAGGAGACGCCAGCGCGAGAGGAAACCGCCGCATCCGAGGACATCACCTCCCGTCCAGAGGAGAGCGATGACTGAGGCGCCTTGCCCGAAGCGGGACCGCGCTCGAACACTCTCCCCGGCTCTGAACACTCCTATTCACTCATGATCCAACGATTCAAACACGCATTCGGCATCGACAGCCCCGACGACGACGTCGAGTCCGTCCCGATCGACGACCTGTCCGGCGAGGAGACCCAGCACGCCATCGACTACCTGCACCTCCTCGACCGCGAGACCACTACCGAGAACATCGAGTGGGCGGCCTACCAGTTGCAGGCTGACGAGGTCGGCCTCGCGAACGCAATGGAGACGCTCGAAGAACGCGGCGAACTCGACAAGCGTCTCGTTGCTCCACGACTCGTCGAGGACCACCCTCAGTTTCAAATCCGTGACGACACCGTCTCGCAGATTCTGACTGTCACCTCCCTGCCCCGGAAGGTGGGCCTCGGATGGCTCGTCCCGTTGACCCTCGCCGACGTCGACCTCCGGCTCACCTTCCACGTCCGGCCACGCGAGCCAAAGGACGTTCGCCGCCAGCTCCAGAAGCGGTACACGCAGGCGGTCACCTCGCTCGCGCTCAAGCAGAAACGCGGGCGGACCGACACCTATCAGGACCAACTCGATCGGGAAGACCTCGAACGCTTACTCCAGCGGACCATCCGTGGCACCACCAAGCTGTACGATGTCGCGATCTACCTCGAACTGGTCGCGGACTCCCGAGACGACCTAGACGGGATGCTCGACAGGGTAGAAGCGATTCTCGCCGAGCAAGACGTCGAACTGAGCCCGGTCAAACACCAGCAACTCGACGCGATGGACGCCGTCGCGCCGGTAGTTACTGACCCCGTTGACAATACCCACCCGATCCAGTTGGAGGCGCTTGGGACGTTTTTCAACCTCGTCGAACCGTCCATCTATGACCCGAATGGGGTACTGTTGGGCTTCGACGACACCAAGCGCCCGGTCATCCTGAATCGGTACGCCCTGTCGGGTCACTCGATGGCGATCTCGGGGAAGACCGGATCGGGCAAGAGCTACTTCCGGAAGCTGGAGATCTACCGTCGGCTGCTCGCAGATCCAAACGTCCAGTGCATCCTGTTCGACCCCGCCGGCGACGACTACCCGCGGTTCGCACAGTCCCTCGGAGGGGAGGTGATCCGCTTCGGCGGGAACTACACGGTTAACCCGATGGACATCTCACCGCCTGCGCCGGCCGAGCAGGAGACCGGCGACGACACCTACGCGCTGACGATCCGGTCGGTGATCGAGATGCTTCACACCCACTTCGACCAGCGTGACGGGATGTCTGCTGGCGAGGAGGGCGTGCTCATCCAGGCGGCGCATTACGCCTACATCTCGAGGGGGATCATCCTCGGCGACTACGAGACCTACGATCAAGAGTCGCCCACGCTCGACGACCTCATCCGCGGTGTCAACGTGATCGCTGCCGGCGGGCTCGAGGCGGCGCGGGAAGCAGAAGTTATCGACGAAGCCGAGCTCAAACTATTCCAATCCTACGGGGTGACCGGCACTGGGAACAACGGAGAGCAGCCTGCCGGGGAGACACCGCACAGCAGCGGAAGTATCTCGATCTCAGATACGATCGTCACGCCGACCGACCATCATCAGGAACTCGCGCGGAACCTCCAGCCGAAGTTCGAATCGTTCAAGCCGGGCGGTATCAACAACAATCTGAACGGCCAGACGAATCTGGACCTCTCCTCGCGGCTGGTCGTGATGGACATGAGTTCGTTCGCGGACACCGGCGAGATGCCACTGATTCTGCACGCAATGCTCTCGTGGGCCTACCTCGAAGCCAAGCGCTCGCCGTACAAGGTCGACGTCACGTTCGACGAGGCCCACTACCTGCTAGGGCGGCCCGCCGCTCGCGATCTGATCAACCTGTACATCCGCCACGCCCGGCACTACGAGGCCGGGCTGACGCTAATGAGCCAGACCTCTCATGAGTTCGTCCGGACGAACGAGCGCCGGGAGGTGTACGAGAACTGTGACGTGAAGTGCCTGTTCTACGCCGAGTCCGTCTCCGAGCAGACCCAGCAGTACTACGGGTTGTCGAGCGACGAGATCAGATTCATCCAGTCAGCCGCCCGCGGGCAAGACTCAGACTACTCGGAGTGTCTACTCGCGACCAGCGTCCACGGCCGGCGTCGGCTGGAGGTGCGAAGTGGCCCGTTCGAGCACCACGTCCTCGACGACGCGCTCGACCCGTGGGATTGGCTGGCCGAGACGGAGGGCATCACCGGTGTGGATGCCCCGGGAGACGACGTACTACCGGCGGATATCGAGTTGATCGACCTTCCGCACGTGATGAACCGGGACATGGATCTCGAGATGGCGATGCAAGAGTCTCACGAGGACGGAATCAACGTCGCCATCGAGGGATTAGAGAACGATAGTTCCGATGTGAATAACGGGGATAGCCCGGACGACAACGACTACGACCACCCGCCGGATTCCGGGGAGGACAGCTGATGCGGGCCCGGCCCGCCGGCGACCCGTCTCCCTCCCGTTTCGTCTCCGCCAGGCGGCGGTCGCGACCGACGGCGGGTGAGCGTCGTGGGTGACCTGCTGGACTTCGGCTGGCTGCCGGACGCAATCGTCCGGGCGATCTTCGAGTTCATCCGTAACCTGCTGGTCGGGGCGATCAACGCGATGTTCAACTTCGGGTTGAAGCCGCTGATCACGATCAACCCGGGCATCCTGACCGACGCTCAGTTCGTCGCCGCCTGGGACGACGTCTTCGAGTTGTCGATCGCCCTGCTGCCGATCCTCATTGCGGCCGGGCTGATCGTGATGCCGTTCAGCGAGGATCGAGAGGCGTCGCTCTGGCAGATGGTCGCCCGGATCGTCGCGGTCATCGTCTTCATCGCCATCTCGAAGCCACTGTTTGCGTTCATGATCGAGGCTTCGAACGGCGTAACGACCGCTCTCGCCCCCGCGACGTTCAAAATGACGTTCGATGCTGACCTCGGTGGCAGCTGGGGCTCGACCCTTGGAATGGGGGTCCAACTGATCGCTCTGTTGGTTGCAGTTCCGCTGATGTTGATCGCGACTATCCTCGCGACGCTCTTGCTGGCGCTCCGGCAGTTCCTGGTGGTTACGGTGGCGCTCGGCGCACCGTTCTTTGCTGTCCTCTGGTACGCCAACTGGGGACCGATGAAGTCGGTCAGTAAGTTCGCTGCGACGTGGCTGAGGATGGGTATCTACGGCCTGCTGGTCGGACCGATTATTGCGCTGGTGATGCGGGTGTTCGACGTGATCGCGACCGGTGGGATCGCTGCCTCTGGTGGCGACGCTATCGCATCGTTTTACATCGCGTCGGCGCTGGCGCTGATGTTCCCGATCATCCTGTTCGTGGTGATCTGGAAGACCATCGGCTGGGCCGGCCAGCCACTCGGCGTCGACGCCGCGTTTACCACGACAGTTGCCGCCGCGATCGCCGCTACGGGGGTCGGGGCAGTTGCCGTCGGCGCCGGTGCGGGGTCTGGCGCTGTGAGTAGTGCCTCGAAGTCCTCTGCCGCCGGTGCGAGCGGGGGCGGAGGGTCAAGTGGCGGAGGTGGTGGCTCCAGCAGTAGCTCCGGTGGAAGCGGCAGTGGCTCCTCAGCTGGGACGGCGACCGACCCCTCTGCAGGGACCGCCAACTCGAGCGTCGGCGGGACGATGCGGAACAGCATCTCGGACGCCCTCCGCACGCGCGAGCCACCAGCTGAAGACAGCGTGGATACGGCGCCAGGGGCTTTCTCGATCGATAAGGGATCTGCATCGCGGAAGGCGGCAAGTGTTCCTGGTGTGCGGACAGCCCGAACGACAGCGAGTCAGACTAGTGCAGCGATGAAGAAATTGGGATCCAAAGCAAAGGGTGCTGGAGTAACCGGCGCTCGAAAAGCAGTCGGGTCCGAGAGCATCGACGCACACCGACGAACGATTTCTCAGCAGATGGACGCTGCCGCCGAAACGGATGCGAACCGCGACTTCTTAGCCGAGGCGTACCAGAACGGCGAGGTCGATATCGCCGAGGCTGCCGACCGTGGCATCCTGACCGGCTCCGAGAAACCCGCAGATGGGGTCTCGACAGTCGTTCCCGATGCCGGGGGGAATGTAACCTACGAGACCGCCGCAGGTGGCGAGACGACGATGAACATCAACGATAGGGCCCAGCAACTCGGGGAGGAAGCGCACACGCTCAGGGAGGATGCCTCGAAATCTGCCCGGAGCGTGAAACGAATCAGGACCGCTCAAGCCGCCGCGAAGACACCCGGACAAGCTGCGGTCTCGACCGGCCGAGTCGGCAAGCGGGTCGGAAAAGCCGGTGTTCAGACAGGGAAGGCCAGCGGAATCGTTTTCACAGGCGCGATGACGCGAAGTCCATACGCGGCGTACCAGATCGGCAAACGCGGCGGGAACCACCTCATCGGCCCCGGAGCTAGTCCCCAGCCGGACGACTCGTCGGACGATGCCGACATCGACTGGTCGACCCGACGTGATGGCCCTGGACAGGCCACAGATCCCCCGTGGGACGACGACGAAGGTGGATCCTCCGAGACGATGTGAATCTATCGAGATGCCTAGTTACCGTTTGTCTCACCTGAGCCGACTCCCGGGGCGAGACGTTATATCTCAGGACCGGCATGAGACGAACGTAGACCATCGCGAGCGAATCTGTCGACGGCGTTCTCGGTGGTAATAACTTCGCAGATCGCATGACTACACCCCTTGGCGCGGCTCGGCCGTGCCGACCGCTACACTCACGCTTTCACGGACATTCGGAGGCCTTCCTTCGGGTGATGCGATGAGTATTCTCGATACCGCACTCGCCGTCATTGCTTTTCTCGGATTCTTCGCGATAGTGGAGTATGCGACCTACCGAGTCATGGAGCGAGAGCACCGGAAGCGGGACATCTATCGACTGTTCTTCATGCTCGCGTGGACAACGCTGGCGTTCGTTCATATGTGGGTAATCGCACCTCTGCTTGAGCTGCCGCCAACCGCTGCCGTTGGCCTGGGTTTCGGTCTTCTGTTCGTCTTCATCACAGGCGGTCTCGGTGTCCCGGGTCTGAAATCGGTGGGAGGAATCGGATTGTATCCGTTCGCACAGGTGTACGAACTGTTCGTGATACTGTTACTCCTCGCTGAGGGAGCCACGCTGGCTGCGTCCTTTGTGACGGCACCACAGCTGGGTTTCTTGACCAACATTAGTCCGAATGATCCTCAAATCCAAGCGGTACTTGGACTGGGAATCGCGTCTTCGTTCGTCGCTCTGACCTTCTACGATCCCAGAGGAGAGAACGGCTATTACTACGCTACTGGAAAATACCACCAGCCATCTGTTGATTACGAGAAATTTCGCGAGATTATGGATGACGGACAAACGGTATCCGATGCTTCAGTGACTCCGGAGGCTAAGTCAGAAACCTCTGATAGGGACTCCCCGGAAACATCACGAGCACCGGCGAAAGTACCCG
This sequence comes from Salinirubellus litoreus, assembly GCF_037335815.1. Lineage (NCBI taxonomy): Archaea > Methanobacteriati > Methanobacteriota > Halobacteria > Halobacteriales > Natronomonadaceae > Salinirubellus > Salinirubellus litoreus. The sequence continues at coordinate 110,714 of NZ_CP147843.1, read as the reverse complement.
ACGATCTAGAGTACAAGTATAACTGGACTCGTTCGGACCTCAGCTTCGATGATATCGGCGGCTACTACGAGGTCAAAGAGCGACTTGCCGAGGAAGTTCTCCAGCCGGTTCGAGCGACTGCACGCGGCGACGATCGCTACGACCGCTTCGGGATCGAACCCTCCCAAGGAATCCTCTTCCACGGGCCTCCGGGGACTGGGAAAACCCTGTTTGCCCGCGCACTCGCCGGCGAACTCGGCATCCCGTTCGTGGAACTCGGACCGGCGGACGTGACCAGCAAGTGGATCAACGAGGGTCCTCAACGGGTGCGTCAGCTGTTCGAGGAGGCGTCGTCGGTCGGCCCTTGTGTGATCTTCCTCGATGAGGCCGAACACCTCTTCGGCGGGCGCGACGTCGGCGCTGGCGGAGCCCACGCCGAGGACCGGAAGATCACCAGCGAACTTCTCGTCCACCTCACCGCCGAGGACCGGACGGCGATCGTTATCGGGGCGACGAACCGCTCGGAAGATATCGACCCCGCGATCCTCCGCCCTGGACGACTTGCGACGCACGTCGAGATCGGACTTCCTCGTGAGGAGAGCAGACACGCAATACTCCAGGCGAAATTGGAGGACGTGCCACACGACCTCACTAGTGACCAGCTGGCGATACTGGCGAGTTACACCGACGGCTGCAGCGGCGCCGACATCGAGGAGTTGGTTACGGATGCGAAGCGCCGAGCAGCAAGACGCGACGCCGATGCAGTCTCATTCGAGGACTTTCCGACGGTCGAAGACCTCGGGACGGACTCGGACGACACCGATCTCAACCCGATCTCGGATGCCGACTCGGGTGATCAAGAGGCGATTGGACCGTCACCAGAGGACCACGAAGATGACTCTGCAGTCGGATTCCAGTGAGTGACGCAAGTCGAGTGGGCAGCGTGGAATTGCTGAACGTTACCCCACAAACTAATGAGTATCCCGCTACGTGGGGTAACTATGTCTGAGGAGTCATCGGGAAAGCCACCGGCGCCGGATCTCCCGAAGTATCTCCGTGAGCCACTCGAAAAGCAGTCGCCAGAGCGGTTGGAGACAGTCGCGACATATGCACAGGAGCTCGCCGAATGGAAGCGACAGGAGCGCCAGGATGAGCTTGAACGGCGTCGTGCCGAAGAAGAAGTCGACGAAGAACAGCTCGCCGAACTCGAAGACCAGGAAGTCTCGACCGACCCTACAGACTACGACGATGTCCCTGCCAGCGGCGCGTACATCACGGTCAAGACGACCAAACAGACCGACCAGAAAGAGTATAGGTACTACTATTGGCAGTGGCGGGAAGGCGATTCTTGGAAGAATGAGTACATTGCGCCGGTAAATCCACAAGAGTAGGACGTTGTCGGATCACGGTAGTATACGACACGCCCATCTTGAATACCTAAGTACTGTCTTATTCATTATAAAAAACTATTCAGTATCCCCTCAATAGGCGATAATATGAGCACCTATCGATATACCACACTCCGTGTCGACGGGCATTTCTTTGATACGTGGGCTCTCCAGCGGGCGTATTCTCATCTCGAACTGCCCTCCGAATCAGAGGTGTCCGAATTCGATGAAGAAGCACTCAAAGCCCTTCTCGATTTATTCTGCGATTGGAGTCCTGCACGGGTGTACGACTCTCCTGATGACGTCTATTCTACTCTCAACACGGATGCTACGAACTCGCTGACAGATCTCAACGAGGATCAAAAGCGGGAGTTCTATCTTAACTGCTGTGAGAAGATATCCGAATCCCTTCATAACCAGTATGATACCGAAGTTACAGAGACGGATGTCAAGCGATTCGCCGAGGCACTTACAGCAGACGAGACGCTTCCGGAACTAGCGGAGTTTCTACTCCAATTTCTCTCGTCGTACTCCAAGTACTTGGCTGAATTCGACCCTGACAATGCTGAGGAAGACCCTGACGATCCACTCCAAGATTTCTTGGATGCGATAGAGGATCTCCCCGACGAGTATCTGGACGTGAAGCGAGCCCAATACGAGGGCCACGCAAAAATCAGAGCAATTCGGCGCCGTGTTGCAGATGCATTTCTTTCCGGAGAAGAACTCTCAACCAGTCAATTTCACGACCTCTGCCAGGAGGAAAACGAGAAACACGATACGGCGATTATGACTGGCTACTCTCCGTACTCTGTACTCGGGCAACTCTACTACGACTACGCTAAACTCCGAATTAATGGATATCTTGACAGACTCACCAACTACCTTCGGGACGAACTCGATATCGAGAGCCATTCACGGCATACCTGCAATTTCGTCGAACCTCGCAACCAGCTCACACAGTTCTCGTGGATTGCACTATATCCTGGGGAGGAGGATTATAAAGACGAGTATCAGCTCTATCTCGGTATCGAGCCGTCCCATCTGAGCTACGGTCTCCACGTTGGAAGCAATCTGCGTGACGACAACGGTGAGTGGAAACAGGACCGCGACGTTACCAAACAGGACTCGTCGGAATCCGTTTCCATCGACGGTGTACTCGAAAAACTCCGTGCGGTCAAAGGTGGCTATATGGTCCTCAACGAACTCCAAGAAGACCCTGGACCTAAAGATCCACCGGGGGACGATCTCGAACCCCCGAAAGACGCGGAAACGTTCGCCCGGCAGCTTGAACAAAACGGCCAACTCGTGTTTTACGGTCCACCGGGAACGGGGAAGACCTACCAAGCTGAAAAATTCGCCAAGTGGTGGACCAGCGAGGGACCGTCTGCCGATGAGGATGTCGAACAGTTCCGTGCGGTCACGTTCCATCCATCGTTTGCCTACGAAGATTTCCTGGAAGGCCTCTCAGCCGATGCAACCGACGAGGGCATGGTCGAGTATGGGATGGACGCTGGCATCTTCAAGGATATCGCTGAGGACGCAAAAGAGTCCTATGAGAACGCTGGTGACGAACCCCCGCCCCGGTTTGTCCTGGTGATAGACGAGATCAATCGTGGTAACCTCGCTCAGATCTTTGGTGAGACCATCACGCAACTCGAGACTGACAAACGACTTGACGCTCCCAACGAATTAGAGGTGACCCTCGCCCATTCGGGCGATCCGTTCGTAGTTCCGCCGAATCTCTATGTTATCGGCACAATGAACACTGCCGATCGGTCGATCGCACTCGTCGACGCTGCACTTCGACGTCGCTTCCGGTTCATGTACTTTCCACCAGATTACGAGGCGCTCGCCACTCGGCACGACTTCGACGACCGTGATACAGTCAGCGAAATCGCTGAGGCGGGATCATCTCGTGATCGCGTCCTGCTCGCGCTCTCAATCGAAGCTCTCGAGATCATCAACTCACGGATTCTTGATCGCGCCGAGCTCGGTAAGGGGAAACAGATCGGACACTCGTACCTCTGGAACTGTGCTACGGCCGACGACGTGTCGTCCAACGTCCAGTCGCTGGTCGACACGTGGAAGTACGAAATACTTCCACTCTTGGAGGAGTACTTCTTCGGGCAGTTTGATCGCCTCCAACAGGAGGTCTTTGCGGGAGACGGGGATGACTTGCTTGACGCGGAACACCGACAAGTTGCGGACTTTAACGAATCCGATCTTCGAGGTGCGCTTACCTCACTGACTGGATACACTGGCGAAGTCGTTGACTCTAATTCTGTGAACCCTGAAGATCAAGGAGCGGGTCGGACGGTTGACGTTCTCACTGATTCGGGCGTCCTCGAACCGGGCAATGTTCTCGAAATCAACCGAGGCCGACTTCGTAACGGTACTAGCATCGAGACGGAAACAGTGGAACAAGCGATAGATAGTCGACCTAATGAATTTTGGCAATGCGAAGTGATTGAGGAAACAGAGTCGACGGGGGAGATTCGTTGGCGGCACGACGGCAATCGATATTCACTTTCAGCGGCAGCGGAAGCAGTCCTCGAGGAAATATCGGATAATGAGATAGATATTATCGGTCAAGCAGACCACTGGATACATCCCGAATACGACGGCCAGAACCTCTACCAACTTCGAGAAGCGGTGTTGGACGACTCTGAATCAGTCTGATCTTCAGGGCAGAAGACCAATGAACAACACGCATTCGACGGCCGATGGCGGCTCGACAGAACGGTCGTCCGTAGCAGAGCGATCGGTCGGTGACCGACGACTCTCCCAGTTCGGTCGCGATCCCGATGTTGTCTTGTCAGAACATAGCTCCGTACAGTTGGATGATGATCTCTCCGATGTAGCACATGATTTTCTCACTGACGAACTCGAGTCATCCCGATTAGCCGTCGATTACCGACGAGAGGGACCTCCCATACTCCGAAGCACCCAGTATGTCGGGATCGTCTCGTTGCCAGACGGTCCGACTATAGAGATCCAACCTAAGGCGGCCGGGAAGAATCTCCTGTCGTTGCTCCAGTACGCGCAAGGACTCGACGCAACAACGTATGACCGTCGTACGAGACTGACAGAGGGCGACACGTTCTTAGACGTTCTCGGAGCGCTCTACGCCACTGAACTTGATTCCGTTCTCACTCGCGGTCTCCACCGCGAGTACCAATCCAAGAACAGTACAGAGCGATATCTGCGTGGTCGCCTTGACGTACAGCAGCAAATCCAACGCCATCCAGTCGGCGCAACTCAGTTTGAATGTGAGTACGACGAACTCACCATCGACACGACGACTAATCAGGCCGTCCTTTACGCCACAACGGTTCTTTCGTGGTTCGTTGAGGATTCGTCCGTCCAAAATGAACTGTCTCGCTACCGGCAACGGCTCCAACGGAAGGTCAGCCTCCGTCACGTTCGTGCTGCTGAGTTGGACGACATCGAGGTGACGCATCTCAACGAACACTATGCCGATCTGCTTCGACTCACCCGTCTGATACTCGAAAGCGTTTTCGTCGAAAATCTCCGGACTGGTGGGCGCGATTCATTCGCACTGCTCGTAGACATGAACGAGGTGTTTGAGGATGTGGTCGAACGAGTCGTCACTGAAGCGGTCGCCGATAGATCAGGGTGGACCGTCGAAACTCAGGCTTCAATCTCCGGTGTCGTTTCTGGCGGTGATCCACCGATTACGATGCGACCGGACGTACTCGTTCGTGATACGAGTGACAATGTGGTTTTAGTCGCCGACGCGAAGTGGAAAACCCCGAGCAAAGTGAGCAATAATGACGTATATCAACTTGTCGCCTATCAATCGACATACTCTGTCCCTGGACTGCTAATCTTCCCCGAACAAGATGAGGAGTTATCTACCACATATACAGTACAGGATGCAGGGACACTCTCCGTCGTCGAATTACCAACAAAACGCTCTACTACTTACGACCAGTTCGGTGCACAACTTGTTCGTTCCTGGTCGGAGGAAATGAAAACGGTTCTCTGACTGGATACCGAACGCGCCTGAGCATCCATTTTGACAACTTCGATTTCAGAGCTCAGGTATGTATGGATACCATCGCCCTCGAAATTTGGTGTAGTTACGCCAGCAGTTGACGTAGGTGGTTTTGACGTTGAGGATCTCTCCACGAAGGTGTTCAGTCACGAATGTTGGGATACAGGTCTTACCGGCCCCGCTAGACTCGGTGACGATAGCAGTGTCCGCAGGTTAGTCGTTCGTGATGATGTTCAGGATCGCGAGGAACGAACCTAGCCACGAGAACGCGAGCATCGCGAATCATATTTTCAGACATTTCCAGAAACCGATATTTGAAGAACTTCTGAGCGCGTCTTTGAAATTAATCGATGGTCCATTGATGAAGTTCCCTCACAGTTTTTTTGATGCGTACCCGATACGAGTGGGATATGGATGTTTCCGAGGGGCGAGTGGAGGCGATCAATGAATATGCAACCTGGTATGAGAAACTCACCTCCGAAGCGGCAACGATCACAACCGAGGCGGGTGACGATGTCGACAAGCTGAAAAACAACGGCAATACCGAACGTCTCTTAGCCGAAAACCACACGGGACGGGAACTCCTCGAGCTCATTCAAAATGCCCGTGATGAGATCGTCGCCGCCAAGGATCAAGCCGATGACTCTCTCGCCGGCGAGATCTATATTGGTGTCCACGACGAAGGACTCGTCGTCGCAAATACTGGGGACTCGTTCGATCTTCTGGACGACGATGTCGAACGGGCCGTCCGCATGGTCGGCGAATCGAACAAGACTGACGACGACGAGGAACTAGGGCCGACGACGAACACTGTCGGCCATATCGGCGTTGGTCTCAAGTCGATACTCTCCATCGGAGACACCTTTGAGGTCTGGTCGAATGTCGACAAACTGGCCGAACCGCTTCGCGTCAGATATAGTCGATCCTATCTATCTGCTGCTATCGCCCGCTACTGTGGCCGGTCGGTCGACACGCGAGAGCTAAAATCAAACTTCCACGATTCCTTCGAGGGGAACATCGACACTGAACTTTTCCCTGAGCCGAACACGATTGAGAAACGGGACGTCCCAGATGTCGTCGGTGGCATCCCGTTATTTTGGTATCCAGTAGCGCTCGATCCGAACACGGCCGACAGTGAACTCGCCCGCCGCTGTCGAAGCCTCGTCTCCAATAGCGAGTCTGATTTCGAGGTGTTCGACGACCCGCCCGCAGAATCATTTACGACGGCGCTGTTCATCGAGTTTCGGGACGACCATTGGCGTGATCTCCTCGCTGAGTTGGGGATCGAGCCCGAGAAAGGCCTCGATGAAAAGCCCCGAGGCGACCGCGAATCCGTCTGGGAGACGCTCTCCATCCATAGCGAACGGTCGTCGTCGCTCGATGTCGAGACGTTGATCCACTTCCAAGGGATCGATGACTTCTACATTGAAAATATTGGGGATGACGACCGCGTCGAAGCGGCGGAACACTGGTCTATCCGCCGGGACGCGAGTAAATCCGTTCCCCATGAGATGCTAAGCTACGAGCGAGTCTTCGTCGAAGCCCGGATCAAAGGTGAATCGCCGACTTACCGGTGCTTCGACGAGTTCGAACACCAGAACGCCCCGGAAACGCACGTCAGCGTGCTTGTCGACCGGACGCCGGAGTTGCCTGTCCTCGCAGATGCCGTGGAGACCCCGTTATCGAGTGAACCGACACCAGACGCCGATCTCGATCGACGAATCGAGTATCCACTGCATCTCTACTATCCAATTGATGCCACTAGCGAGGGGCGGTTTCCGTTTTGTCTCCACGGTCGCTTTCGGGTGGCGACAAACAGGCAGGATTTCAGTGACGACGAGAAGAACCACCAGGTACTCGAGAAGGGAAGCGACCTCATCAGGTACATTGGGGAGACAACGGCAGAACTGTCTCCGGAGAGCCCATGGTGGGAGGTCTACCCCTGGCTGTTACTCCCACCGGAGCCACCCGAATCGGAGCCTCCATCGGATCCCATTGATGCTCCGGAACTACTGGCGTATTGTAAAGCTCGGATCTATGACGGACTCTCGGATTCAGCCTGTATCTCCACTGGAACTTCCCCTGTCTTGCCGACGGATGTTTTCATTGGGACGTCAAACACGGTCAGGAAGGGAGTCCAGTCAGCTGCCACCATTAGAGCGAGCCTGGCGTCACGCCACCCCAATAACCCCACGGGGGAGGGTACAGAGACGAGATCCCTCCCAACGCGGACATCCTTACAGGCTCTGACAGAGGCACTCGACAGCGTCTCCGATTGGAATACGCGTATTGGGGAACTGCTGGACCACCCCTCACCCGAGTCAGAGTTCGAAGCGTGGGTAGACTGGCTCGCTGTGCACCTCGACGCGGAACAGTGGGGAGACGATGTCGTGACTGTCACTGCCTCGGATGCACGGCGATTGTTCTACGGAACGGTTCGCGTCCTTGAGGACTATCGAGAGGAGAGTGACACGGACATGGAGGCGATTCTGCGCAACGACGAGAACGAACAGCGCCTCGACGGTGTATACCTCCTCCCGTGCTTGGCTGAAAGTGACGATAATTCACAGCTCGTCGCCACAGAATCCCGTCGCAAGGGAGAGGGAGGGGTGTGGGAGAGTGGCCGACGATCCTCCCGGACGGTCATTTGGGATTACGAGACTGAATCGCGTGACTACAGTTTCCCGCCTGAATACGGCGATTTTGACGTTTACTTCCTGGATCCGGAGTCTACCAATGGGGACACCCGTAACACACTGGCAAACGCTGGTCAAGCTTGGGGCGTGCGAAAGGGTGATAGCCCCGCAGAACTGTACAAATCTCTCTTAGAACCGCTACCGGACAGGGAAGATGCACGTGTTGGAGAAGCGGAGATAGCTGGACTTGCCGATCTAGTGACCTGCTACAACGAAAACCGCGCGGAGACGCTGAATTCGGGCGAACTGGCCTTCCTCGATACTGACAATCTTTTCGAGAAAGTCCGAAGCAGTGGGCAAGACAGGCGTGACGAACGATTGCGGACGAACCTCCGAGGAATCGATCTCGAAATTGACGGCAAGAGCGAGTGTATCGCTGACATTGCCCTCTCGCCAATGTGGGCTGCAATACGAGAACGAGCGCGGGCTACGGACGCCGATACTGCCGAAACCGGCTCTGTGCCTGACAGCTGTACCACTCCACCGACGGACTGCTGGCTTCCTGAGCCTGACGCACTGGTGAATGGGAAGATAGACACCTTACTAGCTGATCAAGACGTGCCTGTCGGGAACGTCGCCAGAGTCCTTTCGTTGCTAGGTTCGAGCCGTCTACCCGGACTCCGGTACGGCTGGTTGCTGGATCGCCGCCTCCACCCGGATCCCGACATGGATTACGATACGACCGGCGATACCGGAGAGAACCCCCACTGGTGGCCCACCGAGTGGGAGCGAGAGAAGATTCCGACAGATGTCGGGCGGGAACTTCATGAGACACTGGCCACGGCTCTCGAAGGGCGTGATGAGTACAAGGCCTGGATCACGAACGGTCGATACCAGACCCGTGCCGTCATCGATCACAACAAGACCTGTAACGTCGATCCGGTCTCCACGGCAGGCAGCAGCGGCTCGTACGTGGCCACATGGGTCTGGTTCACCGACGATGGACTTGAGTGGATAGCATCTCATCCGGACGCAGTACTCGACGCGTTGCTGGACCACCCTGAAGCCTATCAATCGGGGCTTCTGCGGACGTACTGGTACTGTCAGGGCGGAAAGGGGTGTTCCCACCAGAAGGAACGCACGATTCCGACACTTGCTAACTGGCAACTCCGAACCCAACCAATCTGGAGCGAGATCCTCCAGTTGTCAGACTCCGCGGACTCTGCAAACCGCGGCTGGGACAGTGATACCCTAGACAGCGCCATCATCAGGGGGGCAGACCAAGCGCTAGGCTGGCGGCTCTTCCCGTACATCGATCCCGATAGCGATCGGGTTCCTGACGAAGCCTTGCTGGAAGATCTGGGCGTGAAACGATTGGGAGAGTTGAACGCCTCCCAGGCAGCACAGAAACTCCAGCAAGTGCAGGAAGCGTTCGCCGACGCCCCTACTGGACTCGACGACGATGCACCCACGCAATTGGATATCCCGAATCAGAGATACTGGGATAGTGCTCGGACGAAACTCTTCGAACCGATCCTCGAATATGTCGACGAGCACTCCGACGCTGATTCCTGGGAGGATGTCGACCTCCCCATGCTTACTCATCTTCCGCTCCGTCGGGGAACGGCGTGGTTCAGTGCTCCGATCAACTGGATTGCGGGCGACGACCGCGATGCCTTAGTCAAGTATCTCTCGTCCACCCCGACGCCCTGGGAAAAACGGGCTCTAACTGATCCAGACAGTGACGTATACTCGAAGCGGGTATACGAGCTCAGACGCCAGGAACACAGAGGCTTCGACGAGTTCACGACGATCCTCGGTGTCGGGTTAGTCAAGGCACCGGACCCTACACTTGATGCGGACCAGTTCAAGACACGACAGTGCGACGTGGATGGACTCAATGCATGTTTGCGGAATATCCGTCGTGAACTTCAGAACCGGCTCGATTTACTGATCGCGATTCAGGAACTCGAAACGCAGGACTCGATTGATGAAAGTCGGACGGAACTCGGGATAGCAATCGAAAATCTTGCAGTCGTTAAGTCGCTCCCGGATGAGACGACCAACCCCCTCTCGAAAACCGGATCGGGAACGTACTACTTGCAGGAGGGAGGAGACAGCGAGGAGACCAAAGGGCTCGTACTGAATTTGGGAGGCATCGACGAGATCTCCTCTGCTAGTGACCTGAGCGAGCTATCGTGGCCCGAGCTGAAACGATGTGGTATCGTTCCTGAACTGGGAATGGGATTCGCGCTCGTGACCGAGAATTACCGTGCACGTAATGACTTCGAATCCATTCTTGATCTCACGGAGGACAAAGCGGACCTGATCAAACGGCTCAAGAAGGACACCTTCCCCATTGAAGAGGTCCGGAGCCACTTAGAGAGTGACTTCGAGCACTCGGTCCGACAGCGGGTGCGAGCATCGAGTGACCTCGTCGAAAACATCGCGCCTGGAGATCTGTCACTCCCCGATCTCGAGACCATCGTTCAGGCACTAGAGAGCCGAGAGAGTGATGCACGAATTGTCGGTGGACTCGAAGCTGTGTTCAACATCAACCACTCCAATAATAGCCCCGAACCGATCGTTGAATACGTTCGGACTGTCCAGAGCCTGCCGGACCCCTACCGAAGACTGGTTGAGGGACTCTACGTAGATACGTCGGACCGCGACTGGCGGTCGCTTTTACAGTTCTTTGAGCGAGATCGAGTCGGACTCGTCATCAAATGGTGGGTCACCAACGAACGATTCCTCCCAGCGGATCTCACTGCCGATATTGATCGGACTACAGCTCGACGGTTGGCTGAAGTCTCAGAGGTCAATGACTCCCTCTCTATTGCTTCTGCGGACCCAATCGACTGGAAGACGGAGCTAGATTCAGTCACTGCCAATGTCCAGTGGCAGGACGTGGTGCCGGCTGAGATCCAAACTGATACCAGCACTGATACCCGATGGATAGAGGTCAGTCCGGCGAGCTTCGAAGATGGACTATCGGCATGGTTGGATCGAATCCAGAGTGAAGCCAGTAATGATGACCTCCCCGCGTTTCTGGAGGAGTACATCCGAACGGGGTCACTCCAAACCAAAACCGATCGTGAGTTCCGAGCAGATTCGATGAGTCGGGCTGGCGATGTGTCGAAAGACGCAGAGCGTGACTTCTCAATCCTTCAGACGTCGTCATCGTCTGGCGGATCCTCACAGAAGTCGTCGATTCAGGAGAAGGGCCAAAGTGTGTCGGGGAGTGTGCATCAAGATAGCAGCGGCTATCCGACTAAGGGGCGTGGCGAAGACGCTGAAATCGCGACAGCGATAAAGATCCTCGACGATCTGACGGAGTGGATTAAACGTGACCCAGAAACGCACTACGACAGGTTCGTCAAGCACATGTACAGTCTTCACGACGAGCAAAGCGAATGCGACTACGCTTGGCACAAGAGCAATGTCTGGGGGGAACAGATTCTCGACCTGTTAGAGTCGGGCTTGACCGCTGACGATATCGAGGCACGGTTCTTGAGCTGGCGGACTGACCTCGAACAGGGGTCACTTGACGATTCTCCCCTTTTCCGAATGCTCGATGTGTCGCAGGAGGGCGGACCCGGCTTCGATATGATCGATCCACTGGGCCCAACGCCACAGGACGAGACGGCCGACCGCGAACTCGCTTCCTCCCCGATCGAAGTCAAGGCTGTTGGGCGTGATCCTCCCTACAGTATTCGGCTTACCACCAACGAGTATCAACAATGCCTGAAGTTCGTAACGACACCCGGCCGGGATTATGTCCTCCGATTGGTCTACGTCCCTGAGTCGGACAACCGTGTGGCTAATGCGACGCTACAGCAGGATATAGTTATAGAGTCGAAAGCCGACCTTCGGGAGTTGATCCCCCTACGCGAATTTGAGCGGAACGTTCGGCAGGGAACGATCAGCCTTGATATCGAATGATTTCCCAGGCGTGAGTACCTGATAGCTGCCGGAATTAGTAGCCTCTTTGGTTGCTAAGAGTCAGTCAAATCCGATCTGTAAAAGCTCGGAAGAGTTGATATACCTCATCTCTATCGCTGTTTGCTGTGAACCCTCTGTGTGTTTCACAATTGGATATCTGGGAGTCTTTTGAGGGCTTCGTTCAGGAGGTATGCCTCAATGAGTTTGGTTGGCAACTTCATTGCCCACTCTTTGGTCGCCTCCGCTGAATCGAAGGCCAGATTGACCGTTTGCCAAAGGTACGGGTGATGAGTTCGAAGAAACCATCCCCAGATGACCGCCGTGAGAGCAACCTGATGTTCCTGGGTTAGCTCTAATTTGTCGACGTTGATGGTAGCCATCTATTACGAGAGCGTTCGTACTATCTGTGTAAATAACTTGACTCTATACATGATTGTCGACGAGGCCTTTTGGCTCTTGACCACACAATATCCGAATTTCAGTGAATCACTGATTCATTGATCGGTGTCTTTCATTGCCAGCTCACGAATCTTCTCTTTCGTCTCTTCTCGGTGCTCGCCGAACGCAACCTCGAAAATCCCACGGTAGAAGTGCTTGTTCTTTTCAAGCGTGACGTCCTCCCGTTTCAACTGTTTTTTTAGTCGCGTGAATGTAACCTCGATGTCCTCGCTCTGTTCCGGCTCAACGTATATCGTGGCTGAATCCCAGTCCTCCCGAATGTTCAACGGTTCATCATCCGTTTCCGTTGCCTCATCAGTAGGGGATTTAGTATCCGCCGAGCCAGCACCCCTCTGCTGACCTGATTGCTCCTCTTTGGCGGCTGCAGGTTCGCGGTCTTGTCTCTCTGTGTCCGACGTCGCCTCCGTCGTCTCGTCGTCTCCCGCGACTTCTTCGTCTTCTGCTTCCTCTGACGGATCCTCAAATCGTTCGTCCATTCCCCGGGGCATACTTACACCTCCACCTGCGTCTTGTCGAACGCCCGTTCCATTGTCTCAGCAACCTCAAGAAAGAGGTCGCGCTCCACTTGCTGGTCGTTCGCGTCCTCCCATTCGAAAATATCGCAGCCGTTGTCCCACGCGCGCTGTATCGCCACCCGCATTGGTAGCTTGAAAATCGGCGCTAGAGACGCATATGATTCGTCAAATGCCTCCAAGAACTTCTGTGATTGACCATCGTCTCTATACATGTTTGCCAGCAGCCCCACGATCGCAATCTCGATCTGTTGGTTGTCCTCGATGGATTCCAGTTGGTCCCAGAGGTCGTTCAAGGCATCTCGTGATGTCGCTTGGGTTTGAGCGGCCAGGAACACGTTCTGTGCCGCGATGAACGCTGCATCCGTCAGAACCGAGAGATCTGGTGGGCAGTCGATCAAGATAAAATCGTAGTCATAGCCGTCGTCCACCAACTCCTCGAGAGCAGCTTTCAACGAGAGACGAGCACTTGCATCGTCCATCCAATCCCGGGCGAGCCCCATGTCCTTGTGGCTCGGAACGAGATCGAAGTTCAGGTGTTCGTAATCGTCGTTGTGGATCACGATTTCTGAAAGTTTCGTGTCGTGTGTGCGCGGATTGTCGACGAGGACGTCAAGGAGGTTTGCGTCATCGGTCGCAAGCGTATTTGGAAGGTCGTTCTTCGGGCTTGACGGGTCGTTGTCGTCGCCTGGACCCAGTCCCAGCCCTTTCGTCATATCGGCCTGTGGGTCCATATCGATCGCGAGGACATCGTGGTCTCGAGAGGCCAGTGCCGCTGCACTGTTTATTGTCGCCGTTGTCTTCCCAGTCCCACCTTTCTGATTGCCGAAGGCGATCGTGGGAATACCGGTCGATGGTGTGACGCCCCAGCCACGAGGTGACTCAGTCATAGTCCGATCATTGATTCAATGACTCATAAATCCACGTCAGACATCCAATGCCGCTCTAGAACTTCTAAAGCGCTGAATTTCGGGGTATACGCCTTTAACAGACACTGATTCCACTATTCTGCTGGTGATCAATGAATCAATGAATCATTGAGTTAGTGCATTCTCGACTCTTCGCTATGCCTGAACCCTCGAGGAATGGGGCCTGCTACTGGCAGTTACTGAATCAGTGATTCAGCACTTCTTAGGGTGGGTGATTCATTGAATCACTATCTCTTGGATTCACTGATTCATTGATTCAGTGCTTCAACTATTCACTAACTCCACGATTCCTTATGGTCTACTGGATTCCAGGAATCAAGTATTCCATGACTCTATGATTCACTATTTCACTGATTCACTGACTATATGATTCACTGAGTTATGTCACTCAAGCATTCACCAGATAACAGACACGGACGAGGCCACGATGGCGTTCAGTATATCCTCAATCCCCCTCAAAGGCGGCAGCTAGCTGGTCACGCATATACTCTCGACGGAGCTTCCGGGCCCGTGAATCCGAGAGGTAATTTTGCAATACGACGTCGGCACTCGCGCTTCCTTGTTCGGCCGCTATCTCGTTGAGGCTTCCAAGGACGACGTCTAGTGACGAGGAATAGGCATCATACCAGAAGCGTCGCCCCATCTTTGGCGAGGGAGATACCCCGTCAATCTCGTCAGGAAGACCCGCTTGATCAGCGAGCTGTGTAAACCGATTCCAAACCGTCCACCGGGATATTGGGCCGCCTGAGGCGTGTGGGGACGGAAACAGGTACCCGTTCCAGTCGTCGTGATCAGCGAACGTTGCGAAGCGATCCTCAAGTTCTTCCAGGCCGTAGAGCAGCGACACCTCGCCAGGCCCGTTCTTCCGCTCCTCGAACGTAATATACGGGACTTCGTCGGTAGAGACATCAAGGACAAATTGACGCGCTCGTAGGCTAGCCACCTCATTCGGACGAAGACCCCATGCACACAGGGCGAGTACAAGAAGGCGGTCCTCCTGGTCGTCTACCGCCTTGTAGAGCGTTCGAACGTGCTCGGTGGCGAGACATGGTGTATCAGTATCGTCGTCATTGCCGTTCGACCAGTCAAACTCGTCGTCGAGGCCGTCAGCAGGGTTCACCGCAGCCCATTTCCGACGCACCAGATGCGCATACCAGTTCGAAACTGCGAGATGAATCCGGCGTTTGGTTTGCCCACCGTCGAGATCCTCGTGCAGGCGGTCGAACGCTGCCCAACACGCATCGACTGCTTTGTAGGCTGGGATATCACCATCCCGAGCAACGGGGGTCACGAGGTCATCGGTGTCATTCTCTTCGCCGTAGGCGGCGACATAGCGGTTCAATCGGTAGCGGAGGGTATCGATTGACGAGTCTGCAAGGCCCTTGCGCTCTCGCCGTGACGTGAGGAAGGACTCGAGTGCCTCGATCGTCCGTTCGTGGTCGGTTGCCCAGTCGTAGCCCGATTCTACGGCGTCGAGCTCGAGGTCCTCGCGCCAAAACTCCGAGAAGGTCCTGTCGTGATACTCCCGTAGGGCGTAAAGGAGCGGTCGGAAGCCGTGGTCGCGGAGCCAGCTGTGTGTCGGCTTCTCTCGTTTTGGATCTATCCCGTCTGTCTCCATCACCGGAGCGACGACAGCCCAGTACGCGCCGACGAGCTCGTCGAGATCGAGGAGGGTCCACGAGACGTCGTCAATGTTCTCCCAGTCCCGATCGATTTCTGGTGTCGTTGCGTCGCTCACTGTGTTGGCCTCCACGGTGTCCGCTGTTCGAGGCTATGAATCGGGGAGAGAAACCTCACTGAGTCAGTTCTCAATTCTAAGCCCGGCATTTTTGGCTGATAGCGTGTTTCCCACAGATAGAATATAGTTTTTGGGGACAAACAGACTGTTGGAGTCTGTGTGAACACCGAAAATAGGTGTTGTAGTGCCCCGAAATTGTATAAATCCTATATCGCTATACAAATTTGGCGGGGGAAGCGGCCCACAGTTTCGGAGGATAGGTTGTGATGCGTGCCTTTGTTTCACGACAGATGTGGCTGGATAGGCTTTCATCTGGCGATTAGTAGCTCACTACAGCGAATGTCACCCAGAAATGTTTTCTGAGAGATGGTGATTAGGAACCGCAAGACAGCACCTCTTTAACAGCTACTTCTGGAGAATAGAAGGCACGCATCGAATCCATCCTCCGAGGTTGTGGCGGCCTCAGCTTTTCTCAATCTCGAAGGCTTGGTCAAGGAGATCTGCGAGATCGCGTAGATTTTCTGCAGCATACGATTCCACTCGCATTGCCACACGTTCCGTTTCCTTCTGCTTCTTCCACAGCGTCACCACGACATCGGCATCATCACGCGGGTCTGGGAGTGCCGCTGTAATCCATGCTGTCACGGTTGGCGACCCCTTCAACCATCTCTTACTGAGTTCATGCCACTCCGGATCACACTCTTCCGGTGACGGTCGGTCCTTCCCGGACGCCTTTCGCTCCAAATCATCGGCAAAGGACCTGAGTTTCATAACGTCATTAGGAACAACCTGTACGGAAAGCGACTCGCTCTCGCCCCAGCTCTTTGCCTTCCCAAGTGAGAACGTTAGATGCCCGTCTGGCGTTCTGGAAATTCGAGCGCTTCCTCGTTGCTTGATGTTTTTCTCCGCGATAGTAACCCACTCTCCCGACTTGTCGAACGACATCCAGTAGTCTGCAGGAATCGGGACTTCAATCTCTACAGTTGGGTTCTTCTCCTGCCAGAGCCACCGCGTCACGTCGGGATACCCCTCCGTCCCGTATCGGTCCGGGAGGGTGTACGGCCACACCGAGAGAATGCCGGAGAGGTCAACATCGTGAGTCGTAAAGTCGTCTTCCTCGAGCCAGGCAACGCTGTACTCCCGATCCAGATAGTGCCTTACGACTGCTTCTTTGTCTTTTCCCTTATTCCGGTACTGGGCTTCAACAGCAATTCCCTTGCCGTATGGATCACACGGCTCGGGGAATTCCAATAGCACGTCAGGAATGCGCCCCTCGAGGTTGGATTCGAGTTCAATAGTCGCCTCGGGGTAGTCGTTCTCCAGGCGCGCGTATGCGATGGCCTTCATCTTGTGATGGATTTCGGATTCCCCTGGACAGTCACCATCACCACTACCGGCTCCGCTGCCATCTCCTTTCCCGCCGCCCTTGTGACTGAAGTGCCGAGAGACGAACGTGCTCCCGCGGTTGTAGGACCGGACCACTGACATCTCCTCACCGCAAACTGGACATGCAACTGTCGATCCGTCCGGGACCTGTGGAGGTAGTACCTCGTCACCGTCAGACAGTCCAAGATATGGCATATTTGTTGAGTTACTTACCTTCTCAACTCACTCCAGTCACGATTTCGTTTCTACCGGTAGCTCTGATCCACATTCGATTGCCGTAAGGTCTCTCGTGCTATCGAGTAGTCGGTATACCTCGCCATCGCTCTCCCAGACTGTCCCTCTGGCCTCACGCAGGATATACCAGGTATCGACTTCCCACTCGATCTCGAGCCCGTGTTTTTGCCAGACTTTGAGCTCGAACTCTTTGCCGTTGAGATCGGCGACCAGATACCGGCCATCTACACGATCTGACCGGGTCCGTTTCTTCTCTTTCACCTGAACTGCGATCGAAGACGGAAGCCGACTGTTCCCGGGGATATCCTCCCAGGTGAGAATGGAATCCCTGTCACCATTCAATACGGGCGATGAATTTGATTCCTCTCTGGTATCGGGAGATAGATCGGACTCAGTCGTCTCGTTAGTCGACTCTTCGCTCGCATCAATCAGGGAGGTTGCTTCCGTCCACGATCCAAAGAAGTTGGAGTACATTCCCGCGGAGACTCGCCCGTGATGGTTCATCTCCGTCGTTTTCGGCATATGTCCGAGTTCGTCACGAACACGTCGGAGTTCCTCAAGGAGTCGCTCTCGCTTGTCGATCCCCGCAGCTTCCAGCGCTTCATCCCACGAGCCGAATTCTTGGAGACAGTCATACGATTTGTACGCGCCGTCAGAATCCATCTCCGACGCGTACGGCACGAGGTTCTCACCGTCATCAAGACGCTGAATCTCGTCGATGAGTGCCTGCCGAGATGGTCCAGAATCAGGGGTGGGCGACGTGGCGCTGTCGTCAGGCTGACCGTGGGGTTCATCGGTCGAATCGTGGGCTTGCGATTCCTGTTCGGAATCTTCACCGCTGGCGAAGTCGGCGGCTTCGCGTGCTGCAGTTATCGTCCCAAACTCGTCGGCATACATTCCGGAGCTGTATCGACTGTGTTCGTCGATCTGAGTGGTCGACGGGACCTCTCCGATTTCAGCAGCAACACGCTCCAGTTCAGTGAGAAGCGACTCCCTGCGATCGATACCGGCAGCATCCAGTGCATCGTTCCACGATCCGAACTCCCGATAATACTCGTGAGTCGAGTACGATCCTTGATCGTCCATCTCGGGTGCCTTTGGGGCGCCACCGAGGTCCTCTGTCAAGGTCTGGAGCTCGTCGATGAGATCGTCCCGCGTGGGTTGGTGATTATCACTTCCCGTTGACTGCTCAGCGGTCGGCGTCCCAGTCTCGGTCTCAGGACTCGATTTCTCCTCTGTCCCACTGCTGTCGGGTTCCGCCGCAAGAGCCTCCTCAAGTTTCGCATGGAGTTGTTTGGCTTCCACCACCGAGGAACTCGGTTTCTTATCTGAGGCGGACAGCACCGCCTCAAGCTTCGACTTCGCCTCACGATACCGCTGCTGTGCCCGATCTTCCTCGCCGTTTATCGAGGCTGTCCGCGCATCACTGACGAGTCGCTGAGCCTCTGTGAGCGATTCCTCGAATCGCACCTGCCGGTCAGCTCTCTCGAGACAGGTGTTGGTGAACTCCACACCGGCTTCCGCCCTGGCTGTGTCAAGATCGTACCGCTCGCCCCAGTCCACAGCGGATTCGAACCGCGCCTTGGCTGCGTCCAACACGGCCTCAACTGCAGTGAACCCGTTACTGGTCGCGACGACGTCGCAGCATCCGAGGAGCCGCTCGCCTGCGGCACACCGTTCCTCATACGCAGCGGTACGAATGTATCTCTCAGCAGCTTCGAGATCGGTATCGGTACCGTCGGGGATTGTGAGCGTCTGGTCGTCCGTCTGGATTCGGATTGTGCGATGCTTCCAGAAGAGTTGGCCGGCCTGCTGAACATCGACACTCGTGACGTCCTCGTGGCGGATCTGGATCGCTTGATTCTCAGGATCATTCCCGACGACGCAGAGCACCCGCGTGGGGGTGATTACAGTAATCGCCCGATGCCCGTTTAGATCTGGCAACTGCTGGCCGGTGTAGTCCGGAGCCTGGCGCTTCGATGCCAGCAGGAAGATTACCTCTTCGCCATTCAGCAGATAGGTTTGGAGCGATCGCTGGTGCAGATAGCCTGTCGAGAAGAGGCCACCGTCGCCCGTGCTCGTCAGGAGGGTTTCGTCGAGGGATGCGTCTGTGCCAGGTTCGACTTGCAGCCGTCTCGAAATAGCGCTGGGCGGCTCACCGACTCCCAGTACGTCAAACACGCTGGCACTCCCCACCGCCTCATCGCTGCCGGCCTCCTCCTCGATCTCAGGAGCCTGTGGCTCCGACTCAGCTTCTGTCGATTCGGAACTGGGTGGCTCCGGTGAATCAGGGCCTTGAGACGAAGTTGTCTCTTCATGTGATTCGTCGTCTTCTGACGTCGACGATGGTGACTTCTGCTGCGGTGTATCGCTCTCCCCACTTGTGCTCTCATCAGCTGACTCGCCGTCGGTCGGTGTTCCTTCTTGATTGGTGGTTGCTCCTTCTTGTGACTGCTGACCCGACGACGCCTCCTCAGAGAGCGCGCTTAACGACGCTGTCAATAGCTCATCCAACTCCGTCGGTCGCTCTCGATAGATGGGGAAAAGCCACCAGACGCGCTGGAGGCCTTCGACGGAGAGAGCTTCCGAGTCACGGAGTGTTTCCATTGCGGCTTCCCAGTCATCCTGCGCCACTCGATCCCCCTCCAGCCATAACTCATCCAGCAGAATTTCTGTCGCTTCGACGGTCAGTTCATCAAGCAACTGTTCCAGATTGACGTTCCCCTGAACGGTCTCTACCTCGAGATCCTCAAGCAGATCTCGGGCCCAGAGTTCGTGTCCCCGCTGCTCGGCGCGTTCCAGCAATTCGGCGTCGACGCCGGCTTCCTTGATGATCGGCTGCACCCCAATCGTCTCCCCCAGCTCCCGAACCCAGTTGAGCTCCTGCACATACTCCTTCGAGTCCAGCCCCGCAATGTAGTTCTCGTCGGGCATGGCGATGAAATGGTGGAAGTGGGGCCGCTGATCGCCGTGTTTGCGGAGGACCCGTCCCATCCGCTGTACGAGCTGAAGCTTCGTTTTGGTCCCCGCGACGTTGATGCCGACTTCCGCATCCGGGACGTCAATCCCCTCGTCCAGCATCTTAGGAGAGACGAGTACGCCATTCTCGCATTTCCCGAACTTGTTGATGTTACGTTGGACCGTCTCGTTGTTCTTCTTGGAGGAGGTCTCAAGCTGGCTGTGTGCCCGATAGACGTGATCGGACACCTCCCCGAGTTGGTCTGCGATTTCGTCGGCCGTGTCGATGTCCATTGCGAAGATGACGAGCTTGACAGGCTGGTCTGGGTCTTCGAGATAGTCCTTCGCCAGTTCGATTGCCTCTTCGATCTTCGGCTGTGATCGGTGGCGGATCCAGGTCCGCGAATGAATCGTCGCCTGGAGGTTCGACCATTCATCGGGTATGTCCTCATCGTCGAAGACCATCGACGCAGCCTCGTGTGCGCGAATGAAGTCCCCGAGGTCTTCGAGTTCGGTAAACGGGACAGGAATCTGTTTGAGAATCCGCTTGGTTGCTGTCGATCGCCGGATGTGCTTGAATTGGTCGGAGATCGACTCTGTTGCCTCATCCCACTCTTCCCGTTCGTAAGGGTCGAGCGGCGTTGGGTGTACAGTCCAGTCGAATTCGGGTATGATTCCGTCGCGACGAGCGTCCTCGACCCCGTACGTGTGGACGACATCACCCAACAGCTCGGTAAGCTGCTCTCGTTTCAGCTCACCGTCGTCGCCGATCGTTGCTGAAAGGCCCATCGCAGCCCGATAGTTTGGTCTGTCGATGGCAGCCCCGTACCCATCTAAATTAGAGTAGTGGTGTACTTCGTCGTAGATAACGAGATCGTACTGGTCGGCGAGATCACGGTCGTATCGTGGCAGGAGGGACTGTGCAGTATAGAACTCCACTTCTCCACTACTAAACGACACGCGGTCTGCCTGTTCACCCGTCTGTCCGGCAGGCATCGGGAGGCCAAGCTTCTCCTGTATCTCCTGCTCCCACTGCTTGAGGATCGCGTTCGAATGGGCGACGATCATGATTTTCGCGTCGTCAGTCCGTGGTTCGTGGTCGGGGTCCTCCGGAAGGACGCCGCAGCACTCGGCGATGGCGGCGATTCCAGCCACAGTTTTCCCTGTGGCCGTCGCCATCTCGAGAATTCCGTGTCGGCCGTTGTCCAGCCACTTGTTGAGGCCTTCTTCTTGGTTATCCCAGAGGGAGACCATCAGGACAGGCCGATGCAGGCGGGACATGGCCGCATCTTTACTCATGCTGCCCAGCGAATCGGCTTCGTCAAGGAGGGCTGTCAGGAGTTCTGAATCTGACAGTGCTTCTTGCTGGGCGGCGGTCACGAACAGCTCCAACAGATAGAGACCGCCACCACTCCCAATATGAGAGACGTCTAGCGCACTCGGATCGAAGCTAAGCTGTCGCAGTCGTTTGAGAAGAACCGTTTCTGCAGGCTTCGAAATCACACCTGTTTGCGCTGACCGCTGTGCGGGGAGGTTCTGATTTAAGGATACAATGTCCTCTCGGAATCCGTGGAATCTGTCTCGATTTGTCTCGATGGGTTCCGTATCGACGATGCCCTGAATGCGGTCAGTAATGAAGTCTGCAAATAAGCTGCTGTAATATTTTTCTAAGAATTTCCATTCGATCGGATCGACAGGCCCCTCATATCGGGGCATCGTGACCTTATTTGCGACCTCATCATCTAATCGAATGAGTTGCTCTATGGACGGCAGATCAGCGAGGACGTCGGACTGGTATTCGTCGAAAAAGTCGTAGTCGTAATCAACCAGTCCACCCATTCGTCTCACCTATTACCTATCAATCGTATGAATGTTTTCGTGAGGAACACGCTTTGTCGTCTCCTGGTACGTCGGCCCATCACGACTTCCATCAGGGGCAGCAATCGACAGATCTCCCGTTCCGTTCTCACAACCGATTGGTCGTGTCGCAAAGCGGTCTAGAGTTTGCCTCTGGTGCTCTCAATTGAGAGGTCACAGTTCATTGCTGTTTTGGTCGGTCGCTGGAGCAGTTCGTCGAGGAACGACTGATAGTAAGGTGGATCGGCGTATTTCACCAACCGAAGCTGGAGTATTGCCTCTAATCCTTCCTTCGTCCAGCGCATCCACTGATTCTTGCATCGCTTGCTGACTTCGCCCATCAGTCGTTCGACGGGGTTCGAGGTCCATGGCACCTCGAACCCCTCGATGGCCTGCTTGGCAAACGTCACTATCGACGGCAGCCACCGCCGAAGATACCTCGCCGCCTTCTCCGACCCGTACTGATCCAACTGCCACGCTGTCTTCTCGATACGCTCGGTCGTTCGCGTGATCCGCTCGCGGATCACCGCGAACTCCTCGTCTGGCCGATGCTTGATGACCGAGTTCTTCAGATGGAACACTTCTTCAATTACTTCCGAAACGATCTGGTTACGCCGATCCAACGAAAAGACACCGTCGTCCCACAGGTTGTAGTCAAGCGTTCGGCCAACGTGGACGAGATCGAGTTGGTGATCGCTGTGTTCGTCGGTAAAGGCTGTGACAATGCCACTATCGCCGTCACTGACGACCGTCGCGTCGTCAGTGACTGCACCGATGTCTTCGAGCTCGGCGGCTGTCTCGTCCCAGTCAGCGTTGACCGAGAGATCGAGCAGAGAGCGTGAATCCTTGGCGGTGTTTTCGCCAAGCGTGGCTTGGACAGAGTGGTACGATCGGTCTTCGTCTTGGCTGTAACAGTGCGTGCCGTCAGGAATAACGGCGTCAGCGTCGGTGTCAGCGACACAGTCGGGAAGAAACTGCTTGAGTTTGGTGCCGTATTCTTTGGTGCGACGGTTGATGGTGGTCGGCGACGGCATCCTCTCGAAGATGCCGTCGCCGTGATCTGCCGCATCACGATAACTGAGTGAGGTAGCGAGGTCGACGCTTTGGGCGGCGATGTCTTGCTGATAGCGGTTTTGGCCGTCGAAGCCGAGAACGTCTTCGACGGGCCGGAAGTAACTGGATTCGTCGTGATCAGCAGCTGTGTCTTTGACGTAATGAAGGTCGAACTCGTGTTCACCGGCAGTTGTGACGGCTGTGCGAGTATCAGTACCGGCTCGTTGGAACCGGTTTTCGCCGTTGCCGTGAGCGTGTTTTTCGCCACAGAGCGCCTCGACGCGGCCCGCGTCGAGGCTTTCGATGAGTCCTTCGAGAAGGACCGATTCGATGTTTTGGTCGGTAATGAACTCGGCAAGCGTGGCCAGCGGTATCGTTTTGTCGTCATCGATGCTAACGGTCAACCGCACGTCGATTGTGGCGTGCATGGGACACCTCGGGTGGACACCAGAGGCGTCCCCTTGCTCAGGGGAGTCAGTTACTACTGAATTCTAGAGGACTTTGCGACACGACCAACCGATTAGGTATCGACCTAGCATAGGAGCAAGTACAACCAGTACGGAAGTTGGACGATCCCCTCACCGAGATCCTCAATAGGTTGTTTCCCTCGAACCGTATCACCAGCGAGGATGAATCCAAGTGGCACGTCGTACGCTTCTTTGAATTCTCGAACGGCTTCCAGTGACTCCTCACGCTCGCGTGACTGATACGTTAGCCCGATCGGGACGGGGGTTCCGTCCACCTCGAAGACGAAGTCGACCTCACCCTCTCGCCCGCGCCAGTACTGGACGGCGGGCGTCTCGTTATTGCCCTGGATGGCGTTGATCCCGTAGGCGAACCGCATCGTGTGGTCGAACGCCGCGACGCGGGCCAGGTCGGCCTCGCGGTCAAAATCGTTGCGGACGGTCGAGGCATCGCCGTCGGCGAGCGCGGTCACTAGCCCAGTGTCACGGAGGTAGAGTCGCACCGACCGGGGACGACTGTTGTCGTACTCGGTAACGCCGGTCAACAGATACAGCTCTGCCAGCGCGGGAAGATAGCTATCGGCGATCGTCCGCCGGTCGACGTCGAACAGTTCGACGAGGTCCTGATACCGGAACGGCTCAACCCCCCGATTCCGAGCGGCGAGCGCACAGAGGCGTTCGAGATCCGCGATCGTTTGAATCGATTCGAAGCCAGGAACCTCCTGGTAGAGGGCATCGCGAACGTCCTCGCGCAGCTGCGCGTAGTCATCCGGCGTCAGGTCTGCTGCCGACTCGGCGGCGCCGTCAAGGTCGTAGCTGATGGTGCCGCCCATCGCGAGGTAGTCGATGACCTGTGACTGGATGCGTCGTTCGACGTCTGCAACCTTCTCGTACTTCTGCCGAAGCTCTGCGACGAGTGACTCGATCTCGCCACTCTGGAGAGCCGCTGGCAGGCTGTTTTCCCCGGTTCGCAGAGAGGTGGGGCTCACGCGAGTGTCTTCTTCCTCAAGATCTGGATACAGCGTGAAGAGGTAGTCCCGGAACTTCTCGGGGAGAATGGGCTGGACATCGTAGTCTTCGCCCGGCATCGCGACGCTTTCGAGTTCCCGTTCGACTTGGATCCCGGCGCTGGCGGTCACGACGACGTGTCGTCCCGGGACGTCCTCGAGTAATTCCACGACGGGGACGCCCCATCCGTCGATAGTCGGCTTATTCGGATGCTCGATCTGGTGGATATCGTCGATCAGGATGAAGTGTGGGCGGTCTACCTCGATGCGACCGAGAACCCTGCTCTCGTAGTACCGAACTGCGCGTCGCAGCTGTTCGTCCGATTGGAGTTGGTAGAGCGGGTCGGCGTCGAAGGGAAGATAGAGGAATCGTTCCGGATCGTCGCCAGTCTCGATGCGATGGTGAATGAACTGGTGGAGGAGCGTGGTTTTCCCGACGCCCCGCCGTCCAACGAGGCCGAGAAGCGGTTGGTCCTCGAACTGGCTGCCGGACTCGTCGGGACGGGCGAGATGGTAGAAGTCGCTCTTCTGTCGTGCCGGGAGTGAGAATGCCTCTGTCCCTTGTTCCCACCACGGATTATGGTCGTGGAGCGCCCGGACGAGAGCGTCACCAGCGTCGATAGACATGGGTTTGTTGGCTGACCCACGATGCCCTTCACAATGATTGTTTCGGCTCAATACTCGACAGTATAGCGGCGGTTATCTATCTCTAATCCATTCTCCAGAGGCAGATAACCCTCCAGACACAATATAAAGAACACTGTAGTGCGCCTTTCTTATCTAATTCCTTCTCTATCTTGCCCGTTGGCGAAGCATTTATCACATCTTGGTACACACTGGTGAGTGTGAAGGTCGGGAAAGACGCATCGTGATGGTGGTTACCCCTCCTCGTTTCCGGGGCGAGCGAACACACCGTCGTCGATTACCCGTTGGCTGTCCGGGGAATGGCAGGCCACACAGAAACCATGGATACGATGTACGCGGACATAGAGGATGGGAAGCGTCACGATATCGCAGTCGAATTCATAACTCGGCGAACCATCGACTGCGACGGAGAACACGTCCACCGCTTACTGGTTGCCGATCAATCGGGGAAGCAGTTCACGGTACTCGCTACGCCTGACAGTGAGGCACTCCTAGGCCTGAAAACTGGGGCAACCCACCGTATCTCGGGGCTTCTGGGCGCTGCCCCTGTCACCTCAGTAGACGACATCGGGGCCGAGTGCCCTGATTGCGGAGGACGGCTTCGACCGGGACAGGTCGTCGACGCAGCTGGAGCAGCCGTCACGCAAGCCGCGTCACAGCTCTCCCTCGAGGAACCGTTCGGGATCATCGATGCCAGAGCGACCGTCCGTCACGTTCGGGAGGACCGGTCGCTCGTCAACGACTGGACGCCGTTGGACGACGATAGGTCGGTCACCCCACCTGGCTACGTCTGTGAGTCCTGTGGGCGTCACGTCGACGCGTACGAACATCGGGAGACTTCCGAGGCCGAGCAGATGCTCGAAAATCAGGTGATGGAGAACGCATCACCGGCGCCAGCAAGTGCGGACATGGCGAGCCCGGAGACCGTTGGACTTGCCGCGGGCGGCGCGAAAGACGTGGCCAACTTCCGGGAGAACGTCTCGAACGGGTATACTCCACAGCCGGAGGCGATCAGCGACGAGGGACTATTCTACGACTATCACTTCGAGACAGGCACGCGGACCGAATCGGATGCCCTGTTCGCACCGCGCTACGCGGCTGCCATGAGCGACCACCCGATCAGTGGGGAGACAGAGCGGTACCTGTCGGTCGGGCTGGATTCGACGCTCTCGGTCGACGAGTTCGAGCGGCCGCGGCTGGATCTTGTCGCCGTCCTCGACGTCTCCGGTTCGATGGACAGCTCCTTTGACGCGTACTACTACGACGAACACGGGCGCAAGCGAGAGGCCGAGGACGACGCGGCGACGAAACTGGACGCGGCGACCCAGTCGCTGTGCGCGCTCACCGAGCAGCTCCACGCCGAGGACCGCTTGGGCATCGTCCTCTACAACCACCGCGCCCACGTCGCGAAACCCCTCCGTGATGTCGGAACGACGGACATGCCGGCGATCCGTCGCCACATCCGCGAGATCGCTGCTGGCGGCAGTACGAACCTCGCGGACAGTTTCGAGGCGGCCGTCGACATGCTGGTTGACGGGACGCCCAGTCCCGACGTTGAGCGCCGTGTCGTCTTCATGACCGACATGATGCCAAACACGGGGACGACGGGGGACAGTGAACTCACGCAGCTGTTCGCGGACGCGGCCGCAGAGGGCGTCCACACGACGTTCATCGGCATGGGGCTGGACGCGAACGCGGAGCTAGCGGACACCTTGTCGGGCATCCGTGGGGCGAACCACTACTTCATCCACTCGGCCGCAGAGTTCGAGCGTCGGCTGGGCGAGGAGTTCGACTACATGGTCACCCCGCTGGTGTACGACCTGAACCTCGACCTCGACGCAGACGGCTACGAGATCGAGGCAGTTCACGGGTCGCCGTCCGCGGACTCCGCGACTGACCGCCTGATGCACGTCGGGACCCTGTTTCCTTCCGCCAAGCAAGATGGCGAGGCTCGGGGCGGCGTCGTCCTCGTCCGCCTCGAGCAGACGAGCTCGGACGCCGATCTCGATCTGGTCGCCTCGTGGACGGAACGGGACGGTGGCGAGTACACCGAGCGCGTCACCGTCGACGTTCCCAACGAGTCCGGCACATACGCCCATGAGGGCGTCCAGAAGGCCGTCGCGCTGGCCAGGTACGCTCGCGAACTCCAGACGTGGGCGGCGGACCTCCACGACCGCGCTGACGCCGCGACTGGCGTTGACGACTGGCTGCTTCCTGACCAGCGCGGCCAGCACGAGCGAGAGTCCGTACCGCTGGTCGCTCCTGATCGATATACCGAGCGATTCGACCAGCTTCGTAGCTACCTCGCAGACGAGATGGCTGCTGTGGATGATGAGTCGATGCAGCAGGAGGTGGAACTCCTAGAAACACTGTGTCAGCAGGCGCCCGCGACGCCGCGCGAGGTGAGTGACTAATGCTCGTGTTCGCGTTCGACCGTGACTGGACTGTCGACGTGAATCCACATCCCCGCCACGACGCCGTCCCGCTGGAGTGGGTGCGTCATCTCGCACATGAGACGCCGCACGCGGTCTACGCTATCGGCAATCAGACGCTGGCCGAGGAGGCCGCAATTCCGGGTGTCGTCGACATCGTCGGCCGCCACCCCGACGACTGGGACGAGTGGCTCGGCGAGAAACAGCCCGACGGTCGGTACGAGCAGTTCCCGCTCCGGCGCGAGCGTCTATCACTCATCGCCGACCTGCACCCGGACGCGGACGGCTACGTCGTTGTCGACGACCTCGATCTGAGTGATATCGACGGGTGGGAGCACTACCACGCCTGGGAGTTCGTTCCCGCCGTCGAACGAGGAGAGATTCATCCCGATCTCCCCTGGGTTCGTGACCTAGTGACCGACGGTGGGCTCGCGTCGTCCGCCGGAATCATGCCTGCGAACGCGTCGATGCTGTCGTCGTTTCTCGACGACCAAGCCGATGCACCCGGATTCGAACTCACGTACATCGACGATGGGACCGAACGTACCCAGCTGTGCCACGACGTCTCCCTGCACGCGGTGACACTCGAACGGCCTTCGGCAGCGCCAGCGCTCCAATGCACGCCGCTCGCCCCCAATAGTGACCAATTCACCGTTCCCGTCGACGCAATCAAGTTGCTCTCCGTGGTCGATCCGCCACCGAATCTGTACACGGCGGGCGCAGAGACGCCTGCCGAGGAGGCAACCGGGCTCCGCCGGCTCGCCGATGCGAATCCAGAGGCGGTCCGTATTTCATCGATTCTCGCTGTTCTGGATCGCGAAGACGATGATCTGTTCCGGGAGAAGGAAGCAGTCCAGGCACTTCGTCGGGTGGCGGCAGTGCGCCCAGAGGACTGTACGCCGGCGATTCCAATCCTACGGTCACTCTTGGCACGGGATGAGCTACCCGCTCGGGCCGACGTGCTGGCCACTCTCCGCGCCATTGGTGATGCCGATCCGGGGGCAATCGCTCCGCTCAACGACGAACTCGTACCGTATCTGCAATCGAACATTGTCTCCGTCAGGCGTGAAGCGACCAGATGTATCGCCGCGATCGCCGAGGAAGACCCCGACGATGCTGTGGACGCCGTTCCGGCGCTTGCAACGATTGTTGAGGACGACGCCGACGGACTCCAGTACGCGGTGTACGCACTCTCGCGAATCACGCGCGAGTATCCGGAAGAAGTCAAACCGGTCGCCGAGACACTTGGTGAAGTCATCCTCCGTGACTCGTTGTCCGACAGCGTTCGGTTGAACGCGACCGCTGGGCTCGGCCGGATCGTGGGCGAGTACCCGAGTATCGCCGTCGAGATCGTCGACGACGTCGCGACCCTGTTCGACGTCGACAACCCCAAGCTCCGGAACAACGCGATCGGACTAATCGGCGACGTGGCGATCGTTCACACCGACGTAGTTGAACCATACACCGATGAGATCACCGCATTGCTGACGGTCGAGGACACCTACACGCGAATCAATGCGAGCGGTGCCCTTAGCCGCGTAGCGGAGGACTTCCCGGAGTCGGTCGAACACGTCACGCCGACGTTCGTGGAGTTGCTGTCGGACGAGAACCCGCTCGTCCGTGAGAACGCTTGCTGGGCGCTCGGGCACCTCTGTGCTCGAGACGCGACCTCGGCCCTGGAAGACCGAGCACACGGTGATGACAACGCCGATGTCCGCACGAGGGCATCGTGGGCGCTCGCCCAGATCAACGAATGAGGGTGGTCTCGACGTTCCGCTTGCTGACTCGGTCCAGAGAGTTCGCTAGTGCAGAATTATACGAGAGGGATGACATCGTGATTCCATGACAATTGAACGTAACGCAGAGGGGTGTCTCCTTGGAGTGGCCTGTGGTGACGCACTAGGTCGACCGGTCGAATTCAAGAGCACCGAGGAGATCGCATCCCAGCACGGCGAAGTAACGGAGATGCTCGGTCACGGCACACACGGCCAGCCACCGGGGACGATCACTGACGACACCGAGATGGCACTCTGTATCGCGGAGAGTCTCGTCGACCATCGCGGGTTCGATCCGGCCGATGTGGCGGATCGGTTCGTCGATTGGCTCGATTCTGACCCGTTCGATATTGGACTGATGACGCGCGATTCCCTGTCCCAGATCAGACAGGGAACGTCGTGGGACGACGCTGGCGCGGACGTCTGGGAATCGCGGCCAGAGGGGTCCAACGCCGGCAACGGGAGCGTGATGCGGTGTGCGCCGCACGCGATCGCGTTTCGGCACTTCGATGCAGAACTCACTCAGGTCAGTCAGCTTTCGTCGGCGATCACACATGCCGACCCGCGCTGCAGGTGGGGCTGTGTGATTCTCAACCGAACGCTCGCAAACCTGATTCGCGACGAAGGCGACCCACTCGGAACCGCGCTCAAGAATACCTATTCAGCTCCAGACGAACTTCGAACGGCACTCATGCAGGTGCAGGAAGTCGTCACCGGCGACCGCGACTCGGCAGCGTCCGAAGCCCAGCTTGCGACCTCTGGATACGTCGTCGACTCGCTCCAGGCTGGACTCTACTATGGTTTGACCGCTGAGTCCGCCGAAACAGCAATCGTTCAGGCGGTGAACAGCGGTGGCGACACGGACACTGTCGGTGCGATCGCCGGCGCTGTCGCTGGCGCTCGATTCGGGTCGACCGACATACCGAATCGATGGATCGAAGAGATCGAGGAATCTGACCGCCTCAAGCGATTAGCACAGCGATTGCTGGCGATCCGGATGCAGATCCCCGGCAGGGGATACACCACTATGGATGACGGGACGCTCGTTTTCAAGGAACGCACAATCGAGGGACCTGCGTACATTTCCGCTCGTGAATTTCAGGAGGCGACTATCGGACACCGTCCTCATCCCGCGCCACATCGCACTATCAGAACTGCGTACCATGAGCTGACGCCGGCGACGGCTGCGATGCTCGACTGGGAACGGCGAGCGTACGCGGTCGACAGTGGTCGATGTTCCACCTATGCTGGCCCACAGATCGACATCGATGTGGAACTGGGCTTCTCGCAGCCGACGCTCGTCCCTATGCCACAGTATCCATTCGTCGACGCCTTCGATGAACTTCCCGAACAAGACCAGCAACGAATCAAGCGTGACGGGCAGGCAGCAGCGGACGCGTTCGTTCGGGCGTACGCAGCGTTCGCAGGGATTCGGCACCCGATAACCGAAACGGAGACCGACACGGTCGGCATCGAACGCATGGATCCGATTGCGGGGGCGACGCGAGTGCTAGTCGGCACGTTCGCCGAAGCCGGCGAAGCGTTGTTGCGAAGCAACGAGAGTGGTGGCTACGACTCGCCAGCGGAGATCGAAGCAGCCTTCGATATCTCGGTCGCTGAGGAGGTCATTGCTGACCACCCACGTGCAGTCTACGAAGTTGCCGAGATCTTCCCGCAATTAGCAAGCGGTACGAGCGCTATTCTGGATTACCTCACGCAGCTTCGTCTCCCGCAGCAGCAACGAACGTCGACGGACACCAGTCCAGAGGCTCAACTTGCGGACCTCCGCGATAAGGCCCAGACGATGGTCGGGGAGCTCCACGTTATGTACAAATCGCTTCGACGAGTAGCAGTCCGGCATCCGGAGATCGAGCACGAGCAATGGCAAGCCGGTACCGCTCAGTCGGGGGGTCGCTGAGCAATGGTCGATGCGTGGCTCACAACTATGAGCACGAACCTAGAGGCGGTCATCAATCCTCTCATCGCGGCCTGTGAAGAGGGATTCCTCCCCGACGAACTGTACGTGCTGGATAATCCTGGCGTCGGTGACCAGTTCGACGACATCACGTCTATGATGGAGCGTGTGGTCGTCGAATACGGCGGTGAGGACCCGGACCTCTCCGTGACGCACCTCGAGACGGAGACGGATTTCCAGGGTATCGTCGAGCACTTCCGTGAACCGATTGCCCAGATACAGGATGAGGGGGGTACGGCGGCGGTCGACGTCACTCCCGGTCGAAAGTTCATGTCGGCGATCGCGTTTCAGGCGGGGATTCAGTTCGAGGCCGACCACGTCTTCTACCTCTACGTCTCGAACAACCGCTTCTACGGCCGATTGTACCCCGATGTCCCCAGACCAGTGGTCGAACTCGTTGACTTCCAGGAGGTCTTCTAATGCAGCTTGCTCGCCACCACATCACGCATCTCCTCAACGCGCTGTACACGGATGGAATCACGTCGGTTAGTGTCCGGCATCCGTGTGAGGAGATCGGGGAACTCCTCGAAATCGACCTTTCCGATCCCGTCGCAACCACGGTCCGATTCACACAGGGCGCGCTCACGTACCAGGATTCCCGCGAGGAACTCCACACGACATACGGCGAACAGGCCTACGACGACCTGCCTGACAAGGATACCTACATTCGAGCGCTCGTTGCTGGTGGCCTCATCGATATCGAAAATCGCGAGGACGTTGAGACGTTCTTCCGCCGCCAGGGGCATCCCGACCTTGACGCCGGCCATCAGCCCGTGGCACTGGGCATCGATACGAACTTACTCGCTTGGCGGATGCCGGATGCACTCCGACTGGATGCGGAGCGATACAGTGACGACAAAGGACGAAGCCCAGTCAATGGCTTTGCCCTCGCGACGGGTATCTACGAGGAACTCAACTGGCATTACAATCACTACGAGACGCGAGCCCTCGAGGATGCGTTCGGGTCCGAGTTCGCGCGGCTGGACAATCAGCCGGCTGGGGCGAATCGTGAAGGGTTCCTCGGACTCTACGAGTACCGCCGTCTCCGCGACCATCGGTATGCGGATACGATCGAGAGTGAGACGGGCGACGAAGTCATCGTGGACGCCTACGCGGAGTACGACCAAGATAGTCGAAAGAGAGTTATTCTCCTCAGCAACGACCACGGGTTCGTCGAGCTGGCTCGCGAGGAAGGGGTACTCGCACAACATGTGAGCTTCTCAGTTGATATTCCACGGAAGGTGACCGTTACATGGGACGAACTGCAGGATGCGCTCTACACGCTCTCGGTGCTTTTCGGCGTTCTGCGACTCCCAAAGGTAACGCTATACGGGGTGTGGAACGGCAAATCTGGGGAGGACTGGCAACGACGGCGTCTGGATATCGATTGTCGAAGCGAGAACGTTCGTGAGAAACTGCGACGCGATCGTGCAGTCACAACCGAATACGAGGCGACGAAATGAGCTTCATCCCAGAATTGTCGGAAAACATTTTGATGAATACGGAGGTCTATCGATAATGGGTAACTCAGACGGTCGGACTTTTTGGGCCACGATTGACCGACTCAGTAATCAGGGAATGGCGTGGTCGAGAAGGACGATGGTAGCCATTTCATTGTCGACCCAGTCCGGGAAGAGGCGGTAGGGAAGAGGGTCGAAGTTCGGATGGTTGGACCGAAAGGGGCTGAACTTGTGGACTCTGATTTGCGGAAGGATGTCTACGCTGAACGGACAGAATCTACGGCCCGAGACCTCTCGGTGGGGCGTATCGTTGTAGACTGCTGATGTCGCTAAATATTCGGAGGACTGGCACTGGAAGGTTTTCGCAGCTAACTTCTCGTCTACGTCTACCCCGGCCAGTACCAGTCCGAGGCAATGGCGTCACTCAGAGCGGCCGAGGCACCCACCTACGTCGCAATCGTCGGCAGGCTTCGGACCTACGGGCTGGGAGATCGGGTCAACGTCGTCATCATGCCTGAGTCGATCACCGATGCTGATGAGTTGACTCGGGAAGCGGGGGTTGCTGAAGCTGCGGCTCAGACCAGTGGTCGGATCGAGGTGTTCGAGGCTGAGGAGGCCCCGTTCGGTGCTCAGGCACAGGACGAGTACGGTGGAAACCTCAGTGAGCTTCGAGAGGCAGTTGTCGCTATTGAGGCCGACGACTGTGAATAGGTGTAATTATCGAGCAGTAGGAACGCTACTTGGTATTCGCGGGCTAATCTGAGGGGTGGACTACCGTATTTCAGCAAGAATATCACCCATACTGTCTGCATCTAGTTCCGCGTCATCGAGCCATTTTTCGAGCTGCTTGCGCCCGTAGAGAGTGACGTCTGAGTTGGCGGCCGCTTCTCTGGCGCTGTTGGTGTATCGTGAGGTGGTGACAACAGCGGCAGTATCGATTTCGTATTCGGAGTTACGTACTGTAGCACCGGTGTAGATCTCTTGGACTGCGCTGTTACCAACCGGGTTCTTCTTGTCATAGGCTTTTGCCTGAATGCCGACTGTCTCAGATTCACGAAACCAAACGACGTCGACACCTTGGTCGCCGGAGGCCTTGGTGACTTGGGCTTCACCATCGACTCGGCTAAGAATCTCGGCGAGAATGTGTTCGAACTCGTATCCGGAAACGAGTTCTAGATCGGTGAGGTCCATGTACCGGGGGGAACGAGCAGACGTAGTCCTGGAAATCGTGTCGTAGGAAGTGATTCGTTCGCGTTCTTCACGCACGATCGCAACAGCGCGGTCGTGGGGAATCTCCCGGTCCCAGCGATGCTGGATGAGCGTTTCTGCCTGGGCGCTGTCTGATGCGTCAGTCGTCTCCAGGAATTCAGCGAGCGAGTCCGCGGTTTGGAGTTGTTCCTTGAGAGTGTGCTGGTCCGTCATTAGTAGCCTCCAATAAGTTGTTTCAGCATCCCTGCGTTGTGTCGATGAATTTCTTCGCCAGACTGGATGTCAAATACGATGAGTTTGTTGCGGCCAAGCAGTTGCTTCCCGAGAATCACCATGTACGCCTCGTTCATCCCGGCTTTCACTGAGCGGAACTCATCGACGACCTCTCTTGGAATCTTTTCTGCGTCAGTCTCGCCTATTGACCGACATGCAGAGCACCATCCGTCATCTAATTCAGTGTCGGCGTAAGGTATATCACAAGAACTGCAAGATCCGCGATGAGATTCACACACTTGCCCGGAGCCGACGGTTTTCAGGTCACGATGTTCACTACATAGGGCTTCGTCGCCGACTGAGCAGTGAACTACGTGCGTACTGCAGAATCCACGGTCGCTATGCTCTGACTCGTTGGAACACGGTGTGCAGTACTCGATGTGATTATCGCAGAGGATGTCACCGCATGTGACGCAGGTATCTCCGTGGTCGGAACAGACGATATCGCCACACTCGTTGCACTGTCCGACGTGTGCTTGACAACGAACAGAGTCACAGTGATCACAGGATTCAGTATGAGCGTCGCAATGATAGGCGTCGCAGTCCGGGCAGTGCGTCAAGTGGGTATCGCAGTGGAAGTCGCCACACGTCTCACATGCTTCGCCACACAACCGGCACGTTGTAGCGTTACAGGCCTGGCAGATCTCACTGTGGTCAGCACAGATTGGTAAGTTACAGGACGAGCACGTCTGCCGGCAGTCGCTGCACACGGGCTCCCAGCAAAGTTCGCACTCAGAGAATGTCGAGGTACTGTCACAAGCGTCGCAGTGCGATAATCCGCAGCTACGGCAGGTGGTCGCACATGGATCACCGACGAGATGGCCATTCGCACACAACTGTGGTAGGACCCCTTTGGTGAGGTCTTGTGAGCAGACTTCACAGTCCAATCCTTGGAAGTCATCAGTTGCGGGGAGATACGACACTTCAATGTCCCGCTCAGTGTGCGACGAGTTTACGTTCAGTGTCAGTGTGCCACGAGCGTACGTGACTTCGGTGACACCGAGCAATGATACGTCAACGTCGACCTCGTTCCGTTCAATTACTTCATCAATCTCCTGGCTCTCCTCTGAGTCTAATTCGTTCTTTTTTTGCTGTACCTCCTGCTTGAGTTGTTCTAGCTCCCGTTCAGCCTCTTTTCGGCTCTTGATGTACCTACGACGTGTCTCATCTTTCCGCGCCTTTCGACGCTTTTTCTTCCATTTTCGGATCTCCTTCTCTTGCTCACTAATCTGTTTATCAAGCTCGTTTCGGCGTTGTTCGTACCAATCACTAATTTCGGCTATCCGTTCGCTAGCAGTCTCATCAGCTTCATCCCGAATCTCGGAGACGATAGGCCGGGAACGATCAATTACTGCCTGCTGTGCTTCCTCAAATGCCTGCTGAATCTTCTCTTGGGGGATCTCACCTGCGGTGTGTTCGTTGTTCTGCTGGAGGAGCTGCGGGAGATGCGCCGTGAGTCGAGCAGTGAGGTCAGGGAGTCGAGTCCCACTCTCTGGGTCGATTGTCACGGAGAACATCTCCTCACTGTGGAACGACGATGGAGTCTCGAACTGCACTTGGAAATGGAACGCCAGCGCAAAGTCGGAAGTTCGTTTGCTGAAATCAGTGACGCTCACATTCAACGACGAGTCTTGCAGTACTGTTGGAGGTTTGACCTGTAATTCGTCCTCCGTTAAACGTAATTGCCCAACTGTGCCCGGTTGCTGCACCAGGTCCAAGAGCGCCGAAAACACACGCGTCCCTGGTTGGACGAGCAGGTCACCAGCGCCTAATTCGCGATCTGCGGGGTCAAACACCAGGGTACCGTTTTCGCGGTCCAATCGGTTAGCGAGTTCACGTGGGAATGTGACCTGCCATTTTGCACTGTTAGATTGGTCAACCTCCGCACCGTGGTTTTCCAGTACTGTTTTTGTGAAGCGCTTGATGTTGACGCTATTCAGGATTGACGTATCGACTTCTGAGTTCATACATCCCTCCGCATCACAGCGTTCGTAATTTGTGACCCCAGCCGACCTCTATAGAGACAACTTGAGGTCATGCCTTGTTGCCTCCTGTCTCAAAGCCGTCGAACACTTCTTCGTTGAACTCCTGTGCCTTCTTCGCGGCTTCTTTGTCTTCTTTGAGGTCAACAGCCATGTCTTCGAAGTTATTCTCAAGTTCCCGCTCTGAGCCAGCTTCAATGAGTTGCTGGAGGACCTCCTGTTCGAACTGTCCACTGGACTGCTCCCGTTCGGAGAGAATTTCCTTTAGACCCCCGACAGTCTGGTGGAAAACGTCGATTTTCCCGTAGAGCTTTTCCAAGACGTAGTCTTCCACCGTACCCTCTAACGCGAGATTGTATACGTAGACATCTCGGTCCTGACCGATTCTGTCGATCCGCCCAATTCGTTGCTCAACGCTCATCGGGTTCCAAGGGAGATCGTAATTGATGATGACGTTGCAGAATTGGATGTTCCGGCCTTCGCTGATTGAGTCGGTGGTGACGAGGACACCCCCACGTTCTCTGAAGCGCTGAATCTGGTTGTCTTTATCTTCGCTTGATAACGACCCGTTCACACGGTGTACTGGGACATCGTCGCCGCCAGCGCCTGCATGTAATGCGTCTACGATAGCGTCTTGCGTGGCGCGAAACTGGGTGAATACGATTGTCCGACCGGTATCCATCCGCTGGTTTACGCTACGGATGATTTCTAAGAGTTTCTCCTGTTTGGTGGTTCGATCGATTTGTCGTGCCTGCTTTGCAATTGAGAGGAGTTCATCGCGCTCTCGACCCCTCACATCTCGTCCATCACCGTCCAGCCATTTTTCAACAGTACTGAGGACTGCCCACGGTGAACTCACCACTTCCTTTTGCAGCATCAGCATCACGAGGTGCTGTCCGGCCTGCTTCGAGTAGTGGCTCTTCACGTAGTCTGTGACAGCGTCGTACAGGGATTGTTCCTGCTGACTGGGTTTGAATGTCTTTGTCCGCACTTGGCGATCTGTGAAATCAATCGCGGTGTCCCCACGTTTGTGGCGAATCATCACTGACCGAAGTTGGCGGTTCAGTTCGGCAGCATTCTGCACCCCGCCAGAATCGTCGTTCGGGAGATATCGACGTTCGAATTCACTCTCGGTGCCAAACAGCCCGGGCCGAATCAGATTTGTAACATTATATAGGTCTGTGATGTCGTTCTGAACGGGTGTCGCCGTGGCGAAGAAGGCATATTGATATTCGATGTCATCCACGAAATCGTAGCGGTTGGTGTCTTGGTTACGGAGATAGTGTGCTTCGTCGACGATTAATGCATCCCACGAACGCTTGTGAATCTCGTCGGCATAGGAATCCCGCTTCGCAGTGTCAATGCTGGCAACGATTTTATTGTACTCGCTGAAACCCTCAAACCCATCATCATAGTTGCAGGCAAACTCAAGCCCGAACTTTTCTCGCATTTCTTTCTGCCATTGCGTTGCAAGCTGTGCTGGTGTGAGGATTAAGAACGTATCATGAGCCTCCCGAAACACCATCTCTTTCAGCACCATCCCGACTTCGATGGTTTTTCCGAGCCCAACTTCATCGGCAAACAGCGCCTTACCATCCATTTGGAACAAAGCTCGGTGTGCGGCATCCAATTGGTGTTCCAACAGCTGGACTTGGTCCGCAATCTCTTCGAGGGATTGCAGTTCTTGCTGGCTTTGTGCGATCGAGAGACGATTTGCTTCGATGTTGAGGAGATGGTCTGAGAGATCCTCGTCAACCGATGTACCGATCTTATCGAGTATGTCTGGGGAGTCTTCTAACTCGAAGGTGGTGTCGACGAGTGATTGATCGTCTGCTGCCATCTAATTACCAGATAAAACTATTAGACGGAATTATAAGTTGCGTCTGGTGAATGTCCCCTCTATTGTATTTTAGCGGGTTCTGTACCTTGCTCTATTGGCCCTGAATTTATCCAATCCCCAAACAAGCGCATTAACCAATTACCGCTGAAGAACCTCAATAGACACAGAACCAGCCTCTCACCTTCTCCCTCAGCTATATGAAAGCTCTTTATGAACTCCGTCTATTCTCGTCCCTGAGAAGTACATTGTTGCGGAGATAGAGATCGACGACCGGGAGTTAGAGCAGGACCCTCGAGGGGTTCACCTTCGATATGATTATTCGGGGCCGTCCGTCATCAGCGACGGCGTCGACTTCATCACTGTCATCGAACAGAGTGACGACGAATACCGGACCGAATACTGGAGATACGCCTTCGCCGGATATACATCACATCAGAGGGTGTTGAATAACTCGGTCAGCGACTTGCCTACGAGGACGACGAGATCCCCTCGTGGACACTTGACCCCGAGACCGTCGATGCGAACGGCCCCCCATGGTGGTTGCCCGATGACACTGCTAGCGATCGCACAGTTGATTGTGATAACTGTGAGGAGACCGGTTTGTGGAACGAGGAATTCGTTGAGTTAATTCCATGTTACTCTCAAATCTGCTCAGCGAGTGTTCCGAGGGGATTTAGCTACACTGATGGCGATCGTTTTCGCTCAAGCGAGTCGAATTGCTCCCAGATCTCTTCGCTGATCTGCTTCTTGATCGATTCAATCTCATCAGGTGACCACTCAACGTCCCATGCATCATCGAGCGTCGTGAACACTAGTGAAACACGGACACTACGGCCAGTCTCCTGTTGGTTCAGCGCAATCGCATAGGCCTTCATCTGATTCTCGTAATACTCAGCGTCAGCTTCCAGTTCCTCAGGAGTGACATCACCTGTCTTGTAGTCGATAATATGGTACGCGTCAGGCGTGATGATCAGGTGGTCGATGAACCCCGATATCTCCCCGCGCTCGAATTCCGCAGTAACATACAGCTCGTCGTACTGGTGTTCGACATCGACGTCCGTGATTTGCTCGTCAACGTAGTCTATCCCGCGCTGGGCATGGGTACTCACGCGGTTCTGAAGTCCGGGTGTGAGTGCTGCCGTAGCGCCCTCGTCAACAAGCGTCTGTTCCATGAGATGCGGCCAGTGAGGTTCTGGCGGTCGCAGTTCGCAGAGTCGATGCACCATCTCGCCGAATACGCTCGCGTCGACGCCGTCCGTTTCGGCACTAGCTTCCTCTGTTGAGCGGCCGTCTGCTTCACTCTCTCCGGTTGTTGGTTCCTCTTCACCGTGCCGACTCTCCGGACTCGTCTCGCTATCGTCGGTCTCTTCGACGTAGATGGTCCCCGTGTCTTCGTCGAACTGGAGTTCGCCATACTCCCCGAAGAGTGACGCGAGGTCCGTCGCGGAGAACCGAAATCTGACATCTGGCTTGGGCGGACGCGGCGACAGTTCAACATCAGGGTCGATATCGGGATCAGGTTGCACCTGTTCGGTTGGCGGTGTCGGAAGCGACACGGTGTACACGCCGTCACCGTACGTACGCCGGACGTGGGTATCGGAATCGAGGGCAGTACACACGTCCTCGGTGAGGAGTTCCGGCTGTACCCAGTCGCGCCAACTTGAAGCTGACTCAGGATCCGGCTCCTCGAGATCCGTCATCGTTGGTTCCTCGGTCTCTCCAGCTGACTCGTGGAGGCCGCTCAGGAGCAGATGGTCTCGCGCCCGGGTGCAGGCCACGTAGAGCACGCGTTTCTCTTCAGCGCGTTCTTCGGCGCGACGACGCTCACGAATCGTGTCACGGGCGATCGTGTCCACCATCTCGAACAAGTCGTCCGGGCTTGGTGCCTTCATCCCGACTGCGTGCTGGCCACCAATCTGCTCGAACTCGACCTTCCCGCCGCCCAGGGCCGCTTCATCCTTGAACTCGCGATCGATTCCCGGGACGACGACGAACGGGAATTCCATTCCCTTGGCATCGTGGATCGTTAGAATCTGGACGCCCTCGCCGGTCGTGTCAGCTTCGCTCTCCCGGCCGCCGAGCTCAATGCGGCGTTCGATCCGACTCACAAGTGTCGTAAGACTCCGAACGCCATCGT
This sequence comes from Salinirubellus litoreus, assembly GCF_037335815.1. Lineage (NCBI taxonomy): Archaea > Methanobacteriati > Methanobacteriota > Halobacteria > Halobacteriales > Natronomonadaceae > Salinirubellus > Salinirubellus litoreus. Next base: position 70,426 of record NZ_CP147843.1, on the reverse strand, counting down.
TGCTCCATCCGCGAAGCTGTTCGCGGAATTTCTCCACGTTCGCCATCGCCTGCTGTGGACGTTCGTCGGCGCTGACACTCACCAAGTAGCCTGTATCCTCGAGGATCTGCGTCAGATACGCAGCCCACGACCCGTCGAATCCAGCGGGTTCCTTGTCGCCAACCCCCGCTAAGTGACGCCACTCTTGCAGGTGTTCGTAGGCATCTTGGAGTTCCTGATGCTCACTCGTCGCGAGTGCGTCCCACACAGAGTCGTCGTGGAGTTTCAACTGAGCGAGCGTGTCGTCGGTGAGCCCGAATAGTGGCGACCGAAGGGCTGCGTAGAGTGCGCGTTCGTCACTTGGATCGGCGAGCGCCCGGAAGAGGTTCAACAGCGCGGTGATTTCCGTCGATTCGTAGAAGCCAATCCCGGAGGCGACCGAATAGGGTACGTCCGCCTCTTCTAACGCTCGTTCGTACTTTTTGAGGTGGGTACGGCTGCGGATGAGGATCGCAATATCGCTCGGTTCGATATTCCGTGGCTCCGGCGGTTCATCACTCTCCTCTGTCCCCTCTTGGTCACTTAGTCCGCTTTCGGTAGTAGGTTCACTCTCGCTCCTATCGTCGTCCGCTTCGTCCTCTTCGGGGTAGACCTGAAGCGGTTCTGCCAGTATCTGGGAGAGGCGGGCGGCAAGCGCCATCGCCTCCAACTCTGTGTCGTGTTCCGGCTCGGCTGTGGCAAGGTCCGCGTAGTGATCGCAGTGGTGCTCTCGGAGGTCGGCGTCGGTTGGCACCGTGAGGTACTCCACGGTCCCGAGATCTGCTGGATCGTCGCGCGCAGCCGTCAGTGACTGTGGCGCAGCTTCGTACGGCTCGCCATCCTCGTCGAAGATGGCTTCGAAGAGTTCGTTGATCGACTCCAGCACCGTCGGGAGCGTTCGGAAGTTCGTCGAGAGTTGGTCATCGTCCTCGCTTTCTGTATCCGTGTTTCGAACGTCTCGGGACACCTGCTCGAGAGTGGTGGCCGTTTCGCGGAACTGCGTGACGTCGGCGTTCCGGAACCGATAGATGCTCTGTTTGACGTCACCAACGACGAACACGTTCTGGGCATCGAACGTTTCCCCGTCGCTGGCCGTCAGGAGCTTGATGAGGTCCCACTGGCGTGGGTCAGTATCCTGGAACTCGTCGACCATCACGTACTCGAACTGTTCGCGTAACTCCTCGCGAATGTCGGCGTTCTCCGGTGCTTTGAGGAAGTCGACGGTATAGGAAATCTGATCAGTGAAGTCGACAGCGTTCTGCCGATCTTTCCGTTCCTCGTACTCGGCAGCCGCGATTTGGGTCAGCTCTGCAAGCGCTTGGACAAACGGGAAGCTGTTCGATTCGATCTCCAGATCCACATTGACGGCGTACTCCTCGGGCTGGAGCGTCTCGACCAGTGTCTCGAACGCGCTGTCGAACTCCGTCTTTCGAGGATGGTCTCTCCACCGGGTGTTGGCTCCCGTATAGCCCGCGTAGCGTTCCCCACTACCTTTGGTGAGGTGCATACAGAGTTCCGCAATCGTCGACTGCTTGGCTCGGGATGGGACCCCATCATCGAACCCGGTGTCAAGTCGATCCACAACCCCTTCCGCACGCTGCCAGGTCTGGCCCCCGGTTTCGATATCTGAGGGATTCTCAACGAACTCTCGCAGGGTAGTCGCGGCCGCGACGAAGTCGGGGTGGGCAAGTCGGTCAGCGGCTTCATCCGGATCGATCGGATGCAAGGCCGATTCAACGAATGAGATGTATTCCTCCTCTGTGGCGTCTGCCCACCGGTTAGCCCACTTAAGACTCTCCGGTCGCTCACCCAGCAGATCGGTCAGGACGTCCTGGAGCTGGCTTCGAGAGAACCGCCGGGCTAGCGTTTGCGTTGCCTCGTGGTTCTCGTATTCTTCGAGGACGCTACCAACCGTATCGTGAACCAGTGCGGTCGTCTCGTTTTCGTCCAGCGTATCGAAGCCAGGATCCACGGCGTCAATCGTCAGCGCGTGTTCGCGCAGGAGCCGAGCACAGAACCCGTGGAGCGTGTGGATGTATCCTTGCTCGAGTTCATCCGCAACTGTACGCCAGGCATCGAACTCCTCGACATCGAGCGACTCAATGCGATCAGTGATTTCCGTTCGGACGCTCTCCTCGAGATCGTTCGCCGCCCGCTCCGTGAACGTCGTCGTAATGATGTGCTCAGGAAGCAGCTGAGCCTCACCTGTACCGCCGTCGGTTTGTTCAGCGAGCGACTGTTCGATCATCTTCAGATATCGGGCAGTCAACGTCGTGGTCTTGCCCGTTCCTGCACCGGCTGTGAGGGTCACATTCCGGTCGAGGGCATCGACAGCCTGTTGCTGCTCGTCAGTCAAGTCCTCGTAGGAGACCATCGTTACTCCACCTCCACGATGTCTTCGAGATCGTGGCCCCTGGCTTTCAGCGGGACGTACGCTGACGCACTCGTGTCGTCGATTGCTTCGATAACCTCCTTCCGCTGGTGCGAGCGGACGTCACAGACGTGTGCGTAATCACAGTAGCGACATCCGGCGTCCGATGGATCGAGGACTGTTGGGTGGAATTGGCCCTCTGCGATGCCCGAGGCGAGATTCCCGAGGCGTTGTGGAGTTGTCTCTTGTATGAATCGTCGGAACGCCTCATGAGTCTCGAAGTACGGGTAGGAGTGACGGAGCAGCGGTGTGTCGACATCGTCGCTCCCATGATACACTGCCATCTCCTGTGAGGTGAGGAGCCCGCTGCGAGAATTGACTGAACTCGGGGGCGAGACTTGGTAGTACGCGCCACCGACTACTTCGACATCGTCGAGTGCTTCTTCGGCCATCAACGCGTACAGTTGCAGTTGGAACTTCAACCCGCTCAGCGCATCACTGTCGCTGGGGATTGAGCTTCCAGTTTTGTAATCTCGGACGACAACCTGTGTTGGGTCTGTTCCAGGGACCGTCTCGACGCGGTCGATGAGTCCATGAATGGGGACCGAGCCGTGTGGTGTCTCGATCTCTGCGGGGTCGTCGCTGAGTGGCGTGCCTGCATCATAGGGATTTCCGATCCGGCCTTCGAACCACGTCGGTCGAGCGGTCGTCTTTGCGGGTTCCTCCGCCTCGTGATCGAGGAACCGATAGAATAGCCCCCGCGCAACAGGACGACCGTCTTGCGTCTCATGTGGTCCATAGTATGGATTGGTGTCCGGAGTTCCGAGTCCAGCGAGCACTGACGTCAGCCATTCTTCCTGAAACGCTGTCTGGGCGCGATCATCGAACGCATTGTCAAGCCGCTCGAGTGCAGTGTCGAGGAGCTGTTGTTGTCGTGTTTCGAAGTCGCCACCTGGGTGAACTGGATCGTTGCCCCCTGACTGTAACGACAGGTAGTAGTGTTCGAGCACGTCGTGGATGTACGAGCCACGATCGCTCGCGTCGGGTTCCCGCGTTAAGCGATCCGGAGCTTCGATGCCGAGAACACGACGCATGTAGTACTTGAACCCACAAGCAGCATATGTCTCCAATCGACTCGGACTGTACGGCTCGCGGTTGAGCGTATCGTGAATCTGGGAGACGGTCTCTTCTGTGAGCTGGCCATCGTAGGGCGTCAGTTCGGGACCTGCTCGTGCCGCGGCGCAAGCAATACCAGCCTGAACATGGGCCTGTTGGGCGGTGCTAACCGACCCGGCTTCGACTGCTTCAGTGAGTAGATCGTGGACTTGTGCTTCAGATGTCTCGGGAAGTACCTCGCCGACTGCCCGCTGCACGTCTTCTTGACATCCTGGCTCACTGTCAACTGGCTCAATAGTCACCTCCGAGAGATCGACAAGCCGCCGAAGTTCAGTCAGGATATCCGCTTCGACGTGAGGCTCACCACTAACACTCTGCTGGGGGATGGAGAGATGAATTGATGCTGTACTCCCGAGGAGTACGCTCAGGTGATACCGTGCCTCTGCAGAGACATCGGTCTGCTCGAAGTCGGGATGCGAATCGTAGATAGGGCGTGTGAAAGCGGTTCGCTCCGGATCTGAGGGGAACTGTGTCGTCGTCAGTCCGAGAACGTATACATGTTCGAACTCCCGGAGAGTGGCTTCGGCGAGACTACAGACAACGACGCTATCATCGGGTGGCCGGGTGCTCTGCTGGATCGAGACGCCATGGAGCGCGCGTTCAAGCCGATCAACGCTGTCACCGATTTCGGGGTCCGCCACCGGTGTTGTGAGGGCGAGGGTCTCAAGGATCCGGTCGAGACGGTCACGAGCACGAAGTTCACGTTCCCGAAATGGAGATGAGAGTTCTTGTTCACCTTCTAGTGCGGCTGAGACGCCGAGACGCTCAAGGAGGGCCTCGAGTTGGCCGGTGAGTTCCTCGAGTGACACCTCTGACAGAGCGGCTGCATCCCGAGTCAGAGAGGTAACCGTTGCCGCGAGACTGTCGTCAACGTGTTCGAGAGTCGATTCAAGCCGATTTGTCTCTGCCCTAGCTGCCACCCGGGCGAGTTCGTGGTGATCGAGATTCTCTCCCGTTTGCGTAATGGTGACCAGTGGGTTCGTGAGGAGATCGAGAAGCGTGTCGATGCTACGAGGTTCCTGTGCGAGTTGACAGACCGTCTGGACGACATCGCCGAGGGCTGTTTCGGAAAGGGGAATCTCGGTTTGTAGATTGAACGGGAGTTCGTACATCTCGAAAGCTTCCCGCACCTGGTCAGCGTATTTAACCGGACTCGTGAGGACGACGCCGATATCGTCGGCCGACGTTCCTGTCGAGATTCGACTCCGGATATCTCGAGCGACGGTTCGGATCTCGTCGGGGACAGTTTTCGGTTCAGTGAGCGTCAGATCCAGCGCTGCCGCGTTGATGTCGCTGGTCGACGGCGACTGGTCGGGATGCCGATAGAGACTGCGAGTGATGCGCCGTCGCGCTTCGAGAATTGACGAGTCAGGCTCATCGTGGTGCTGTCGAACGAAGTCCAGGTCGGAATACGTCTCTAGCGCTCGTTCGGCGCCTGTATCAACACCCGGGGCCGAGTCTTCGTCTATCTGCTTGGGGAGGAGAGCGATCGCCGGCCAGGTATCGACGATTCGTTCGAGGAAGTCTACTTCTAGAGCGTCGAATCGCGTGAACCCACTGAGAACAACAGCCTCGACTGAGGGGAACACGTTTGTGAGCGATGTTTCTGCCGTCGTGGCGTGATGCATTCGCTCGGTACGGTAAGTCTCCGGAAGTTCATCAGCAAGGAGTGTCTGTCGGGCAGATTCGATCTCTTCCGCCAGTTCGGCGACGTAGTCCGCGCGGTCGCCCACGCCCTCCTGTTCGAGACGCTGCCGCATTGCGTCCGGTGAGAGCAGTCCAGCGAACTCAAGTTCGGTGAATAGGGTCTCGGCTTCCTGTACGAGCCCTGCCCGGGGGAACTGGTCGCCAGTGTTGAGTGGATTCGTAGGCGACGAAATCCCTTCGACACCGAGTTCAACGAGTCGGAAGAGGAGCGGTCGATCGACGTGGGTTACCCGGCCCTTGTACTGGTCCTGTTCATAGCACTGTGACGCAAGATTATCCAACGTCTCGACACGAAGTCCTGCTGAAGGGCCGAATTCCTTCCAGCGATCTTTCGTTGCGTCTTGCGGATGGTCCTGTTGACTGAGGTAGAGGATACTTTCAGGCTGTGTTTCCACGCTGTCACTGAGAATATCGAACGCCTGTGATTCAAGCTCAGGTAAATCAGGCCCAGTAAGTAACAGCCGGCGAGACATACTCCATCCGTTACCCGACCGAGGCATTAATGTTCGGGAGTAACGGGCGATGAAACGGCCTTTAGATGTATTATCCAAAGAACATTTTATGCGGGCGACAGCGACTGTATTGGATAATGGTGTTCCGACGAGTGATGCGTGCGCTCAAGGGTGAGAAGAATGACAGTGCAACAAATAGGGCGACAGAGAGTCCAGATACTGACTCGTTCGATCACTTCACAGATGCCGTCGATACGATAAAACAGATGAAACGGGAACGCCGCCACGACGAAGCTGAGGAGTTGCTGAAATGGTGTATCACTCAGGCTGAGGAGGATGAGGAGTTTGCGGATCCCCCACCGTGGTACTACAAACATCTGGCTATCGTCTACCGGAAGGACGACCGATACGAAGATGAAGTGCGTATTCTGGAACGCTATCTTAGTAAATCAGCGTCCCCGCGTGAGGATCTCGAGACACGCCTGCAACATGCGGAAGAGTTCGCAGAGAACGGGGAATAGTTACGAACGTTGCGGCTGCAGGAGTGCAGATGGTTCGTCAGGACTCGAATACGGGCCATCAAATCGTCCACCCTCGAGACACCAGTACTGGGCTGTGTCAGTATGAGCGTCGACCCGGTCAAGCAGTTCAGGGTGACACGTCAGTAGGAAGACTTGATTCGTGTCTGCGAGTTCTGAAATCGTCTGAAGCGTTCGGATATGGTGGCCGGGATCAAAGTTCGTCAGAGAATCGTCGAGCAACACCGGGAGCGAACTCTCATGGCGGCGAATCCGGGCGAGTCGAATGGCAAGAAAGAGCTGTTCAGCCGTTGCCCGCGATAGTTCGCCCGTACGTTGCGCCTGACCATCGGCGAGGATTGACTCGAAGTCAAGATCCTCGAACTCGTTCGTGGAGTCGATTTCGGTATAAGTGCCATCTGTAATCCTCGCGAAGATATCGCCCGCTTCGTCGAGTAATGGGCCAGTCGTCCGGTCAATGAACCGCTCGTGGAGTTCGTCTAGGAGATACTCCGCGATTCGGGATGTCGCATAGTCCTCGGCCAGCGGTTCGAGTCGACGACGCCCCGACTCGATCGTGGCATGGGCCTCCCGGACGTCCTCGTCAGAGGCTAATTCCTCAAGTTCGTTCGTCAACTCGACTCTTCGTTCGACGCAATCTGATCGTTCATCTTCACGATCCTCAATATTCTCGTCGATCGTCTCGATGCGTGTCTCGATCGCCTCTTCATCAGCATACTCTTCGACGACGCGTTCGAATGCTCTCAATACCCACTCGTCGTCCTCGTCCGCTGATTCGCGGTATGATTCAAACGCAGCGGCGGTAGCCGAAGCCGTCAGACGGCGGTGAAGTCGAGCGTGAGTCTCGTCACGCTGTTCTCGTGCCTCCACTAGGTCAGTCACCTCTTCGCCCCGTTCGAGGAATTGATCGGCTGCACGAATGATGGCATCCGTCTCAGCATCAGCTACCTCTGGAGCATCGTCCCATTCTGAAAGGATGTCACGAAGCTCGGATTCGGTAGTCTTGACGGAGCGTTGTGCAGCCACGACTGCTTCCGCTGAATCGAGGTCGGTTTCGGCACGTTCGACAGCCGCAAAGAGCCTCTTGACATCATCGAGCAGATCGAACCCCTCTGTATCGAGCGCACCGATATCATCCAGTGTCTCGGCTACGTCTCGGAGTTCTGTCCGGAGGGCCGTTTCTGTCTCCTTGAGCGTCTCAGCATCGTCTTCGAGGGAGGTGAGTTCGGCTTGGAACTCGGAGAGGTCACGATAGAACTCACGGACGGCAGCTGGGCCGGTCTCTGCAGGCAACCCAAGGTCATCGCGGAGCGTCTCCAGTTTCTCGCCTGTGGATGACCGCTCGTTTTCGAGCTCTGCTTTCCGAGAACGGAGTCCTTCCATATCCGCCTCTACACTCCGCTTTTCAGCACGGAGCGTTTCGACGGACATGCCATCCACGTTAGGCGATTCCCAGTCGATCCGTGATGCGGCGTATGCGCTACTGGCAAAAGCAACTACGAGTGTGACCACAACGCCTGAGATCGCCCCAGCGGTGACTGCAACGACAATCCCGGCGAGAAGCGCAAGTACGGCTCCTGCACCGGCGATCGGGAGCTGGTTACGGATGGGGTTACCCGTTCCAGATGATGCGTCAGTCGCCTCCTCGATATCCTCTGCGAGTTGTTCTTTCTGTGTTTCCTTTTCCACCAGATCCCGCTCTACGTCCTCGTATTCGGACTGGATGTTCTCGTAGGTGTTCGTGATCGATCGGACTTCATCGCGTGCAAACAGATCCGTCTCGATGTCTCGCACGCGGTCGAGCACCGTTTCTTCGTTCCAATCTGGTCGGAGATCCGCTGCACGCGACCGGAGGTCGCGACGCTCCGAGTCAAGCTCGGACTGTTGTTCGGTGAGTGTTTTGACCCGTTCACGCCAGCCTGCTACCTCTCGGCTATACGTCCGAATCGTGGACTGGGCATCAAGGAGTCGGTCACGATAGGGTTCTGAATCGTCCACTGACACCTGTTCGGTAAATTCTTCTTCTGCAGTCGTTTGCTCTTGATCCGCCTCTTCGAGCTGCTCCTGGAGCTGTTGTACCCTGTCAAGACGTTCTGACGGGAATGAGTCGATTTTGTCGACATCGACGTCGTGCAGTTCCTGGGTCAGTTCCTGAAACGCCTCGAACTCCTCGTATTCTGCGAGAACTGTATTCAGTCGCGTTCGTTCCGTTTGAAGTGCCTCGACCTCGGCATCGAGTTCCTCGATGCGTTCATTCACCTGACTGCGAGCGTCCTGTTTCTGATTGAACTCATCAACCTGGGCGTTGGCCGCCTCTCGTTCTTCGACCCCTGATTGAATCTCCTGAATCGGGTCTTTGAGTTCGTACACCGCACGGCCGTGCTTGCCCCCGATTTGGCGGGCGGTCTCGCTGAACTCTTCCTGAATCTTGGGGATCTCAAGCACGTCACCGTACGCAGCTCCCAGCAGGACGGCGGAGAGACTCACGTCGCCGTTCAGGCTCGTCGGTACGCGGCGAAGTTCGTCAAGACTGATCGTGAAGAGTTGTTGGTACTGCGTTGCACTGAGATTGCTGTATACCTCCTGTAAGGTCCGTTCTGGGCTACCATCAAGCGACGCTAGGGTCGGCTCGCCGTAGCCTGTGAGCGACAGCTGATATTCGGCACCGTCTACGAGAACGTCGGCCGTGAGGTCATACTGCTCAGTCGGCGGGGGGAGGTCTTTGCCACGCGGAACTCCATAACCTAGGTGGCGTACCGCTTCCATGAACGTCGACTTCCCAGCGCGCTGTGGGCCTGCAATGACGGTGAGGCCTCCGTTGACATCCTGGAGACGGGCGCGCGTGAAACACCCGAAATCGTCCAAGTCGAAGTTCTTAATTCGCATTCTGCCTCCGTGCTGCGAGTTCGTTGATCGCTTGTGTGACTGCCCGGTCGATCAGTTCGTCGAGCCGGTTCTCATCCAAGTCAACCCTGTCTTCGGGGATGTCCTCGTGCTCTTCATCGGTTCGCCACTCCCAGACCTCTCCAGTCTCTGCTCGCAGGTCCGCCCGGACCGATTCGTCGTCTCGCAGCTCTTCGGTTAACTCGACAAGTTCGCCAATAATCTCGTCAGATTCAACCAACTCGTCGAGTTCGGGGAGTGGTGGGGCGGTCTGATCTCGGACGGATTCGGTCCAGACGAATGTAGAATCGCCGCTGTTGCGATTCCGGAGGCGGTTCGCAAGCACGTCCGTTGCTTCCTCATCAAGTGCCTCAAATAACTCTCCCCGACCCGTCAAGGTCCATCGACAGACGAATCCGTCTGGTTGCCAGTCGGTATCTGCAACGGGTATCGAGAGGCCTTCAGTGAGTGTCGCCGGGTCAGCGGTCCGGAGATCGAACATGCGGTCATCGAGATGTGCTTCCGCGTCTGCGAGGTTCCGCAGCGGATGTCCATCGTCCGTTGCTGCAGTATCAATATCGACTGCAATCTCCTGCCAGACGATCGGACTCGTCGGGACGAACTCGATTTCGGGGACGGTACCGACCTCCACTTCGACGAGCAGACAGCCACCAGCAGCGGGTTCACCGACGTGCCGCCCCTGTGGAATCCCGGCGTACGCCGCCGGTGCTCCATCAACCAGCTGTGGCGTGTGAATGTGTCCGAGTGCCCAGTAGTCGATGTCCTTCTGTGCTAGGTCGCTCGGTCCACAGGGAGCGTATCGACGCCCATCCGGATTCAGGCCCGTGTGGAGCAATCCGATATTCGGAATCGCTGTGTCCGGCGGTGTATAGTGGTAGTATAGCGAGTCACTCTCCCATTGGCTCGCGTACGACTGCCCGAGAATTCGAGCTTCGGGATCGGCTTCGTTTGGGTACAGCGCGGTTTCCACGCTGTCGGTACCGAGCACGTGAACGTTGTCGGGCAATGGAAGCTTCTCCGCACCGGCTCCTAACGGATCGTGGTTTCCGTGGACCACGTAGCATGGAATATCGACATCGTCCAGTCGAGCGAACTGGTCGACGAGAAATTCGTTCGCGTAGACGGACCGCGCCTCTTGATCGTAGAGGTCGCCTGCGACGACGACAAAGTCCACGTCCTCGTCAATTGCGACCTGGACTACCTGACGAAGTGCTTCGTGTGTCGCTCGTTGAAGCTGTTCTGCGAGCTGGTCCGAAGCCGATTCGACAGCACGAAGGGGACTGCCAAGATGGAAATCTGCGGTATGCAGGAACCGAATACCCATTTATAACGACTGTCACAGTAAGCTCATATCAAGGTTTCCTGTACACCGGCAGATCGATTCGTTTTCGAGTCCGTTAACCAACAATGCGGCGCCAACCGATTTCACTGTTGGTTAATCGAACCCATCTGTCGCGATCATCGGCAGACGGCCGTTGATGTCCACATGACCGCATCGGGTCAGTGGTGCTGACTATTTATCGTAGCCCGTTATCAGAGACTCTGCCGGCTACCGAGCGAATTCACACCTCACCGGAGTCACCGACAATTCTGACAGCCAAGCCTTCCCGCAACTATACTGACCGGATTCTCCGCCGAGAGTCGCGAGTCACAGCTCTCACAGTCGACTTCGTCGGTTATCCCAGCACCGATTGCGTATGGAGCACGCATAATGTCGGTTCGATCACCGTCACCCACAGTGAATTCGATTTCCCCTCGCTCGTACGTCACAAGCGTGAACGCAATGGGTTTGGTATTCACCTCTATCGCGTGTCGGCGATAGATCTCCCGTTGCTTCTGAGCGTACCCTTGTTCCTTCTCCTCCAAGAGTTCTTCCAGTTCAGCTTCGAGGTCTTCTTTTTCGGCTTTGAGTTCTTGGCGCTTCTCAAGAGCCTTTACACGTTGTTGCTGCGAGTCTGCGCTGTCGACGTCCGTAGATAAGTTCTGAAGACGGTTCGAAAGCGAATCAATCTCGTTGCGGTGGTCGTTAATTCGTTGTTCCTGAAGCTGCCGGTACTCTTCAAATTCTGAATCAGCAGCGCGAGATGCCGACTGACGAATTTCGTCAATCTCCTCCTGTACTCCTTCTACAGCGACCTTCTGTCCGGTAGCGATTGTGTCTGCCAGCTTCTCGGGAGCAATCGTCACGTCGCTCTGCTCACTCCCTACAGTTACATCGTCACGCCAGCCTGATTTTGGGCTGAAAAACTCGTCGACAAGTATCTCTGTCACACCGGGAAGCTGATCCTTCGACTCAACGTCGACCGTCACAGCTTCCAAGAACTGAGTCTGGTACTCGCTGACCGTCTCGACGTCAATACGTACGAACACACAAATGGCCGTTCGATCGTAGTATGGGCTAAACCTCGCGTCCACGACCTCGGCGTCACTTTCCATAATCCACGGGGGATACCGATAGTCACCATCAGTCATCGAGTTCGTCAGGGCGAGTTGCCCGGCAGTGGCCATCGCTGCCGCTTCATCGAGCAATTGTTGCGTGAATCCGCTTTCTGGCGTGAGCACACAAACAGAGTTCTCTTCTTCCTCTCGTATTTCGCCATCCAGGGCAATTTCGAACTCGCTGCGGTCACTAAAACCGACGTCCACGTGGGTGGGTAATCGCACGTGCCATCGGTTTCCGTTCTCACGGATTGCTGCACCGAGATCGTTCAGATACTCCCGAGTGAATGCTTCCAGCGCGGATTGTGTCACCGCGTGAGTCACGTCAGTCATCGTCTGCCCCCAGGTCGAAGCTCTCGAAGACGCCGCTGTTGAACTCCTCTACCTTCTGTGAGAGGTTCTGTTGCTTCTCAAGATCGATGGCCATCGAGTCGAAGTCATTCTCGAGTTCAACCTCAGAGTCGGCATTGGTGAGACGTTCGAAGATTTCGTCTTCGAAGCTCTTCCCGGAGTCCTCGAGCCGGGTAAGGATCGTGCTCAGTTCTCCGACCGTCTGTTGGAAGAGATCGATCTTGTGGTAGAGACGTTCCAGTACGTATTCCTCGATAGTGCCTTTCAGGCCCATATTAAAGACGTAGACTTTGCGCTTCTGGCCGATCCGGTGAATCCGCCCGATTCGCTGCTCGACCTTCATCGGGTTCCACGGCAGATCGTAGTTCACCATAATATTGCAGAACTGGAGGTTGCGACCCTCGTTCATCGCGTCGGTGGACACGAGGACACCACCTTCCTCCCGGAACTGATCTACGATGTCCTCCTTTTCCTGGCTTGAGTGGCCGCCGTGGAACGCGTGAGTGGTATACCCCCGCTCATCCAACGCTTGCAAGACCTGGCGCTGGGTCGCCCGGAACTGCGTGAACACGATAACACGACCCATATCGACGGTCTCACGGACTTCCTCGACGATATCGAACAGCCGCTCCTGTTTTGTGACCGTATCAATCGCGTCGATCTTATCGAGGATGGTTTCGAGTTCGTCCCGGTGCGTTAGCTCGTTCTGTTCCTCGAGCTGTTTGAGGATCGTTTGTTCCAGCGCTGCCGGGCTGCTGACCACCTCCTTCTGGAGCAGCATCAGCACCAGCTTCTGGCCGCTGTCCTGGCTGTACGCGCTTCGCACGTACTCCGTTACCGCCTCGTAGAGTTCTTTCTCCGCTGCGCTCGGCTCGAAGGTTCGCGTGTCAATGATACGGTCCGTGAAGTCGATGTCCGTTTCCTCACGCCGATTTCGGATCATCACCTGCCCCAACCGTCGCTGTAGCTCGTCCCGGTTCACGAGCGTCTCCTGGCCATTGTCGACGAAGTAGTGATGGAAGGTATCCCGACTGCCGAACAAGCCGGGCCGGAGCAAGGAGACGATATTGTAGAGGTCGGTCAGTTCGTTCTGGATTGGCGTCGCCGTGAGGAAAAACGCGTAGTCGTAGGTGAGCTTGTCGATGAGGTCGTAGCGATCGGTTTCCTCGTTTTTCACGTAGTGAGCCTCGTCCATGACGAGGACGTCCCAGTCGCGAGCGAGCACGGTCGCGCGGTGTCGGTCGCTCTTGGCGGTGTCGATGCTCGCGATGATGTAGTTGTGGGCATCGAATCCCTGAAACTCGTCGTCGTAGTTGCAGACGAACTCGAGGCCGAACTTCTCGAGGAGTTCTCCTTGCCACTGTTTGGCCAGCTGGGCCGGGGTGAGGATCAGCACCGAGTCGTCGGTCTCGCGGTAGTGCATCTCCTTCAGGATCATACCGACCTCGATCGTCTTTCCGAGGCCGACCTCGTCTGCGAGGAGTGCCTTCCCATCCATCTCGAAGAGAGCTCTGTGAGCTGCGTCGACCTGGTGTTCGAGGAGTTTGACCTCCTCCTCGTCGACGCGGGAGAGTGAACGAAGTTCTGTGTCTGGCTGTCCCGAAAGGAGTCGATTCGCGACGACGGTCTGCCGGTGGAAGGGAAAATCTGCAATTCCTGAGGAATAGGAGTCTACAAGAGTGTCTGGGTCATCGTGTGTGACCTCGATGTCAACGAGGTCCTGCTCTCCCATGGTCCAACGAAACAGGTATGTCGACAAATAGGTTGTGTAGAGGAAGTACATCCTGTAGAGTAACTCGCGAAGTGTAGTGGATTTATGAGACTCGGATGGATTGGATGGAGTATTCACAATGTCTCAGGAAACGGGTCGTTCTGCTGAACGCAGTGAACGGAAAGAACTCCCTATAGAGCGGGGCTTCCCTATTGAACGGGTAAATGAGATTGCTGAGAAAGAAGGGCGAGCAAAGCAATGGTATCGCCCAATATACACGATGCACAAGTGGTGGGCACGGCGGCCGGGGTGTCTATTCCGCGCTATCTCGCTCTACTCACTCCTTGATGACCCAGAGCAGGTCGAAGTCTACGAGCCGGGAAAGAATGGGACGCTTGACGCATATGGGGGCGGTCATAGTGAAGTAGAAGAACTCATCGAAAACGTCGATATGGCTGACCCCGAAAGCCTGTGGGAGCTCTATCCTAAGGATGTACGAATTGGAAATAAGAAAATCCTCGACCCATTTATGGGTGGGGGAACATCTCTCGTGGAAGCCTCGCGATTCGGTGTTGAGGCTGAGGGGTATGACCTAAATCCCGTTGCTTGGTTTATTACCAAGAAAGAAATCGAAGCAGGTGAGACGAGCGTTGAGGAGCTTGAGGAAGCGTTTAAGCAAGTCAAATCTGACGTTGGAGATGATATACTCAATTATTACAAAACTACCTGCCCACACGGCGACCACGACGCCGATGTAATGTACAACTTTTGGGTGAAACAGATTGATTGCCGGTCTTGCGGGCACACGATCCCACTACACCAAGACTTTCGTATCGGGAAAGGGAGATATGAGAATGATGACAAGTATAACGTACTCTGCCCGGACTGCGAGTCGGTGTTTTTGACAGAAGATTGGCGAGAAGAGTGTTCGTGTAACGAGTGTGGATACAAGTTTGTCCCGGAACAAGGTAACGTGGATTATGGGGATTACATTTGTACTGAGTGCGGGCAGAAATACTCTATAACAGAACAGATTGAGGAAGGCGAAGAGTTTGACCTTCATCTCTCAGCCTTGGAATACCATTGTTCGCACTGTGCTGAACAAGGAGCCTCAAAGTCCAAGGCGAAGGGGTATAAATCGGCTACAGACAACGACAGACGGCGTTATAAAGAGGCTGAACAGGAATGGGAAGACAGTGAATCTTTGCGGCAATTTGTACCCGATAAACCGATACGTCCCGGTTGGAAGACCGATGCTACTCAATTTGATGGGACAATGCCGGGGAATGGAAACCTTCCCCGACACGGTGTCAATGAATGGACTGATATGTTCAATAAGCGCCAACTCCTCTCCATCTCAAAAATATTAGAATCTATAAACGACCTCGAGAACCAAAATGCGAGAGAATATCTACTGCTGACTTTAAGCAATTCTCTGCCCACGAACAATATGCTCACCGGGTATGATTATTCATATAACAAAATACAGCACTTGTTCAAATCGAACTCATTTGATCCACCCCGTGAGGCGTGCGAAGGGAATGTATGGGGGGCAGAATATGGCCGAGGAACGTTTGAGTCGATTTGGGATATGGTAAAACGTGGCGTAGAATATGCAAATTCTCCCACGGAACGCTATATCCAAGACGGTGAGACGAAAGAGACTGCAGAATTTGGCCAACCTATCGGACGAAACACCACTATTCATCAAGGAGACATGCGGCGTATTAACGCCGAAGAGGAGTACGATGCGATCATAACCGATCCACCGTACTACAATAATGTCCTCTATTCAGAATTATCTGACTTCTTTTATGTTTGGCTGCAGCCGATGCTTGAGCAGGAGTACGAATGTTTTGAATCAGAACATACACCGCGCGCTGACAGTATCGTTGTGAATCCGGCTTCGGGCAAAGGCAGCGAAGAGTTTGAGTCTGAACTCAAGCAAGCGTTCTCACGCATCAATACCGCGTTGAAAGAGGACGGAGTAGTTGCTTTCACGTACCACCACAGCAACTCTGAATCGTGGGGTGAGCTCCTTGAATCACTCTGCGAAACTGGTTTTGAGGTGACAGCGACGTACCCAATCAATTCTGACCTAAACAAATTTATGAAGGGCGAATCTGTCTCGTTCGACATAGTCATTGTCGCCCGAAAAGTGGGCGAGCGGCAGCCAATCTCTTGGAACAGTCTCAGAAGAAATATCCACAGAACAGCACAGAAAACGCACAAGCAACTTGAGGAAAACCGAGACCTTGCTCAAGGTGATATCGGCGTAATTGAGATGGGAGAGTGTTTCCACGAATATTCCAAGCATCACGGGAAGGTGATGCGGGCAGGTGAAGAAATGACTGCAAAAGAAGTAGTTGATGAAATCTATGGCATTATTCAAGAGGGAAGCGAGATCGGGGAAATTGATGTGTTCCTTGATTTGCTTGAAATACCGGAGGCTACATACAACGATCTGAACAAACTCACCCGTGGAACGGATGCAAGTACTGAACAGATGCGAGATATGCATCTCTACCGTATTGAAGGGGGTGAATTCATCCTCGGAACGTGGGATGATGAGAAGCGTATAGCCTACATTCAAGACCGGGTAAAAAGTGATGGTAACGACTTAAACGCTCTTGACAAGGCCCAATTACTTCGCCATCGCTACGAACAGGGCAAGTCCACACAGAATTATCTCTCTAAGTGGGACGTGGACGACGAACTCCGCGAACTCTGTGAAGGGTTAGCCGATGCGACCGGTGACGACACCTACCGTCGTATCCTAGGGGCAGACTCTACCCTTGGGGAGTTCTAAATATATCAATCACGGTACAATATGAACATCTCAATCTTTGCTGAAGGAGCTCAGACTACCGCTGATGCTGAAGAGGGTGTTATTGCTAAGCACTACTTCCAAGGTCTTTTCGAGCCTATCTCAAATCTTGAGCAGGAGATATCTAAGTATGCGGAAACCGAGCTACACATCCTCTCCGACGAATTCGGCTATTTGAAGGGGGAAACCCCAATTCAAGAGATCGCGAGTAAAAACGCTTCTTCTGAGGAGAGCATGGAAGAATTCGCTAACGCAATAGTTTCGGCGGGAAAAACTGCCGATATCATCGTCGTTCTTCTTTCCGCATCGAGTTTCAAAAATACAGTTGGAAGTAGATGGGATGATATCCTATCGACAGCACAAAAGAACACGACTTGGTGTTTTGGAGCGTCCAAGGGAGCATTAGATGCAATCGACATCCCTGCACTCGAATCCAAAGTCAAGAATATCATCATCTATCAAAGAGCAGGTGTCGCTCCGATTGGTCGCGAGACTCGTACTCAACTACTAAACATAGTTCGTGAGGGGAACTGACAAGGGAACATCGCTTCGTTAGAGGCGACTGGACAATCGGGGTGTTCTGAGTCTCTCTTTCGTTTCCGAGTGTTTTTCCTGCGGATTTCTCGCCCCTCGCCGGCATAGATTGACATCTCTACCGTATTCAAATGCTCACTAAGCGCCTGACGACGTCGGGGGCCGTCTGGCACCCGGTTGGAATCACGCGACAGTTCCGGGCGTTAAATCGCCCGAAGCTACGCTGTCCGACAAATGGGAATTGAGTAGGTTCCGAATGACGCCTCCCGGATTTAGATCGGAATTACTCGATGTTCAGATATATTCCTGTATTCATTCATTCTAACCGGAGATACGTCCAGAGTGGAACCTGAATGATCGGCTTCGAACTGTCAGTATTGACGGAAATTCCATCGTCCAGAGCTGACCGCGCATTTGTAAGAACCATCCCGAATGCTGGTTCGGCGTCGAATGCAGCCTTCCCGTCAGCACTGAGCTCACCCCCGTACTCGTCTTGCTCGACGTATGATCGCCGCTGCTTGGTGAAGGTGTCCGTCACAGGACTGTACATCTGCTCATCGACTCGGTCTCGTTCGCTCTCGTAGGCATCGCTCTCGAGGAACTCCTGTAAAGCATCGAAATCAGGCGTATCTTGACTCATCTGGAGTTCGTCCAGAGCACGGTTATGAGACCATAGTATCGGAACGGGAGTACCGCGTATTTT
This sequence comes from Salinirubellus litoreus, assembly GCF_037335815.1. Classification (NCBI taxonomy): domain Archaea; kingdom Methanobacteriati; phylum Methanobacteriota; class Halobacteria; order Halobacteriales; family Natronomonadaceae; genus Salinirubellus; species Salinirubellus litoreus. Next base: position 52,694 of record NZ_CP147843.1, on the reverse strand, counting down.
GGGCACGAAATCGACTGTACCCTTTGACCCAACCCAGAACTTGACTACTCCACGCTTCGGATCGTGGGGATGGTTGAGCGTGTTCGACAACCGGATTGTGTGATCAAATGCAACCGCCTTCGCCAGAGCTTCGTCTAGTCCGGGCTCACGTCGGAGGACGTCATTGAGATCATTCCGACGGAACGCGTTCGTGATCCCCGGATCCCGCAGGTAAAATCGGAGCCTCCGTGGACGTTGATTGTCGTATTCCTGTGCTGCCGAAAGCAGATGGAGTCGTGAGAGAACGCTGAGATACTTATCGCGGAGGGTTCGACGGTCGACATCGAGTACCTCGGTCAGATCGTCGAACCGCACGTCCCCGGTCGGGTGTTCGTGAGCAGCGAGGCCACAAAATCGCTCCAAGCCGAGCGCGTCCTTCACCCCTCCAAGGCTCGTCGCGGCGTGCAGGAGATCGTCTCTGAAGTCGTTGAGTAGTTCTCGTTGGTGGGCTTCGAGATCGACATCGTCCCGTCCACGGAGCACGTCGACAAATCGCTCCTCGTCAATCGAGACGCCGTCACCGGAGATTCTGAGCGTCAGCATCCCCCCGCTCGTACAGTAATTCGCGATCTCCCGCCGGATCGACGACGGGTCAGCAATTGCGTCGCTGTTCTGGGCTTCGACCTCGGTTACGAATCGGTCAGCGTCTCCCGCCTCGACAGCGTCCAGTAACGCCTTCCGAACCGCGCCCTCATCGAACCGCTCAGCCGAAGGCGCGAGTTCGATATCCCGGTATCGCATCTTGAGGAAATCGGCGAAACCCATGGGATACAGCTCGCGTGTCTCTCCGCGGATTCCTTCATTCACTTCTGCAAGGTCGGTCTCCTCGAATCGCTCCCGTACGGACCCTCTCGAAAGCGCCGTGAACACGATCTGACGGTCATCGTGCTCGGCAATCAAGTCTACAAGGAGGCGTTCCCACCGGCCGACATCTTGATTCCCGCGTTTGTTTGGTCGCTCAACCGTATGGAGATCATCTAACAGGATGTAGTGTGGGGATGAGCGGGGGTGCCGCAGGACGTGCGTTTCGAAGTGATCCACGGCTGCCCGGAGCTGAGCTTCCGGCTGAAGTTGGAAGACCGGATCATCTCGAAGAGGGATGTACAGGACGTTCGAGGGGGATACGAGGTGCTCTCGAGCCTGCTCACGCCTGTCTACATCTCGAATGAACTTCTCTACGAAATCCGGGTCGATATGCGCAGAGGCCAGTTGCTCGAGGAGGGCGCTTTTTCCCGCCCCGTCAGGGCCGGTTATGGGAATCAACCGCCGTTGCTGCTGATGCAGCTCGTCGTATGTTTGGTAGAAGATGTCCTGGAGCGATGAATAGTCGCCAGTTTGACTCGCCTCTCGACCGCGCTCCCACCACGGGTTGTATTCCTCAAGTCGCTGAATGAGGGTGTGCCCAGAAGAGAATGACTCCGAGTCGAATGCCATGGGATCTGTCTCAATTCCACAATTAATCTACATAGGTATGTTTCTTTGTATCCCCCTAGCTCACGTTCTTCCATCTATACACGTTGTTTTATGGTAGCCCCCCGATATTTCCCAATTAATGAGTAGCGGGACGCCGAAATTCGAGGACTACGACCGCGAGGAGGCAGAGGAATTCAGAGGGTTCATCGTTAATTCGAGCGCTTCTGCGACTGACTTTATAAATCGCACCTCTAGCCCAGACGCATTACGATATCTGGTCGAAGACGCGGAAATTGACAGGCGCGTCTCTGGAAATCGTGATGAGGTCCGACAGGCCCTTCTGACCTCAAATGTCACCCCGTTCGAGGTCAAACAGACCGTCGCCCAACGAAATTACAATCTGGGCGAGACGCTGGTCCCGGACACAGTCAAGAAAAACGCTCTCACCGCTATCGAAGTCGGGAAGCCAATTGTTCTCTACGGCCCGACTGGTACCGGAAAGACCTATTTCGCAAAGCAGCTCGCACTGGAGGCGTGCATCGACTATTCTCTCCATACCGCGACGCCAACATGGACACCTGCGGACATCACCGGTAGTATCCAACCGGAGACGAAGGACGGCGATATCGAGTACCATCGACGGGCAGGTTGTGTCTCCCAGGGCATTCAGAAGGCAAACGAGTACCAGGACAACTGGGGCGTCATTATCGACGAAATCACCCGGGCAGACATCTCCCAGGTATTCGGGCCGCTGTATACCGCTATCGAGGACGAAGACCAGGTGATCTTCCGCAATGACGACGGCGACCCACTCACGCTCAACGACAACGTCAAGATCATCTGTACGATGAACATGTCGGACCGGACAGTGAACGAACTCGACAATGCGATCACTCGTCGCTTCGCGATGATAGAACTCAGCCGCTACGGCGATGAGGAACGGGCTTCCCTGTTCGACCGCTGGATCGGAGAACTCGGATCCGATGTGGATATTGACCGCGACAAGCTTCAGGAACTCTTCGAGAGTCATCATCAAGGGATCAACGAAGGGACCACCACGAGTGGTGAGGACGGGATCATGGAGTTCGGGCCGATGCACTACGAGGACATCACCCAGTTTCTCAAGCATGCCTGTGCGAACGGGGGTCAGTACACAGGTGAGGAAGATGTCGCAGTCGGGCAGGCCTTCGCCACGTACATCGCGCCTCGTCTCCTGAACACCGCGGCATTGCCCCAGATCAATCGCCTTGCGAGTCACTACGAGACGCTCGACAATCAGTTCGAGGCGTTCGACCTCAGTCCCGCCATGGACCTCGCGAACCGGCAGGCGGAGGCTGAGGAACGCGAGATGGGCGTCAGCGCCTATGAGTAACGCTGTCCGCTACGACTACGGTACATCCCTCTGCTCCGTTCAGGAGAATCGAAAGCTCATCATCGAGGACTGCGATCCGGATACGATCAATAACGAACTTCGGGCGGCAAACTTCGTTCGGGAGGGGAGCAAATTCGTCAAGAAGCGCCCCCGACTACGGACTCGATCCGGGCGAAATTCCGAGTCTGATGCACTTCAAGTCCTTTCAGTACGCCTCGTGGATGACACACTCCACGTAGAGCCTTCCGACGTCGTCGGCATTGTGAGGCTGGTCCCGGGGATGAGTGTCCAGGTCGAACCCAAAGTTGCCTGGGAGCACGTCATCCAGATGCTGCTTACGATCTACGACATCGACAGAACGCAGTCCTATTACGGAGTCCCCCTTGACGAGTTGGTTTCCAGCGGCGTTGAATCCGCTCGTATTATCGCCATCCTGGCGATCAACTACGTTCATGGCGTCCGAACGATCCGACGCGAGGGATTCGTTCGAAATCTCAATATTCGTCGCCGGAACGGATTCGAAGGACTGGGTTCAATCGACGTCGAGCAAACGCTGATGAATCACGCAACCGGGAACCCGGTTCCGACTTGGATCGAAACACAGGTCGAGTACGCTAACCCTGTGAATTCGACAATCCACATGGCCGGGAAGCTGCTCCTCAGGTTGCTCCAGCAGGATCAGGACGGCCACCAGCACCCCCGTCAGGACGTACTCCTCTCTATGGTTCACCAAGAGGTGGAACGGATGGAGAAGTTGGGCATTCAGAGTAGCCAGAAGCAAATCGGCGGCTATCGTCGGCTCTCACTCCAGGATCTTCCTCGACAACGCCATTACTACCGTCGAGCGTTCCACACCAGTCAATCGATTCTCTCGTCGACGTTGCTCGGCCAGGCTGGGGGTGGCCCGGAGGAACTCCTCGTTGACTATGCGCTGAGTATGAATAAACTGTTCCAGGATTACTCCAATCGGATTCTCAACCGGAAAGTGGAGGCTCTACGCCAGATCGACTACCTGGATCAGCTCTCAGGGGTCAAATGCAAGCCTGAGCCGCCGATCTATCCTTTCGCTGGAAACGCCGAGGCCCGCCACCAACCCGATCACCTCCTCACAGACGGAGACCAAACGCTCGCGGTACTGGACTCCAAGTACTATCAAGCGGGCAAGAACCCAGCTAACGACTCTGCATCCCGGTCAAGGATGTTCGCATACGCCTATCTCACGGAGACCGACCGGATGGCATTCCTCTGCCCGCAGTATCGCAACGTTCGACTTCCCGTACAACACACTGGGGCAGAAATAGAGATCGTCTCACCTGACGGCGATTTCACTTGCGAGGACTACGAGGAGGTCATCCGAAAGTACATCTTGGAGACGCTCGCGATTACCTATCCTGAACTTCATGTTTTCGAGGCGACTTCCGATGCACACCTCAGTCTCAGTGGCGTCTCAGAGGAGGCCCTCTCGGAGGTTCACGATACGAATGGCCCGTTCAGCATCAGCAACGCCGCCACGTTCGCTGACCGGGTCATCGCAGCGATTGCATTCGCGTCCTATGGACCAAACAAACCGGAGCTAGAAAATCAGGGGCAGTGGACGAAGGCTCGAATCAAAGAGGCGTGTGCAAAGACCGACGAAGAAGACCATCCAAAATACCCGCAACACGAGACGACCTGCGTCCCGATATACGAACCTGAGGGGAATGACGATCATGGGACAGTGACTCTGCACTTCCTCAAATCTGACCAAGAGGGCACCTCGGTTAGCATCGAAGGGCCATATCCCCTGATGTAACCCCTGACGGGTACTACACGCGAAACGGTACAACAAGCCATCCCGAATCCCGCTTCTTGATTTGCCGACCGAAAATTGGCTCCAAGGAGTGGAACTCATCATCGATCTCTACGTCGAACGAATCACCGGCACCTTGAACATCACCGTCGACGACGAATTGAATCGCTGGTAACGGGCGCTGGCTGTTGAGATAATCCATTTCTTGCCGCATCGTAGAAACCAGCCGATCACGGAGATCATCGTCTTCGGTAAGGACTTCTTCGAGACCGGCTACGCAGATCTCGTCGGGGAGGTCTCGATTCTCGAGCTTCGTCACGAACTCTTCGATGGGAACCCGATACTCGGCGGACTCTCGCTCACCGCTCACGATGATGTTATACAAGCCCGCCACTGCGTCGATATCACTCATGTCATCACGAACGTCTCACAGGAGTGTGAAATACGTTAGTCCCTGAGGATCTGACGGAACGTCTCGTCCCCAGTGATGTCCGCAAGTTCGGATGCTACGTCCATCATTTCTCCTGTGACCTCCAGTTCGCGGCTCTCTTCCCTGGGTTTGGTCTCCTCATCAGCAGCGTATCGGAGGAGCTGCACCCGTTCGAGAGCAGAGAGTTCGTCAGGGGCTTTCGCTTGGAGGTAAGCCATCCGCTGCTCATCGTGCCACCGCAATAACGTGAAGCCATCTGTGGTGTCGAAAAACGCCCGTTCCTGGAGGTCCTTTGGGCTGACTTCAGTTCCTCGACACAGACGGTTCACATCGTTAAACGTGGGCTCCCCCATCGACAGGAGGCTCAGGTAGATTTCGTCGGGGGAGACATCATCATCACCAGCGATGATGTCGTACATCCCGGCGACAACGTCAGTCGCGGACATGACGGTTCCCTCACGGTGGACCTTGCCGTGGTGTTTGGAATACTCTCGGAAACACCGTCCGAGTTGGACGACGCTGATATCGCCTTCAGAGATGGTTTGTCCTTCCTGAATCTCCTCTTCCGTTCGCTGCGCAGTCCTGTACATCTGTCGTCGAAGCGCAGCCCAACTGATCGGGTCGCGATCCGTCATTGGTCGTGCGACCACGATCACGCTGAACGAGAGTTCGTCGCCCATTACGAACTCGGTGAGATTGGCCGAGATCGGGTACGTCGCAGTCACATCAAATCCTTCGTCGCACAGAGACTCGAGGAGCGTCCCCCAAGACTCGATTCCACTGTGCCGATACGTGAACGTGAGTACGCCGTCGTCCTTCAGTACGTCCCGCATCCGGGAGAACGACTGCTTGAGCTCCCTCTCGAAGGTAGCTCCGTCCTTCTCGATAGCCGGGTTCGCGACGATGCTCTCTTCACGAGGCGTCGTTTCGGGCGTGAAGCAGGAATATTCATCAGAGAGAAGCAGCCGTTGCCAGACGTAGAAGAAGTCCGAGACCTCCGAATAGACGACGTTGTCGTAGTACGGAGGATCAGTGATGATGGCGTCGTACTCCGACTCGAGCTCAACGTCCCGGACATCGCCTTGATGGAGTGTGTACTCACCACCGACCGGGTTCTCAAACGAATCCGTCTGTTTGAGTTCCCCATCTTCGAGGTACCGCTCTGTTGGCTGGTGGGCGAACTCGACGGCGTTGACGATTTTCTCCCACGTATTCTTGAACGTGCCTCGACCAGCTCTCGTTCCCCAGACGTTGTTTTCCGCATATTCGACCTGGGGTTGGTAGGAGTTCTGTCTGAAGATCCCCTCTATTTTCGTCCCCGAGATATTGTAGAGTGCGAAGTTATTCTGGAACATCAGAGAGTCGCTGAAAGCGAGGAGGAGATACTCTTTGACGCTCTGATTATCGACGTCATCGATGGCCGAGAGCAGCGTCGAAAGACAGTAGAGCTGGCGATTATTGAACATGTCCGACCACGTCTCGTAGCCGTGGCGGAAGACATCGTTTCCATTAATTCCGGACGCTGCTGTGATCGCACCTTCGGGGATTTCACTCTGAGGGATATACGCATCTAACTCCTCTGCAGAGTGCCACGCCTCGCTAGCGCGATCGAACTGAGTACGATCTTTTTCAGTTGCCGCGGTGTAGCCCTTGAAGATCGCTCGATCCTTGCCTTCGTCCTCACACTCCGTACAGTAGTATTCGATCGCGTAGAGATCCTCGGCGTACGACTGTCCGTCGGCGATCGCATCGACGATTGGATACTGCAGACCGCACGACGGGCATCCGTAGTTACCGCCTCGAGAGACTGGGCCGTTCGCTGGGATGTACTCGTAGCCACACTCCGTACAAACGGACTCGGTTTGGTAGTCATCAGTCAGAAAGACGGACTCACAGTCCGGGCAGTAGACGTTGTATTTGTCGTCGTCCTCGTAGCGACCGTTCGCGACGCGGTAATCTTTGAACAGTGGAATCGTCTCGCCACAGGAAGTGCAGTCTAGCTTCCGTACCCAGAGCGCATACACGACGTCAGCAACGTGGTTCTCGTCGTGAGGACAGGTAGTCTCATAGTGAGACTGGAGTTCGTCTGCGACGGTTGCTCGGACATCGTCGAAGGCCTGTTGCAGCTCGTCGGCATCAACCTCGTGAGCTTCAAGGCTCTTTTTTGAGATGAACCATGCGACAGGATTCAAATCGACACCGGTGACAGCTGCGCCGAATCGGATGGCCTCCATGAGGCTCGTCCCGCCGCCCATGAACGGGTCAAGGACGGTCTTCCCATCAACGCGAACGTCTTTCGGATACAGCTCCCAGAGCGCGTCTGGCTCGGTGAGACTGACAGACTCGATGAGTTGAGCGAGATGCTCAGTGGTGGTGTCTTCTGTATCGCCGTCGCCGAAATCGGAAAGGTTCTGATTTTCTTGGTCTGCCCTATGGATTTCGACAGCGCTAGGATCATCGACTAACGAGTACAGCGAGATCGCCCTGAACACGCTCCCGAGCCGTCTCGCCCACCATTTGTGCATCGTGGACAGCGGTCGGTAGTACATCTTAGCGCGGCCCTCGCGGTCAGCGAGGTCGTTCACCTGCTCGATGGGGAACCCCCGCTCGATAGGGAGCGTATCCCGCGAGTTCGCGTCCGGGTCAGACATGGTGAATGGTGGTCCCGTCTTCGTATTTGAAGCTGGGCGTCATTCGAACTGGATGGTGACGTCGATGCTCGTGGCAGACTCAGGAATATTCTCCAGAATGTCGGCGACGACCTCGTGAGATTGCCCGAGCTCGAGTTGGAGATCCGTATGTGCCTGCTGGAACTCGGCAACGCCTTGGAGCCCGCCCGGCGCCGCGCCCTCGCCATCGGTGTTGAACGAAAGCGATCCGTAGGAGACGGAGCCGGATTCGTGTGATTCGTTCCACTCTTGGCGCATCTCGGCCGGGCTGTCGCCCTGGTATTCGAAGGTCCAGCCCTCTTCCGGCGGGATGCGGAACCCAGCTCCGGGGAACCAGTCTGCAGGATCCTCCGAGCCGGTCGCGCCGACAACGTAGTGCGGGTCCTCCTTTCCGAGCTTTGCGAGCAGGAAGTGCTTGACCGCTGCCTCGGGCTGTCCCGCAGCGCATTCACTCTGAATCGACTGCACCTGGAAGGTGGCTTCCTCATCGAGGTCACCAATGTAGTTCAGAATTCGGTCGCCGATATCCTCAGGAACCATCGGCGCGACGACGACGGACGTCGGTTCACGATCGCCAAGGGTACTGACGTAGTCGCCCCCGGTTTTGAGTTTGAATCCATCGGTCAGGAGCGTACTCACCGCGCTGCGGAACGCGGACTCGGTATTGTCCTGCGGGAGGTACACCTCGGTGTCGTTCCGAATCGTCGTAAGCACCTGGCTGGTGTCGGCTTCTCCGGCGGCATCAACCGTCTCTTCGATGCGGTCACGAACTTCGTTTGGCCCGATCGTCTCGGCGTCCGAGACGTCGCGGAGCGTCGCGTCTGAGCGAACCTTGTCGAGGATTTCACTGCCGCTGATGAGGACGTAGTGGTCCGCGTTCGCCAGCCGCCCAGCGGCCATCTTGACCGCGTCTTCTGGGTCTTGGTCATGTATCCACACGTCGGTCCGCTGGCGAAGATCGAGTTCGAACGAACCCAGATCGACTTCCTTCGTACCGGCGCCGAACCGCCCCCGGAGTTCGGATTCGACTTCCTCGGTCGACCACTTCTCGACGTCGCTCTCTAGAACGAGTACCGTGTCCTGATTCAGCCCGCGGAGTTCATCTTTGAAACCGCTGCCATCGTGTGCGAGGATCGGCTTGTCCCCCAGTCCGTCCTCGACGGCGTTGACGACCGCCTGCGCGCTCCCCGGAATGGGATACGTCGGCTCCATCAGGAACTGCTCGTAGATGTCGTCGATGGTCGTCTCAGAGCGGCTATCGAGGCGATCGCGGACAATGTCCCAGACGTGGCGCTGGAGATCGAAGGGATCCGCCTCCGCCGCTGCGGCAATATTGCTGGCGTTCAGGACGGGTTCGGTGGCGACGAAGTTCTCCAGCGACATCTCGGCCGCGTAGTCGAACTCATTGAGGAGGTCGTCGCCGTCGATGATCTCCCCGTAAGCGCTCTCCAGGCGTTCGAGGAGGTCGTCCTCGTACTCGTCGTGGAGCTTTCCGATCTCCTCGCGAATCTCCTCGGCCAGGTTCTCGTCCTCCTTTCGGAGTTCCGCCCCGATGACTTCCTTGGCCTTCCCGAGGAATTTCTCCTGCTGCGAGGTGGGCGAGATGGTCTTGCCGTTCTTCGGCTGGACGAACACGAGCGTGTTCCGCCACTGCCGACCGGCCGGCTGGTTCTTGATGATCTCACCGACGCTGTCAGCATCCCAGGGACCGTTCTTCACGACGGTTTTGATGTTCTGGCTATCAGGGACGTTCTCAAGTTCGCCGTCGACGTTGAAGCCGACCGCGTGGGCACCCGAACCAAACAAGCCGCCGCCCGTGACAGCTTCATGATTGCCATCGATGAGGCCACCGACGAGCTCGATCGCGTCTTCATCGTCGACGTCGCGAGCAGCGTTCTTCACGAGCGAGCGCGGGTTCTCATCCTCACGGATGACGTAGCGGTCGTCGGAGCGCCAGAGGTGGTAGACCTCTCCCTGGAGACGCTCGAGGTCGACGATGATGTCGTTGATGCGGTCGCCGGCGTGGTAGGTCCCGATGACGATGTCGGAGGTGGTCGCGCCTTCCGCGAGCCCCGGAGTGAGCGAGTAGATGAGAACGGTGCTGAGGATAGGTCGACCGTAGGTGATGTCCGCGTCAGCGAGGCGCTCTCGAATGTCGTCGTAACACCGGTCCGGCCGAGAGTGTTCGACGTTGATGCGGGTGAGCTCGTCGTTGTACTCGACCGCGTCGACCTCGCCGTGCGTGAGGAGGTCAGTATTCTGGTACTGGTCGACGAGTACCTTCGCGAAAAGGTAGAGCATCCCCCGAGTCGCGCCCGATTCGGTCTCCGCGAAGTAGCGGGTTTTCAGCGAGTCGATGAGGATCGGGTGGAACGGGTAGGTGTCGTACATCTCCTCGCGGAGCCCGTCTGGAAGGTCGACGTAGTCCGTGTCCGCGTAGGCTTCGATGTACTGATCGACGAGCGTGCGCATCGCCGAGCGATCGTTGATAGAGTCGACGAGTCGGTGACGGAGGACGTCCCGAATGTCGACTTGGTTGGACATGTTGACCTGCACGCGCTCGGGCTCGCGGGAGAGGATATCGTGGACGTCGGATCCCTCACGGAGCACAGAGACGAAAGCGAACAGTTCCGTGTTCGGACGTGAGGTCGTCTCGAAGAGCGCCTGCAGGAATCCGCGGTTCGCGTCCTTCCGCCGACCGCTGAGCGATCCGAACCAGTCCTCGAGTTCGTCCATGAAGAACGCGACGGTACGGTCGCCGACCGCGTCTTGGATAACGTCGATGCTCGGGTAACCACCCTCCTCGTCGTACTGTTCCTCGTCCGGCTCGTAATTCAGCTGTTCGAACAGCGGCTCCCAGAGGTACTCGTACTGCTCTTTCTGGAGGGAGACGACGACCGGTAATGCGTCGTCAGGGAGCGCTTCTCCAAGCCCCTCAATACGACCATCTGCCCACTTGCCAACCACGTCAGGTGAGTTGAAGCAGTGGTATAGCGCCACCATCTGGTGGGACTTCCCGGTCCCGTATGGACCGTACATCTCGTGGAGGCGGTTGTTGTCCTCGCCCCGACGAGTGTCTCGGAGTCGCTTCAGGGAGTCCTCTAATCCACCGGTCAGCAGCGTACGGTTGAAGAATCGTTCTGCGTCGGATTCCAGCGTATCGGCCTCGCTGTCGACATCGTAGAGGCGGATCTGGCCCTTGATGAGGCTATCCCCTTCGGTGAGCTCCGGACTGAGCGTCAGCACGTCGTCGATCGTAGTATCGAGAGTTCCTTCGGCGCTCATGTATACCAGACACGACGGACGACCATCTTATTAAAGTATATATCTGAATAGGGTAGAATCTAGTATTAAATCATCTTAGCGAACATAGAAACTCCAAAATAGACATCAAGGAACATAACTATGTTGTTCTTTCGTATATCGTGCCTAAAGCCATCTCGAGAGACTAGTTGATCGCCTACGAAAGGAACTCTTGTCTTCGTAGATTCTAATGATACGAGATTACAAGAGGGATTGGTCGACGCTTCCGGGGAGGACATTCCAGAGAATAGAGATATACTCGTCCGAATCTGTTTCAAGAGAGGCATGGAATAGAGCTAGTGTAATCCCCGTACTAATTGCGTAGCTCAGCATAAGCTGTTTTCCTAAATACAACAACACCCCATCAGCGTTCAGAGAAAATTCCTGATCACCCAATTCAAAGACTACATTTCTCTCATCCGATTCAAATGCTTCTTCGAAGTCCAGGTGGTAATTAGCATGTGCGATAGCATTTCGAACATCACCAGTATTCGGATGATCGTCGGTTTCGTATTCTTGCAGGACGCTACTGAAATCAATATCCTGCTCGTGCTGCTCAGCGAATGATTCGTGCTGGGCGAGTAGAATTAGGGACGAAGTCAAATTCTCGAACCCCTGATTCAATTCATCGTTATCAGAGGTCCCGTGCAGTTGGCGAGAGATCTGGATACAATCGCTTAGGGCACTAGGAACATACCGACGTTCATCACCATCATACATTCTCTCCGACCAATCACCGTGATTACCTCGGTACGTGTTTAGGAGATCAGTCAAGGCGGAGATCTGATACCGCAAGGGGCCTTCCAACTCTTGTGCATATATCGGTGCAAAGAGATGGATACCCGCACGAGCTGTAGTATACGGTTTCTGAACATCATCTCTATACCAAGAAATCCAATCTGACCAAAACCAGTGATAGATCCGAGATCGTTCATAGAACGAGGCAGCATAGTTCACCAGCTCGTCCGACATAAGAGAGTTATATTCCGCCTCTGAGAGATTTTTCGAGAGATATACAGGAACGAGAACTGTATCGACGAAAAGCTGTTCTTCCCACTCATTATCGTACTCTGCATTCAGAAACGGCTCAACAGCAGGCTTGTCGATGATATCGTTGACGAAGTCGATTTGATCCGGATCTATCATTATTCGTCGCCGAACGCATCAAGAGACATATCCACGCCAATCATTGTTAGGTAGGTCTCGTCACCAGTCGCTTCTGCGAGGCCCTCGCAGAGCTCACGGAGTGCGTCGTCGTTCCAGCGTTCGAGGTATTCCTTCGGGTCTTTTCCTTGCTCGAAGTGGTAGCGGAGGAAGTGTGCTTTGTCGAGGTTGGTAAGATCGCCATTGCCCTCCTCAACCTTGTTCTGGACATACGCCTGACGTTTTTCGTCGTCCCATTGGCAGAGGACGAAGTCGTTGCCGTCCATACGGAACAGCTGCATTTCCTTCATCTGCTCTTCTGATGCGTCAGACCGTTTGAGATGCTTATTCAGGTCGTCGTAGGTCGGCTTCCACTCTTCAAGCAGATCTCGGTAGATATCCTGCTCACCACGGTCGTTGTCCTGAATGATTCCGTAGATTTCATCGACGACCTCCTTCGCGGACATCAATTCGCCTGCTCGGTGAACCTCGCCGTGATGCTTGGAGTACTCCTGGAAACACTTCCCCATCTCAATAACACCGATATCTCCACCTGCAAGTTCTCGATGTTCTTCTAGAATATCTCGAGTTTCTCTTGCAGTTCGAACAATCCGTCTTCGAAGCGAATCCCAGGAAACGGGCCTACGATTTTCCATTGGACGGGCGACGATGACGATGTCGAAGGCGACGGCCTCTCCACCGATGAATTTGTTTAAATCGGAGTTACTTGGGTACGTTGCGGTCACCTCAAAATCGTTCTCACAAAGGGATTCCAGTAGTTCACCCCAAGACTCTTCATCGCTATGGTGATAGGTGAATGCCAGCGTTCCGTCTTCCTTGAGAGCACGGTTAATGACATTGAGCGCTTCACTCATCTCATGCTCAAAGTCCTCCGCTTTTTTATCCAGATACGGATTTGTAACAATTGATTCTGCTCTCGGAGTCTTCACCCGATCAAATCCAGGATACTCATTTTCAAGCAGGATCTTTTGCCAGACATAGAAGTAATCAGCTACCTCTGAATAGATGATATTGTCGTAATATGGTGGATCAGTTATAACTGCATCATACTCATCTTCGGCAGTGATATTCCGCATATCATCTTGATAAACCTCAGAGTTGATACCGATGGGTTGGGCGAAATTGTCCGTTTTTTTGGTATCACCATCCTCCATATAGCGATCAGTAGGAGCTTTTGCATACTTCACTGCCTTAAGAATCATATCACGCATGTTTGAGAATGTACCTGTGCCAGATGCAGTACCCCAAATATTATTTTCAATTGGTCTGCTTGGAGGGTCGAAAGAGTTTGACTTGAAAATATTCGCAACAAGGTTTTTGCCGGGATTGTAGACAACCATATTACAATTATAGTTCAGCGTCTCACTAAACGTCAATAGCAAATACTCCTGAATATTCTGGTCATGGGTTTCAGAAATAGACTTTAGAAGTTTACTGAGGCACAGTAATTGCCTCTCATTGAACATATCAACCCAATCTGAATATCCATGATCGAAGAGGGGGTTACGGTCAACCGTCATATGCCCAGGAGGTATCTCTTCCTCAGGAACATACTCGTGAAGATCTGTCCTAGTATTCCATTCTCGCTTTGCCTTTTCGAAGAGTTGCTTATCAGCAGACTCAGCTTGCTTATAGCCTTTATATGCACTCTTTTCTAACCCTTGCTGATCACATTCTTTACAGTAATATTCAACCGCATAGAGCTGAAGTTCATATTCTTCTTCCCCCTTGATGGCATCTAAAATAGCTTCTTTTTGTCCACACTCCGGACAGTTGTAGTAGCCACCTCGTGAGACATTTCCCTCCTTGGGGACAAACCGATGATCGCATTCTTCACACTCACTTTCTTCCTGCCAATCATCCACTAAAGTAACAGCACCGCAATCCGGACAAAGGACATTATATTTATTATCGTTTTCATAACGTCCAGCGGCGACTCGATAGTCCTTAAATAAGGGTACTGTATGGCCACAAGAGACGCAATCGAGTTCCTTAGCCCAGAAATTATACATCACATCAGCGTCGTGGTCACCATTCGGGCAAGGTGTTCGATAATATTCCAGAATATCTTCTGCTACCTCCGATTTTATTTGCTCAAAAGCATGTTCAAGTTTTTCTACATCCGTCTGGCCAGCATCAAGTTGTTTCTTAGTGACAAACCACGCAACAGGGTTCAGATCCACACCGACTGAATCAACTCCGAAACGCGACGCTTCAACGAGGGACGTCCCGCCACCCATAAATGGGTCAAGAATTTTCTTATCTTTGATTCTGATATCCTTCGGATAGAAGTCCCAGAGTGGCTCAGGATCGTCAATGTCGACATTCGCAATTGCTTCAACAAGGTCGTTCTCATCCAGGCCATTATCACCAAGCTGCTGGTTCTCCCCGGGTTCATAGACTTCCACATCGTCAGCAGTCGTGTTCTGGTCAAGCAACGAGTACATCGTGATTGCACGGAAGAGACAGCCCGGGCGGCGCGCCCACCACTTGTGCATCGTGTAAATCGGACGGTAGTACTGTTTCGCCCGGCTTTCCTTCTCAGCAATTTCGTTTACTCGTTCGATCGGGAAGCCACGCTCAATAGGAAGCTCAGGACGACCCTCCGACCGCTTAGATTGTTCCTGCTCAGACATGAGTCAGCCTTACGAAGGCTTTCCGCAGGAGCCATATAAAAATACGTAACTGCCGTCTCAGAGTTCCTCTCCGAAATACCTATTTCATCGAACTGAGGACTGTTGCTCACGGACAGGTGTTCGCACTACGTGGATTTACCAATTGATCCGACACAAAACGACGCGTCACCACAAGAACTCATTCAAGATCTCCCCTCACAAGCTGCCCGTCGTCGCGTCCTCCAGGCGGCTGATATTCCCATCGATGTCGACGACCGGAGCTTCGCCGACACACTCGACGAACTCTCTCAAATCGAACTCCGACGGGCGGCGTCACAGCTCCGCTTTGCAGGAGACCGGACAGTCTACTACTACCAGGTCGATGGTCTGCGCCAGATCTCACCCGACGGAGCGACCGGCCAAGTCGGAGACGTAGGTTCCCAGGGTGCGTACGGACCCGAAGTCCAGACAGCCATCAGAGACCACGACCGCATCTATATCGTCTGCAACGTCCCCGACACTGGGTCACAAACGCAACTGACGATCTCGAAGGAAAACCGACCGACTACGGTCGCGACGTTCAAACCGAGGACACAGCTCCTCGCCGTTCGGGCTTCCGACGACGGTACCGCAGACGCAACCCTACAGGCTGTGCTGAGTTATCTTGGCTTAGATGACGCAACCCGAATTTCCTTCCTCGACACCGGATTCCGCGGACAGTTCGAAGACGCCTGTATTGATGGATATTCGACGCTTCGAGTGAGGAATACGAATCCACGGGACAGCTCGCGAGAGATCGAGGTCCGGTCAAAGGACCCAGAAGCTGGGAACGTAGCCGACGTTCGTACCGACGCGATCGTTGAAGACCTACTCCGTCGTGGCGATACGGAACTCAACGCGGCGACGGGACTCGTCACCGTCCCGACGGACGTCCGTTCAATGGAACACGGCGAACCCCTGCATCCGCGTGTGACGATCGGATTTCCGGATGGATGGGTGACCTTCGAACAGTTTGTCCCCGAGCAAATATTGATCGAGTTCGACGATGTGGTGCGAGATTCGCTCTGAGGCTCTGAGAGCGATTCAAGATCAGGTCCCGGTTACACACGATCGGACCCTAATTCGGCTCAGCTTTGCACGTTGAAGTTGGAGCATGATGTAGGGCGGTAGCAAAGACGGATGATGCCGATCACGGGCCTCTCTGAGGCAAACGTGCAAAGCTGAGCTTGTTGCAAAAGATCCGATAGGTCTATTCGAGAGACTCGCGATCTTCTTCGGCAAGTAGCTTCTCACGGGCTGAATTGACGTTCGAGCGGACGGCGTCCTCGGTGACCCCTCTGATGTCGGCCCACTGGGCGACGGTGTAACGGTTGGCCTCCTCAACGACCGTCCAGTCGACCGCTTCGTGGAGCGAGCAGTCGCCAGCGACTAGCTCGGCGAGCCGCTCGAGGAAGTCCTGTTCCTCCCATGCGAGCGCGATATCCTCGAACTCGTGATTTTCGCGGTCATACGTAGCGAACAGCTGGACAGCGCCGTTGCGCTCCAGATCGGCCCGGACATGCGCCGGGAGCGACTTTAGCGCTGCCTCTGGGAGCGGATACGCAGGCACATCGTGTAACGAAGCGACATCGAATGGCGTCAGTCCTCGGTGAGAGACATCGCCGAACTTCATCAGATACCCCGTCTCGGCGGCGAGTTGGGTCCGACCCTCGAGTAAGTGCTCGGCCAACTTGGGATAGTTGTCGCGGTCAACCGATCCGGTCTTGAAAATCGTCACGAAGTCGCGACCACCGTCCGAACCAGGCTGAACTGCCATAGATTTCCACCACGTAGTCAGTAATTCGTTCCGGTGTGATATGAATATGCGCCCGCGAGCGCTCGAAACAGCGTTTCACCGATCCTCTCGAAGCGTCGCTGCGCGTTTGGCGAGGAGCCGGAGCACCCAGCCCCGTCTCTGGTGTTGATTCTCATAAGCAACGTACGCTCGAATAGTATCGACATCGTGCATGCAGGCGACACCGGCACGAATGAGTCGTGGCTGGTCGGTATCGAGGAGCGTTGCTGGCGGGAGTTTCTCACGAATTCCGCCGTCATCTGTGCTGTTCACGTGAACTTCCTCGAATGCGCGATCTGTCGGCTTCGTTCAATTAGAGTTACCCCACTGAACTGGCCCTCTCCTAATTGTGGGGTAACACAGCTATGGGAACCGGATCGCTCTCGCAATCGAGCCATGGGTTACTCCTCAAAGAGGAACCGGAGCGAGGCAGGCTTGTCCTCAAGCGTCTGCTGGGTTGGATCGCTGGACGGAAAGAGCATCTATTGCCGGGCCACCGGGGGATTGGCCCTCAACTCCGGTCGGTCGTCGACGAACGCTTCGCTCGTCGGCATCGCGAGCCTCCGTTGCGGTTTTCGGCAGTCAACCTGGAGACCGTGTTTGGTGAGTGTCGCCTCTATGTGTGGCGCTTCGATCGCAATCCTCGCGATCTCGAACCGAGTCTGCCGGGTCGTGTGTAGCGAGCTGGCAGGACGTGGTGATCGATTTCGAGGACTAGTCGAGAGATTGGCGCAGTCAGTTGGTGTCGTCATTGGTGTCACGGAGGATCATCTGGTGAGCCCCTCACTCAATTGTGATCGATAAACTGCCGGCAAACGGGCTCCCCCCAGTCGATTCAAGAACTTCACAGAGATTGTGTGGCGAACACGCCCGAATTGTCGATGAACGGTCCCTGGATACTCGCGGTCAACGCATTCGGCCGACCACCCTCGAACTGTCCGTCAATGCTGAACGAAATAGACCATGGACCCCGGCCCGCCGGGTTGTCAGGCGTCCGGCAAGACTCCACCTCACGAGTCTCGGCGTATATTCGAGCGTGACGACCATCGACGACCACCGTCCTGAGCCCGACGGTGTCGCACTCCCACTCAACGTGCCCACGGCCGCGCACCTCGAAGCGGTTACCCTTCACGTCGATGGTGAGTTGATCAGCCAGCCGGAGCATACTGTCCCGCCGACGTTCGTCGGCCACCTGGACGGTTACCCCGGTCACCGTAAGCCCGTCGACGGGATCGTCGTACGGGGACTCGTTCGACGGGGGACTATCAACCGGCCCGTCGGTTCGTACTGCAGGCGTGGACTCGACCGTCACGGGTGGATCCCCTGTGACCGTCGGACTCGTCGACGGCGGATTGTTCGACCTCGTCGGGTCGGGACGATCTTCAGGAGCGGTCGTCGTCGAATCTCCTACCGGCGTGGAATCATCTTGACTTCTCTCAGAAGAGCCGAAGAGATTCATACAGCCGGCGAGCCCGCCGAGTCCGGCGGTCGCGACCGCACTCAGCAGGCGCCTGCGGGAGGGACCAGATCGGGGCTGCGTTCGGCTCGATGTGGTAGTCTCGTGGGGGGATCGTGCTGGTGTCGTCATATTAAATCACGTTCGCGATTGGGAACCAACTGCGAATCGAACGAATGCGTCGGCCCGGTGATCCGGACCGATGTCCCTGGAACGATGGCGTGGTTCTCTGCAGTACCGTGGGGGATCTCGAGGATCCACCGCGCTCGACCGGAGTAGTGTGTCAGGTCGTCTTCGGGAACACCGGGTTCGAGGGATGCCGAGTGAATCGTTGTCACGGTCCCTGACCCGTCGACGAAGACGATGTCGATCGGGTAGTTCATTTCGCGCATTACGATCGCTCGGTCGTCGGCCTCTTGATCGTAGACAAACAGCAGGCCGGTATCGTCGGGGAGCGTCGCGGTTCCACTCAGACCTTGGTAACGCTCGGGGCCTGTCTCGGCCACCCACACGTCGTATACCCACAGCGTGTGCCCGCGCTGGTTCTCAAAGAACACCCGATGGGCCGGCGACTCATCTGAGATCACCGATGACTCGATACCCGGCGATTCAGCGAATATCTCCGGGAAGATAACGGCGCCAGCAATCGCGAGGACCGCCACCCCGATTACCAGGACCGCCACAAGCGTCGCTCGTAGCTGAGCATTGTTTGGTAATCTCTTGTCACTCTCCTCGGAACCAGGGGGATCGGCAGTTGGTGTTGAAAGCGCCGGGTCATTCATTATCGCGAGATATCGAATTTTGGCTCCTCAGCAGCATTAAGATTCAGAGCGTACGCATTGCGTACGCCGGCTTCTCGGACATTTCAGACCTCGCTTCCCTCGTGAGCACCCACCACCGTGTCCGCAATTTCACTCGCCGAGCAGCGGTTACCGTCTCGTAGCACCCACCATCATGTTCGGAATTACACCTCCTCGGTTTGATGCCGCTGCTACGACACCCACCACTATGTCTGCAATTTCACTCTCGGCATTCCCCGTCTCGATCTTCCCAGCACCCACCACCCTGTCCGCAATTTCGGAACCATCCATTCAGGTTCTAATCGTGGTATTCTATTGTGGTATTTTCTCCACCAGTCACCCACCACCACGTCCGCAATTTCACCACCTTGTTTGATGTCGCTGTGACGGCACCCACCACCACGTCCGCAATTTCGGCTATCTTCATCAGGGTTAGGAATGCGGAGTCGAGGTGTTGAAGGAAAGCGATCGGGGAACATCGAAGACGTGTGGCCGGTGTGGTGGTGACACAAACGTAAATCGCGTCGATCGTGGCTTGTACAGGTCCCCGAGTTCATACGGTGAGGATAGAAGTACCGGTTGTGTAGCTCAGCCCTCGGTTCACCTGTTCGACCGCGAAAGCGGGACGTTCCAGACGGAAGAACAGGTTGTGTCGCAGATCGACAAGTATCCCATCTCGGTACGGGGAGACTTCGCTGTGAACGGCGAGGAGGATGTCGCTTTGAGATGAGCCGCATGAAGAAAATCCCACCAACCAAGATTAGCCGATCGCCCACCCACCACAGTGTCCGCAATTGCAGCCACAGAAGTGGTACACCAGAAACCAGGATTCAGTTCTCCTCTAAGGCGAATAGCGTAGGGAAGAGTGAATGAAGTCAAGATCCAAACGTAACTCGAGAGAGTACGGAGACATTGATTGACGGAGTACTGGCGTCTGTCGAGAGTGCTGCCGGAAAAGTAGAAGCGTGACAGCTCTCACGAGGCGTTGGACAGGAAACGTGAGCCCACACACACCACCCTGTCCGCAATTACACCGGGAGAGAGAATACGCCAAAACACACGAGAGCCGCGCGATGTATATGAATCGCGTGATAACAGCTGCTACCACGAGCCTATACTTAGTCTAGAGTTGCTCTTCCTCTTACCTTACCTTACCTAGTGGAAAAGTATATGTATATAGTATAGGAGCGCCGGTGACTTCTCCTTCCCCACCGTGTTTCTGGTTCTAGAGCCGACCGTTCACGGTCTCTTGTTACCGTGTCTGGCTTTCTCCCACCCCCTCTCTCTTAGGTCTGAAATTGCGGACATGGTGGTGTGTGGGGGTAGTCCTCCTAACGTGGAAAGATGCCGTGTTCGATAATCAGACAGGCGACTACCGAGAGACAACCCTCCTGTTGAGGACGACCCGGACATTACCGACATGGGGGTTTATATTCCTCGGGCTTTCATCATCTCCCAGAGTGTCACGATACGCATCCAATTCAAATATTTTCGATCAAGAGGAGGTGTTACGTGAGGACCACCACCCAGACGAATTACCGGAACGGAGCGAGGAGCTTGATCAGCTCCATATGGCACTTTCCCCGGCCGCTCGAGGAGTTGGAGCGAACAACGTTTTCCTGTACGGGAAAGCTGGGCAAGGAAAGACGGCTGCTGCTAAGCATGAACTCTCCGAACTCCGTTACCACGCCAAAGAAGAGTCCGATCATCTGGACCTAACCGCGCTATATATATCGTGTGAGTCGCACGACATTTCCACGTCTTTCCGGGCGGCCTCACGCATCTATATGGAACTGACAGGGAATGACCGTCCGACTGGCTACTCGACAGATGCCGTTGTAGATATGATGTACGACGCGATGAACGAGATCGGTGGGACGATTATTATCGTCCTCGACGAAATCGACTCTTTGGGAACCGATGACCGGATTCTCTACAGCTTACCTCGGGCTCGATCGCAAGGATATGTGAATGACAACGTGTATCCGAGCGTAATCGGCATCAGCAACGACCTCCAGTGGCGGGATAATCTCAGCCCGAAAGTCAAGAGTTCTCTCTACGACGATTCGGTTCTCTTCTCCCCGTACGACGCCAAACAGTTGCGCCAGATCCTCAGGCGCCGTGCAGCCAAAGGGTTCCGTGGTACAGAACTCGTTCCAATCGACGAGAACACGTCTGTCGATGAATCCACTGACAAAGTCGTAACGATCGACAATTCGGGAGATGAGTACGTGTTCCGAAGCGGTGTTCTCTCGACAGATGTGATTCCGCTCGTCTCGGCAATTGCCGCCCAAGACAAAGGAGACGCCAGGCAGGCTATCAAGTATCTCCGAAAAGCGGGAGAGATCGCTGACAGGGCTGGCGACACAAAGGTTGAAGACAGCCACGTTAGAGCCGCCGAATCACAGGTCGAGAAAGAAACTGTCCGTGAGGCGATGCTCGAGATGACGACGCAGGCTCAGCTCACTCTGGCCGCCATCACCGTTGTTGAGCTGGCGGGCGACACGCCGGCTCGAACCAAACCCATCTACGGTGTCTACAAAAGCATCGCCGAGGAGGTCGGCTCCGACAAACTGGTGCAGCGACGAATGCGTGATCATCTAAAGGAGCTTGACATGCAGGGAATCATCGACGCTCGAAAGAAGACCGGCGGGTCGGTGGGTGGTCCCGCGTATCACTTCGAACTTCAAGTCGAGAAGGACATCGTCAAAGACGTTCTAGAGAACGTTACCCGATTCGCATCGATTGACTTCGATAGTATCGGCTCTGATGATCAGCCCGGGCTTGAACGGTACACCTAGACTTGGGTTGGACGAGGACACCACCCCGTTGAGAAACCCTTGGAAATTCAAACTTCGTCACGTTCCAGTTCAGGGTCTGTGATCCGGAGTTTGCCGTCGACTTCGTAGAGCCATCCAGAATTCAGCAGGTGGTCTATTGCGTACTCCGCATCGGATGGCTCATCCGGAAATTCCCCGTGGGCAAGGAGTTGCTCACGCGCACGGTCGCGAGGGAGCCCCTCACTACCGGCGTCCGCAATCTCAGCCGACAGGATCTGGTATCCTCGTTCAACCCAGTCGGGCAATGATCGTGGTTCATTGGACCACATACTTTCTCACGCTCTGACCACCGATAGACATCAGTTCGTTCGCTGTCAGTGTTAACCTCCCGCAATATGTCCGACGTGTGGGTGACAATGCTACCTCCCATTCCCTGCTGACTACCACGGCTCCCAGGAAACGACTCCAGGGATCGAGACGTTACCCCACGAACCTATTCACATCTCTCTTTGTGGGGTAACTATTCGCTGTCGGTCACCAATAGCTGACACTCACTATTCTTCGATCTCACCCTCTGAATCGTGCCTTAGCACGATTTCGCGAGGACCGGCTTCAAGAACGTCCCCATCGGGGAAGTGGTACCGCGTGGTCCGTAATTCAAACCCGAGGAGCTCCTCGTAGAGGAACTGGTTACGCTCTTCGACGGTCATAGCGGCAGTTTCGCGGATGACCGCACGAACGTAGTCGGCGACGGCTGGTGGCACGTCAATATCGACCTCGCTTTCGATGGGGTGTTTCTCTCGGAGTTCGGGGCCGCGTTTGAGCAGGGCGAGATGGTCTTCGATGTCCGATTGCATATCAGACAGGTCGGATCGGATCGCGTCGAGATCGACCTCCTTATTTTGAGGGGCGTCGTCGTCACCAGGAATTTCGTCCTCGGTGGGTGGCATGTGACCACTTGGCGGGGAAATCGATTAACTACTCGGTTTGGGTCATGAGAGTCCCTGTACCAACTCTACCCCAGTTGCTTGATTCGGAGGATGTGACTGTTCCACGTTACCCCACGATAACCAGATACTGCGGAATGTGGGGTAACTCTGGAAGTTCCACGTACCCTGTCCGACTTGTCGGAGGTCATCGGTGAGTCTTCGACTCCGCTTGAGGCGTGTGCCGACTGGCGATCGCCGGGCTCACGAACCGCCGCGCTCGATGCGGGATGTCCAGTCCCTGGGTGACCGGCAGGAAAATCGAATCTTCCCCGCTGGCAACGACGGCGGCGAACAGCTCGTGCTTGCACAGAACCCGCCACGGTCGGTCGTGCTTGTACGGACACGAACAGACCAACCCGTCCGACCAGGGCAATAGTGGATACCGGCTCCCGCTGGCGTACTCCCCAACCAGCAGCGGAGCCGGAAGATCGATTCCGAAGTCGCTCGGTAGCGGCGCACATTCGACGGTATTCGAGGAGAGATCGCTCTCGCGAACGACGAACCGGCCGGGGACTCCGTACTCTTGTGCCACCGCCCGAATGTCGGCGCCGTCGTTGACGACGATCATCCCGACGAAGGCGTTCTGCTCAGTGAGGGCGTCGATGTCGGCGGCGTTCCTGACCGAGGGCGGCAGGAGCGAGCCGTACGATGAGCGTTTCAGGACGTGGTAGAGGTTCATCCAGGGAATGATCGTCGAATACCAACGTTCGCGACGCGCCTGTTCGTCCTTGAGAGCAGCACGTGGGTCTTCAGCGCTCCGGCAGACCTGCAACCGGTGGGCGAGAAACGCGGGGACGTCGTCTAAATCTGCCGAATGGTTCGCCTCGAAGCGGTCGTAGTACCGTCGTTCTTCGCCGAGCGTGCGCCGACAGGAAGCCTCCGCGTACAGCAGGCCAGCCGGTTTCGACCGTCCCGCCTCTCGCCACGGGTCGGGGCCGGACTCACCGGGATCAGTCGTCCATGGGTTGTGCTGATCGAGGAGGTGTGACCGACGGATCGGGCCGCCGGCCATCAAATCCAGTCGGATACGGTGTTCGATCGGCTCGATGGCGGGCGGTTCGTCGCCGACATCGTAGCGGTGCCGCTGATCAGTCTTTGCGAGCGCTCCAGGGGGGAGCGAGAGCGGTGGGAGGTCCCTATCACTCGTGTGGATTCGTCTTGTCGTCATGGATTTCGAGACGACCCAGTATCGGGTCTACCTCACCCCCTTGTGATCGATAAATCAAGAACGAGATTGGACAGAACAAGGCACTCGAGGAACACTACTGTCGACTGACGATAGCAGATTCACAATCCGGTGAGGAGACTCGCAAACTGATCGAGCCGATCGTCGATTGCGTCGATATCGTACACTGCCGCCTGCCGCTCGTAGTACGGGGCCAGCGCTGAAGCGTCCGGCGCGAGCGTCCCCGGTGCGCAGTCAGTCGCGACCGTTAGCGAACACACCGGCGCATACGAGTCTCGGAGTTCGTGTTTGACGGCCTCGACGTCGCTCGGGCGGTCATCAGTGATGGTGATGATCAACGGCTCGTCACGCTGGGTGTCCACGACCGTCCGGGCGAGACCGATCGCCTCGGCCAGGGGCGTCCCGCCACCACAGTCGGTATCGAGGAGCGTCGTCTGGACGTGACGCGTCTCGACGGCGAACGGTTTCGCGAGACGGGCCTGACCGTCAATGAAGTCGACGATGGCGACACGAATCCCCAAGCCTTCGGCAGCGACGGCGAGCCGGGTGACCGCCCGGGTGGCCACCTCGATCTTCGCGGGATCGCCATTGCGCATCGAGCCCGATCGGTCCAGCACGAGCACCAAGGCGTAGCGCTTCTCCCGGCCGGGCGTCGGGGTCTCACAGACCCGCGGATCGCCGATTGCGAGTCGGTGCCCGGCGCGGGTATCGTACTGTCCGGCTGTTAGACCGGTCCGGGTTCCCCGCTGGCGTTCGAGTGTGAGTTCCTTCTCGAGGACCTGCGCAACGCGGGCGGCGCCGTCCTCGACGGCAGCCCACTGAGCGGGTGAGACGATGTCGTCCGTGACCGGGGCGAACACGATGTCGCCGAGGCTCTCTGGGCCAGCCCCGCTCCCCCTCGCGTCGTGCGTCTCAGCCGCGGACTTGGGCCCGTCACCAGAGTACTGTTCACTGTCCCGCTGCTGCCGGTCGAGCACGCCATTGAGCTCCTGAAGTTCACGTTCGACGGCCCCCCGGTCGACCTGCTCCCGTGCTGCCTCGCGCTGGGCCGCCTCTCGATCGTGCTCAAGCCCCTGCTCGTACTCCGCCGGCGACGGTGCGACCTGCTCGTCGCCGCCGTGAGCCGGCCCCGGCGACGGCTCGTCCGCTGCTTCGTGATCGATATCGCCGGGGCGACCGTCTATTGGTTCGTCCTCACTGGACGGCTTTGGGTCGCCCATCCCGTCGTCTTCTGGGCCTTCCTCGGAGGGCTCGGGCGCTGCCGATCCAGACTGGAACGCCTCAAGCGAGGTCTGCGCCGGGCTTTCATCCTTGTCGGCATCTGTCCGACCATTTTGAGGACCCAACGGAGACGAGCGATCGCCTCTGTTCCCCGGATCGTCCCGGTCTTCGCGGGCTCGCTCGGCAGCCGCCGCGAGTGCTTGCGGTCTCGATGGGTGATCGTCGAGCTCTTCGCCCGGCTTGATGGCTGGTTCCGACCCTGATTCTGAGTCGTCGTCCGCCCCCGGCAGATGATCGTCACGATTCTGGCCACTCCCTTTCTGTTCGACTGGAGGAGATGCGGGATCGCCGGTGGGTTCATCGAGATCTGACGGAGGTGAACTGACCGAGCCGTTCGAATCATCTATGTCGGGGTCTGGCGTCACCGTCGGGTGGTCGAACACGTCTTGATACGGATTCTTTGTCTCCTCGCGATCGAGCGAGACGCCGGCTGCCCCAGGGGTTTCAGCCGGGTCGTCCTGTGGTGGGGAGCAGTCATGACCGTCGTTCCTTGAGGTGGTATCCTCGTTCCCCTGCGAATCATCGGTCGGCTCGACGGTCCCTGCGACGACCGGCTGGAGCGTCGACGTCCAGGTGTCGATGACGCGGCGTGCCCGCTCGACCGAGGCGGTCTTGTCGTGCGTGTGGGTTGCGTCGTCGAGGTCGACGCCCCGAATAGCGAGGGCATCAGCAGCGAGTTGTTCCAGCGCATCTCGCACCATCTTGAAGGCGATCTCGTCGGCCTCAGAGACGAAGCCGACGCGGTCGTCACCCTCGTCGAGCAGGACTTCGGTGGTGCCGGTCGGGTACACCGCGGCGTCGTACAGAGCGGTGGTCACAGCGTCCCAGAACGAGAGGCGTGCCTGCTGCCCATCTCTGAGGTCGTCGGGAGTCTGCGAGTGGATTCGGCGGGTGAGTTCGAGCCGGATCTCGGTAGTGTCGCTGAAGTTCGCGCCGTGGACCGCCTCGTGCTCGATTGCGCCGTCCTCGACGATGTTAATCAACTCGTGGACGTGCTGATGGTATTCCGGATCGACCTCGGCGTCGAGCAACGTGGCGATTGGGGCAATCGCGGTCTTGAGGATGTGAAGGAGCTCGTGGAAGGCGAGGCCGAACTGGTGGGCGTGGTCGGCGGTGAGCTGGTCGTTCAGCGGGACGCGCTCCAGCGGCGCCGGCGCAGTCGTGATGAGGACGAGAAATTCGGCGTCGACGCCCTTGAGTAACTGAGCGGCTTTCCGTCGTTCGAGTTCGGTAGCGTCGCTACTGACGAGCGCGTCGACATCGGCGGGCAACACCGCCGCCGTCTGAACTGTAGGGGTGAGCACGATCTCGATATCGATGCTTGGCGGGAGATGACCCTGAAGAAAGGACCGGAGCCGGTCGCGCCGACCGGCTGACGCCCGAACCCGGGCGTGGATGTCGGGGGTGAAGGTTTCGACGAGGGCATTCGAGTCGCCGGCGGAGTTGGTCTTGGACATGATGAGGAACGGGAGGTGTAACTTCTCCGCTCCCTTGCAGGCGCTAAATCTGCAAAAGCAGTTACCCCACGACCTTTGGAAGTGATCCTGTTGTGGGGTAACTACTGGATTCAGTCCTGAACCCAATCAACGACGTCAGTGCGGGGACGGACCCAGGATGCTCTACAGACTGGGACAGCACGCCAACTCCATCAGGTACTGTGGATTTCCATAGAGCCCATCACTCGTTGAGATAGCTCTCAGAGGTAATCATCGAGCGTCTCGTAGGTATCTCCGGGATACTGATTTGGCTCAGCAACCGCCCACACCTCGTTCTTCACCGCGGCCTTCGGCGCGGCGCCGTCCTCAATGTGTTCGCAGACGACCACGAGGTTCCGCGTCGACAGCGTGGGCCAGTTACCGTTCTGGCGGGTTTGATGGGCGAACTGGACGATCTTCCTGAGAGTGCCTCTGTCTACGACACTGTAGCCGCTGTTGACCTGAGCATCCAGCGTGTCGAGTTCGACCTCAACGTCTTGGATGTAGGGCTGTTCGAGCGCCCGGAACCGCCCCCGGGTGGCGGAGTTCATCGGCTCGGAATCGCGGTACTCCCTGGTTGGGGGGTTCATCGTGATCACGATCCGCGCCGACGGATGGGGTTCGACCAGCTCGCCGTGAGCCTTCACCAGTAGTTTCCCTTCGTTGAGCAAGCGATGGAGCGCCATCGCGGCGCCGGCTCGCATCACGGGGAACTCGTTGAGCACCAACACCGAGCCGTTCAGCAGTGCCTGCTTGGCGGGGCCGGTCCGAGGCACAATCAGACCGTCCTCGGTCGGCGTCAGTGGTCCGAAGAGGTCCTCGGTGTGGGTCGCCTCATCACAATCGATGGAGACGTATCCCCGGTTTGTCTCGTGGCAGAGGTACTTGATCAGGTAGTTCTTTCCCGAGCCGCGCGGCCCGACGAGGCGGACGGGGACCAGTCCGCGAGCGAGTTTCTTCGCGAGCAGTTCATCGAGCGGGAGTTGGAGTCGCGGTTCGATGGGGACAGCCGGCGGGACGACCCCACCGGCGTCATCGACAGGAAGCGCGTCGTCGCCAGCGTCGGGGTGGGTCGCCGCCTTCGGCACGTCAGGATGATCTGGATCGTCGAGGACGTGCAGGCCGGTCGCTACTGGATCGTCGGCGTTGCGATCGACCGCGCTGACGTACTGCGTCTCGAGAGCGTCGGGATCGAGCTCATCTGTTCGGTAGACCGGTTCGCCCACGGCGACATCGGTAGTCGCAAGATCGACCACTCGGGCCACGCCGCGGTCCGTCTCGGTGTCGAGCCGGCGAGCGTATCGCTGGGCGGCAGCAGATGCGAGACGAGTCCCGACAGGGACGTGCTGTGGTGCCTCCTGGAGGATAGCTGCCGCCCGACTCTCGGTGAGCGTCCCGGTCAGCCCAACGAGGTCGTCGACACCGGCGTTAGCGAGGTCCGCGAACGTTTCGTAGCCCGCCTCCCGGAGGGCGTCGTCGATGCTCTCGGTGACGACGCTGATGATGGTGAAGTCGGGCGTGTCCACCGCGGCCCCGAAGGCCGCGACGATGACGTCAGGTTCGGGACCGTGGGGAGTGACGCCGGTGATCGTCGTCGTTCCGCCCGCACCTCGCTCCAGCGTGTAGATCCCGGTGTCGACACCCTCGTCGATGAGGTCAGCGGCGGCCTGTTCACCGATATCGACGTAGTCGCTCACTCGAAGGGTGACTCGTTCGAGCGGGACCTGGCCCCCCTCACGTCGGAGGAGTCGTCGTACGAGGTGGCTCAAGACGGCCTGTTCGTCGGGCTGGCTGTCCGCGTCGTCGCTAGTTGTGGATGACATGGTATGGGTGCGTTCTGGAGCCTCCGAGTCGAGGCGCAATCACTGCCTTTTTTGGAGTCTCCGCCGTTCGATTGGAAGCGAGAAATCGGCGCGTTGCCTCAAGATTAGTCTCAATTAGTCCAGCTGATTCAGTTAGTATGATAGAACCGCTCTGCTGCATACAGAGGATGAGTTCAGCGGGCCCGCCACATTCCCCCTGAACAACGGATTCTCAATACCCCGCTATGCCTCGAAGTTCGAGCGGATTCTTTCATCTAGATCATCACTCATATCATCTTGGTATGCCAGATATGTCTCAGCATTCCTCATCCAACCTTTCAAACCAGATGGACTGGCTTCTGGAGACTCGATAATAACCGAGCGAAGCTCAGAACAGGCCGTCTCGATTACATCTATCAGTTCTTCAGGATCCATCGTCGACAAGGTCCAACCCGGCGTCTCGAAACCGTCTGCGGCCGTAGTACCTGTCGCCCTCAAAGCGTGATCAGGTTCCGACTCTTCTGCACATCGGAGGACTATCGATCCGTGACCTCTGTAGGAACGGTCGTTCATCCCGGTGTAGTCTACGAGTTGCTCTGCCGTATCCTCTGAGCCGAGACAGGCCAAGAGCTGGCCCAGGTAGAGCGTGTGGTTGCTTTCCATAGACCGGATATTCGTGTTCTTGACTGCGTGGAGAAGCGGATCTTTCGACTCCATCCTCCACACCCAGAAGGAGCCGAGATGGCCGTTGTTCCAAGAACTCTGGACAAGGAAGGCCAGCTGCTCCTCAGCTAGATCTAACTGGGCCGTGTTAAGATAGTAGTCGTACAGACTTTCTTCGCTGCAGCTGTGTCGGTCCCTGCGCCTCCATTTGGTCACGTCCGCGTTCAATTCCCGGGATATGCTGTCAAGTTCGATAGGATCGATCAAAGAGGACTGGATGTCTGGTCCGTCTTCGCCGGGACTCACGGGAATCACGTTGTCATCATCTTCCGCCTCGACTTCTCGAATTTCGCCCAGATCCCTGAGGTAGTCAATATTCATCCCGACCACCTGCTGGATCCCATCCGTGATGTAGTCACGCTCTTTCTCTAGGTGGAACTGGACGAAGTCTTGGTAGTCTTCCCGTCGGGCCGGACGGTTTCTGTCCCCATCTCGAATATAGACATCTCCCCGCGATAGTTCAGACCCCAGCTCCCGACTGATAGTGACCGGAGGTGAATCGTGGGCTTCGACGACGATCAAGCAGAGGTACGGCTCCGTATCGTTGTACTTGTGGATCTCGATGTCAGGAGTCGGTGTCAGGTAATCTGCCAGTATGTTCTGAGGCGTGGAAGTATCAACTTCTAATAGACTGGTATATCCACTGAGGTCCTCCGTGGTTCCGACTATGTCGCCGGAGTCATCTACACCGATCATAATATATCGTTCATCCTCGTTCAGGAAGCGGAGGCTGTAATTTGGCTGTAGAGAGACTGTGTTAGCCATCGCGGCGATGTCCTTGATGAAATCCGCTTTCTTCTCGTTTCCACTGTCCTCGTCGATAGGATAGTGGTGTTTCAGGTCAACCCAAGTGTGTTCGTCGCCGGTGAGTTCACCGGCCAGCTGTTCTACCTCCTCCCTAAGCATCTCTTATGTAACGAACAGATTCTTGATCATCAAATAGACTGTGCAACTCAGGAAAGATCTCAGTATTAAAATTGGGTCAGAAAGGACGTGTTATCGGTCGCCTTCCTGCAGAACCGTCTCTCCGTTGGAGTTGTAGGTTCCGAGCGCCCACTGACCGTCTTCGATATTTGGGGTATCGCCTGCCCCGAACTCTCTCCACAGTTCGTCGAGAATCGGTTCAAGATCCTTTATCACTTGCTGATCTCCGATCTGCAGCGTGGCGTACTCTGTGGTGTACCGGTCAGTGTCGATAGTCTTCGGGGCTCTGTGGAGACTGCTGCCTAGGTCGTTCGGCGTTACCAGTTTGACGTCGCCGGCGTCAAGAAGAGATATCCATGCGAATGCGGTGCCGGAGAAACCCATCCCCGACAAATCTTCGACCGTAACCCTTGCCGCCAGCACAACGGATGCGTCAAGACCAAGGCCCACTTTTTCTTGGATGAAACCCTGTAGCCAGATATCGTCGTGTTTCTCGTGGAAGGCGTCAACAGATGCTGATTCGTACAGACCGTCATTCTGAAGAACGGCATAGGAGTGGTGTTCGCTACCGGAGCCTCCGCTTCCGTATGAAATTGTGTACTTGCCCTTGGGTTCCCCGTAGGAAGTCAGTCTCTCGAAGAGGACGGCCGGTTCCGGGATACTCCCTGACTGAGCTTTGTTCTTCGACAGCACGCCGTTCGGGATGATGTGGAGGACGACAGCAGGACCTTCAATCAGCTTGCTGGCATATCCTTCCCGGGCTTGGATGTTTTCTATCTGATTCTCCAGTATTTCGTTTATTTCTTCGATATGATCGTGGTCCTTCTGCAGGTCAACGTCGAGAAGGTCCTCGGCCAAGTCCTGGCTGTTCTGTCTGAGTTCTCCGAGAATCTCTTCCCGGTGATGAATCCTCAGCTTCCAACCATACTCGTCCCTGATCTCGTCCTCCATGTCTAGTTCCTGCCTGCCGCCGACATCTTGGTTGGTGACGAAGACGAAGAGGTCGTAGTCTTCTCCTCGCTCCTCCTCAAGATCCTCTACTTTCTCTGCATCACTCCGGAGCTTCTGTCTCCATGTTTCCTGGACGCTGGCGTGGGCGATACCCTCCCTACCACCTAGTTCGACTTGGCCATCCCATCCTCCGTCAGGGCCTGACCTTCCGCTCTCATGAACGTTGTAGCCCTGTTCCCGTAGATACGCCATAGCAAAATTCTCGAAAGGATGGCCTCGGATACTTGCCAATGCGTACTCCAGTTCGTCCATACACTCCGATTGCTTTCCCTGTAGCAAAATGGTTCGCAACCCGCTGGTTCAAGACAGAGAACAGAGGCGTTGCCGCTGCTTTTGTAAGAGCTCCTATCTCAGACAGAGGTAAGACGAATCTAAGAGTTCTAGTTAGCAGAGCGATTTATCCCTCGCAGAGGGAGATGAGGCCCCAAGGCCTCGGGAATTGAGGCCTCACAGCCCTGGCGGTCATTGGCTCCAGCTTTTTTGTGGGCTATACAGCCTTCGGAAGGGACGGGGCTTATGCCGCCTCATAATTGGATGTCAATTGATCTCAAGCCCCGCTTCGAAAACGGAGCATGATCCCCTCCAATTATACGTTATCGCTCGAAGGTTTCAATCTTATTACGCTGCCTAAAGTGAATGACTAGCTCGAGAGTACAGCCCAGCGCTGAATTAGCGCTGTCTATTCAGCACGGTCACTGAAACATATCTCTGCGTGATAGTTTCGATAGAATCCTCAGATCAGATATCGTCTAACTGCTGCTGAACCTGGTCGTGGAGTCGCTGGGCTTCCCCGTCCGAGAGTGCGGTTTCCGTGTCGACATCGATGCCCGGGATGTCGACGATGTCCTCGAGGGCATCGCTCAACGTCTGCTGGCCATCTGCGAGGACCCGTTCGGCCGTGTCTTCGACTTGCCGGTCGTGTTCCTGCATGGCCAGTTGGATCATCATCGCTGGCGTCCGAAGCAGCTCGCCGGCGACTTCGAGATACTCCTGATAGGTGTTCGATGCCCACGAACCGGTGTACTCCTCGAGGAGCGCGAGCAGTAGCGACAGCTGCAGGTTGAACACCGTCGGTCGAGTCGTAGGGTCGGCGAGATTGGTCGCCCGATCGGCCGCGACGGAGGCGTATTTCTCGGCGATACCCCAGTAGCGGTAGCAGTCGACAGGCGAGAACGGGAGCGCATCGAAATCGTACGTGATTGCCCGGGCCTGACGTACTGCCCGGTCGACATCGACCATTCGTGTCTCGACGTCGTCGTAGATTGACGCCCACCACTCGTCGATGGGCACCCGGTCGTTCGCACGCTCGTGGGCGGCATCAGTCGCCCGCCCGTAATGACGGCGGGTGTAGCGCTGACCCGTATCGGGAACGATCGTCCCGCTGTCAGGGAAGTACAGAATGGGTTTGGCCCATAGCGTCTGCGTCCCGCGGAAGTCGTAGCCGGACTCGAAGCCGCCGTAGACCACCAGTTCTTCGTTCTCCTCGTCCGCGTTGTCGTCTACTTCGCGCTCCGAACTTGGATGCGACCCGAGGGCGTTGAGGTCAGCCTCGTCGTCGATA
The DNA here is from genome assembly GCF_037335815.1 of Salinirubellus litoreus. Taxonomy (NCBI): domain Archaea; kingdom Methanobacteriati; phylum Methanobacteriota; class Halobacteria; order Halobacteriales; family Natronomonadaceae; genus Salinirubellus; species Salinirubellus litoreus. The sequence continues at coordinate 20,078 of NZ_CP147843.1, read as the reverse complement.
TCGATCGGTTCGTTTGGTGTACCGATCTCCCGCCGGAGACCGGGGCAGACGACGAACATCTTGAACAGACCGCCCCAATCACGGTAGCTCAGCCAGCCGAAGGCGTTGGTTTCGTCGCGACGCTGAAGCGCAGTGACGATCGGCTGGTACGCCTCCTGCGGGTTGATGATCGAGTATCGATCGGAGGCGATCTGCCAGCGGAACCGGACGTCGTAGCCTAACGCGCACAGTGCCTTCCGGCGCCGGTCGACGATATCCTGGTGATCGTCGACGGACACGACCGGCTCGGCGTCAGCCTGAGCGGCCAGTTCGTCGAGCGAGCGCCCGGTTGTCTCTTCGATTGCGTCGGCATCGAGGCCGTGGACTGCTTCGATAGCGGCGATGTCGACGTCACCGTCAGTCGCGACGAACTCGTTGGTCGCCCAGAGTTCCCCGGAACTGGCTCGTGGCAGGATTGAGAGTGCCTTTCCGAGCGGGGTCACGTCGTCGTCGCCACACCAAGCTTCCGGTGAACACCAGTCGTCTCCAGGGACTGCCTCCGCGTCGCCGTCGGTGACCCCGGCGAACCGAAGCGTGTGCTCCTCGGCGAGGAGTGAGGTAACGGGAACGTGATCGTTCGCCTCTTCGGAGTTACTCGTTGAACCGTTGCTACGCTCGCGTCCTTGCGTGTACTGATCGGTAGCCATGATCTTGTCTCGTGGACTGAAGAGTCCTCGACACCGCAGACGACACACCAGACGTTCGATCGCCCGCTTTCGGACTCTTCACCCATCTGTCGAAGAGAAATTCACTGGATAGCTGGACCGGATAGCCGTTCTCAGAGTGGATCTTGACTCACATTATGCGGGTAATGTAATTATTTACGGAGAGTTCTCCCGACTATTGACTCGGCTGTCCCGAGAGCGTTTGCTGGTCATCATCGTACTGGGGGATGTACCCTTCGCCTCCAAACCACCGGATGAAAACGCCGCGTCGGGATCGGAGCCGATTAGCGGTTGTTTCGCCGATGTTCCTGCGGTCGGTGAGTGTGGTCGCGTACAACACCCAGGCCGCGAGTTCGCCCATCGTCTCGAACTCCTCGGCCAACGCTCGCTTCGCCGCGGCAGCCGTCAAACCGAGATGGGTCCCGACCCACTGCTTCGAGACGGGTTCGTCGGCCGGGTCAAGCGCCCCGGTGCGTATCTCCTGGAGACGACGCAGGTTGCCCCGTCGATTGCCCTTATTCCACAGGATGTCGTCATACCGCCGGGCGAGAGCGATCTCCCCGGCATAGCTCAGACCGTCGATGTCGACTGTCTCGATGTTGACTTCCGAGGGTGATGGTGCCGTATTCTCCGGATACTCGCGGTGGGCGAACTTCGTGCGGAGCCCGTCCTCCTTGAGGTCCTGAGACCGAACTGTCCAGGTGTTGCCGGTCAGTTCGCGCTTCACAAAGTTCGTCGCGAAGAGGTGGTAGTCGTCGACGGCGACTTCGAGGCCGAACGTTGGGGCGAGCAGGGCGATCGCCAGCTGGCAGGCTCGGTCGTCGTCGGCATCGGGGCTCCAGTCGAATCCCCCCGGGGAAACTGGATGGACGAACAGGTGCTTGTCGAGGAGGTCGTCGCCAGCGTAGACGAGACAGCCACCGACGGTTCGCTCGCCGCGATACCTCCGGGCGCGATGCGTGGATCTTCGATAGTTGGTTATCATAGGTAAGATGGGCGCTGTCGATCGAGCTGTGACACGGTCTGTCTCGACGCAACTCAGGTCTCGATCCGCGGCGCGAGCATCCGGGTGATGGTCCCTTCGCCCTCGGCGAGAGCGTATGAGAGTATCAGCGGGAAGCTCTCGCCGAGATCGATCGTCACAGTGGTTCCTTTCGGAATCGTCCGGACCAGCTTCTTCAGGTAGTCCAGACTGAAGAGTGCGCTAGCGTCTCCGGCGGTGACGATGTCGATGTCGTCACCGTCGAGTTCGAGCGTGACAGTGTCGGTATCGCCCTCAGCCTTGACGACAAGTGCTTCGCCACCGTCCTCCATCCGTATCCTGATGTGGTCGGCAACGAGATCGGCGGCCTTCACCCCCCGCTGGAGCGCCTCTCGGTTGACGTTGACCGTTGCGGGCAAGTCGAACTCGGGTAGTGTCGGTTCCGCTCGGATCGTCGTCGCATCTAAACAGGCCAATGAGTAGCGAAGCCCGTCGACTAGAACGATCAGTTTCCCCGACTCTGGGTCGAGGTACAACTGGATGAGGTCGTTCTTGGAAGCGAGGCCAACGGGGTCGGCGAGCCTGTCGAGATCCAGTCCTAACGTCCCCGGACTGGCTTCGAAGGACTCGAACGCCGCCGCCCCGAGTTCGAGATCGTCCATCGCGACATTCGCGGAGTCCACTGCCCGGACAGTCAGTCCGTCCTCGGTGATGCGGACTCGGGCTTCGTCAACGAGAGCCCGGAGCGGGGAGAGGACGGTCTTTAGACGGGACGCGCGGATCGCCGCCCGGAACGATGTCGGTGGCTCATCGGGAACATCGTCGACAGGGGACGCCTTCTCGGCCGAATCTCCATTGGGCGTGTCTGTTTTTGATTCGGGGTGATTGTCCGTCGTGGACTCGCCGTGCTCGGACTCGTCGTCACTCGGTGCCGTGTGTTCTGTATCGCTCTGCTCGATTTCGGGCTCGGGTTCGCTGTCTGGTTCAGTACTCATGGGAGAAACAGGAGCCGTGGCTGAGCGAGACGTGATCAATCGGATCCAGAATCTCGCTCGTTGGCCCCTCGATATCTTGCAGCCGTTAAATGGCGCTCTCGAACCTTCTCACTCTCCGTCTGATGCCGCAGGACTATCACTCCCGACGGACAGGCGGTAGCCAGTCACAGTTCGAACAGAAGGCTTCGTAGATACCCAACACCTCCTGGACCTCCCAACTCCCGATGTCGCGGAACAGGATCCCGGCGCGGACAATCGTGTGCACGTCCCCGTGTCCACAGTTCGGACAGGCTGCCCCGGGAACCCAGTCGGCTTTCTCGAGATCTAAGAACGGTTCGGGGTCATCAGCCGGGGAGGTTTCTCGATCCGACGAGTTCATGCGTTCCCTCGTTGAGACTGGCTGCTCGGCTCGTCGAGGATGGTCTGGAGCTGCTTCCACTGGGCACGGACTGTCATTACGCTGACCTCGGCGGCGTCGGCGAGTTCCGCCTGGGTGATCCGCTCCTCCTGCTCTTGGGCCGCCTGATATACACAGCCCGCAGCGACGCCCGCCGGATGGCACCCGTTCGCGGCGCCGCTGGTCGTCACTTTCCTGGCGAGAGTAACGGCCCGCTGCCGGGTTACCGGTGAGACATCGAGCGTCGAGATCAGTTTGGGAACATACTCGATGGGGTCCATCGGCACCGTCGGAAGCTCAAGTTCCCGGTTGAGCACTCCATAGGAGTTCTGGACACGCTCGTTGGAGACGGCCGACGTCGCTCCCACCTCCTCAAGCGTCCGAGGCAGTCCGGCACACCGACAGGCCGCATACACGCTCGCGGCGGCCATCGCCTCAACCGACCGGCCACGGATGAGATCCTCCTCAGTAGCAGTCCGGTGAAGCTGGCAGGCTTGGTCGCGAAGGCTCCGTGGAAGGTCGAGTGCGCTGACGATCCGTCGAACCTCCGTAAGGCCGTGGGCGAGGTTCTGCTCGGCCTTGCTGGACCACCGCCCACGCCGGTGCTCGCGACGGAGGCGAGCGAGCTGGTGACGCTTCTGTCCCGACAGCGTGGTGCCGTTCGCGTCGGTCCGGTCGAAGCCGATTTCGCCTGACAGTCCTCGGTCGTGGCGGGTCGGCGTCAGTGGTGGTCCGGTTCGTTTGCGCCTGTCGCGCTCGTCATCGTCGAATGCCCGCCATTCTGGGCCGTGGTCGATCGGGCGGTCCTCGACGACGAGCCCGCAGTCCTCGCAGGCCGTCTCGATGCTGTTGGTGTGGACGATCCCACCACACTCCGGACAGGCTGGGCCAGATTGCTCTCCATTGTGGACGTCCTCGTCGAACGTCCGTTCGTAGATATCTCTCAGTGACATGGTTCATGGGGGGATTGACGCTATCGGTCGGCTCCCCTCACTCCGTTGTAGGTGGTAAATCTGATCGGAGGCGGCCACCGCGCTCCCACATCGAGACGAGCACGCAGGACGCTACAAATTCGAAGCGGGCGGATCACATGATTGCGAAACTACCGTACCATCCAGTACGCGCCCGCTCAATACGGCTCGACGATATCCAACACGTCCGTCGCTTCATACCGGCGATTTCGTTGCTGACCGGTCGTTTCGCGCAGGACCCCGTCGTCCCACAGCTGGCGGACCCACTTGTTAACTGCCGGTTGGGACCGGCCTGTCGCCTCGACCGCTTGGGGCTCGGTGAAATACGGTTGGCGGATTATGAAGTCAATCAGCTCAGTGACGACCGCCCCGGCCCCTGCGTACTGCTCACGGTATCGTTCCCGGAGCGCGAGTAACTCCCGGGCGACGGTGTATGCCTCACGGCTCTGGGTCGCAATTCCTTCCAGAAAGAACTCGACCCATTCAGTCCACGCGCCTTCCTGACTGACTGCGAGTAACCGATCGAGGTAGGTCTCACGTCGTTCGTTGAAATACGCCGACGGATACAGATACGGCCCGGGAAGGATATCACGCCGATACAGCGCAAGCATGATCAACAGCCGTCCCATCCGCCCGTTCCCATCGTGAAACGGATGGATCGCCTCGAACTGGTAGTGGACGAGTGCGATCTCGATGAGCGGTGCGTACCTCGACTCCGTCCGGAGGTACTGTAACAAACTCCGAAGCGCGTACGGGACGCTCGCAGGCGGCGTCGGGACGAACCGAGCTTCATCAAGTGATTGTCCGGGCTCGCCGATACCGACGAGTTCCTCACGGAACTCGCCGGGATGCTTCTCTGCACCGCGGACCCCGCTCATGAGCACCTCGTGAAGCTGCTGAAGCAGCGACCGGTCGATCTCTTCCCCAGCCTCGAGAAGTTCGATTCCGAGACGTGTTGCGTCGATGTAGTTGGCCGCCTCGGCGATGTCGGCGCGCTCGGTGTCGGTCGTGCCGACATCTTCTCCGGCCTCACGACGGTACAGGTCCGAGAGCGTCACCCGCGAAATCGTCTCGATGCTCGAGGAGTCAGCTGCTTCACGGTGAACTAACGGACTGAGGATGACCTCGGGGGAGTCCAGCCACGTCTCGAGGTCGGATAACTGTCCGAGTGCGTACATTGCCTCGCCGTTCTGCGTAATGAGATCGTGTGACGGGTCGAGATCCGGCGGGAGCGGATCCGGACTGTAGGTGAAGATCCCGTCGACCATCTCGATCTCGCCAGGAGAATGCTCAACAAAATCTTCGGGCCGCATTGTTATCTATCACCTCAATTGTGGCCTGTTTAGATAATTGTTTGGGCTTTCAGTTATCTAAAGTACCGCTGAGCGGTCAGTAGGATAACGATAGACGAACTTCGCTTTCAGTACCTCCGAGGGTACGTCAGCGGATTTTGCTGGGGGGTCACTTGTGCTCCTCTCGTCTAAGCGAGGACTTGACGCTTTCAGTCGATACCGAGACCTGTTGTAGATGCTCAACCAGTCGCACCTGCTTTCTCTTCCGAAGCAACGCGGCTCCAGTGTCCTCGTTTGTGACGACCCGGGCGGTAGTTACCCCACAAACCTCCTCTCTCGTGTAACGTGGGGTAACTGCAGACGGATGAAACTCAGTCGAAACAGTTGTGGGGTCTATGTGGGGGTCGTCAGAAAATGCCACTTCTGAGGTCTCTAACGGCGATACAACTAAGCGGTGCTAACGAGTGTAGAATGTGAGGCTGTACAAGAGCCTCACGAATGGAATGTTGGAATTCCAATGAACAGTAGCAACTACCCTGATAAGAAGTTATCGGGAACTCAAGACGAGACGACAGAACCGAATACGACAGATGCGACCGCTCTCACGCGGCCGACCGACACGCCATCCCAAAACTTCCGGGCCGCCCGGAAGCGCCGCCAGCGTGCCGGCTCCCCCGAGGATCGCTCCGCACTGGTGCGGATGCTCTCAGGGTTGCTGCACGCACTCGTGCATGATGACACCGAGTCGTCTGCGAGCAGCGCGACTGACGGGACAGAAATTGACGATTCGACGGCGTACACCGAACGGACCGCCTCGAAGGGCGAGTACGGCTCCCGAACGGAACCCGTCGACGGCGTGTACGGACACACAGCCGACGGTGACCCGGTGGTTGCCCCGACCGGGCGACTCGCCGCGAGCCGCATCGACGCCAACTGGACGCCCGGCGACACGCTCTACCAGCCAGACAAGGCTGGAGCAGTCACCGCGGCGACCGGCACGAACGCGAGTTTCCTGTTTGCCGAGCGATCCGGCGACCAGGCGACGACGTTCGCGATCGACTACGACCACACGGCGGGCCCGACGCTCGTCGACCCGAACGGTGAGCGCATGATCGGTATCGCGAGCGGCCTTGAGCCGATGGTGGCACGGACAGCTTCCGCGACGACGCAGGACACTGCTCCGGGTCACCTCGCCTCGCTGCTGCCCGCTCGCTCCCGTTCTCAGGACTGGGACAGCGGTATCGACCACGAGCTGCTGGAGACGCTGCCGGCTGCCGAACAGGCGCGCCTGCACCGTCTCCGTGCGCTCGACATCCCAACCGACCCGACGCCCGAAGATGCGACCGAGGGTGTTCCGACCGCAGAGTTGGAAGTGCAGACGCCCGACGGGCGACTCACTCCGCTCGGTGAGCTGTTCGACGAACCCGAACAGTTCGCGAGGAGTTCACTCGAATCGATCGAGTACTCTCTCGCGGTCGAAGCCGAGATGCGCCGCGTCACTGACGGCATCCTGACTGCCCGGACCGATCCGGACATCCAGCCAGGTGACGTCGAACTGGTGGGTCATGCGAAGTGGCTGGCCAACCGGTACGACGAATACGCCGCGACCAGGCCATCTAGTGCCGAGCTTGCAGCCGTTCGAGAGAAACGTCAGGTTGAGGCCTACCGTAGGCGGATTCGGCCGCTCACAGACCTCGACGCCGAACAGCACGACCAGGTCTCCCGGATGGTAGACCGACTGCTGAACGACGAGTTCGATCGAGTGGTTGAGCTTCGCAAGTCACGGCTGACGCTGGCGATTGCGCTCGCGAAACGCCTCCATGACGGGGCCGATCCGACACAGGCTCTGCTCAGACAGGCCGACGCCGAGGCGACCGACTCAGGAAACGTCCTGCGAGTCGGCAACGTCCGGTACACGCCCGTCGAGGCGACGCGTGGGCGATTCTCGACCCAGGGAACGATCCTCCGGCTGTTCGAGGATACCCATCCCGACATCAAGCAGGCCGGTCTGCTGAGTGACGATACCGGCGTGATGAAGTTCGCTGTGTGGGTCAAAAGCGAATGGGATGAGACACGACCGACGCCCGATCCAACGGACGACGGTCGGACGCTCATTCGTTCACACCGATTCCCCGAGTTGCGGGAGGGTGATGTCGTTCGCTGTGAGGATGTCATCAAGCGATGGTACAATGGCGACCCGACGTTCGAAACACGCCGGGACAGTACCCTGACGATCATTGAGCGAGCGACGGCCAATCAGAGCGATTGCAAGAGTGGTGATCGGTGATGTTTGACGACTGAGTAGAATTGTAGCGAACTGTAGCACGGCGAGTCTCTGACCGGACTCAGAACTCTAACACTCTCTTTCGACGCCGACCGATTGACTGGAACGAGCCACCGGATTCGGTGTGTGCCGACTCCGCTGACCTTCTGTCTTGATCTCAAGTAGCATCTCACCATATGTCACCCTACGAGCGTGGATCGCCGATCTTGTGGGGTAACGATACGAAATAGCGAACGATGCGGCAGCCGAACTAGCAGTACAGTACTGTTAGTGTTCTGTCAACCGTAGATCGATGGGTTCGTGATTACGCGATTTGAATTGATGTTTCGGTGATAGCCCTCTCACCGCCTGCGAGATAGAGAGGGTGTAGTCCGCACCTCTCGGGGTTTTTTGACCTCATGGATAGCACAACAGTCTATGACCGAAGATATCTCACTTGATGGTCGGACGCTTGCTGGCGTTGCAAACACCGATGCTGGGGAAGTGAGTGGAGATACTCGCTTCGAGTTTGAGCAGGAGGGCGAACGGATTTACGCACACTATACAGGTGGAAGTATCGTCGATGGCCATCTCGTCGGAACGTTTGATGGAGATGAATGGGACATCAGGTATTCGCAGATCAACACAGAGAATGAAACCGCGAGTGGCCACTCCGTGGGCACCGCTGAACTGCTTGACGACGGTCGTGTACGCATCGAAGACGAGTGGGAATGGGAGTCAAAGGATGGTAGTGGTGAGTCAGTCCTCGAAGAGGTCGTCTAAAACAAACTCTGCTCTGGCCGATACGCGCGCTGTATTCACCTATGGAAATTCTGCTGGCCGAACAAACTACCACTGACGATATAACTGTTTGGACGATGTCGAGACGAGCCCAACCAAGGGAGAGAAAACCGAACGACTGCGAAACGATAGCCGGATGAGAAGCCGACAGGTGGAGGACACGAGAACTGCGAGAGCTGTCGCTCACGCCGACGCCAGCCCGCCGCTGAGCGCTACGCGCAGCATCCGGGCTGTCACGCCCATAACCCGGCTTCTTTCGCACTCGGACTAGTCAGCAGCACGTGCTCTGGAGCACGGAATACAGCTCGGTCTCTTGCGTCCCATAGTTGATTCACGCTCCGCTGGGATAGCAGAATTTCCATCGAGTCAGCAGGATCGTTCTGACAGAAAGCAGTTCGTTCGATTTCCAAGAGCGGGTCGAACACCCACCGAACTCATCAATAGACGGTCGACGGACCACTAGACGGATATATCCAAGTGCCGTCAGAAGTAGTATCGATGGATTCGTCCACCCTGTTGTGTTTGTTCTCAGGTCGCGTCGAGGAACGAGATGGAGAGTACGTCATCACGGTTCCCCAACCGGAAATCGAACCAGAGACGCTCGAATCCGAGGAGACGTACCGAGTTGGGGTGTATCCTGGCGTGTCAACATCATCAGGGGCTACCGACCGCCGGAACTCAACAATTGCTGACGATGATTCCCGAGATACCCGACTCGCTCGGCAGAGGGAGACACCTAATCCGGCTCGCGATTCTTCTCCGTCGACATCGTCGAAGACGGCCAGCCAGTCGGCCTCGACCGACAGCACACCGGACCAGCCCCCCGTGACAGAGGGAGAGCAGCGTCGTCTCCAGATCGAGGACGTCGGCGACCAGGGTGACGGTCTCGCCCGTGTCGGTCCCGGCTACGTTGTGTTCGTCCCTGACACCGAGATCGGCCAGCAGCCGCTCGTCCGGATCACGACCGTTCGCGAGAACGTCGCGTTCGCTGAAGTCGTCGAGCCGTAGGGGAACAACGACGAATTACCCAGACGACTCGACGAGCGTGAGGGGGGTATCCGGGACGTGCGGGCCGATCTCGCGCTGGCTGACAATACCGCCTTCTTCGGGACAACTGGCCCGGACTTCGACGGTCAACAGCAGGCCGACCAGCGCCCGGCCCGAGACAACCGTCGCGACGTCCATCTCGGTCTCACAGCCACGACAGCAGGCCGACTGGACCGTGATATCGGCGTTCCGAATCGATTCACCGGCCTTGGCGACGCGCTTCCCGAGCTCGGCGACGGCGATATTGATCGCGTCCTGTGCGGTAGCGACGTTGTGGACGATCCACGGGACCGAGAAAGTCACTTCGTGCCAGTCCGTGTCGGATGTGGGGGTCATTGGTGGTGTATAGGGCAAGCGGTTACACGTCGGCGCTGTTCGGAGGGCTAGAGGATGTCCATCTTCGAGACCCTGGCGAACGGGTCTCCTGTGGTGCTCCCAGGATATCTCCGAGCCACCCCGTCTACGGCAACATGTACTATTTCCATGGAGCGGGAGAATATGTACCTATCTATCATAATGGTTATACACTGATCGGTGGGAACGGTTCGCTACAGAGTCGACGTGATTGCTTCCCTGCTCGTTTGTAACCGCGAAACTGGCTTGAGACTCTCTGCGTCTGGTCTTCGGCTGATACCGTAGTTACCCCACGCCGGACTAATCAACCGACCGTGTGGGGTAACCCTTCTTCAAACGCCGAGGTGCCGGCGCCAGGCTACGGGCTGGCGTCCTCCAGTCCCAGCTCCTTCGCTGCGTCGGTGACAGCCTGCTCAATCGAGCCGAGATCGTTGCCGTAGTGCTCGGCCGCTGCAGCCGCCTGTGCCGCGCCGCGCTCGAACGCCGCAATCCGCGTGCCAGTGTGTTCGACCGCCTCAGCCAGCCACGCCTCCCGGGTCGGCTCGTCGACGGTCGCGATCGACTCCGGCTCGATGGCGACGTTCACGCGCTCGCCCGCCTCGTAGGAGCGGAGCTTCCCCACTACGGCGACGTATGACGGCGTAGCCGCCTGCTGGAGGAACTGCATCGCCTCCGGCTGGTACTGGCCCGCGTAGACGAACACGGGCTCGGAGCCGACGTACACGCGTCCACGCCAGTATTCGCTGCTCGACCCGACGTCTCTCGCCTCAATGAGCGCTCCAACGGTCAGCACACGGTTCACCGCGACGCCGGTGGGGGACAGGCTGAGCACGGGGGCCCGCTCCTCGTCGGACTCCTGGAAGGTGTGCGTCGAGGCGTTGATTTCCTGCGCGAGCATTCGCTGGGCCGGCTGGCGGCCCGTCACCGCGGGCTCGAGCGCCTCGTCACTGAGGTCTTCGTCGGCGGGCCCCTCGGCCACGTCGTCGACGAGGAAGTACTCGCCCACCACCGGGCCAGTCAGCCGGTACGACCGGCCGAGCACCCGCTCGGTGAGGGCGTCGACGACGACGCTGGTATCGAGAGCGTCCATCGCCATCTTTTGGGCGTCTGCCATCGACAGCCCCGAGACCGCGACGGTTGCCTCGGCGTCGAAGATCGCGTTGACCGACCGGCTGCCGTCGTCGACGATTGCCTTGATCCGAAGGTCGAACTCGCCCTCGACGGCGCCATGTTCGCCACACCGCCCGCCCGAGAGTACCCGGGTACAGTCCGCCTTGGGACAGCGCTTGATGAGTCCTGAGCCTTCCTGGACGGCGACGAGCGTCCCCCGACGGTGACGCCCTCGGCAGCCGCGCTGACCGTCGTCTCACTGGGTTCGACGACGGTCGCCGAGTTGAGGCTCACCGAGTACCGGCCCTGGTACTCGTCGGTGACGACGTTGTGGAACCGGTACGTCTCCCCCTCGACCAGCTCAGGGAGCCCTGCACTCTCCCATTTTACGAACTTGAGCCGGCTGGATTCGTCGCCGAGCAGCCCGACTTGGGCGATCGTCTCGCTCCGGGGCTCCCAGAGCTCGACGACCTCGGCGACGACGTCGATCCACTGGTCTGCTTCCTCGACATCCTCGAGCATTGCGCGCTCGAACCGCGAGCCCGCCGAGTACCCGGCCAGCCGTGCGAGTTCGGCCGGGAGGTCCGACTGCTCGAAGCTGGCGTCGCGCATGATTCCGCGGACGACCGTCCGCACGGCCTCGTCCACCGGAACCTGATGGGCGACCAGCTCGTCCAGCCGCTGCCCGATCTCCTGCCGGGTGATTTCCGCCTCGACAGCCGCCGCGTCGCTCGCTGGCCCCGTCATCGCGTCGAGGTGAGTAGTAATGGTTTCCGCACGGTCCTGCAGCTCGGTCTCGGTCGTGGTGGTCTGCGACATCTCGAAGCTCTCCTGAGGACGCTCAGAGCGCTGCTCGCGATTCCAACACCGCGTCGGGATCTCGCGTCGTGCTCGGCCTCCTCACTCCCTTGGTATTGATAAATGCCGGGCGGCAGGCTGGACCGGTGAGCGACCGGGTCGCCCTCCCGACCCCTGTCATCGAGTCTCGCTCCCAGGCTGGAGATGCTCCGTGCTCGTCACGACCACCGGCGCCGGAGCCACCGCCTCAGCCGTGACCCATTGTCGTCAGGTAGCGAGTCCTCCACCTCGTGATCCGACTCGGGTGGCCCCGGTGCCTGTTCTGTGGTCTTGGCAACGTCTCGGTTACCGGTACGTTGCTCCCCGATATCGAGATCTCCCTCTGGTGGTGCGGCGGGCTCGCCCCGAGGGTTGCTATCGTGCGTGGCGACTTCCTTCTCAGGCGGGTCCTCGCCAGGGACAGGCGGCTCGCCGGACTGGAGATCGAGCGCGATACGGTACCATCGAAGCCGGGTTTCGAGATCCGCGATCCGCTCCTCGTAGGCGTCAAGCTGCTCCTGTTGGCGCTTCACCCTGGTCGCCAGTCGCTGGGCGTCCTCGACTGCTCCCATGTCGATCGACGGCGCTGAACCGCCCGTCGACCGCCTCGTGGAACGACCCCGGTCTGCTCCGTGGATGGGTGGGGAGGGGTCGGCTCCTTCGGCTGAGTCCCCCGATGTCTGCCATCCGTCGCTATCGTCTTTCGACGAGTCGCTCGCCGGCGGGCTGTAATAGTCATCGAGTTTTAAGAGCGTCCGGGCGATGCAGACGGCGCCGTAGGTCGCCCCGTTGCCGTAGTGGCGTCGGTCCCATTTCTCCCGGTAGAGCCCCGATGCCCGGAACAGCTCGTCTATCCGCTCGGGATCGCCGCCCGTCCAGAAGCCCAGAAAGAAGCACAGCCCCATGTCGGCCTCCGATTGCGACGGGTAGCGGCTGTCCTGCCCGCTCCACAGCGAGCTGTCGCCGTCGAGAAGCGCCTGGATGGTTTCCCCGCTCTTCGAGGCCGTCGCCCGCCTGAGCACCTCCGCATCCGGTAGGTCCACACCCGCCCCCGCGACCTCGCCGATGGTTCGGGGCACAGGGTCGGGGATTTCGTCCGGTGTCAGCCCGTGCAACGCCGCCTCAAGGGCCGGGTCGTCCACCGCTGGCGCGTCCTGACCGAACTTCCGACGCAGCCCCGAGTTCGGGCCAACCGGTTGGGTCGGTGTGTCGTCGTCTCCAACCCCCGCGGCGCCGTTCGATGGCGCGTGGGCCGTTGTCTCGGTCAGCATGGTCGCCTCGTCCTCACCAGCGGTCTGGACGAACTCGTAATGGACAGCGAGGAGGGCGTCCTGCCGGCGAGCGACGTCTGCGGGAGTCCCGGGGAGGTGCGCACCAGTCACGGTAAAAAACCGGTCCCGGTCGTACATCTCGACGTCACCACGACGATTCCGCCCTGCAGGGAGTTCGCCTTCAACGAGGACGTGGATACCTGTCCCTGAGGGTGAGATCTCGGTGTACGAATCGAGGCGGTCGATGATCTCGGTGGCCCACGACTCCAGTTCCTCGCTGTCGGCGTCGCGACAGTTATCCAAGTCGACCCCGACGACTCCCGCCTCGGGGTCGAACACGAACCCGACCCCATCGGTACGGGAATTACGTTCCCGATGATACGTCAGCGCGGTCTCAAAGTCCCGCCACGTCCCCGGGTCCGTCGCACTCGCGAACGGGGTTCCGCTGGTCCGGTACGGTTTGATCGGAACCTTCGTTGGCTTGCCGTCGCGCTCGTCCTCGCGCCAGCAAATCCACTGCTCGACTGTACGGATCGTATCAGGAATCGCACCTTCGGTGATAGTATTCAATGACATGGCTGTGTAGGGGTGGTTGGGAACTGTCTCTCCGCCCCGTTGCCGCGCTCGCGAAACGGCTGGTGCCCAACCGCCCACGCGTTGAGCGTTGATCCCATCGATGGACTAGTCCAAAGCGTCCGACGGCAGCGGGAATGAGATGGGGTTGATCGCGTACCCAATACCCTCCCTAAGCCAGTCTTTTGCGGAACTAGTCCAGCAGCGCTCCAGATCGCTCTACCAACGCTATTGAGCGCGTTCAGGGCGCCGCCAGCCAATCGCTCCATCCTCCGATTCGGCGGTGAACGCCCGCACAGCTTCGACGATATCGCTTCCGCTGTGAATCTGCCACTCGCCATGCTCCCCGAAGACCGTCTCGGCGATACGTGTATGATTCTGGAGTGATTTCGGCGGCACCGTTTCCACCCGTCCAGCATCGTGGAGTGCCCGGACGAGGTCGTGGGTCACGTCGATATCCTTCACGACCCAGTGCTTGGTGACACCGTCGTACTGCGCGAAGTCGTCGTAGTGCTTGACAACCCGTTCAGGTTTGACCGTCGTGATGACCTCCCCGATTGCTGTGAGGTTTCGCTGGCCCCCCGGAAGGTCGATGAATCCAGCCACATCGAACACCATTCCGCCGCCCATCGGTTCGTAATACTTCTCGACATGTTGGCTCTCTGTTTGCGCGAGATACCGGGCGAAACATTCGGTGAACACCTTGTGGTGGACCTTCTCGTGGAGATCACCGTAATCACGACCGGTGTACAGCTTCCGGTCGACCGCGTGCTGGCCCTTCTCGGTGACGTAGTAGTACTTCCGCGTCCCGACGTGGGGGTTCTCAAGGTAGCCCTGCTCGACCAATTTGTCCTCGTCGATATTACTTCCTGAGCGGTTCCGGATGATCGTCATCGACTCGGTGAGCTCGTAGGCGTCGAGTTCGCCGTTGAGCGCCGCGATCACGTTCCGGAGGAACCGACGCTCGTGCTCGGTTAGGTCGTCCCCTGACGAGTTCCGGCTGGCATCCGGGGGTGAGGCGTCGTCGTTTGATTCTGCGGAGTCCCTGCCAGACGAGTCTCGTCCTGACCGGGCTTTACCGCTGTTCCGGTCAGACGTGTTGTCAGCGGGTCTATCCGTGCCGTTCGTTGAGGATGTCGTGCCGGTTCCCAGAACGGTGCCATATCGGTTCGATGCTCCACCGGACTGGGATGGTCCCCGGGCATCTGTCTCCGGGCCCTGTGTTCCGCTCTGTTCAGACGAGGACTCGCCGTCGGTATCTTCGTCTACCCTGTTGGATGGGTCGATATCTGACTCCGTCTCAGCGTGTTCGACCGTTGTAGACGCGTCATCGTCTCCGCCTCCGGTGTTCGTGACGCCGGCTCCCCACCGGGCGGTGCGCTGTGCGGCGTCGGGCGGACAGTTCACCCCCGGCAACAGACAGTAGGTGAAACGGGTGCGCGACCACTGGAGGTGATCAGCTTCCTGAAACGTCTGTCCCGGACTCCTTGGATCGCCGGAGTCCGGACGGTGCGTCCCGGCGTCGACGGGGTCGTCGCTATCGCTGTGCCCCGGCGGTATCGGGAGCGGTTTCAGTGTCACCAGCTCGGGCGTGTCGGTCATGAATCCCGTGTCGGGGAGTTGTGCGAGCCACTCTCCACGGGGAAGCGAGGCGATCCGGTTGGCCAGTCCCTCGGCGTCGAGGTCCTCGTGAAACAGCGTTGTCGCGAGTTCGTCGTCGATGGCGAGCTTTCCGATGAGTTTGGTGTTGATGTTCCGGAGGATTTCCTTGTACGCTCGCGTGTCCAGCGCGTCGCGTTTCACCTGCTCGGGGAAGTGGACGATCACCTCGAAGGCGAGCGCGAACTCCCGTGCGTCGGGGATCATCTCGTTGCGGACCAGACTCGCTTTCAGGACTGGTGCCGCCTCGTCGATGATCAGGTTCACACAGTAGCCGTCCGCAGGCCCGGGACGTCCCGGTCCCAGCGCTTGCGCAGCCGGACCCACGACCACAGGTAATCCAGCACTAACACCGTGAACAGATTGCTCGACGCTGGCCGGAGATCGCCCGTATCGATAAGCACCACCTTCCTCGAGTCGAGCAGCGCGTCAGGTCGAACAGCATCTGGTCGTCAGCATAGGTCTCTGCGTTCTCATCCCACTCGGGGACGAAGTTGAGCATCCGCCAGACGAAATCCCGTTCGCGAAGCTTGGTAATTCGGTTCAGTACCGCGTCGATAGAGGTCGCAAATCGGCGTGGCTCCGCACTAAAGTGTCTCTCCAGCGCTATCTTAAGATCGGTATCTACGACCTCTGGGAGGTACTCATCGGCCTGTATTTTTTCGCCTGTCCTCTGTGCTCGCTGCATCTCGGGCACGGCCTCTTGCATCTGGGTGGCCGCCGACAGCAGGTCGCTGATCGCGTACGCGTCCTCACCGTGGATAGGGTCGAACAACGCGACGATCAGGTTCGAGAGGATCTCTTGAGCGACGAACGCCTGATTGTGCTGTTCCTCACCGAGGACGTACGCGAGCAGTTCGTTGTACCGGTCGACTTTCTCTTGGACGGCCGCCTCCCGCGAGATACCGGCGGAGAGTTGTGGCCGGATGTCGAAGAACGGGAACGCCGGCAGTTCGCCGTTCGGGCCCGGCACTGGCAGGTGAACGATATCGTCGAGGTTGCCGAACCGGTGGAAGTGTGCCCGTTTGTACTCGGTCGCCATGCTGCCGCCCTTCTTGCCGAAAATAACGGTTGGGCCGTCGAGTTCCTCGTATGCAGTCAGGGCGTCGTTGACCATTGCGGTCGTCTTCCCACTGCCCGTCGTCGATGCCCGGAGGACGTGGTGGGTGAGCTGCTCGGCGGTGAGGTGGACCGGGATATTCGGGCGTGAAAGCGCGGCTGTCTCGGCCTCGCCGATGCACATTCCGGTGTCGAAAGTTCGGAGGAGTTCCTCGTTGGTCGCGGTCAAGGGTGACCGGACGTCAGGCGTCCCGCCAGAGGCTCCCCGACTCGGCTTGGGGAGTGCTCCTGTACTCGGGACCGTGACGAAGTTCGCGAGCTCGTCTGGACTGGCAACGATAACTGACGTGTCGTCACCGAAGCGCTCCCGGAATCCGATCTGGCCGAGTCCAGCTTCAGTGAGTTGTCGATACTCCCGGCCGTCATCACCTAGGACACTTCCCTCGATCCCGTAGTAGGGCCCGCTGAGGGCGGTGAAGGCTCCCGCGATCCCGCCGATGGCGGTCGTATCGCCGGCGGCCCGGATGGAGACATCGAACGTCACGGCCGGCTGTTTGAGGTCGACTTGGCCCATCCGACTGTGCTGGGTGGACTGCCCGCTGGCGTCCGGCCCGCTGATGGTCCCGCCAATTTGCTCGGGCGTATCTGGTCGGTGACGCTGGCGTCGCTCTTCTTCTGATGTCCCGAGCAAAGTCGCTGCGGCCTCCTGCTTGAATGCGCTCCACATCCCTGTAGTTCCCATCTTGAGGTTGCGCTTGTGGCGTTCGGCATCCTTCGTCCAGTCGTGCTTTGGCCTGAACACCACCTGATAGACGAACGGCTCGTCGGTCGCGAGCGCCTGCTCGAGGAGAACACTCAGCGGCGAGCGATAGCCATCGTCGGCGTCCAGCGCCAGCTCACTGAACCGCGAGAGCAGGGTCATCCAGTCGTTGTTTTTTGTTTCGACGCCGTGCCACCGGACCAGTTCAGGTGGCTCTTGCTCCTCTGAGTCGCTCGCTCCCGCTTCCGTGAGTAAGTGGTCTGCGTCGATGTCCAACGGCTCGAAGCCCTTCAGCTGGCCGAGTTCATTGATCCCCTCGAACGCGTCGAGCTGTGCCGTCTCACCCGACTTGGACGGCTCGAACACCTCAGCCACGGAGAACGGGACGATCTCGAAGCGGAACGACTCGGGGTACATCGCCCGGACGTTCGCCGCCAGCGTCTCGAAGGCCTCCCGCTCGTACGGGCGAACCCCGAGGTAGAAATCGAACTGCTGGGTGGCCCGCGGTTTGTGGATCAGGAATTCGAAGGTGAGGTGGGTGCTGACGAATGAGAGTCGTTGTTCGAGGCCGAATGGCATCTGCCGGCCGCTGCCGGTTCGGTAGAGTCCGTACAGCGCCTTAACCACGTGACCGGGTGTGACCTGCTCACGGGCCGGCGTGATCTTGATGAATGGCCGCGTCGTGTCGTCCGGCTCTGCTTCGCCCGGGGAATCTTTTGACTCGCTTCCACCGGGATCGTCACCACCCAGCCCTGTCTCCGTCGAGAAATTGGCGTCGGACGTCTCTTGACCGACCCCGGTCGCGCTCCCCGGGGAAGGCTGGCCTTCCTCGTCCCCAGTGGTACCGGGACCCGCGTCGGTTCTCTGCAGGCGGGCGGCGACAGCCGTGCGGATTTCGTCGTCGCTGACGCTCGGTACACGGCCATGATGGTCCGACCGGTTCTGATCACTCACCGTCGGGCCTCCGTCGATGTCTCCCGGGGGGAGTTGAGCTGTTCGTCTTGTGGTCGGTCGTCGAAATGCGGCGCTGGTGGCGTCATGGGCTCATGAATGAGGTGAATGGTGAGGTAGTCGGGCGGCTGTGCTGCCCCGGGAACGGGGTATCACCCGGCGATGAACTCGAGCAGGGAGACGAGTGCGCCCAGCCCGAAGTAGGCGACCACCATCGCACCCCCGCCCATCGTGAGCTTCATGCCGGTTTCGGAGCGCTGGGAGTTATTCCGTGCGGTGAGCCAGACGATGAACCCCAGCACCAGGACGGTCAGCCCGACGTACTGGAGTGTGATGTAGAGGACGTTGTACAGGTTGTCGAGGATCGTCTCCCAACCGGTCGTCGCCCCGCCCGTTCCGCCGGTGGGCGCCTGTGCAGCGGCGCCGCCGGTAAAGAACACGAGGGTAACAAAGGCGGTGATGAAGACAGTCTCGAAGCTCACAGCCGACTTGAGGCGTGCGAGGCGGTTCGGCAGTCGTTCGGCGGCGTGCTTGAGGTTCATTGCACGACCGACGTTGTCGGGCGGGCATAATTTTAGTTTCAAGTATGCGCACTGCGCAAACTTGCGCGGTGCGTACCCGTACGCATCGCGCACATTGCCGGTCTGCTCCGGTCAAAATGCGGTTTCTGTGGGGTTTAGAGTAAGAGTTAAGAGTGCTGGACACTGCATATATTCGATTCGTAGTTGCGGTACCCGACTGGTAGTTAACACGGATAGTGACGCCAAATGGAATCCAAGACTCCATCCAACGACCCCGCCCCCAGGAGGAGGTCGTCCCAATCATGAGCAGGAAGTCGATTCCTGTCAGCGAACGGACCCGCGATCGCCTGCTCGCGTACAGCAATCGGAATCTCCTACAGGATCAGTCATACGACGAAGCGGTGAACGAACTGCTTGACTGGCTGGAATTTCCGACAACCGACGAGATCCACCAGAACTACAGCGTCATCTGGAACGTCGTCCCCCGGATCTGTGACGAGACGGCTGAGCGAGATGACTTCGAACCGTCGGTCCGGACCGAGGCAGTCGTCGATCACGACGACTAGAGCCTCTCGGTCACAACTCCCGAGGACCGGTCACCAGCCAACCCCCACATCTTACTCAACTGTTCACACGCGCCTCATTCGGTTCCTCTTCTGTAATGTTGGCTAATAGCGCGAGTCTCATTCGCGGTTCCGCTTGTTCTGTTGCAGCTGTGGGTCTCCGACGGCTCTACAACGAAGTGAACACACTTGCGAAGACGGTGAAGAGCGTCCCCCCCATCGAGACGCCGATCATCACCAGACCGTAGGTGATGCCGTGGTATCCACGAGTTCTTGCCTGTCCGTACGGTCCGCCTGCGGCCCACAGCGCCGCCCCGAGTGAGAAGCAGGCCAGCCCCAGAAACGAGAGCATCCCAGAGGCGGCCTGTGCGATCGGGAGCAGCTCGCTGGCGCCGCCGGCTCCATACGGCCAGCCCGGTGGGAGGAACTCTGACCCGGCCATGACGTACGCGACGAGGTCGTAGAACGCGGCAAGACCGAAGATCGCCACGAGTGCCGCACACGCCCCGACGATCATCCCCCGATAGCGGAGCGACCGATGGACGTTCGACCCCGCCGTCCAGTAGCCCATCAGCCCGACGACGAGCGTACAGAGTGCGACGTACTTCGCCGTCAACTCGGCGACGACGAACAGTCTAAATGCTGTATCCACGATCGTAGCGACGGTTGGCATGTGGACAGATCCTGTTTGTGGCCTTGCTCCTCTCGATGAAAAAGACTCAGAACGTGCGCAGTGCGTACGTCGGGATCAAGTGCCCGTATACTCCCTGATCGTGGGTGAAATGTGGTACATAAGCATATTCAGATACCGTCTACGACGAAGGGAGCAGGCCGGTCGGTAAGGCGGAAGCAGTCCGCCCCGGGCGGAGTCGCTCTCGATCCGCGGTCGCGGGACACAGAGAGATGATTGCTGAATTGGAACAGTACACCATCCAGAGTGTAATGGTTCCGCACCCATCTCGGGAAGA
>NZ_CP147842.1:0-564524 GCF_037335815.1 Salinirubellus litoreus | reverse complement strand
GACGAGTACGGCCGGACGAACTACGAGACCGTCTTCGCAGCAGGAGACTGTGCCGAGGCGACGAACGTCGTCACCGGCGAGGCCGATCACGTCCCGTTAGCACTGACGGCGAACCGCTCAGGACGGGCGATCGGCCAGACGGTCACGGGAACGCCGACGGAAGTCGGTGAAATCGCCGGCACGGCGATCGTGAAAGCGTTCGACCTCGGCGCAGCACGAACAGGGAATATCGACGAAGCGCGTGCTCGTGACGCAGGATTCGATCCGGTTTCCGTCGAGATCACAGCACCGACGCGGGCCCATTACTATCCGGGGGCAGAAGAGCTGACGGTCACGCTCGTCGCCGACCGCGAATCGGAGCGCGTTCTCGGGGCGAGCGTCGTCGGACGCGAAGGGGCGAAACGGATCGACACGATCGCGACTGCACTTCACGCGGGCCTGACCGTTAGTGAGGTAGAGAACCTCGATCTGGCATATGCGCCACCGTTCAGCCCCGTCTGGGATCCGATCGCGACCGCAGCGAAGGTACTTGCGGGCTCGCTGGAGGAGGCAGCGTGACTCCACTCGATCTCCGTGCCGACATTCCCGCTCTCGAAGATGCTGTCTATCTCAATACCGGAGCGAGTGGTCCGAGTCCGCGCCGAGTCGTCACGGCCGCCGAGACGTTCCTCGAACACCACGAATTCGAAGCGCCGGCCGCCGAAGGCATGTACACGGCTGCATTCGATGCCTACGACGATGTCCGAGCAACCGTCGCAGAATTCCTCGGAGCCGATCCCGGCGAAATCGCCCTGACCCAAAGTACGACTGACGGGATCAACCGTGTTGCCTGCGCGCTTGAGTGGACGACGGACGATGTGGTCGTCCGGACAGACCTCGAGCACCCCGCCGGGATCCTCCCCTGGCAACGACTCGAGCGCACTCGTGGGATCGACGTTCGGGTCGTCGAAGGTGACGCGGGACGGCTGGATATCGACGCCTATCGGGCGACAGTCGAGGATGCAAAACTCGTCTGCGTCAGTTCGCTCACCTGGAACTACGGGACTCGACTGCCGATCGAGACGTTGGTCGACATCGCACACGATGCCGGTGCGCTTGTGTTGGTCGATGCCGTCCAGAGCGTGGGCCAGACGTCGATCGATGTCCACGAGTGGGGCGCAGACATCGTCGCAGCCGCGGGTCATAAATGGCTTCTCGGGCCCTGGGGCGCCGGTTTTCTGTACGTGTCTGATGACGTGATCGACACACTCAATCCGCGAACCATCGGGTACCGAGGCGTCGTAACGCCAACGGACGAAACCTACGAATTCGAACCCGACGCACGACGATTCGAAATCGGCACGACAAATCCAGCTCCTTACGTCGCATTACAAACAGCCATCGAAACGCTCGATGAAATTGGTCTCGACACAGTCGAATCCCGAATCCAGCAACTGACAACTCGTCTCGTCAACGGTGTCCCGGATGACCGGCTTTTGAGTCCGACGAGTCCTGAATCCGGTCTCGTTACGATCGATGTCGACGATCCAGCGACGGCTGTCGACCGTTCCAAAGAGGCCAATATCATTATCAGGTCACTTCCGGATCCAGACGCAATCAGAGCCTCTCTCCACGTGTTTAACACCCAAGAAGATATTGGGACACTTCTTGAAGAGCTCGGCAACGCTTGGTAATCCACGTCTCTCACCGTATTATGGTCGCTGTTTGACTCAAGCGTCGTCGTTCACTGTTGTGCCTGATTAACCCCCGATGAGTATCCGGGAGATTCCAGACGATTAGGAATGGGCATCTCGGTATATGTGCACGCTCGGCGATGAACTACACGGAGGCAACAGCAATGCCAATCGAAGATCTCGCCCGAACAGAAGTCGTCAGTGCCAGCCCCGAAACATCGGTCTCCGAACTCGCCCAACAGATGCGAGACGAAAACGTGGGGAGCGTCGTCGTCACGAACGACAACAGCCCGACCGGGATCGTCACGGATCGGGACCTAACGACGCGCGTGCTTGCCGAAGAGACCACTCCGGCCGACCAGACTGCCGACGATGTCATGTCGACGGACCTGTGTACAGTCGGCCCCGACGCTGGGTTCTACGAGGCCGCACAGGCGATGAGCGAGAATGGCGTTCGTCGCCTGCCCGTCTGCGACGAGAACGACGAACTCGTGGGGATCATCACTGCCGACGATCTAACCGAACTCCTCGCCGACGAAAACCAGCAGCTGGCGTCGGTCATCCAGGCGCAACGACCCGAGTACTAAATACAAGCCCCGAACCGAAGACGGGGCTGCAAAACTGTTTTTAGAGGACCGTTGTCCCCGGTAAGATCACAGGGAAGACGTGCGAGGCGATGGCCGCAGCTTCCGGCTAGGAGATGGCATCGGACGGGTTACGGAACGTGGTGTAATAGGAAGCGATATCTACCGCACAGTGAGTACGGGAACGTCACTCATTCGGACGGTCCGTTCAGTCACGCTACCAATGAGATAGCGTTCGAGACCGGTCCGACCGTGCGTCCCCATCGTGATGAGATCGATTCCTTCGCCGTCGACGTACTCTCGGATCGCCCGATACGGAGTTCCCTGGACGACGTCCGTCACGATGTCGACGTCACGGTTCTCACATTCGTCTTCGACTGCCGCGACAGCCTGCTCACATCCCTCTTCGAGGCTATCGAGCAGATGGGGAATGCCGGGTCCAGCATCGTAGGCGCCTGCGACGGCATTAACGTCGACGACCGAGAGCGCGTGGACAGTCGCATCGAATCGTTCGGCAATAGCGATCCCGAGGTCGATCGCTGCAGTCGCAGACTCACTGCCGTCTGTCGGAATCAAGATTCGATCGTAGCTCGAGCGGTCGTCTGGTTCATGTCGGGTCGTAAGAACGGGCACGTCACTCGTTCGAACGACGCGTTCTGTCACGCTGCCGAGCAGCAATCGGTCGAGCCCAGTTCGTCCGTGGGTCCCCATCGAAACGAGGTCGATGTCATGTTCTGCGACATAGGACTGAATCGCTTCGTGAGGAATTCCGCGTTCGACTGCCGTGTGGCACGTGACCGACGATTCAGAGACGAGTTCTTCGAGACGGTCGACAGCCTCAGTGGCCTGTTGTTCGAATTGCTCTCGTTGCTCTCCAATCGTCGGGTCGAGGTCCGCCAGAGCGCTGCTGTACGACCGTTCGTCAACGACACTCAGGAGATGAATCTGGCTATCGAATGCCGTCGCGAGATCCAGCCCGTGTCGCGCCGCGGCTTCAGCCCCTTCACTACCGTCGGTTGGAACGAGTATGGTGTCGTACATTCAGGAGTGTCCTCTTGTGGTGTTCGAGCACGGTTCTCATAAAGCAATATCAAATCGTTCGAGAAACATTACTGAAAGCTGCTCACGGTTCCGTCTGTTCGATGTTCAGGGCCCCTTCTTCGGTTGTCTGTGCTTCCCGCCACCACACCAGCTCGAATTCGATGCTCTGTTTGGCCTCCGTATCGCCCTCGGCCCAATCCGACTCGCCTTCGAGTTTGAACGTGATCGGATCGACGGGATCGAGATCTACGCGTTGATTTCCGAGTTCGAGCGTTACAGCGTCGCCTCCGTCGAGCTGATCGGCTAATTGGCGGAGATACGAGGCGATTTCGACTCGGGTTTTCTGCTCTTCTGTTTCAAGCTCTCCCATGAGGAGATATATCTCAAGAAGTCGTATATACTAAGGCCGTTAATCCCGCCAGTTGAGAACTCCTACGGCAGGGGTACTCCCGCCCCTTAACCATGGGGATTCTTCTCAGCCAATTGGTGGTGAGTTGACACAGGTTCGGTCAAAGCATCAGATGATACGCATCAACGAGAGATGGCTCACCGGGCCACAAGAATGCCGACCTCAGATCGACGTTCACATACGACACATCCGACGAGCCGTTGTGTCGACATTGATTCTGGCAGGTCGGTGGCGGTCGTGTGGAGCGAGAGGTTTAGGAGGTGTCTCGGAAGCGAACGCAACTGACCGTCGTAGCCAGTTGAACGCCAGCGATGGTGACGGCGGTGAGGAAAGCAAACGGGGCGTCTTCTGTAATGACGATCTCCCGAATAAGGAGTCTCCCTCGTTCGTGGGAATCGAGACCTGACTACTTACCTGCTGCCGGAGATGCTGCAGCACAGGAGGAGCAGACGGGGATGAAAAACCAGGAAATCGCCACCTTACTCCGCGAGATTGCGGATCTCCTCGAAATCCAGGATGTCGAGTACAAGCCGCGTGCGTATCGGATGGCAGCACGGAACATCGAGTCGCTGTCCGAAGATATCGAAGACATCTACGAGCGCGGGGAACTCGAAGAGATCGAAGGCGTCGGGGAATCGATCAGTGAGAAGATCGCGGAATACCTCGAAACGGGGGAGTTGGCCTATTACGAGGATCTCAAAGCGGACCTCCCCGTTAACATCGAGGCAATCACCAGTGTAGAGGGGTTGGTCCGAAGACTGCCAAGCAGCTGTATCTGGAACTCGATGTCCAGACGCTCGAAGATCTCGAACGTTCCGCCGAGGCGGGCGAGATTGCCGACCTCGAAGGATTCGGCGAGAAATCCGAGGAGAACATCCTTGATCACATCGATCGAGCGAAGGAAAGCCAGGAGCGGATGCTCCTGGGACGCGCCTTTCCGATCGCAGAGAACGTCGAATCACGTCTCCAAGCCACCGATGCGTTCGATCAGGTGGATATCGTCGGCTCGTTCCGGCGGCGACGACCGACTGTCGGCGATATCGACATCTTGGCGACCGCGTCTGACTCGGAGACGGCGATGGAAGTCTTCTGCACCCACGACGACGTGAAGGAGGTCCTGTCTCGAGGCGAAACAAAATCGTCGGTCGTAGTTTCCGGTGACCTCCAGATGGATCTTCGCATCATCGACGAGGCCGAGCACGGCTCTGCGCTCGTCTATTTCACGGGGTCAAAAGACCACAACATCTCTCTCCGGAATCGAGCTATCGATCGTGATTGGAAGCTCAACGAGTATGGCCTGTTCGACGTAAGTGAGGTCGATGACACTGATAACAGCCAGCGTGCCGGCGAGCGCATCGCCAGTGAAACGGAGAAACGCGTCTACAACGCACTGGATCTCACGTGGATCCCACCCGAACTCCGTGAGGACACTGGCGAAATCAACGCGGCCGCAACCGGGGAACTGCCCGATTTAGTCGAACTCGACGACGTTCGTGGTGACCTACAGCTGCACACCGACTACTCCGACGGCTCCCACAGTGTCCGTGAGATGGCCGAGGCCGCAGTCGACCGGGAGTTAGAGTACATCCTCGTCACCGATCACGGCCCACACACCCCGATTCCCAGCACGCTTGATGCGGAATCGTTCGACGAACAACGGGGCGATATCGAAGTGGTGAATGACGATCTAGATATCACGATCCTTCAGGGGATCGAGGCCGAGATCACGAGCGACGGACTGGAACTCCCCGAGGAGTGGTACGAACACTGCGACCTCGTCGTTGCAGGGATGCACAGCACCCCGTCCGATCCCACCGAACAGGTGATCAGCACGTTCGAAGACTTCCCGATCGATATCTTCGCCCACCCCACCAATCGATTGATCAACGAGCGGCGACCGCTGGATCTTGACACGAAAACGGTGATGGAAGCGGCTGCTGCGGAGAATGTGGCGATCGAGATCAACGCCCAACCCGAGCGACTGGATCTCGACTGGGCGTCCGTCAAAGAGTATCGCGATACAGTTGAGTACGTCATTTGCACCGACGCGCACACGACTGGTGAACTCGAGTTCATGCATCTCGGCGTCTCACAAGCACGCAGGGGGTGGTGTGAGGCGAACAACATTCTGAATACTCGATCGCTCGATGACCTGCTGTCATTTTTCGACTCCTAACCACTCGTCGGAGTCGGGGGGATTGCGTAGGGTATGGGCCCCATCTCTCAGTCACTCCCGTCAGCCCGTGGAGAAAGGACGTCGAAGCCGTATCTAATGCACAGTCCCTTTACTCGCGATCTTTGAGCGCCTCGATTCGCTGTTCGAGGTCGTCGATGGCCTCTTCGACGCTCTGTCTCGCTTGCTCGCTCATTTCCTCGGTTTCTTAACCACATTCTCGAAGGCGTCTCTGACCCGCTGAACCGCGTCGTTGACCTCGTCGAAGTCACTCATGATTCGGTTGACCTTCGTCTGCCAGTCGGTCAGTCTAATGCAGTAGTTCTTACCGATCAAGAAGACCGATAACCAATATTTTCGATTCCTCCGGTGAAACACCGCGAAAAGCCGCGATCATTCATCAACGCTTGAGCCTTCTCGTCGAGATTCCCTATCTGTATCGCAAACTCGCTGGTGAAATTGATACACGTCAGCTCCCGACCGACGAGGACACAGAGTGGGTGGAGAGTGACTTCTCGTGGCGTCGAATCAACACGGACGACTCCTGACGATCTGTGCCGCCATATTCTGCATGGCCGGAGTCGCAACAGTTCCCACGTCAGGAACACTCACCACGGCCGGTCAGTATGCGGTCGCGACGATGACGTTCGCGGCGATCCTCTGGGTGACCGGGGCCGTTCCACTCCCGCTCACTGCGCTGTTGATCCCGATTCTCCTGACAATCTTCGGCGTCTACCCGAATTTCGGGGACACAGTCGCCGGATTCGCCGATCCGGTCATCTTCCTCCTGCTCGCGGGATTCATGCTAGCCGAGGCGCTCCAGAAGCACGCTATCGACCGACGTATCGCGTTCACGATCCTCATCCGGTTCGGAACCTCGGCTCGGGGACTCGTCCTCGGTGTCATGGTGTCGACGGCACTCCTCTCGATGATCATCTCCAACACCGCGACGGTCGCGATGATGGTGCCCATCGTTCTCGGCATCGTCGAGAGCGTCACGGACGTAGCGAAATTCGAGGACGATTCGAACGGTGACACCCCGGCCAGCTCGAACCTCCAGATCGCCATGCTGCTCGGCGTCCCGTACGCGGCGAGCCTCGGTGGTGTCGGGACGCTGGTGGGGACGCCGCCAAACGCGATCGTCGTCGGACAACTCAGCGAACTCGTCGGCATCGAGATCACCTTCGTGGAGTGGCTGGCCATCGGGATGCCGATGGTCATCGTCACGCTCCCAGTCGCGTGGGTGCTCCTGACGTACGTCACGTATCCGCCCGAATCGTTCGACGTGAGCCGGGCCCGAGAGTGGGCGAACGAGCACCGCCGTTCGATGGGATCGCTATCGTCGCCGGCACACCGAACCGTCGCGATCTTCGGGGCGACGGCGTTCCTGTGGCTGCTCGGCGGGCTCGGGTTCCTGTTCGCGGATCTGCTCCCGCATACTTGATATGTCACCCTCTTCGGCGGGACAGCGACCAGCGTGTTCGGAACGGTCGGCCACGAAGGGGTTCTGTTCTATGTCCTCGTGGGGCTTCTCGCCGTGCCTGCACTGGTCGTCAGCGGTGCAGCGGCGTGGGACGACCTGCTCCACATCGATTGGGGGACGTTATTGCTCCTCGGAGGCGGCATCTCGCTGGCGAACGCGCTGGCGGATACGAACGCCACGAGATGGCTCGCCGAAGTGACGTTCGGCCAGTTCGAGGGGAGCTCGATCGTCGTCGTTCTCCTCGTCGTCGTGGCGATGACAATCGTCGTCGGCGAGCTAGCGTCGAATACGGCGATGGCAGCGCTTCTCGCTCCGCTCCTCGTCAACATCGGCCCGGTATACGCGGCCGCGTTCGGCACGTCGTCGGAGGTCGCATCAGTGTTGCTGGCGGTGACAGGCGGGATCGCCGCCAGTTACGGGTTCGCGTTGCCGGTTGCGACACCGCCCAACGCCATCGTGTTCGGTGCCGGATACATCCGACGCGAACATATGCTTCGCGCGGGAGCATTACTTGATGGCATCGTTATCCTTCTGACAACAGGAGTGGCGTACCTGCTCATCAGACTGGTCTGGCCGGTCCTGCTGGGTTGAGTTATGGAGCTACTGAGAGACGGGAAAGCCATCATATCGACCCGGGCGTGGGTCACAGCAAGAAGAACGTAGGAATGTATAATAATAGGCAAATGGCGGCTGCCTTCCGGTCAATCCCTTCTCGCCAGTAGAACAGGGCCAACACGAGGATGGAGACGACGAGCATGTAGGTCAGCGAGGGTTGCAGTGCGGAGATGTCATCGACGACGACGTCGAAAAAGAGCGCCCCGACGCCAAGCGAGAACACCGGGTCGGTGATGTTGCTCCCGAGGATCGCTCCGACAGAAATACCGCCCCGGCCTTCGTGGGCCGCGATCCCGGCGACGACGACCTCCGGAAGGGTCGTCCCCAGGCCGGTCAGCAGACCGACGAGGAACTCCGGGATACCAACCAATCTGGCAATAGCGACACCGTTCGTGACCATCACTTGCCCACCGACGACGACCAGCAGTAACCCGCCGACGATCCACGGGTACGTCTCACGTGGCGTCCGGGGTTCCTCGATGACCTCTTCGGCGATCTCCTCGCCACCCCTGTTCGTGTACAACGTGTAGATGAACTGGAGGTAGGCAAGCATCATCAGAAACCCCTCCGAGCGACCGATGATCCCGTCGTCGAGGGTCAACAGCATGATGATCATCGCGAGTATCATCGCGCTCCCGTAGACGAGGACGTCGCGTCGTTGCGTGACGAACGGGGCGATAAACGCGACGACCGCGATGGCGAGCGTGATCTGGGCGATTTCCGAGCCGACGATGTTCCCCACCACGAGGTCGCCCGCGCCGTAGTGGGCCGCGTAGACCGACGTGACCATCTCCGGGATCGAGGTACCGATCGAGATGAGCGTGACGCCGATGAAAAACGGCGAAACGCCGTAATAGAGCGCCAGATCCCCCGCGCCGGTGACCGCCCGATCAGCCCCAATGACGAGGGCTGCCAAGCCGCCCAGAAACAGTAGCGCCTCCACCAGCATTACCGATCGTCCCCTCTTGAGGAGTGGTAATATGTTCCCGTGGCATACGTCTCGTGGAGGGTTCGTCCTCCGCGGAGACGAACTAGAGTTCGTGGAGTCGTCATCGCAAGCGCCGTCTGCGATCTATTGGAACTATTACTCCCCCGTGAAGAGCGTGTCCCCGTCGCTGGCGAGCGCGTGTCATGCAGGGAGATAGGGGAAGACACACCTGAATTCTTGCTGTACTGATTCATTTCAGTCACCAGTAAATACTTCGTGGCGGCCATCGATCGATAGTTCGACCCGAATATTGTCGGGAACCGTCTGCCGCGTCCGGGTCACTCGGATCAAAAGCGTCGTAATTACTCTGTCCTCGGAATACGGGGGTTCATCCTCGAGAGACGCGATCACCGTGAGGTTCACGGTGCTCTCGGAGACGTCCGGTACACGGACCCGCATTGAGGAGTTGATGCCCCCGATCTGGACGACTCCAAGGTACTGTCTCCGGAAGTCAGTCCGCTCAATGAATTCCCGAGCATTGGTTTCCATGAGCCCATGCGGGTCGAAGGCGTTCGTCGCGGTCTCGTCCTCGACGAGGGCGGCGTAGAACTGCATCGATTGCTCGTCTTGGAGACCAGGACCGTACACTGCACCGTCGTCGATCTCGTGCGTTTGGTACGGCGGACCGCCTGATGATGGGGAGATCAGACACCCTGCGAGCGCACCGCCCAGAACGCTCGCCCCCGTGGTGAGCAGCGTCCGTCGGGGAACCGCTCCGGTGGGGATATCTCCGAGAAGTCGAAACAGTTCTACAGTGCGCATTTTCTTCCGTCATGCAACTTTACCCCTCGCCCAACGAAGGGTAACGTTGTAATTACCCCCAACTGGGAACTATCCATTCGCAAGACAGCTCGGTACCGGATGCAACAGTAGATTGACCATGACGGTGATCACCCATCTGTGGGGATAAGACACTCCCCTAACGCCAATAGCACCGCGTCCAGAATCACAGATCAATTGGTTCCGAATGTGACAACGCCGCTAATGGATGATACACGATCCTCGAGCCACGTCGCCGTAGCGGCGTTATCTTGGCGACGATATCCGGGAGGGACTAGATGACGACCCCAAAAGGACCGGGAGCGAGCGGGTCGGCAGTACCGACGCTACGTCGTGATTTGGGGCTCGTCGAGGTTGTTGTCTACGGTGTCGGACTCATCCTCGGCGCGGGTATCTACGCCATCTTGGGCGAGGCAACTGCCGTGGCCGGCGAGGCGGTCCCGTTCTCGTTTCTCCTGGCGGCGGTCATCGCCTCGTTCACCGGTCTGAGCTACGCCGAACTCGCGTCACGATTTCCGAAAGGTGAGGGCGATTATGTCTACGTCCGCGAGGCCATCCAGAGCAAGCGTCTCGCGGAGATAGCGGCGTTTCTCCGAGTCTTCGTCGGAGCCGTCTCGGCAGCAGCCGTGGCGCTTGCCTTCGCGGGATACCTCACGTCGTTCCTCCGGACGCCGGCCGTCGCCGTCGCCGTGGCTCTGGTGGTGGCCGCCTCAGCCGTCAACTTCTGGGGGATCGAAACCTCGGCGAAACTCAACTTGCTGTTCACGGTCGCTGAAGTGGCCGGGTTGGCACTGGTCATCTGGGTCGGGGGGAGGATCCTGGGGGACCGTCGCGCCGTTCGAGGTGCCGTACGGCGTTACTGGCGTGTTCGAGGCAACGTTCTTCGTATTCTTCGCCTACCTCGGGTTCGGCTCAATCGTTAACGTCGCCGAGGAAACGGAAGACCCCACACGAACCATCCCGCGAGCCATCCTCATCGCTATCGGCATCACGACGGTCCTCTACGTACTCGTCGCTGTCTCTGCGGTGGCCGTCGTCGACTGGCGGGCCCTCGGTGCGTCGGCGTCGCCGCTCGCGCTGGTCGCGGAGGTCGGTGGCGGGCCGGTACTCGGAACGCTCGTGGCGGCCATTGCGTTAACCTCGACGGCGAACACGGTCCTCATCCTGCTGGTCTCGACATCCCGTCTACTCTACGGCGTTTCAAAGTCGGAGTATCGGTCGTTCCCGACGGTATTCTCGCGAATTCACCGTACCCGTCGGACGCCGTACTTGGCGGTCGCTCTGGTCGGCGGTCTCACGGTTCCGTTCGTCCTGATTGGAGACCTCGGAGCCGTGGCTGGGCTGGCTAACGCAGCACTGCTCATCGTTTTCGTTCTGGTGAACGGGGCACTGTTGAAGCTGCGGTTTGACGCCCCACGCGTACGGGACGGGTTTACTGCCCCGCTCACCGTCGGACGGCTCTCGATTACCGCTCTCTTAGGGCTTGTCACCTCTCTCGGGCTTCTCGTCATCTTTCTCGGGGATCTGATGTAGATAAAGGTCCGTTCACGGAGGGGTCAGTCCGTGAACCTACCGCGCCGTTTTTCGAATTTTCCGACACCCTACGTTCCGTAGCTCTTTGATTTCGATGATATCTGATCGAATCCGGCTGCACTTGGTGGTCGCGAAAGCAGGATTCTCTCCCCATCAACCCGCGATTCGACCGAGTCACTAGAGTAGATTGCCCGCGGCCATGAACACATCTTCAACAGTAGACGCGGTCCAGTACTGGACTATTGCTACTACATGGTAGCCTTGATTCCGACGAAGGACCCGTCACCATACCCTTTGTCAACCGGTTCGGGCTCGTCAATATCGTCGGGCCAGTGGTAGATGGTCTGCACGAACTCGAACTCCGAGAACCCCGCAGCGTCAAGCGTATCGACGAGTTCGTCGGTCGAGACGAACACGGCCTCGTGATAGAACGGGTTCTCCGACTTCTTCTCCTGATAGATCTGACCGACGGGGCTGTCCTTGTCGATATAGCCGATGACGAGCGATCCGTCCGGGCGCAGCACTCGCTGGGCTTCAGCCAGTGTCTGGGGGATGTCGTCGACGAAGCAGATCGTCGTGACGATCAGCGCAGTGTCGAATGTCCTGTTTCTGAACGGGAGGGATTCGGCGACGCCTTTGACCACGTCGATCCCTCGCTCGCGAGCGCGAACCAGCATGTCGCCAGCAGGATCAAGTCCTACCTGCATCCCGAGCGGGACAGCGAACCGAGCGCTGCCGACGCCGACCTCGATACCGAATCCCGGCTGTGCGACCAGTCGCTGGAGCGCCTCGACTTCGGACTGATAGGCGGCTTCGTGTGTGTCGAACCAGCCTTCGTATCGCTCGGTGTATCGTTCGAAGGGTTCGGACTTGGGCATGGTAGTCGTTCACGCGTGGTTCCCTTACGAGTACTGGAGATCGCTCGATGCAGTCTGGGTCTGTGGGAGAGGTCTCTCAGATCAATCGTACCCCAGAACGAAGGAATCCCCTACGGATCCATCGGCGGTCAAGTAAGGCGGCGCCCGATTCGAATGGGTCAAACTCGTGCTGTGCGAGAATTCGCTCCCCGATCGCGGAAACGAACAGGACAGCCGAAAACGCCCTCAGAAGGATATCTCGCACTCGGCTAGACAAGTCGTAGAGGCATCCAGACCGAGTCCGCTGATGAGTTACAAGATTATAGTGAGGGCGATACTACCAGTCTCACCGATACACGTAGCTCCTGCCAACGGACGCTTTTTAACCTATTCCACGCAATCACTCACGTATGCGAGGATTTCGGATCGGTTCGGCGTTCGGGATCCCGATCAGGCTCAACTGGACCTTTCTGATCGTCCTGCCCCTGTTCGCTGCGTTCATCGCCTGGGACATCACTGAATTGGTACTCGTAATCAACGAGACATTTACCACAACGATCGACTCCGAGCAACTGACAAGCGGATATCTTCCGTGGATACTTGGACTGGCATCAGCTCTGGGCCTCTTTGCTGGCGTGCTCCTACACGAATTCGGCCACTCGCTGGTCGCACTGCGGTACGGGTACGAGATCGATTCGATTACCCTCTGGTTGCTCGGCGGCGTGGCGAGCTTCACCGAATTCCCTGAAGACTGGCAGCACGAGCTGGTGATTGCTATCGCCGGGCCAATCGTGAGTGTCCTCATCGGCATTGGCTCCTACGTCGCGTTCGTCTCACTACCGTCGAGTCTGAACCCCGCCCGCTTCGTCTTCGGCTATCTCACCATTCTCAACATCGTGCTCGCTGCGTTCAACCTCCTCCCCGGCTTTCCGATGGACGGGGGACGTATCCTCCGGGCGATTCTCGCTCGCAATCAGCCACACGCTCGGGCGACACAACAGGCAGCTTCCGTCGGAAAAGTGTTCGCGTTCATGTTGGGCCTGCTCGGCTTGTTCACCAATCTGTTTCTCGTCTTGTTGGCGTTCTTCATCTACATCGCCGCATCCGGTGAAGCGCAACAGATCTCGGTCAAAGCGGCCTTCGAAGGCGTCACCGTCGAGGACGTGATGACCCACAAAGAGGATCTTGAGACGGTTACCGGGGACACCTCAATCACCGACCTCGTTGCGCGGATGTTTAATGAACGGCATATCGGATATCCGGTGGTACGAAACGGTGATCTCATCGGAATGGTGACACTGGATGATGCGGGCGCTATCGAAGAGGTCGAACGAGACGCCTTCCGGGTCGAGGACGTGATGTCAACCGACATCAAGACGATTGCCCCCGATGCCGACGCGATGGAGGCGTTTCAGCAAATGCAGCAGAACGGCGTCGGTCGCCTGCCTGTCGTCGACGAAACCGGGAACCTCGTCGGGATCATCTCCCGGACAGATTTGATGCGGGCATTCAACGTGATCCAGAAAGGTGGTCTCCCACGGTCTGTTAGTCAGTCTGAGGCCGAAATCAGCAGTGTGTGAAATCCTGCAGCATACATCGAGCATTGTCGCCGGCACCTGCTGCAAACCCTGATGTGCCGGAGACATTATACCAGTCGCATTTCGGTCGGGTAGATAGAATTTGTCCGATACCACGCATTACAGCCCCGATACCCCAACTGTAGTTCCACTCCCCAAAGCGCTCAGTAGTTGAGGCCGCGTCTCGTAATGTGTGAGTTTTTCAGGATCTGTGGGTCCAGCTCGAGGCCGAAGCTGCGACCGATTGCGATAGAGAGTAGTGGTCCTCTCTGTGGCGGCTATATGTGTGGGTATTCGGCTACAGTTTATTTCTTCGTACCGTGAGCACGGGGATTGGAGAGTGGCGGACCACACGTTCAGCGACACTTCCCATCACGAAACGATCAACACCTGTCCGACCCCGGGTTTCCATCACAATAAGATCGATCCCATGAGTCGTACTCTACTCGAGAGTCTCTTGATGTGGAATTCCTTCAACAACCTCCGTGACGACAGAGAGGCTGGCTTGAGTTCCAGCCACCTCGAGTTCTCGCACTGCCTCTCGCCCTTCGCGCCGGAGCGATTCGATAAGCGGACCGGATCGCGACACTCGCGTATCGACCACGTACAAGGCATGAACCGTGGTCGCGGACTGTTGTGGGATTTCAAGTCCGTGTTCGATAGCTACCTGCGCTCCCTGGCTTCCATCCGTGGGGATCAGGATATCGAAGTACATGCTGTCTCCTAGGTCCGGTGAGAGATCAAGCCCCGTTCTACGGGAATCACCACGTAGAGTTTCCTGACTCCACTACGAATGAACAGATATGACCGTGGAAGAGGCATTCCGAGCGATCGATGACACCGTCCAAGAGGAGTTCGATCTTGAGACACGCCGTCAGGCGAAACAGAAGGAGGGGTCCCGTCGGAACGTGTACGAGAAGTCCCTACGAGAAGTCAACTGAGAGGTTACCCGATCTCGAGCTCGCCGCCGTCATCACCGTCTTCGGGCCATTCGAGTTCGAACTCGATACTCAACTCTTTCGGGCCGTTCGTCGGGCCTTCTCGTTCGGCTTTTACTTCGAAGGTGGGCTGTGTGGGGCTCAAGCGTCACCGAGTCACCACCACCCTGGAGTGTGATCGGTTCACCGGCGCTGAGGGTATCGACGACCGTCTGGAGGTACGATGCGATCTGTTCTCGACTCTGGCGCTGCTCAGACTTGAAGAGCACTTCCTCTGGCATACCAGAGGGTCTACGTTCCGTGAGAGGGAAAAGAGATGGGTCACTGTAGGTGTTCAAGCGAGAGCTGTCGAGATAGGGGATGCAAGTGTGGCTGCAGTCAGATTGGCTTGCCTGCAGACTTTTCTCGTTTCGCGGTCTGATGTGTAGTCATGTCACGACAAATCCTCGTACCCGTGGACGGATCGCCGAAGTCTCTGGAGGGGCTGGAGTACGCGGTAACGACGTACCCCGAGGACCGGGTCACGGTTCTTTCTGTGATGACGCCACACGGCGCATGGAACGACGGCGATAAATCGCTCTCACAAGCCCAATTCGAGAACTGGTACGACGAAGCTCGGGAGGAAACCGACGACATACTCGACGAGGCACGGGAGGTGGCCTCCGATCATGGTGCGGAGATAACCACTGAGGTAGCCGTGGGCGAACCATGGCGGGCTATCGTCGAGTACGCCGAGGAGAACGACATCGATCACATCATTATGGGGAGCCACGGGAGAGACGACGATTCGCCACTTCCCTTGGGGAGTGTCGCCGAGACGGTCATGCGGCGGTCGCCCGTCCTCGTCTCAATTATCCGGTAGGGGTTCGTCCGGAGGTGAGTGGTTCGTCGACCGTAGAGTTGCGGGTTCGCGCTTCACCACTCATCTGTATCGTATTGGATAGTTCTCCGAGCGCCTGCAAGATGGAGGGCGCGAGTCGGTCACGGCGTACTCCCACCGGCTACGGTGCAACACCGACGGTCAACAACGTCCCCCACGTCCGATAGCGATCGACCATCGCTTCGCGCGTCTCCCACTCGTCGGTCGGGAACTGGTCTTCGGGAGGGATTCGATCTCCTCGTCCGGAATCGTGTCCTGTACAGCGACGCTCAATCCGGCCTCGCGGAACAGCGTTCGATACTCTTGTTGACTCCACAGGTACATCGGCGGATCGATTCGCTCCCGCCACTGGTGGGACTGTTCGGATTCCTCGAAGAAGTTCACCGCACAGAAGACCGTCCCACCGGGGCGGAGCACCCGCCGGATCTCCTCGAGCATCGTGACCGGTTCGTGCGCGAAGAAGAACGCCTCCATGCTCCAGACGTGGTCGATACTGTCGTCTGTGAACGGAAGGTGATGGAAGTCGCCGACCGTGTAACCGATAGAGTCGGCCTGAGTGTACTCGCGTGCGTTGGTCGCCATCTCCGGACTTCCGTCGAGACCCACACCCCGGTCGAGTTCGTGGATCTCGCTGAGCGCCCGAAGCGCATACCCCGAACCGGTGCCGAGATCGAGAACGGTGTCGCCCGCCTCGACGGGCATCATCGCCAGGGCTTGCTTTGCCGTGTGCCAGTGGTCATCCTCCATGTCGCGATCTCTCCCCGACGCGGCCCACTGGTCGAATTCCTGTTGAATGGTCATCATTCCCGGTTCCCGTCTTCGAAACTCGTCACCGTTGCTCAAGTGCTTCCCACGGACGACCCGGTTCCCGGGACATCGGCACCCCTAATCGTGTCCACGGAGTGTTCATTCCGATTGGCGAGCCAGCACGATCAACGCGGTACTCGCTTCAGTAGCGAGCGGCGAGATGTCCTGATCGCCCTCGAAGCGAGCGACGTCACCCGTTTCTATGTCATGGCTCTCCGAGCCGAGCTGGAGTTCAATAGCTCCGTCGATGACGTAGAAGACGATCTCCCTGTCAGGATGCCGATGTGGTTCGACCCGTTCGCCCGCTTCGAGGGTGAGTCGAATCGTCTTCGGTTCGGACTCGGGGAAGAGCTGTGCGTGCGGCGCTCCCGGACCCTCGTGAACGTTTTCGACGGTCGTCATCGTTTGATCATCCCGTTTCGGGGGTGTTTCGACCGGTCCACTTGGAACTACTGTCCTGCAGAGGAATCTGGTTCCACATCGGTAGTCACCCCCGGACGGCACTCACGATGGACCAAATCGCGATCAGGGCGATGACGGCTGGCACGTGCGCGATCGCGAGTAGCGGGAGCGTCCACATCCCGAGGTCAAGCGCACTCCCGACTGTTCGGACTCCGCTTCCCAACAGTGGGAGCGACACGAGTGCACCGACGGTAACGCCGCCACGGACTGGAACCGACTGTTCGTCGAGGTGCGCTCTGATATGCCTGATGTGATCGCGGATCATGTTTTAGGACCACCTAAACTAGTATAGCTGAGTCGAGAGGAGACGACTAAAAAAGTATTCCTCTCTGTCCAGCACCAGTATGGCTCTGACGAACGTAGGCCCGCTCCTTTTCCGATTGCATATGCTAATGGAAGCCAACGAGACACGGTGATTCTCGATGGATCAGCACGGAACACGTCAACACAGGAGAGTCCACACCGTCGAAGAGAATTGCATGGAGTAACGGATGAAAGAAGAAACGGTCCTCGTTATCATCCTGGGGTTGTTTCTGCTCCTTCTGTTTCTCGTCGGGATTGCGAGCGAGGCAGTTGCGGCAGCGATCCTTCCGGTGATCCGTTGAGAGGAGAGGATGTGGTCGAGGTTACCGTAGAAAAGGACGAGACCGATTGTCAATCCTTGATCCGGGGTCGGGAGTACGCTGCCATCAAACGAACCGATCTTGCGGAGTGCCGGGCGACTGTCCCCCGGCTGCAGAGTGTGGACAGGTCGTTACCGTGGATGCTCTGTTTCAGGAGCGTCGTCGAACCCGTCCTGTTCACACTGCTCAGCGCGCAGTCCCAGCCTCTTGTTTTCCGGTCACTTCATCGGGCGCGAGTCGGAAGAATCGGAACTCCAACGTGAGTGGATGGCTGTCGTACACGTCGACGAACGGGATGGTGACTCGCTCCATCGCATCAGCGACAGCTGGATCAAGGGCCGATTTCGTTATCTCTTCCAGCCTCCCCGTGGCGATGACGCTCCGCCAGCCGCTGTCCGTCTGGTCATACGTGACGAACGAAACCACCCTGTCTTCGTCTACAATATCTGCCTTCCCAGCGTCGTCGGGGCCAACGGCAAACCGGAAGTAGAAATGCCCTGTCTCTGCGTCGTATCCATACGAAACCGGACGGGAATACGGCGGTTCATCGCCCGGGGTATCGAACGAGATGATACCCGTTCCACCGCGGCCTAAAAATTCGTTCCGTTCGCCCTCACTCAACCGTACCGAGCGGACGTCTTCCATACGAGTACTTCGAATTGGGATGCCAAAAGATGTGGCCCCACACTCCAAACGCTATCGGACTTGTGGGTTTGCTATCAGGGGTTCTATTCAGGAATCGGGGGTGACATCTGATCCGGGTTCGCGAACCCACATTACCGGGACCGGAGATGTCCGGACGAGTTTGGCGCTGACACCACCCATGACGTATCTGCTGAAATCGGTTTGTCCGTGTGTCCCTAAAATTGCGAGTTCGATTTCGTTCTCGTCGATGTAGTTGCGGATCACGTTCGAGGGTTCACCGTGCTCAATTACGCTGGTGACTGCTTCAACTGACGCTTCCTCCACCGTCTCGGCGGCCTCAGCCATGATCTCGTTCGCTCGGCCAGTCAATTCGTTCTCTTTCAGGGCGGAACGAGCATCGGGCCCGAGGTTTCCCGTCTCGACGACGTGAAGCAGATGGAGCGTTGCCCCAGTCGCTCTCGCGACATCGATCCCTTCTGTCAGCGCGAGTTCGGCGCCACGGCTCCCATCCGTCGGGACGAGAACGCGCTGGGATGGGTACGCGAGTGGCCGATCTCGATCCGGATTGACCGCGATGACGGGCACCGCAGCAGTGTTGATGACGCGTTCGGTGACACTCCCGAGGAGGAACCGTTGAATCCCGCGGCGTCCGTGCGTCGGCATGACGATACAGTCGATATCCGACTGTTCGCTGTAGTCGACGATCGTTCTGTACGGGTCGCCCTGGAGGACCTCAGAAACGACGGCCACATCTCTGCTCTCGCACGTTGCGCCGCTTCGTCCACAATCTCCTGCCCTTCTTCTTCAAGAACATCGATGACTTTCCCACGAATGGTCGTGAGGTTGTCTCGACCGGTGTCCGCGACATTGAGGACGTGAATTGTGGCCTCGTGTTCGGACGCGATTTGGAGTGCGTACTCCAGAACTGACTCTGCGGGATCACTTCCGTCCGTCGGGAACAGGATGTGGGTATACATAATGGACGCAATTTTTGAAGTACGAGTTAGTTGTCCGGCCAGCGGATCACGTATCGGAGTCCTCCGGCTGATCGACGGGTGTCTCGTCTGGTTGGGGACCTCCACCGGTTTGTGCTTCTTGGGCGTCACCCCAGCCTCCCGAATCGATCACGGCGAAGAGTTTGTGCCAGTTCTCGTCGTCTTCACTCTCCGGAAGTTGGTTCCGAAGCTGTTGCAGATCAGATGGTGGCACGAGGGTGCTCACGAGGTCCATGATAACCTGCGCGTGGTAGGCCGCTTCCGGTCGGTCTGCTCCCTCTATCTCGCTGACACGGTTGACGAACTCCCGCCAGTCGAATCGCTGGCCGTGCTCGCGGACGGCCCCGGTCAGGTACCATTTGACCTCCGTCGGGAGTGAGGCGGCGAGATCCTCGGCGTTCCCCTCCGGAATGCGCTGGCCCAGCGTCATCAACGTCGCCCGAATCGCTCGAACCGTTTCTCCGGTTCCCGGAAGTTCGAGCCGGTGCTGTACCTCGCCTGTGAATTCATCGAAATTCATGGATCTCTCCATGGAGCTACGAGACACGCTCTCATAATATCTTGGCCGTCGAAGTCACTCTGGCAAACGATGAAGGGAGTCGCTCTCAAAATCCCACTCACGATGTATGACCGTATCGTGATCGCCGTGGATGGGAGTGACGAAGCGAAGCGAGCAGCACGACGTGGGCTCCAACTCGCTCAGGGCTTCGACGCGACCGTCGATGTTCTGTCTGTCATTGAACAGAAGGCACTCCGGCTCACGGAAACCTCTGACGAGAAGACCCGGCTACGAGCACGTGGGGAAGAGGCCCTCACAGAAATAGAGGAACTCGCGTCAGAACTTGGCCATTCTGTTACCACGAGACTGACCGAAGGCAAGCCGGCAGTCCAGATTAGCGAGTATGCGGATGAGCAGGACGTAGATCTGATCGTCGTCGGGAGACAGGGATTGACCGGGCTTGGCCGGCGTCTTCTGGGCGGCGTTACCGAGCATCTCCTCCATCGAAGTGACGTCCCCGTGCTTGTCGTCTCGGGCGAGAACCACGACAGCGGGAGCGAGTCCGATTACTCACGAATCCTCATCACGACGGACGGGAGCGAAAACGCTGAAGTAGCGATCCCTCATGGAATAGCGATCGCTCAGCGCTATGAGTCAGACGTTCACGTGTTGAACGTCGTGGATCTGCAGGCTGCAGGCGGTGTCTTCAACGCCGGGGGGCTCGAAAAGGAATTCGTCGACCGGCTCGACGCGAGAGGGCAGGACGCTGTCGACAGAGTTGCAGACAAAATCGAGGAATCCGCCCCGAATCGGACTGTGAAGACTGCCGTCGAACGACTTCGTTCGTTCGAGGGTGCCGCTGGCGGTGTCCGTGAGTACGTCGAGGAAAACGACGTTGACCTCGTCGTCATGGGTTCTCACGGCCGGTCGAACCTCCAGCGGCAACTAATCGGGAGCGTCGCTTCGACCGTGCTTCGAACCGTCGATGTCCCTGTCCTTGTGGTAAAGCGATCCGATTGATCCCCCGAGGAGATCACGTACCTGTGGCTACCAGTTGCCCTCGTAATCACAGAATAGGAGCGATGAAGACTAAACTACAAACAGCCCGAATGGTGATCCGGTAGTCAATTACTGTGCTGTCCACCCGCCGTCAACGGGGATGTTCGCTCCTGTGATGTATGAGGCCTCGTCGGAGGCGAGGAACATTGCTAAGCCGGCGATCTCTTCTGGTTGTGCGACCCGCCCCATCGGGGTCTGCCCGTGGACGTACTCGTAGAATTCCTCCTCACCGAAGACGGGTTCGGTCATCGGTGTGTCGACGAACCCAGGGCAGATACTGTTGACTCGCACGTTCTGCTTGGCGTAATCGACGGCAACAGATCGTGTGAAGTTGACGATCCCGCCTTTGGCCGTCGCATAGGCGGTTGCTGCCGGCCCGGCGACGAGGCCGTAGATCGACGCGATATTGACGATACTTCCTCGGACTCTTTCAGGTGTGGCACCGCGGCTCGCGTCCCGTGCATGACGCCGTTCAGATTGATCCGCATCACGTCGTGCCAGTCCTCGAGTGACATATCCTCGACTGACCCGACGCGACCGATGCCTGCGTTGTTCACCATCACGTCCAATCGGCCGTAGTCCTCGACGGTCGTCTCCACCAGCGCTTTCAGGTGCTCGTACTCGGCGACGTCACACTGGACGAAGTCACAACCGAGCTCCTCCGCCGTCGTTCGACCGGTCTCGGTCGAGCGATTCGCAATAACGACGTCGGCCCCGTACTCGAGGTACTTCTCTGCAGTCGCCCGTCCGATACCTGTCGACCCGCCCGTGACAATCGCAATCTTGTCATCGAGCACGGGAGCGCCTACACTCGGAGTCTGGATAAGAAGACTCCTGGACGACTACTCTATGATGTTTCGAGGGCTGAAGTAACACTGACTGGCTCGGTCGTCCGTCACCCTTCCGAACTGGTCGCGCCTGTTCGCGGCGGAGGTCAAAACGCTGGTCTGCCACAGCGCTGGACCGATAGTACTGTCAGCAGGATCGTTCCGACAACTTCCATTACGGACGAGAGTGAACAACCGGTAGTGAACGACCATCCGCACAGCCGTTCGGCCGAAGAGGTCCTGGAAGCCCACGACACCTCCACTGAAGGACTGACTTCTGAGGCGGCCCAGCAACGGCGCGGAGTACGGCGAGAACGAGGTCGCCCAGGCCAGCGAACGAACGCCACTAGCGATCTTCCTCGCACAGTTCAACAGCGTACTCATCTGGGTACTGCTGGCGGCGGCTGTACTCTCGGCCTGGGCCGGCCACTCCATCGACGCCGTTCTGATCGCCGTCATCGTTGTCGTGAACGGAATCTTCGGATTCGTCCAGGATTACCGCGCCGAGCAGAGCCTCGAGGCACTCCGTGAACTGACTGCACCGACGGCGACGGTTCGCCGGGACGGAACAACTGTCGAGATTGATGCGACCGAACTCGTTCCCGGAGACGTAATTGAACTGGAAAGCGGGGACGTCGTCCCCGCCGATGGACGGTTGCTCGAAGATACCGACCTCGAAATTGATGAAGCGGCGCTCACCGGTGAGAGTGCACCAGTCTCGAAGTCGCCGGAACCGGTCGATTCCGATACACCACTCGCCGAGCGGGACAATATGGTGTATAAAAGCACGAACGTCACGCGTGGCAGAGGAGTGGCGGCCGTCACCGCGATCGGGATGGAGACCGAAGTCGGTTCGATTGCACGGGAACTTGCGGCCACCGAAGAGACACAGACGCCGCTCCAGGAGGAACTGGACGAACTCGGCCGCCGGCTGGGCCTCGGCGTCTTCGCGCTGGCCGCGCTCGTGATCCCGCTGTTACTGTTCCGGGACACGCCACTCGTCGAGGCAGCGCTCACCGCAGTGTCGCTAGCCGTTGCAGCCATCCCTGAGGGACTGCCGGCCGTGGTGACGCTGACCCTCGCACTGGGGGTACGGACGATGGCCGAGGAGAACGCCCTCGTTCGCCGCCTGCCGGCCGTCGAAGCGCTGGGATCGGTGGACGTCATCTGCACCGACAAGACCGGGACGCTCACCGAGGGCCAGATGACCGTCAGCAAGGTGTGGGTGAACGACGCCGCCGTCGACCTCGACGACGCCGGCGTCGAGTCCTCGTCCGACCGCGTCGATCTCCTGTTATGGGCCGGGGGGCTCTGCAACGACGCCACCGCCGAGAAGGGTGATCCGACCGAGCAGGCGCTTGTCGCGGCGGGCGAAGACCACGGGCTCGACGTCGAGGCGCTCCGCGAGGAGCATCCCCGAACCGACGAGTTTCCGTTCTCTTCAGAGCAGAAGTGGATGGGAACCGTCCACGGCGACGTGGGGTACGTCAAGGGCGCCCCGGGGGTCGTCCTCTCGAAGTCCGCTCGCGTCCTCACCGACGACGGACCGACCGATCTCACCTCAGAGAGAGCCGAACGGTTCAGGAAC
Organism: Salinirubellus litoreus; assembly: GCF_037335815.1. NCBI lineage: Archaea > Methanobacteriati > Methanobacteriota > Halobacteria > Halobacteriales > Natronomonadaceae > Salinirubellus > Salinirubellus litoreus. Next base: position 541,488 of record NZ_CP147842.1, on the reverse strand, counting down.
AGGTCCGGACGTTCGCCGACGAAGCCCTCCGTGTGCTCGCGATCGCCTACACGGACGATCCAGAGAACTTGAAGGACGACCTGGTGTTCGTTGGGCTCGTCGGGATGATCGACCCGTCACGGACGGAGGTTGCCGACGCGCTCGCGGCGACCAAGCGGGCGGGGATCGACGTGAAGATGATTACCGGCGACAACGTCCGCACGGCCGCCGCGATCGCGGGAGAACTCGGGATGGGCCAAGAGGTGACAGAGGGACGTGACCTCGATCAGCTGATGAGGAAGTACTGGCTGAACGGGTTGAGGAGGTCAACGTGTTCGCCCGCACTTCTCCCGAACACAAAGTACGCATCCTGCGGGCGCTCCAAGAGAACGGCCACATCGTCGCGATGACGGGTGACGGCGTCAACGACGCACCGGCGCTAAAGAACGCTGATGTCGGTGTCGCGATGGGTGTCCGAGGGACTGACGTGGCCAAACAGGCGAGCGACATGGTCTTGCTGGACGACAACTACGCCACGATCGAACGAGCGGTCGAACGCGGTCGAGCCATCTTCGACAACCTCTGGAAGTTCGTGGCCTTCCTGCTTAGTGCGAACGTGGCGGAAGTCGCACTCGTCTTTCTCGCATCGCTGTACGGCTACCTCGTGCTCCCTGCGGTTCAGCTACTGTGGATCAATCTGCTCACCGACGGGTTGCCTGCGCTGGCGCTGGGTGCAGACCCGCGAAGTGGCGACGTGATGGACCGACCACCGCGTGATCCCGACAAGGGCATTATCGAACGCCCCATGCTTGGCCTCATCGGGGGCGCGGGGACAGTCTCGGCCGTACTCATGCTCGGGTTGATGTTCTACGTGGTCGGTGGAGCGGCCGCAGTGACGCCGTATGCGATGACGATGGTGTTCACGGGGTTCGTCTTCCTGGAATTCGAGAAGCTGTACGTCATCCGCTGGCTCCGGGAGACGCCGACGTTCTCGAATCCGTGGCTCGCACTCGCGGTCGGGGGATCGGTGGTGTTGCAACTCGCCGTACTGTATACCCCACTCAATCAGTACTTTGGAACAGTGCCACTCGGCCTCGAAGACTGGGGGATCATCGGCGCTGTACTCGTCCTCGGCTTCCCCGCATACCTCGCTGTCGTGCTTGCAATCAAACGATATCTCCCGCTCGACGAGGACCCCGGAGAAAACCCTTACTGAGGTTTCACTGCTCATTCCTTCAAGCTTGAGACCCCTTATTGAGCCGCTACTCGCCGTGTCCAACGGTGATGACGGCACTGGCGTGGAGCGGACAGTCTTTTCAGCGACGCTCCCGAGCAGGATTCGATCAGTCCCCCGCCTTCCCGTCGTCCCCATCACGACGGCGTGGATGTCGTTCGAATCGATAGTGTCGAGTATTTTCTCGATGGGTGCGCCGTGTTCGATGTGGCGGAGTGTATTTGTGACCCCGTGAGTCTCGGCCTCGGACACGACATCCTCGACGGCATCGGTCGCGGTCTGTTCACTATCCTGTCCGGACACGGTCGAGCGAACGTCCGGGCCAAGCGAGGTGTCGTCCACGACGGAGAGCACGTGAACGGTCGCATCGAGAGCCGCTGCAAGTGAGAGACCATGGCCCGCAGCGTGGATCGCACCATCACTCCCGTCTGTCGGGATGAGGATGTTCTCGTAGGGGAACATCAGTTGCTCGTCGGGCTGCATCCGTGCCGTAAGAACGGGGACAGACGCCAGACGGACGACCTTTTCCGTGACACTTCCGAGTAGATATCGTGACACCCCCTTCCGGCCGTGGGTTGGCATCACGATCACATCGTGGCCATATCGCTCAGCGTACTCAACGATCGTCGGCGCTGGATTCCCCTGGACGACATCGGAATCGTAGTCCACCCCGAGCGTGCGCAGTGTCTTCTCTGCCTCTTCAACGATAGCCTTGCCCTCCTGGACGAGGGCGTCGACGACCTGGGTTTCAACGACGGTGACGCTATCCCGTGTCGTATCCGCGACAAAGAGGACGTGGATGGTAGCGTCGGCCCAGTGTGCAATTTCGGCGGCGTGATGTAGTGCCTCCGCAGCCCCATCGCTGCCGTCGAACGGGAGCAGAATGTCTTCGTACATCTCTACTGTGCGTGACTACGGGAATCACGTCCAAATGGTTTGTCACCCACTCGATTCCGGCTCACGAACCCACATCCCCGGAACTGGTGTCGTTCGGACGATTTTCGCGCTTACGCCACCCATCATATATCGGCTGAAATCGATCTCCCCGTGCGTCCCAAGGACAGCGAGGTCAATCGCGTTCTCTTCATGTAGTTTCGTATCTCCTTGGACGGGACACCGGATTCGGTTTCGCTCTCGATGGCATCGAGTGACGACGCCTCTGCAGTCTCGATAGCTGTTGACACGATTTCGTTCACTCGCTCCGTCAACTCACCCTCTTTCAGGACGGATCGAGCGTCGGAACCCAGGCTCCCTACCTCGACGACGTGAAGCAGATGGAGCGTTGCGCCGGTGGCTTTCACTACGGCGATTCCCTCACCTAATGCGAGTTCGGCACCACGGCTTCCATCCGAAGAGCAGGCGACCCAAGCCTCCGAGTCTGCGGTCGAAACCAAGATTGAACACGAACGACCGTCGCGAGAACGAACCCGAATCCGGATGACCACCGTGCCGTAGCCATATCTCGGCGTGTGTCCAGCGAGCACTTAAATACCGGCTACCTGATTAGTGGGGGCTTCCCACTGACGGCCGACGTGGGACGGGGAGCGGGTCTTATCGAATAGCGGCAATCCCTCGTGACGAGGTCGAAATGGAATGGTGATCGAACGCAGAATAGATCAAGCGACACGGCTGCAACAGCGTGATCTGTAAGTTACGCTCATGATGTCTGTCCAGCGAGCCCTGACACAGCCTCACTATCATCGCACAATGAGTACCGGAACATCACTCGTCCGGATCACGCGCTCGGTCACACTACCGAGAAGATAGCGTTCGAGGCCTGTCCGGCCGGGCGTCCCCATCGTGACGAGGCTGATCCCCTCGTCGTCGATGTACTGTTGGATCACACGGTACGGACTCCCCTCTGCCACGTTCGTAACGACATCAAGATCTCGGTCCGCGCATCGTTCTTCGACTGCTCCGACGGCCTGCTCACATCCTTCCTCAAGACTTTCTACGTCGGAAGTGCCTGTTCCAACACCGTAGACCCCAGCTAGCGCACTAATATCGACGACGGAGAGCGCATGAATCGTCGCATCATGCTGTTCAGCGATCACTACCGCATGATCGGTTGCGCCAGTCGCGGCCTCACTTCCATCGGTTGGGATCAAGATATGGTCGTAGCCCGATTCGTCAACAAGCGCGAGTCGAGAGGTGAAAACGGGAACGTCACTCGTTCGAACGACACGTTCGGTCACGCTCCCGAGTAGCAATCGCTTGAGCCCCGTGCGACCGTGGGTGCCCATCGAGATGAGATCGATATCGTGGTCTGTAACGTGGGAAAGTTCGACTCGTGAGGAACCTCATGTTCGACCGCTGTGTGGCACGTGATAGATGAGTCGCTAGCGATGTCCTCGATATCAACAACTCTCTCGATCGCCTGTTGTTTGAGCATCTCTCGCTGGTCCCAAATCGCTGGATCGAGGTCCGTCAGATCGCTGCTATACGACCGTTCGTCGACGACACTCAGGACATGAATCCGACTATCGAACGCCGCCGCGAGCGTCCGTCCATGCTGTGCTGCAACTTCAGCCCCTTCGCTTCCGTCCGTTGGTATGAGGATCGTATCGTACATCGAGACTCCCCCTCGACGATCGGTTCTGGAATGAGCCACATTACGTGATGCCCATCGTCCTTTCCGAGAGGGTCACGCCAGAGTCCTTTTGACTCAGACGATACGTTTCAATAGCTACCAATCCGATCGGAGGCAGATCGAAGGGCGAACTTCTTTGTGTCGATCCATCGATAGCCAGACCATGGAAAAACTCTACGTCGACCAGATCATGTCCCGACCCGTCGAGACGGTCCTCCCGAGTACCCCGATCCACGACGCTGCAGAGGAGTTGATCAAACACGATGTCGGTGCCCTCGTCGTCGTTAACGATGCGAACCAAATCGAGGGACTCCTCACGGCGACTGATTTCGTCCTGATCGTCAGGGATCAGATGGTGTCGTCAGATGCGACCGTGGCCGAGTTCATGCGGACTGACGTTATTACGACTAAGCGGAGCGCGCCCGTGAGCGACGTTATCAATGCGATGCTCGAACACCTGATCCATCACGTCCCGGTCGTTGACGGAGGAGAAGTCATCGGGATGGTCACGACCATGGATCTCACTGCATCCTTGTCACGTTCCTCGTAGCCCCCGAGGGCGTCGCTTTCACTGTTCAACCGGATGCCAGGAGGGAGCCTATCTTTCTTCGAGGAGAGAATCCCGCCGTTTACGGGGGGCGTGAATCCGACACCTCCTCTCCAGACCACGCTCTGACGCTAATACGGATATTTACGTAACATCGCGTCCTAACATGACCCACACCGGGGCGGTCACACCGCCACCTAACGGCACAATATCGGGTCTCCGAGAACCAGAACGTTCGAGCCACACCCTCGAACCGCTGTGGTGTCTCGGTCAAGATACCTCCGAATCCCCTGCCGGGGATAGGAGTAACGGCGGTGTGGCCCCGCCATCGGCTCGTCATGCCGAGGAGTCGCAAACCAGCAAATATCCCAACCCAGCGGTGCGGGGCCGTGGGAAGCCCCGTCGTGAACGACGGGGAGGAGGTCACACAGCGTTAGCCGTGGGAGGGATCCGACGGCTCGTTCCTCGGGATGTTCGATCGACTTTTGCGCAAGTCTCAGGATAGCCCTATGGAGGGCTGTCGACCTTTCGGTGCGCTGGTCCGGGAGATCCAAACTTCTCTCTCTCTTTTCCGAGTCAGGGTAACCCCAGTCAACTACGCCGGTATGGTCGTGACCTCCAACGACCGCGTTCGTGGTCCGTCACACTCTATGAAAAGGATCGACTGCCACGTCCCGAGAGCGAGGTCACCGTCAACGACCGGGATGGAGACGCTTTCGCCGAGAAGCATCGCCCGTAGGTGGGCGTCCGCGTTATCGTCGATCGTATTGTGGTCGTACTCCTCATCGCGAGGGACGAGCCGCTCAAGTGCGTGCTCGATATCTGAAAGGAGGCGACTTTCGGGTTCATTGACCACGACTCCAGCCGTCGTATGTGGGACGAAAACAGTGCAGACGCCACGGTCGAACTCGGAGGGGAATATATCGATCACGTCCGACGTGACGTCCACGATGTCGATGCGTTCGGTAGTGTCGACTTGGATAGTCATACAGACAGGTACGATCGACGCGGTGATGAGTCTACCCGCTGCTTAATCGTCGAGCGCAAACGCGCGTTGGTCGTATAGCTCGTTCGAACACGCACTGCTCGTCGTTTCGGTTACGTCCCATTCGATACAATCGCCAACTGAGCCGCATATTGAGTCGTCCTGTGTCTGCTCTCGTAACTTAGGAACCGACGAACCATTTTTATACGATCTGTCTCTTCTGTGTTTCCCAATGACAATCGACGAGTTTTCCGACTACGGCGTCGTCCAGATGGACGAGGACCAAATCAAGGGGTTTCTCTCGAGCCAGAACGTAGGCGTGCTCGGACTTCCCACTGATGGAGCACCCAGCATGCGTCCGCTGTCGTACTGGTTTGATGGGGAGTCCCATCTCTACTTTATTTACGTCCTCGGTTCGGAAAGTCGGAAGGCGGCGTTGAGCACGCGGACGGATGTCGCACGATTCCTCGTGTATCGTGCGGACACCATGTTCAACTGGCAGAGCGTGCTTCTCACCGGGACGATCAGCGAGGTGCCCGAGAGTGAGCGACAGGCCGTGGAGGACGTCATGGAGCTACGGCGGCGTCCCGACGCGCTCGAACAGGCCAGCGCGGTGGAGGAGACCAAACTCTACCGGTTCGAGATCGACGCACAGGTCGGGATCGAGCATATCGGGCTTCCACCGGGGTTCGAGAGGGAGTCCGACGAGGCGTGATCGGAACGATTCATTCGAGTCGGTCGGACCGACACTCGAACCGGGGTTCGCAGGGTCAACAGCCCGGATCTCCCTGCTCGATACCGAGAGATATCCCGGACTGGACAGACAGTGAGGCGTGGACCCGCCAGTGGCATACCTCTCCCTTCACATCGCATACCTTCCCCGCAGTAGCGACCGGGTCCCGGATGTGACCGAACGACGGTACCTATCCCGAGTAGAGGGATCGCACCTCCTGTACTGACGGTCCCGTCGGTATGGCTGCGTCGCAGTCGTTTGCTCGTTTCGGTTCGGCAATCCGGAACCAGGCCGGAGGTGTTGGAACGGAATGAGGATCCTCGACGGGCTGATCGACGAACAGCGGATCGGGTGTTCGGTTGCGGGCGCAATCTTCCCCGCTCTCGAGACCGGGAACGGAGTGTTCGACGAGGCACGCTCGCGCTTCGTACAGAGCTGTTCCGAGCCACTGGGAACTACGGTACAGAGTTAATTGATTCCCGGCGACTACTACGTTATGGGAGTGATCATACTGGCCACGGATGGAAGCGAATACGCACGGCAGGCGGCCGAACGTGCCATCGACCTCGCCGAAGAGAGGGGGGAGACACTCCACGTCATCTGCGTGGTCGACCGGCGACGCTTCGAGGACCCGGTCCTCAGTTCGGCGGAGCTCGCGACCATCTACGCGGAGGACCACGCGGCGGTATGCGTCGATGAAGTGGTCGATATGGCCGAGGAACACAACGTGGTGGTCCGGGGGGAGACCCGACACGGGGTTCCTCACGACGTAATCCTCGAATACGCCGAGGAGGTGGACGCGGACGTCATCGTGATGGGCGAACACGGTGATCACGACGAACACTTCCGTGGGGTCGGGCGGAAAGTCGCGGATCTGGCTGACCGAGACATGGAAGTCGTCGAAGCCGGAGTGCAGTAGCCATGGAATCGAACGAGCCCGTTCGGACTATCGTGGGGCGGAGGGTTTCATCGGTAGGTATTCGACGCGCCCAGTGATCGGGAGTGTCGCTAGCAACAGCATGATTCGATTCGACAGTCGCGCCATTATCTCGGTACGTCGGTGGGACGAGGGACCCAGATGCCCGTCTCGCTCGTGGTGGAATCCGTCCGCTCCGAAGAGGCGCATCCGATGAGATTTCGGTTCTCCCAGCTGGCCGATGAACTCTCGTCTTCCCGTCTCCTCCCCATCGGTGCCGCCGGCGCGATCCTCCTGTTCCTGTTCGCCGTCCAGTTGCTCGGGACGGCCACGGACGCCGCGGCCCCGCTCCTCGAACGGGTGTTCCTCCGGGTCGTCGTCGGGGACGCCTCCGCGCTCGGGCTGAGTTGGTCGGGTGCGTACGCCCTCGCCAATGGGTCGGTGGTCGCGGCGCTGGCCCTCTCGCTGTTCACGGTCGACATCGTCTCCGCGCCACAGCTGTTCCTGATGGTCGCCGGGTCGCGGCTAGGCGCCGCGGCGATCGTCGTCTTCATCGGCGCGCTCGATTACCTCCAGAAGGAGCGCTACTCCCTGCAGAAATCGGTCAGCATGGGGCTACTCACCTTCCTCCTGACGCTCTCTGTCTACCTCCCGGTCACCGCCTTCGGGTATCTCGCGCTGCCGTACCTCGGTGACTCGTTTCGCGCCGCCAGTCGGGGGTGGACCGTCAGCGCCGACCCGCTGGGATTCTTTGACCCGCTCACCGCCACGATCACGAACGCTATCGGCCCGGTGCTGTCGTTCCTCGTTGCGGTCGGGGTGCTGTTCGCGAGTCTGAAGCTGTTCGACCGGATCCTCGCGAACGTCGACACGGCGACACTCCGCAAGCGGTTCTTCAGTCGCTTGCAGCGCACCTGGGTGTCGTTCGCCATCGGTCTGCTGGTCACTGGCGTGACGACGAGCGTGGCGTTCTCGCTCGGTGTCATCGTCCCCCTCTACAACCGGGGCTACGTCGAACGCGAGGAACTCATCCCGTACGTGCTCGGCGCCAACATCGGCACGCTAATCGATACCCTGGTCGTGGCCGTCTTCCTCGAGTCGGCCGTCGGTACCGCAGTCGTCCTCGAACTCCTGGCGATCGCGACGCTCCTCACGCTGGGAGCGCTCCTCGTCCACGACACCTACAGTCGCGTCATCGTCGCCATCGACGAGCGGCTTCTCGAGGATCGACGCGTGTTCCTCGCATTCGTCCTGTTCTTGCTGGTGGTGCCGTTGGCGCTCCTGCTCGTGCCGCTGGCGGTGAACTGAGGTGCCTTCCGGTCGAGTCCGGCCCGAGTGGGTCACGGGGGGCTACAACCCAGGCGACGGGGAAGTATCGTGAGAACCTGTTGCACCCGTTGACGAGGGTTCGTGGTATGGTCGAACACGTCTTGGTTCCGATGGACGATTCACCGCTCGCCGAGCGTGCTCTCGACTTCGCACTGGACATCCACCCGGACGCCAGCATCACCGTTCTCCGCGTCATCGACCACGTCGAGGAGAGGTACGGGGGCCGAGATGCTCGTCGGACCGGCGGAAATCCGGGACCGTCCAGTGGAGGGCGCCGAGGAACTGTTCGGCGAGATTCGCGAGCGGACGGAAGACCACGCCAGCGAGGTCCGAACCGTCACGGAGTTCGGAAAGCCCTCGCGGGTCATTCCGGAGTGCACGGAGGCGCACGGTATCGACCTCATCGTGATCGGCTCGCACGGCAGGTCGCTCGTCTCCCGGGTGCTACTCGGCGACGTCGCAGGGACCGTCGTCCAGCGGGCGCCTGTCCCGGTGACCGTCGTCAGAGGAGTCGGGGCCTCAAACGGCCGTCCGATGGACGATCCGTGTGGCCCTATCCAGACTCTCGCGGGGTCCATCGCCGAGTTCACGGGTCGATTTTATGACCACACCGACTCCAGCCACAGAGAGAACGCATGTACGATCGGATTCTGGTCCCCACGGATGGGAGCGATGTCGCCGACGCCGCCGCCGAGGCGGCCATCGCTTTCGCCGACCGCTTCGATGCCGAGCTGTGCATCGTCCACGTCCTCGAGCTCGGAGAGTTGCCGCCGGGGATCGTCCGCTACCAGCGGACCTGGCCCGCGGCCGGTGTGCTCGTATCGGACGACGATCGGCCGGGGATGGGCACTTCCCACCGACCGGGAATATCGGTGCCGTCTTTTGCGCATGCGTAGTCGTAGGTAACATATTGATGATAAGACGGGGACTCGATACGTCGAACGCGCTCTCGCTTTCGTCCCCCGGGCAATGAGTACGACGGCGTCCTCCGAGCAGCCAGGAGGAGAGGGAGCGCGAGACGGGGACGTCGGATCGACTGCCTGGCACAGTCTGGCACCCGAGGACGTGTTCGAACGGGTGGACACGGACGAAGGGGGACTCACGTCTGAGGAGGCCGAGCGTCGACTTGAGGAATACGGTCCGAACGAGATCCGTCGAGAGGAGGAGATCTCCGCCGTGAAGATCTTCCTCTCGCAGTTCCAGGACTTCCTCATCTATATTCTCGTCCTCGCAGCACTCCTCTCGCTGGGCGTCGGCCTGTTCCCGGGATTCGAACCCCACTATACCGACGCCGCGCTCATCCTCCTGATCCTCCTCGCGAACGGCGTCTTCGGGTTCGTTCAGGACTATCAGGCCGAGAAATCCATCGAGGCACTGCGGGAGATGTCCTCGCCCGAGGCGACGGTACTGCGGGACGGCGAGAAGGTCTCCATCGATGCGACCGGGATCGTCCCAGGGGACGTCGTGGTCCTCGAACAGGGCGACGCGGTTCCCGCCGACGCCCGACTCGTCGAGGGCAATAGTCTCGAGACGAACGAGTCCGCGCTCACCGGCGAGAGCACGAACGTCCAAAAATCGGTCGAGGCTGTCGACGAGGACGCGCCACTGGCGGACCGGACCGACATGGTCTACATGAACACCTCGGCCGTCAGGGGCGGGGGAACCGCTGTCGTGGTCGAAACGGGCATGGATACGGAGGTCGGCAGCATCGCCACCCAGATACAGGAGGCGGAGGACGAACGGACGCCGTTCCAGAAGGAGGTCGATCAGCTCGGGAAACAGATCGGCTACGGCGTCATCGCCCTCATCGCGCTCGTCGCCGTGGTCCAGTTTCTGCTCACGGCGGCGAGCCCGCTGACGATCCTCCTCGTCGGAGTGACGCTCGCCGTCGCGGCCGTCCCCGAGGGCCTCCCCGCGGTCGTCACGTTCACGCTGGCACTCGGTTCGCGGCGACTGGTCGACCGGAACGCGCTCGTCAGGCGGCTCCCCGTCGTCGAGAGCCTGGGGTCTGTCGACGTCATCGTGACGGACAAGACCGGGACGCTCACGGAGAACCGGATGACCGTCACGCGGATCTACACGTCGGGTGAGACGTACACCGTAACCGGATCGGGGACGGAACCAGAGGGCGAGTTCCAGTTAAACGACGAGTCGATCGATCCGGGCCAGTTAGAACCCGTCCTCCGGTGTGGCGCGGTCTGCAACAACGCCGAACGCGCCCCCGAATCCGAGGAGAAGGAGTACCTGGGCGATCCGACCGAAGCGGCCCTCCTCGTCTCCGCGGAGAAGGCCGGGCTCGACTACGACCACGACCGTCGCCGCGAGATCCCGTTCTCCTCCGAACGCAAGCGCATGACCGTCGTCGTCGAGGAGGACCCCACCACCGCGTACATGAAGGGCGCTCCCGAGGTGGTGCTCGACCACTGCGACCGCGTCCTCGAAGACGGGGAGGTTTCGGAGCTCACCGACGAGAAGCGCGAGGCGATCCTCGAGACAAACGAGACCTTCGCGGGCGACGCGCTTCGTGTCCTCGGGTTCGCGTCGAAAGAGGTCGGCGACCCGGACGCGAGCGAGGAGGAGATCGAGAACGGGATGGTCTTCCTCGGACTCCAGGGGATGCTCGATCCGCCGCGCGAGGAGGTCCCGGACGCCGTCGCGGACTGCCGGAGCGCGGGGATCAGGGTCGTCATGGTGACCGGCGACAACGCCGAGACGGCAAAGGCCATCGGCGAGGAGGTCGGGTTCGACTCGGAGGGGGCCATGACCGGGCAGGAGGTCGAGCCGCTCTCCGAGGAAGAACTCCGGGAGGCCGTCGAGGACGTCGAGGTGTTCGCTCGTGTCAATCCGGACCACAAGGTCCGGATCCTCGAGGCGCTCCAGGCCAACGAGCACAACGTGGCGATGACGGGCGACGGCGTCAACGATGCGCCGGCGCTCCGGAACGCCGACGTGGGCATCTCGATGGGGATCCGCGGGACGGACGTCGCCCAGCAGGCCAGCGACATGGTCCTCCAGGACGACAACTTCGCGACGATCCGCGACGCCATCGCCGAGGGCCGGGGCATCTTCGACAACATCCGGAAGTTCGTGAACTACCTCCTCTCGGCCAACGCCGGCGAGGTGCTCGTGGTGTTCGTCGGCGTCCTCGTCGGGACGTTCCTGTTCCCGGAGCTCTTCGCGGAGCAGTCCGAGGCACTGATCCTCACGCCGGTCATGCTCCTCTGGATCAACCTGGTGACCGACGGGCTCCCGGCGCTGGCGCTCGGTGCCGATCCGAAGACCGAGAACATCCTCGACCGACCGCCACGGGGTTCGGACGAGCCGGTCATCAACCGACAGATGATGGCTTCGATCGCGGTGATCGGTCTCGTCATGACGGTCACCGGGCTCGCGCTGTTCTTCTACGGCCTGCTGACGGTCACGACCCTGATCCGCGCCCAGACGCTGCTGTTCACGTTCCTCGTCGTCGTCGAGGTGGTGCGGATCCAGGTGATCCGGGCGCGGTATGACCTCTCGATCCTCTCGAACAGGTGGTTGATCGGGTCGATCGGGATCACGCTCTTGTTGCAGTTACTCGTGCTCTACACGCCGCTCAACGAGTTCTTCGCGGTTCGACCGCTCTCGGTGGACGAGTGGACCTGGATCGGCGCCGCGTTCGTCGGCTTCCTCGTGTTGAACCTCGGTACGAGCGAGGTCCTCGACCGGGTGTTCGCGCCCCCCGACGCCGAGTGACGTCTCTCGGCCTCCGGACGGCGAAACGGTCTCCACGAGGAATGCAGTCGGTACGACGGAAGCTTCCTTACCGACCGATCATCGGAACCCGGCCCCCCCGTGTACGGGTTCTGTACTCGTCGTGTTTCGACCCATTCGATGGGAGATACACGCCCTCCGTTCGGAGCGTCCGGACGATCCACTGACGGGCTCTCAGGGCGGGTCGGATCCGGGGACCCCTCGCCGACCCCTACTCGCCGAGTTCGTTCTCCTGGAGGTTGGTGAGGCGGGTACGGGCGTCCGACTCGACGTCTCCGAGGCTTTCGACCTGACCCAACCGGGCGTCGGCGTTGTCCACTGCCTGCTTCGATAGCTTGTGGTTCGGAGTCACCACGGGGAGTTTCAGTTGGCCGAACGTCTCCGGGAGTCCGTCCGAATCGGTCTCGCCGACGGTAACGAGGAAGTGATGCCTGATGTGTCGCTTCTGGCCCCGTGTCAGGTCGTCCCACTCGCTCGTTTCGGACATCCCCGTATGTCCGCTCGTGAGATCGGCGAGCGTGGGTTCGCTCCACGGCTGGTGCGAGACTCCGTCGTACTCGAGACGGTTGAGTTTCGCCATGGTACCGGTTCAACGCGGATCTTTCAAAAGTCTCCGTAGTCGTTCCCATCCCGTTGGATTTCCCTTCGCACGGAGGTAGGTCGCTCATCCGTTCGCCACTCGAGTGTGCGTCGAGTACCCGACTGCCCCAGTCCCGCCAGACCTCCGGTACGGGTGCTGTAACGTATCTCCGCTATCTACGTCCGACGAGTCGAAGCGCAGAGTCGATCCCGTCCGTTCGGCTCACATCCGCCGGACGACCCTCGACTCGCGCGCCCGTTCACCTGACGACCATGACCGGGACCGACGCTCGTCTGACCACCGTCTCGGCGACGCTCCCGAGGAGATAGCGCTCCGCGCCGGTCCGGCAGTGACTGCCCAAGACGATGCGATCGATGTCGTGCTCGTCGGCGTACTCGACGATGACGTCGTCGGGGTCGCCGAACTCGTGGACGGTTTCGACGGCGTGGTCGTACTCCCCGGCCACCTCGCGAGCACGCTCGAATACCTCCTCGGCGCGTGCTTCGGCCCGCTCGTGCCACTCCTCCCAGTACTCGGGCGTCACCGAGCCGGGTGGGGCGCCGTCGCCGAACTTCGGCCGCATCACGTCGATGATGCTGAGTCCCGATCCGATGGGATCCATGACGTGCAGTACCACGATCCCGGCATCGTGGTAATCCGTCAAGGCGACTTCCAGGGCTTTCATCGAGAGGGGCGAACCTTCGGTCGGCACAAGCACTCTGGTCGGCATACGATAACGCGAGACGTGTAGCCGCAAATATACATCGCCGTCCCGGTCGACCGCCGCGGGATCGTCTCGTCCCGATGGTCGGTAACCGGCGCTCGAGCGCACCGTTCTCGTCGACAGCATCGGAGGAGGGTACCGATCGGTCCGAGAACCGATCCGGCCTCGCCCGTGGGGACGGTCCCCCGGCTCGAGATGGTCTCTCGAGCCAGGGCTGCTCCGATCGGGTTCCACCGAGCAGGAATCGTTTCGGTGCCTTTCGCTCGCGGGCCGCGTGGAGAGGCCGTCAACACCACTCGGTGTCGATCGCGTCGGAGATCGGGTTCGAGTTCCTCGCGCAGTCCCCGCTGGCGTACCTGCTTTCCCAACGGCAACTCGCCCCGTCCGAAACCATGAGAACGAGTTCGGACTCGCCGTCGACCCGAGGAAGGAAAACGAGAACCTCCTCCGGGATCGTCGTCCGTGATCGTTCCGTCGGTGCGATCGGGGACGTCCACAGCGATGCGCCGCCCCCTTCACTCCGGGGTCTCGACGTTCGACCCTCGCCAGGCGAGAAGGGGAGTTCCGCACACGTATAGTCGATCGGTAACATCCCAGTGATCGAGAAGTATCCGAAGCGATACCTCCCCTGGAGCCCCGTGATCGAACGGGTTGATCCCCATGGGACTCGAAATAAAGGTACTAGACACAGGTGACATCACGCTCGAGTCGAGCTTCCTCGTCCTGGGTCGGGAGCTCGGTCAGGACGTCCCCGCGCCGACCAACGCGTTCCTGATCGAGGGCGGCGAGGAACCCGTACTCGTCGACACGGGATTCCGCGAGGAGGACATCATGCAGCGGCTTGGGATGCAGGGCTACCGGCCGCCGGAGATGAGACTCGAGAACCAACTCGGACAGCACGGGTACGACTTCGAGGACATCGGGTGGATCCTTCACACCCACATGCACATCGATCACGGGGGCCAGGACGATCAGTTCCCGATGAGCACGACGGTGGCACTCAACCGCCGGGAGATGGAGTACTCCGTCTCGGGGATCATGGGCAAGCAGTACCCACCCGAGGACGTCAAACACCTCGTCGATCGGTTACACGAGGACGAAGCGCTCGCGCTGCTCGACCTCGACGACGGCCCGGAGACGATCATCCCGGGCGTCACGTGCCACGCGGCCGGCGGTCACACGGAGGGGTCGATGAACGTGCACGTCGAAACCGACGAAGGGACGGCCGTCATCTGCGGCGACGTCATCTACGATATCCACGATCAGGTTCAGGAGCCTCACCCGCCCGCCAACTCGGGGCGCGTCGGCGTCAAGGAGCCGGCACCGACGGGGAACCACGGGACGAGCAAACGACAGGAGAAGACCGCGGTCAAGCAGGCGCTCTACGAGGGCGAGTTCGTCCTGCCGGTACACGACCGTCCTGCACGGACGAACGAACGCGGTGAAGTCGTGTCACGTCTCTACAACGAAGTGCCCGGTACGGAATACGATCCCGAAGAGATCAGCCTTCCCGAGTTCATGTTCAGCGAGCACAGCACCCTCGTTGACAATCCCGGTCCGCCGTAATCGGCTCCGCAATCCTTTCTCATCGATAGACGGTGTGTGGCGCACGACCGGACGAGAAGCGCTGCGCCGGTCATCCAGATCCGTGGGGAGAGTGCATCCATGACGGAGACACGAATATCGTCCTCGCCGAGGGCCACACCGAGCGCACCAGTTGGGCATACCCGGCGATCGCCCACGATAGGCATGAGTGATACGAACCCTAGCCTCGATCGCTGATCGGAAGAAAGACCTCACGTCAGCCGTGTCCGATCGAAGCGCGACGATAGTCGATTCCTGTCGAACGGGAACGACCGGTGATGTTAATCCCCGGGTTACGGTACCGGGGCACGAGATGGGAGCGATAATCGCAAGCGTAGCGAGTACGAAGTACGACCAACACCCGGAGTCCTCGTCGCGGGAGCTGTTCGGCGAGGCGGCCGCCGAGGCGTTCGAAGGGACCCCTCTCTTCCCCGGTGACGTAGACGCCGTCTACGTCGGGAACTTCATGGGCGACCTCATCGAGGACCAGGGGCACATGGGACCGCTCCTGGCGGACCACGTCGGCGCCCGCGAGGCGGCCTCGGTCAGGATCGAGAGCGCCTGTGCGTCCGGAGGTGCGACCATCCGGCAGGCCGTGTCGGCCATCGAATCGGGGGCTGCCGACGTGGTGCTCGCGGGCGGGGTCGAACTCATGTCCGTCGCCGATATCGAGCACGTGACCGACGCGCTGGCCAACGCGGCCGACGATGTCTACGAGAACGAGCAGGGGCTGACCTTCCCCGGGATCTACGCGCTCATGGCCCGCCGCTACATGCACGAGTTCGATGCGACGAACGGGGATCTCGCCGCCGTCTCGGTCAAGAACCACAACAACGCAGTCGAGAACCCCTCGCACAGTTCCAAGAGGAACTGACCACCGAGGAGGTCCTGGAATCGAAACCGATCGCCACGCCGCTCGTCCTCTACGACGCGTGTCCGGTCTCCGACGGGGCCAGCGCCGTCGTCATGGTGAGCGACGAGTTCGCAGCGGAGAACGACCTCGACACGTCGGCGAGCGTTCTCGGGACGGGTCAGTCGAGCGACGCCGTGGCACTCCAGGACCGGGCGTCTATCACCCGGACGCCGGCGGCCGAGCGCGCGGCCCGGGCGGCCTACCGCGATGCCGACGTCACGCCCGACGAGGTCGACGTGGTGGAGGTCCACGACTGCTTCACCATCGCGGAGGTCCTGGCGATCGAGGCGCTGGGGTTCTACGAGCGGGGCGAGGGGACACGGGGGGCAGTCGAGGGAGAGACGGCGGTCGATGGCACACTCCCGGTCAACACGTCGGGCGGCCTCCTCGGGAAGGGCCATCCGGTGGGCGCGACCGGGATCGGCCAAGTCGTCGAACTGACGAAACAGCTCGAGGGACGGCATCCGAACCAGGTCGACGACGCCGAGATCGCCCTCGCACACAACGTCGGCGGGAGCGGTGCGAGCACCACCGTGACGGTCCTCGGAGGTGCGTGAGTATGCCTGCATGGTTCGACGACTTCACGGACGCCATCGCATCGGGCGACGGGCAGTACCTCGTCTGCGAGGCGTGCGGGGAGGCGACGCTCCCACCCCGTCAGATCTGTCCCGACTGCGGGTCGACCGAGTTGACGCGGGAAGCGCTCTCGGACCGGGGTGAGGTCCTGTCGTTCACCGAGATCTCGGTCACGACCCCGAAGTTCCACGGGGAGACCCCCTACACCGTCCTCCTCGTCGAGTTGGCTGAGGGGATACAACTCACGGGCCAACTCCGGGAGGCGACCGCGGAGGACATTGCCATCGGCGACGAGGTGCTTCTCGACACCGAACCGCGCGATGAGGGAGCGCCGCTCCTCACGTTCCGTCCGGCGGAGGCGTGAGCGCCGTGTCCGACCTCTCGACGCTGTTCGCGCCGGAGCAAGTTGCGGTCATCGGGGCGACCGATCGCGAGGGCTCGGTCGGCCGGGCACTGATGGAGAACCTCTCGTCGTTCGAGGGAGAGGTGCTCGCGGTCAACCCGAACCGCGAGACGGTATTCGGCGAGAGGTGTTATCCAGGGATCGACGCCGTCCCGGACACGTCGTCGATAGACCTGGCCATCGTCGTCGTGCCTGCCTCTGAGGCGGTCGACGTCCTCCGGGGGGCCGGCGAAACCGGCATCGGGACCGTCGTCGTCATCACGGCGGGATTCAGCGAGACCGGCGACCGAGGTCGGCAACGGGAGGCGGAACTGATCGAGGTCGCCGAGGAGTACGACCTCGACCTGGTCGGGCCGAACTGCGTCGGCGTCATCAACACGTCCAACGGGCTGAACGCGACGTTCGCCCGGGGATGTCCCCCGGAGGGGAACGTCTCGCTGATGAGCCAGTCGGGGGCGTTCATCGCCGCGGTGTTGGGCTGGGCGGCCCAGCACGGGGTCGGGTTCAGACACGTGGTCTCGCTGGGCAACGAGGCCGTCCTCGACGAGGTCGACTTCCTCGCCGAGTGGGGCAAGGACCCGGACACGGACGTCATCCTCGCGTATCTCGAGGACATCGACGACGGAGAGGCGTTCATCGAGACGGCCCGGGAGGTGACGAGGGACACCCCACTCGTGGTCATCAAGTCCGGCCGGACCGAGGCAGGCGCCGAGGCCGCAGCCTCACACACCGGCTCTATCGCCGGCAGCGACCAGGCCTACCAGGCCGGACTCGGCCAGGCGGGGGCGCTCAGGGCGATGAACATCCAGGAGGTGTTCGACTTCGGGCAGGTCCTCGCCGGGCAACCGCTCCTCGACCGCGACGACGTGGCGGTCGTCACGAACGGCGGGGGGCCGGGCGTGCTGGCGACCGACGCCATCGGCGAATCGCGGCTGACCGTTGCCGAGTTCGACGAGGACCTGCGCGCCGAACTCGTGGAGCTACTCCCGAAGGAGGCCGACCCGACCAACCCGCTCGATATCATCGGCGATGCGGACCTCGACCGGTTCCGGCAGGCGCTCGATATCGTCCTGGGCGCCGAGACGGTGGGCGGTGCCGTCGTCCTCTCGATCCCGACGGCCCTCTTCGAGTTCGACGAGCTGGCCGAGGCTATCGGAGATCTGCAGGAACGGCACGGGAAGCCGGTGGTGGCGTGTCTGATGGGCGGCGAGGAGGCGGACCGGGCGGCCGAAGAACTGGCGTCGTACGGTATCCCCAACTACTTCGACCCCGCCCGGGCGGTCCCGAGCCTCACCGCGCTCGCCAACTACCGGGACGTCAGGGAGCGAGAGTACGGATCGCCGACCGAGTTCGACGTCGACCGGGAGCGGGCGCACGAGATACTCGCTGAGGCGGTCGACCGCGGGGTCGACTACCTCGGCGTCGAGGCGATGGACCTGCTCGACGCGTACGGGATCCCCACGCCGGCGAGTGGCCTCGCCGAGAGCGCCCCGGAGGCCGAGTCGATCGCCGAGGAGATCGGCGGGCCGGTCGTCATGAAGATCGTCAGCCCGGACATCGTCCACAAGTCCGATGTTGGCGGCGTCGAGGTCGGTGTTCCGCTCGAGGACGTCCGAGAGACCTTCCAGGCGATCCGCGAGCGGGCGACCGATCACGACCCCGAGGCGACGATCCTCGGTGTGCACGTCGAGGCACTCGTCGATCCGGACGAGAGTACGGAGACGATCGTCGGCGCGAAGCGGGACTCCCAGTTCGGCCACCTCGTGATGTTCGGGCTCGGCGGAATCTTCGTCCAGATCTTCGAGGACACGTCGTTCCGGGTGGCACCGGTCACCGAGCGCGAGGCCCGCGAGATGACCGAGGAGATCCAGGCCGCTCCGATGCTCCGCGGTGCACGGGGCCGGGCGCCGGCGGACCTCGACGCCGTCGTCGAGACGATCCAGCGGATCTCCCAGCTCGTGACCGACTTCCCCGCGATCGAAGAACTCGACGTCAATCCGCTCGTCGTCTCTCCCGACAGCGTGTACGCGATCGACCTGCGCCTGACCATCGATCCGGAGGCGTTGTCGACCTCCTGATCGTCCGTCAAGTCGGGTCCGTTACTCCGGTCCAATCGCTCCCGGAGTTCGAATCGATCGAATCCCTACATCGGGTTCTCTTGTTCCATCCGATCCAACCCCGGGGCAGTCCTCAGCAGCACAACGTATCGACAGCAGCATCTGGCGCCAGCATCAGGCCGACAACGCCTCGTTCAAGCGGGCCTCCAACTCGAGGATGTCATCGCGAAGTTCTTCGGCATCCGCCCCTTCGATCTCCTCGAGTCGGTCCGCGAGGTCCTGCAGTCTGGAATACTTCGCCTCCTCCTCGACGTGGATCTTCTGGACGCAGTCCTGCTCTTCGATATCGTACACTTCGTCCTCATCGAGGTCGGTCACGGCCAACACGACGTCGAGCCTGTCGCGATCTACTCCGAGCACCCACTCGCGGGGAATACTGCGCTCGTCCAGGGCGTCAAATACCGCCTCGTCGTCCTTCGGCTGCCGGCGCTCGCGGGTCGTTCGACGTATCGTCCCGAACCTGCCGTGTAATTCCTGATCCGAACTGAGGCGGGCCAGAAGCGACTCCCGAGCGGTCTGTCGGAGGCGGTCCGCCTCGTGTTGTACATCCGAGAGGAGGACGTACAGGTCGGTCAATGAGTCTGTCTCGAGCCGCTCGGGATCGCCAGCATCCAGCGACTCGAGTAGGTCCGCCAGCAAGATTGCGTCATCGTAGAGACGCTCGGGGTGCGTGCGGGCCTCTGCCGGCGAGATGAGGTATGGACTCCCGCCGCCCATCTCGGGGTCGGAGAAGTAGACGATGTCGTCGTCCTCGACGCCATAGTCGGCCAGCGGCGTCAGGATCGTGGCGTACGGCTCGACGCCGTGTGGGAGTTCGGCAACGGCGAGTCGGTGTTCCTCCAGACGGTCGGCGAGGATCCCGAACTGTTCCCGCCTGAGCACGCGCTCCTCGCCGCTATCGTCGAAGCGGATCCGGAGACGATCGGGTGAGATCTCGGTGACTCGAAACGGCCGGCTGAACGCGGCGTTACCAGCTCGGTCCCGGGTTCGAGAGCCACACACCGATCCTGGATAGCGATCCAGAATTCTGGTTGGTGTTCATTGTACCTGACCTATGGGTGTGGCTTGAAAAAAGCGTGCGCCCGAGATAGCCAGGGACCTCAACCCGAGGACAGCAGCGAACTGCGTTCCCTTTCTCTGTCTTGCCCGGTCGCTCCGTCAGTCAGTGTGCCTCTCCTCCGGCGCGTGGAATACGAACCCCGGACTATCGACGGTCGGAGGACTACTGGCGTGATGACTACCGGTGGGGCTCCGGTGAGGCGGCGAAGCGATATTTTACCTGTGTGCGTCACACGGGGCGAGTTTCGGGGATCCGAGCTCCCGCTCGACCGTTACTCCTCGAGTCTCTGTCGTCGGCGTGCGGGATTGTCTATCGAGAACCAGAGGAGATTCCCTCCGGAACCGGGCCTGAGACGGCTGTGGGTCGGGAACATCGGTCAGTGCGCGGTCCACCCACCGTCGACGGGGACGTTCGCCCCGGTCATGTAGGAGGCCTTCTCCGAGGCGAGGAACGCGATCACGGGGGCGATCTCCTCGGGCTGGGCCGGGCGGTCCATCGGCGTGTTCGCCTCAAGGAAACTGTAGAACCGCTCTGACTCCAGCAACTCTTCCGTCATCGGCGTGTCGACGAAGCCCGGGCAGACACTGTTGACGCGGATGCCTTCGTCGGCGTAGTCGATCGCCACCTGCTGGGTGAGGTTGACGACGCCCCCCTTGGCCGCCGAGTAGGAGGCCGCGCCCTTTCCGCCCACCAGCCCGTAGATCGAAGCCGTGTTGATAATACATCCGTCCGATTCGTCCAAGTGCGGGAGGGAGGCCTTCATCCCGTACATCACCCCGCTGAGGTCCACCTCGACGACCCGATGCCACTCCTCCAGTTCCATCTCTTCGATACTGGTCTCGCTGCCGATCCCGGCGTTGTTCACCATGACGTCGAGCCTCCCGTGCTCCTGGACGGTGGACTCGACAAGTTCATCGACCTGGTCGTACTCGCTCACGTCCGTGCGGACAAACTCACAGCCCAGTTCCTCGGCGACGGCGGTTCCACGGTCCTCGTCGATGTCCGCGATCACGACCTCCGCACCCTCCGCGATGAACTCCGCAGCGGTGGCCCGGCCGATCCCCGACGCACCGCCGGTGATGATGGCGACCTTGCTGTCTAGCATGGTACGTAGGCGTGGATCCTCGGCTGAAATCAATCGATTCCTGGTACCCATTTCATGAGAACCGAAGGAGGATATACCCTCACCGGGGACCGAGTCTCGCGGAGAAGTCGAATGCTACGAGAGCTCGACTGTGGACACCCGAGTGAGCGAAGCGAGGTCCGATCCTATGACCGACAATAGTTGGGAGCCGACGAAGTCAAACCCAGTCACGAATACGGCGGCCATTCAACGCGAGGTAATGAAGACGGCCGCTGACGTGATTCGGAAGTCGGCTATCGCTGACGACCGCCTGACCTCGATGGCATCGGTAGACGTCGGTGAGACTCCCAGTGAGGTCGTCTACACGGAAAACAAGCTGGAGCTCCTGCACTACGAACCGTTGACCGAGTCACAGCACGACGTCCCCATCCTCGTCGTGTACGCCCTGATCAACAAACCCTTCATACTGGACCTCCAGCCCGATCGTTCAGTCGTCCGTCGTCTGCTGGAGGCAGGTCACGACGTGTATCTGATCGACTGGGGAGAACCGTCACGGCTGGACGTATCGCTCGGCATCTACGACTACGTCGAACGCTACATCGACAACTGTGTGGACGTCGTTCGCGACCGTTCGGGGCAGGACGCGATCAACGTACTCGGCTACTGCATGGGGGGGACGCTGTCGACCATCTACGCCGCGCTCCACCCCGAGAAGGTCAAAACGCTCGGGCTGATGGCGACGGGCCTCTACTTCGAGGACAGCGGCGGAATCCTCGAGCTGTGGGGTGACGGGGCGTACTATGACTCTCGCGGTGTGACCGAGATGTTTGGGACCGTTCCAGCGGAATTCCTCGCTATCGGGTTCGCGCTGATGGATCCCATCGCGAACTACCTCACGAAGTACGTCCACCTGTACGACCGACTCGAGAACGAGGATTTCGTCGAGAACTTCGCCCGGATGGAGCGCTGGCTCTCCGACGGGGTCGACGTTGCCAGCGAAGTCTACGTCCAATTCTTGGAGGATATCTATCAGAGCAATTGTCTCTACAGAAACGAACTGGAGGTCGGCGGCGAACACGTCGATATTATGAATCTCGACATGCCGGTGTTACAGATCGTCGGCGAGTACGACAACCTCGTGCCGAATGAGGCGAGTCTAGCGTTCAACGATGTGATCCCCGCCGACGTGACGGTCATTCAGTATCCGACAGGGCACGTCGGCCTGTCGATGTCCGACACCGTCCACCGTGACGTTTGGCCAGAGGTCGCCGAGTGGTTCTTCGAGCAGTCGGGAGCGCCCTCGCTCGCGGACGTCATCGGCGAGGGCATCGAAGAGGTGCTCGGCTACGATGTCGAAACGGACGTGACTGTCGGGGGCGCGGACGAAGTAGAGGTCCGGATCGCCGGCGAATCCGGTCACATCGATCACGGGATCGTCCAGCGCGACGTTGAGTCGATCCGACGGTTCGTTGAGGATGCACTGGGCGTCGATATCCGGATCAGTGAAGGGTCCGACGGCATCGTCGTCCAGGTACAGGGCGATGAGACGGCCGGCAGGGTAGTCGTTATGGGAATCGCCGCGGCCATCAGCGAGGAGATCGAGGAGGCAATCGAGGACGCCGACCTCGCGGCCGCGGTCGAACTGGAGGACGTTGAGGGGATTGGACCCACCTACGCGGGTCGACTGCGCGAGGCAGGGATCGAGGACGTCATGTCGCTCGCCACCACTGAGCCGGAGACCGTCGCCGCGGCCGCCGAGGCGACCCGCGATCAAGCTCAAGACTGGGTGGAGTCGGCACGCGATCTGGCCGAGGGGTAGAGCGGTCGGGCGAGTCCGGTCGACATTTCGAAACCGTCGATGGTATCGGCCCGACCTACGCCGAACGGCTCCGGCAAGGGGGTATCCGCAGGATCGTGGACCTCGCGGATTCGGACGTCGACGCGGTTACCGACGCTGCCGGGGTGAGTGTTGAGGAGGCCACCGAATGGGGCGACCGAACCACCACGATCGAACGAACCGCCGACGACTGACCGAGCCGTGTGTTCTATGGTTCGCTCGAGAACAGACGGACGATCCGGTCACGGTTCAGGTATCCGAGCACGGCCAGGATTGAGAGAGCGACGGTCAGCGCGATCGCGGCCGTGCCCCGGCCGGTGCCGAGGAAGTCACCGACGACGTTCGCGAGGAAGAACGCCGGCGTTCGACCGATCACCGCGAGAAAAATGAGCTGTCGGAGCGGGATCTCGGTCAGCCCGCCGGCGAAACAGAGCACGTCGTCCGGAAGGCCGGGGACGAGGAACAGGAGAAAAAGCGTCGCCCGGCCGTAGTCGTCGCTGATCGCGTCGAACGATGCGAGCGCCTCCTCGTGGACGATGTTCTCCACGTATGCCCGGCCGAACCGTCGAGACAGCCAGAACGCGATGGAACTCCCGATGGCGATCCCGATCATGTTGTAGAGGGTACCCCACCACGCGCCGAAGAGATAGCCGGCGACGACCGCCAGGACCTGTCCGGGGATCGGCGCCAGAACGACCTGCAGTATCTGGAGGACCACCAGAACGAGCGGCGCCCAGAACCCGTACTGTCGGATGATCGACCGTAGCGCGTCGGCGTCGGCTAGGAACGTGAAGTGCTGTCGGACGACGACCGTCACGGCGACGAGGGCGACGACAGCCACGAGCAAGTGAGTCGCAAACCGTCGTCGACTCCGGGCCGACGAGAATACCTGTACCTCGCTGCTCCGAGTTCGCCCTCCACCGAGAGCTGTATCCATCCCGTCTCCGTTCACCATGATGGGATCCGGTTGTTATAGTCTCAGGAGTCCAGACATCCGCGACGACTCGTCTCTCCGCTTGCCCGCCTTGCGACCGATGAGGGCCCGGCGTCCGGCGGTCAGAGGCCTAATTCCTCCGTGTGCCGGTCGAGCACCGTCTTTAGCGTGACATTCTTCTCCTCGAGTTCGTATCGGACTCGCACGACGGGGATGTCTACGTCGATCAACCGGGCGAGGTCGTGGGGAGTCGGTTCGTCGCCCAATCCGACCGCCCAGTCCAGCTCGTCTGACTCGTGGTAACCGGCGCTCGGGTTCGAAGGTCCAGAGACCGGACCGATACAAGACGGTGACCCGATCGATCTCTCGAGACAGTTCTACACAGATAACTATAAAATTCACCAGGCATATGAAAAATCACCGAGTCGTGACTTGGGACCGATACTGAACCCCTGACGGATCGGAGCTGGCGTTTCGCACCGACGAACAATCCCGGGAAGCCGATCTGATCGCACTGGCTGATTCGAGATAGAAAGCTATCTCCCGAGTGACGACGAATTAGAGACTCACCGCTTCCGAGTTGTCCGACGCGTGAGGTCTACCCCTTTCAACGGCCTATCGGAAACTCGAACGACTCTCCGATATATTGCTTATTGAATGCCCCGACTCTCGGCTTGTGGCAAACATCTCGGCCGGTACTGTTGTACCGTCGATCGGATAGACGTCCACATGTCCGGGGAAGGCAACGATTTCATCAATGTCAACATATCGCATTGGTCGAAACCGTGACCAACTCTAAGCCAATAGCGGAAATTAGTCTGGGAGGTGCGGGAGTACGACACGCGGCACAGTCTCTTTCTCGGTCTCACCAAGCGGCTCTCTGAAGCCGATCTGGCTCGGGAGGTAGTATTCTATTAACTATACGTTCGGCGCGGCTCGATGGAGAGATCAGGCTATGGGTGAGAACACCGGGATCGATAGCCAGAACGGTGTGGTCTTTCCTTCGACCGGGACTCGGCAGGGAGGACTCTTCATGAGTGAACGTCTGGATGGGATCGGAGTTTGCCAGAACTGCCGGGCAGGGATCCGACCGAGGGACGTGCTTTCCCGTCGCTCGACTCCGCGTCACTCATCGACAAGCGACGCCTGTCCGGGTGCCGCGTGGGTCTCGATGTTCCCCGAGAGCTCGCGTTGCGGGTACGGCATCTCGATGCCCTCCTCGGCGAATCGCTCGCTTACCCGCTCGATGAACTCCGACCGGATGCGGAGGACGTTCGCCCGCGCTGGGTCGTCGATCCAGAACCGGGCCATCAGCACGAGCGCCGAGTCACCCAGTTCCTCGACCCGGACGGTCGCTCGTGGCCGGTCGCGGATTTCCTTGTGCTCGCGGGCGACGTCGATGATGACCCTCCGCGTGGGCGACAGTGTCCTCGTAACTGACCGGAAGTTCCTGGGCAATACGGAGCGCGTCCTTCGCGCCGGGATTTACGACAGCGTTCGCCGTGAGCTCCGAGTTCGGAACCGTGATGAGCTCGTTGTTGAACGTGTGGACGCGGGTGACGCGGAAACTGACGTCCTCGATGATCCCCTGCCTGTCCTTCCAGATGATCCAGTCACCGATGTGGAACTTCGGGTCGGTCACGATAAACGCGCCGCTCACCAGGTTACTGAGGACGTCCCGGGAGGCGAAGCCGATAGCGAGGGTCGCTGCTGCCGAGAGGGCCGTGATCGTCGTCGGCGTCGTGGCCAGTCCCGACAACGGAACCGCCAGGTAGAGGGAGAACAACGCGAAGGCGGCGTTCGTGATCTTGATGAACGGATGGGTGACCGTCTCGGAGATCGGCACGACCGGTTCCAGTCGCTGGAGCGCCGGGACAACCAGCAGCCGTCCAGGGAGGTACACTACCAAGAGGATCCCGGTGAAGAGGCCGGCCGCCTGCGCGGCATCGAACAGGCGTGTGAGGAGGTCACCGAGCGCCGACGTGACCAGCCCACCGAACGTCAGGGGGAGCACCATATCCCCGGAGTGTCACTCCGAGGGTATTAACTTCGGAGGCCGCGTCCGAGCCAGTAATAAATGCCACTTGGAAACGACGCGTTCGATCGACTCGCGCACGCCCTCTCGGAGACAGATTTCGACGCGGTCGAACGAGACGGTCTCCGAGCGGAGTGGACCACCGACGGGACCGAGGTAACCGTCCGCGACCTCCAGGAAGGGACGGAGGTCGTCTACAACGCGGACGACCTCGTCATCGCGACGTCCGATCGCGAGCTCAACGACGCCCGGGAGCCGTGATTTCGGGCACGGTGAAAGCGGACACTCGGTGTTTACTCTTTCTTGACAAGAGCTCGCCCGTCAGTCCCGAGTCGTGGTTCGGCCACCCAATCGATGGGCATCGGATCCGGTCCTCCCGATGAGCGACAACCCTGACGTGATACCACTGGAAACGGGCATCCTGCGGATATGTGAAAGTCGCGCTTAGTACATGGAGAGCGGATCAAACAGATGGTAGTTGGGCCCGGGTCAGCGACTGCGGGACTCGTAGGTGTTCATCCCCAGCACGCTGTTGATCGGGCACTTCTGGATGTATCCAGTCGCGAGCAAAATCGCTCCGATCAGGACGAGCATCAACGCCAGAAGAGCCTGTGGGACGGGTCCTACAGCGACTCGCAACATACCGGCGTAGCCAGCGATTCCCGCCACGAGGAATACTGCACCGACCACGAACCGCCCGATTCGATCGTAACCGCCAACGTTCTTATCCATGATGTCTCCACCAGTACACATCATGGTGCGTCATAAACAAAAGCTCGTAAGATGGATCCCAGTTGAGGAGAAGAATCCCTGTGTGTGGCAGCCGTTCGGTCTGTTATTACTCGCCCGCGTACCCCCCGGGTCGGCCGTCCGAACGGCGGGAATCCTGATTCACTAGCGGGGTTCGTGCGGGATTCGACTGAACCTCTCAGCAAGGCTAAAAGACCGGTACGTACGCCGTCTCCGTGACGTGATGAAAGAATCCGGTACCAAGGATTCCAGGCGGGGACAACGACTTCATCAGTCCGAGGTCGGCAGATTGGCAAGACTCGGAGCATTGCCGACAGCGTCGTGATCGGAGCTCGTGGATACGACCTCGGTATACGCGTCCCGAAATGTGAGTATCGCGTTTCGTAAGAGTAGTCGTGGCGATATCGACAGGATTCTGGGCCGGCCGAGAGACGGTCGCTCCCTTTGCTCGTGTGCGTTGTACAGGGTGGCTCGGTCAAAATGTCGATCGTTTGCTGGTCGTATTTCACTCCTCGGAGAACGGTGGGAGTGGGATTCGAACCCACGAGGCCTCTCGGCCACCTGCTTTCCAGGCAGGCACATTCGTCCACTCTGCCATCCCACCTATTGTGACGTACGGTGCCCGTTGAGTGGGGTTTATCGTTTCGTCCTTAGTCGCCGTCGACGACCGCTGCAGGTTCGACGTACAGCGCTGGGGGTCACTCTGAGGGCTGCCCCGTCGTCTCTATCCCTCAGTCTGTGGCCCGCCACCGGTCTGTGCCTCCTGAGCGTCGCCCCAGCCACCGGCGTCGACGACCTCGAACAGTTTCCGCCAGTTCTCGTCGTCTTCGCTCTCCGGGAGTTGGTCCCGGAGCTGCTGGAAGTCCGACGGCGGGACCAGCGTCCTCACGAGGTCGATGATGACCTGGGCGTGATACGCGGCATCCGACCTGTCTACGTGCTCGATCTCGGCGACCCGTGTTACGAACTCCGACCAGTCGAACCGCTGGCCGTGCTCGTGAACCGCGCCGGTCAGGTACCACTTAATCTCCATCGGGAGCGAGGCGGCGAGGTCTTCGGCGTTTCCGTCCTGGATCCGCTGTCCCAGTGTCATCAGCGTCGCCCGAATCGCCCGCATCGTCTCGCCGGTAGCCGGCAGTTCGAGTCGGTGCTGGACCGTCCCTGTGAACTCGTCGAAATCCATGCCATTCGACCCTTCCCGCGACGGTAGCATCAATCATCGCGCCTATTCCTGCGGTGTGGGAAAGAGACTACAGCACGTCGTGGCGATTCGGGTGCCATCCCGGAGGGCGTCGCCGGGCTGGAAGTCAGTTAGCCACGCGTTCTCCTTCTCCTGCTCATCCGAACGGGGCTTGAGGTGGCCAGGTACAGTCCGAAGTTCTCCAATCAGTCACGCCTGAAAGCGAGGGGCCAGTCGGGTCTCTCGTCCATCCCCATCCTGGATAGCGAATCCGGGTCGGAACTCCGCCGGAGCTCGGGCGACCGGTTTATTCGCCGACGGTTTCCGGTATTCGAACACCGCAATGTCGTCCGAAGAATCGCCCCGAGGAGATTCCTGGGTGTGACTATACTGGTCGAGTTTACGATCTCGACGGAGCGCTTCGAACTCGGGAGCTACATTGCTGGTGGCAACGGACTCTCTGCTGAACTCGAGCGGATCGTCCCAACGCAGAGCCGGGCCACCATACGTCTGGGTCACGGGATCGCCGACCGCGCTCGAGGCGCTAACCGAAACGCTCCGAGAAAGCGATAAGATATCGTCGGTCTCGACCCTCGACGAGTTCGAGGGCGAAGCGCCGGACACCGTCCAGCAGCTCTATCGCATCGAGTGGATCCTCGGCAAACTCGACATTATCAGGGGGATCATCGAGGCCAACGGGGCTGTTCTCGAGGGATACAGTGAGGAGGACCACTGGTTCCACGAGGAGTTCATCACGGAGTTAGTTTCCATCTACGAGACGGAAGGGGAATTCCTCCAGGAAGGATACTCGGAGTGAGTCACCGTTCGAGATGACCGTCCGTTATGGAAGAACGCGTCTCCGGCTTTCTTGTCCACGGATGATGGGATGAGGTCGTCGCTCACGGTGAGCGGATCGCCCGAGCGTTGCGAGAGAGCGACATCGATGCGGACGCACTCGCCGAGTGTGACGACTGGCGGCCGAAAGCTCACGAAGCACTTGGTGAGGAAGTGAGCGAGAAGACCGTCGAACAGACTCGCATCGAAGAAGGTGCTGGCGAACAGGCCGGACAGGCAGCCGAAGAGGATATCGAACGGGTCCTCGAATCGATCGAGAAGGTCGAAGGGGATGGGCCCGAAGACATGCTCGAAAAGTGAGAGGGCGCCATCGAGCATGGGCTTCGTGTGATCGACACGACCCAGGCCGGGCCGAGGTGCCATCCCAGCGACGTCGGAGTCGCCCTTCCCGTCAAGGTAGGCCGTCGATCAACGAGCCAGGAGAACGGGGAGCGCGGTTCCACCGAGGACGATTGGAACCCAGTGTGTGCCGAGTCGAAACACGAGAACGCCCGCCGTCACGGCTGCGAGTGAACCGCCCGTTGTTGACGCAAGGAGCAGCACGAGTAGAGGTTCCAGTCCACCGACACCGCCGGGGAGGGGGACGAGTTCGACGACGGTCACCAGGGGGACGGCGAAGAGAGTGACACCGGGCGGAATAACCACGCCGACAGCGTAGAGCGAAAGCCAGAGGGCGAGCGACAGGAACGCCCACCCGGTAACCGCGAGCAGGAGGACGAGCACGAGTGCTCGTCGATGAGTCGCGACCGTTTCTAGTTGCTCGAGAAGCGTATCCATGCGCCACTGGAGCTCGTGTCGCTCCTGGGCTTCGATACCCGGGACGATCCGCCCGAGCATCCGTGTCGTCCTTGCGATCGCTGTGACGACCGCGCTGCCGAGCAGCTGTCGATGTTGCCAGGAGAGGTAACTGACAAGCGTCAGGAGCACCAAGCCCGCAATGAGGGGGATCATAATAGTCCCAATGATATCCCCCGCGGCGGCGGTCGCCACGACGTAGAGGAGGCCAACGATGGCAAAAAGGGGTGCTGGGACGAAATTGAGGAAATCGACCGTGATGACGATAGCGAGGCTTCGTTCGTACTCCACATCGAACGTCTCGGCGAGTATCCCCGCAGCGATAGGGTCCGCAGCGACCGTCGAAAAGGGTGTAATGTTGTCCCAGAACATCATGCTGGTATATGCGAGGAACGTCCGAACGGGCGGGTCGGGTAGATCGAGGACTCGGAGGACGATGCGTAACGATCCGCTCCACACGCCGATCCAGCACAGGACGACGCCCGAGAGGACACCGACCACCACGGGATCGACTGCGCCCAGAACCGCGAGTATATCCGCCACGCCGACGATATAGAGAAGCGCAGAGAGGAGAACGATCGCGAGGACGAAACTAACGAGAGTCGCTCTCGTCTGCGGTTTCCGTGAACCCATCTGCTCGAGAGTCCGCATCGTCGGGTATCAACTGTACTGATATGACATCGGCGACTCGCACCACGTTACCTCGGACACCTCCCGTTTACCTGCCGGACCGAGGACTATCTGACCGGACGAATTGGCTTCTGTCGTGTTCGGGCGCACGTATCGCGAATAGCGAATGACGGCCCGAACTAAGCCGTGCCCCCGTCCCGTATCTCGGCCATCTTCAGGCAGTTCTTGCACCCGTGAACCTCGTTTCGATTGTCACCGAACACCCGGGCGAATCCGGGCGTGACGAACGAACCGCAGTTCTTGCATTCCGGCATGGGGAGTCACGGGACCCTATCTCCGGCTGTTGACTCGGGTCGTACGGTTACCGCCATCCCATGAAGTTTGACGATAGAGTTATAAAGGGGAATCGACTCGAGCCTCCACGTCGATGAGTCGCCCGGTTGTGAAAGAGTTCCGCCCACAACAGCTTGACTCCGGTATTCCACGGGCTCTTTGCTGTTTCCAGGATCGCCGGAGGCTCTTGTGAGTAAGAGTTATACATTTATAGTACTTATCTTACGTTAGTATTAGGGTGGGGAAGCTCCAGGTCCCCTTTCCCAAACTGGTATCCCAATGAGTGAGACCACACTTCGAGCATACAGTAACGAGTCACTGGATACGGAATCGACCGAAGATTCGCGGGTTTCGAGTCGAGCGTCGACGTGTCCCGAGTGTGGCGGACAGCTAGAGTCCAACGCCGACCGCACCGAGACGGTCTGCGCCCAGTGTGGGCTGGTCGTCGACGAGGCCGAGGTCGATCCCAGCCCGGAGTGGCGCGCGTTCACCCCGGAGGAGAGAGACGAGAAGAGCCGCGTCGGGGCCCCGACGACGAATCTCATGCACGACAAAGGGCTCTCGAGCGTAATCGACTGGCAGGACAAGGACGCCCACGGAAACGCGCTTAGTTCGCGGCACCGCCGGAAGATGCAGCGACTTCGGACGTGGGACGAACGCTTCCGCACACGCGACCACAAGGAGCGCAACCTCAAGCAGGCCCTCGCGGAGATCGAACGGATGGGTAGTGCCCTCGGGCTCCCGAAGGACGTGCGCGAGACCGCTTCGGTCATCTACCGACGCGAGCTCGACGAGGACCTCCTGCCGGGTCGATCGATCGAGGGCGTCGCGACCGCCGCGATCTACGCCGCGGCCCGGCAAATGAACCGACCGCGCAGCATCGACGAAGTCGCTACCGTCAGCCGCATCGGTGAGATGGAGTTCAAACGTACCTACCGGTATATCAACCGGGAGATCGGGCTCGCGGTCGAGCCCGCGGACCCGCTCCGGTTCGTCGACCGAATCGTCGACGATCTGAAGTGGGAGACGAAACCCGCTATCACGCCCGCGAACTCCTCCACGAGGCGAAAGGGACGGGCGTGTTCAACGGGAAGAGCCCGGTCGGGCTGGCCGCAGCAGCGATCTACGCCGCCGGGCAACTCACCGGCGAAAAGCCCTCACAGAAGGCGGTCAGTGTCGTGACTATCCGCAACCGATACCAAGAGCTGTTAGAGGTCGCAGACGCATCCGAGAAGTGGTCTCTCCCCAACCGAGGTCACTTCCTCTCGACTAAACCGTCGTACAGTTATCCCATTCGACTATCCCAGTTGCAGGGAACTCGGGATACAGATTCACTGGAGGTGATCCAGTGATTGACGGAACTAGTGCCGTCAAACTCCGATACATCACATCCGAAAAATTACCTAATAATGGTTGTATTTCACGGGGTGGTCGATCCGGATTCGTGGCATCCCAACTCAACGTAAACGTCAGCAGAAGAGTCGAACGTCGGGTCACACCTACCGTTAGACAGACCGATTCCTGCGCAAATGTCCGTCGACTGTCGGTGCTCCGCTCCGTCGAACGAACTGGCCTTCATGACCAGTTCGTGCGAGGTGGCCGATGCCCTCTTGACCACATGTGGCCGGACGGGAGGATCATCTCGTGTTCCCCGGAGCGAGCGACTGTACGCTCTTCTTCAGCAACCGTACGGAGCAGGGGTTTGCCACTCAAAACGAACGGAACCGGCCCCGGGAGATCCGATCCGATTCAGACCGGCGTTTCCCTGGCTTGATACGGGTTGGCGCCGACTCCGAAGCAGTACCGATGCGCGAGCTCCGTTCGAATGGATCCCGCCGGTAGAATAGCCGGGTCAGATGTCGGTCACTCGGTGGTGCTCGATGGTGATTTCGGACGCGTCTTCCGGGAGGAGGGCGACCAGGTAGTCCGCATACCCGCTGAAGTATCCGATGAGCGCATCCAAGCGGTTCGCGTCAATCGATTCCAGCGAATCCAGGAGTACGAACGGGAGTTCCTCGTTGACCTCGTGGACAAGGTAGCCCGCGAGC
The DNA here is from genome assembly GCF_037335815.1 of Salinirubellus litoreus. NCBI lineage: Archaea > Methanobacteriati > Methanobacteriota > Halobacteria > Halobacteriales > Natronomonadaceae > Salinirubellus > Salinirubellus litoreus. The sequence goes on along the minus strand of NZ_CP147842.1, from coordinate 508,987 downwards.
GCGAAAACTAACCCAACTACCTCTCGTTCACTCTCCGACAGATGGTCGACGGTGTCTTCATACGCCGCTCCCGATTCGCCCTTCCGTACGACGTGGAGGTCAAATCGACTGTCTGACGTCGATCGGCGGCTCTTGCTCCTCTCGCTGTTCCGGCGCTCGATCCAGACGCGCTCAAGATCATTGTACTCGAGGATCTCGAGGAGTGTCTCCATGTGGTCGTTGAACTGCGAGACCGCGTCTCGCTCCATCTTGTCGACCTTTGTCCGGAGTTCTTCGAGTTCGGCTTGGATATCCTGACGCCGGTTCTCGAGTTCCGATTCTTGTATCAACTGTGACTCGATATCTTCGATCTCATCGCTTATCTCCTCCAGTTGAGTACTCAACCGACCGATCTCGAACTCGATTTCATTGGCTTCACTGTGCAGTTCGAGCAGCTCGTCGTCATCGTCAGTCCGAAGTTCGTCCGCGCGGGACTCTAACTTCCTCACTCGGCGCTCGGCGGTCTCGTGTTCCTCGGTCAACCGCTCGAGACGACCTTCACGTTCGTCGGCCTCCTCTTCGAGGCGTTCGATACGCTCCTTGAGTTCCTGTCGACGATCGCGCTGCGACACCAGTTCTCGTCGGCGTGTACGAAGCTCGTCGAGGTCCGAGGTGAGGTCACTCCGTTCCTGCTGTTTCTCTCGGCTCGTCGACCGCAATCGGTCGAGCATCGACTCGATGCGGTTCCGTTCGACCTCGGTCCCGCAGGTCCAGCAGACCCGTTCGTCCGCGACGAGTTGGTCGGTAATCGAGCCGGTGTCACCATCATCGGCGGGACCGTCCTCGATCGACCGGAGCGTTTCCCGGAGGTCGTTCTCGCCGTCGAGCACCTCCTCGTTGAACCGAATGAGGTTCTGAAGTCCGTTGACGGTCGAATCGAGTTCGCGTTTCCGGTCGGTTAGCGCCTCTATCCGCTCCTCTACGACCGCGATCTCCGACTCTACCTCGTCGAGTTCGTCCAGTTCCTCGCGGGCCGCCTCGATCGAGTCTCGGGTCGACGTGAGGCTCTCCCGTTCGGATTCTATCTTGAACCGAATGTCCTCGAGTGTCGAACGGGCATCCCGGAGGGCACCCAACGTCGATTCGAACGTCTTCTGCTCTTTACGCGTCTCCTCGACGCTCGTGTCGGCCGCCTCGATGGTCGCTTCGATGTCATCCAGCTCGGCCCGCTTCTCCTCGAGCTCGTCTTCCAGTTCCGCACGTCGGGATCGCAGCTCGACGAGTCGGTCGCGGGCGCCTTCGAGATCGTCCAGCCGGGTTTCGAGGTCGCGTTTCTTCGCCTCCAGCCGTTCGATCTCGGCTCGGATCGATTCGACGTCGACCGGCTCCATCATGACCTCACGGAGCCCATCCGCCCGGACGACGCTTTGCCGTGCTTCGTTGTCCTCGAGGAGGAAGGCGAACAGGTTCGCGGCTGTGGACTCCTCGAGGTAGGGATCGCCGTCGAGCTGGATACGTGACCCCGACCCGTCGCGCCGTAGCGTCCGGGTATAGGTCTGGTCGCCGAGCGTGAGTTTGACTGACCCCTGTTCGGTGTCACTCTTGAGCGACACTCTGTCGCTGCCGAGTGCCGCCATCAGTGCTCGAAGGAACGACGTCCGGTTAGTCGCGTTCCGACCGGTCAGCACGTTCACACCCGGTCGGAGGGAGACCGACGTGTCAATGATCCCTCCGATATTAACGACATCGACCTCCGCCGATGCGTTCGTCACCTCCGGCGACGACATCTCCGACATACGAACTCGAAGGTCGGTGTGAAACGCTATATACGTCACGACCGTCTCAAAACAGGCCGGTTCCCCGCCCGTCAGTCATCGTCGCGACAGGCACACCCACGAGTCGAAAGCAACTCTTCGATCGAGTGATACCGTCCACACTCGCGGCAGGCGACGTTGACATCGACGTAGACATCGAACGGCGGGAGCGAGAGCACGTCCGCGCGTCGTAACTGGTCGACGACGGTCTCCGTCACGGCCTCGAGCCGAGAGCGGAGGGCTGTCACGGTCTGGCGGCCCGTGTCGAGCCGTTCCTCGGGAGTCGGGGACTCGGAATTATGACTGACGTCGAGACACCTCCGCAAGTGGTTATGGACCGTCTGGTGGGAGACGAAGGCGTTCTCGACAGCGTCGATATCGACTCCCTGTCGGTCGAGTCGGTTCCGGATCGCCACGCGGCCCCCACCGCTGTCGTCTTCGGTAAGCACGCGGTAGGTCGCTTCCACACTGCCCTCGGGCGGGTCGACGGCCGCCGCTCGAAGTGCGGCCGAGAGCACGCGCCGATTGATCTCGCGTTCGAGGTCCCGCAGGCTCGCTCCGTCCGCCGCCCCCGTCCACGCGTCGATCAGGTCGCCGTTCAGTTCGGTCAGGCCGAACCGCTCGATCGCCTTGCCGATCTTACAATTGCACCGAGATCCCGTGGAAGTCGTCGGCGACGTGTCGTCGCTACCCATCGCACACGGTTCTGTACTCCTCCTGCGCTATATACCTCTTGTTCGTGATGTTCGAATCGTACCGGACCCCCGTATTCTCGAGGCATCCCCGTTCGCTCGCGATCCTGATCCCTGTCCACCCACCTGGTATCGAGTGTGTGATCCGGGATATCGAGCCGAGATCACCGACTCAATGGAACCGGCGTCGATGCTGGTAACCCGGTATATCCAGAAGGTACTTTTCAGTAGGGGCAAACGAGGGAATTGTAGCCGACATGGATCGACTCGGTGAAGCACTGGTCGTCGTCGCATTCATCGCTGTTGTAATCGCCTATCCACCCCCTAGTACTGGTATCGAGCCACTTTTCCGGATCGGGAATCTGTTCCTGCCGCTGTCGTTTCGATCGGCGCCCTCCTCTTCGGCGTTCTCGGTGGCATATCCCTCGGTCGAAATGCGACGGGAACTCGGTCAGGAGGTATCCAGTCGCTCGCCATCCGCGTCTCGATCGCGGTCGGCACCGTGAGCGCCATTAGCGTGTACCTCGTCGTAGTCGCGGGATTCGCTCCGGGAGCGCCCTTTATCGCCGGTGCAATCACTTTGGCCATCGCGGGTGGTATCGTAAGCGAGTTCATCCGCTGAACGCCCGGCTTGCGCGGTATATTCGTCTACACTACACGGCGAATACACGGCGCGATCATGGAACTGTTCCGGACTACGGGACGGGGGTCGGATGGAGAGGGGGACTGCGAGCAGCCTGTATTCGACGCGCGGGCTCCAAGTACCGCGATCGATACCCGATCGTCGGAGAGACAGCCGTTCACCCAGGAACCGTGTTCTCGATCAATGGTTCGGCGCCGATGTCGGCTGCTTCCTCGCGATCGTATTCGTCAGATAGAGTGTGTCGTCGGTCTCCCGAACACGCTCGACGCCGTCTTCTAGGACGCCGTGGATCGCGGCAGCCTGGACGGTGGCCGCGTCCTGATCTTTCAACCGCTCGAAGGCGCTCACCATCGTCCCCCCAGTGGCAATGAGGTCATCGAACACCAGCACGTTCTGCCCCCCGACATCGAACTCGCCCGCCAGTTCGACGTCGCGTGCGCCTGTCCGGGTCTTTTCGAAGCCCGGGATGTCGAACCGCTCGACTGCGCCGAGATCCGGCCCGACCACCACGTAGTCTTCCATTTCGACCCGTTCGTGGATCAGCGGATACGCCTCGAGCCGCTCTACGGGGAAGTCTCGGATCCACTCCTGGTGACTGAAATGCGGATCGACGGCATAGATACGATCCACCCCGTAGCAGTCGGTTACCATACGGAGGAGCGATCGAGCGTAGTTCAGCGTTCCGGCGTAGAACTCCGAATCCTGTCGACAGTACGGGACGTACGTGAACACGAGCGTGATCGTACAGCCGTTCGTCCGGAGCAGGTCGAGCACGCCGTAGAGGTATGCCAGTCCGCGATTCGGGTGTGGCTGTCCCGAGTGGATCACCGTGGCACGGTCGATCGAAGCGAGCGCCTCCAACTGAACGTAAACTTCGCCATCGGGGAAGGTGCGAGTCTCGTCCTGTGAATGCTCCCCGAGTCGGTGTGCGTCGATATCGAAGTGTTCGGCCGTCGGCGTAACGACGAAATCCATCAGGACCACACCCCTGGGCCCGTGGCGTCACGACTAGCTCGTCCCCGAACAGCCGGTACAGGATGGCCCCGAATCCATACACGGAACGGTTCCGTGCGGCGACGGATCTCCCGATGGGACTCCCTGACGTCGACCCCGTTCGAGCGCCGGCCGACCGGCCGTCTCGACACGTCGTTGCTTCCGACCCACCGTCTCCCCGAGGGCGCGGATCGTCGGAAGGGTGGGATGGTCGTAGCTGCACGCCCGAGTAGTATCGGATCGGACATGCGAGGAGCGACAGTCGGATCGACGAGGGGATAGTGACGGGAGACCGTCATCGGAGGTGCTCGGCGAACCAGTCGGCGGCGACGTCGGCGACCTCTTCGAGTTCGCCCTCGCCCTCGAAGAGGTGACCCGCGCCGGGCACCACGTGAAGGTCCCGCTCGCCGGGGAGTTCGTCGTAGGCCTCGCGATTGAGTTCGAGGACCTGCGTGTCGTCCTCCCCGACGACGAACAGCGTCGGTGCCTGGACCTCCTCGAGCACCGCCGAGGCCAGGTCGACGCGACCACCGCGCGAGACGACCGCGTCGACGTCCTCGCGCCGGGCCGCTGCCCGGAGCGCCGAGGCGGCACCCGTGCTCGACCCGAAGTATCCTACAGACAGCTCGCGGGTCGCCCCGTGCCCTCGAAGCCACTCGGTGACTGCGACGAGTCGGTCGGTCAGTAACTCGATATCGAAGCGGTTCTCGCGGGCCCGTTCCTCCTCCTCGGTCAGGAGATCGAACAGCAGCGTCCCGAGGCCTCGCTCGCGGATGACCTCTGCGACGTAGTTGTTTCGCGGGCTCTTCCGGCTGGAACCGCTCCCATGAGCGAAAACGACCAGTCCCGACGTACCATCCGGAATCTCGAGCATTCCCTCGAGTTCGACGTCATCGACCGGGATTGATACCAGGTCCTCTGAACTCCGGGGCATGCCCGAACCGACACTCCCAGCAGGTTCACAGACACGGTCCTTCCCATCTCACAGGAACAGCCGTGTACTACATTGGTGTGAGTCAGCTCTCTTCAGAGAACGATGCCGAGACCTCGTCGATTCAGGGATCGAACGGAAGCGGGAGAACTGCTCGGAGAGACACTCCGCGAGCGGGAGATCGACGCGGATATTGTCCTCGCCATTCCCAGGGGCGGCCTTCCGCTCGGGCGGGCCGTCGCGGACGCGCTCGATGTCCCGCTGGACATCGTCGTCGCGACGAAGATCGGTGCGCCGGGAAACCCGGAGTACGCCATCGGCGCCGTCGCGAGCGACGGGAGCGTCTGGCGCAATGAGGAGACCTTCCGTGGAACGGGCGGCGACGAGATGTACTTCGAGCGCAAGCGCGAGGAGGAAGCGGCTAACGCTCGCCAGAAGGCCGAGCGGTACCGGGGCGACCGGGCCGAGCCCGACCTGTCCGGCAGGACCGCGGTTGTCGTCGACGATGGCGTTGCGACGGGCTCAACAATCAAGGCATGTCTGCTTCGGCTTCGCAACGCCAGCGTCGATCGGATCGTGCTCGCGGTGCCCGTCGGCCCGCCGGAGACCATCCACGAACTGGAGGAGATGGCTGATGAGGTCGTCTGCCTTGAAACGCCGGAGAGCTTCATGGGCGTCGGCCAGTTCTATGAACGGTTCGAGCAGGTCTCCGACGAGGAGGCGATGACGTACCTTGACACGGGAGCAGAATGACGGGTCGACTGGACACCATCCCTTCCAGAATGCGGGGGGGTCCGTGACCGATGACGGACATCCTGGTCCCCTATGACGGCTCCGATACGTCCCTCGATGCGCTCGAGTACGCCATCGAGTCGTTTCCCGATGCAGACATCACGGCGTTGCACGTCATCGACCGTGCTCACCTGGGGGCCCCCTATGGAGAGCTCCTCGTCGGACGCGAGGAGTTACGACGACGGGCCACGGAACGGGCTGAAGAACTCCTCGAGGACGCCGAGACGGCTGCCGAGGAGGCCGGCGTCCAGATCGAGACGGAGGTCCTGATCGGACATCCAGTCCGCGAAGTCCTCGACTACGTCGACGAACGCGGGATCGACCAGATCGTCATCGGCGGTAGAGGGATGTCGAACGTCCCGCAACTGCTCCTCGGGAGCGTCGCCTTCGGTGTGGTTCTGCACGCCGACATCCCGGTCACCGTGGTCCGATAGATTCTCTTGCCATGCCAGGATGCCGGACTCCATACCTCGATTTGGGACCCGTAGAACCGCTCTCGGCTCTACTGCCCCCGGCTATCATGAGGGCAATGATCTGCCACGTCACCGGTCGCCGTACTGGGCGGATCGTCTGTGGATTTCCAGACGACGAGAACCACCGGCGAGTACTTGCAGGTATCTCGCGAAGGTCCGCTTGGAAGTCACCCAGTCGGACGGACGTGACCGAACGACTGCCCCAGCTGAATACACCCCCAACCATGGACATCACTGATATCGTCTCGGAGGAGTACGTTCAGTTCGACCCGGAGACGCCCGTGTCGAAACTCGTCGGTGCGTTTGACGACCCCACCCTCAAGGGTGTGGTGGTGCACGGCGACGAGTTCGAGGGAGTCGTCACGCGGCGACAACTCGCCACCTCACACCACCAGCCCCACGAGAAGCTCGGATCGCTGGTCTGGCACGTCCCAGGCTCACGCCCGATGAGGACGTTCGCAAGGTCGCACAGCTCATGATCGACAGCGACTCGCAGATCCTCCCCGTGTTCGAGGGGCGCGATCTGGTGGGGGTGGTCACGATTGATGCGATCTTACAGGCAGTCCAGCCGTTCCTCGATGCGGCGACCGTGGCCAACGCGTACACCGCTGACCTCGTCACGGTCGATCCGGACTCGACGTTCGGCGAGGCGCTCCACGTCTTCCGGGAGCACCGGATCACGCACCTCCCAGTCGTTGAGAACGACACAGTGGTCGGTATCCTGAGTCTCTACAACGTGACCGATCTCACGATCCGTCCGGCGGAGCAGAGCAAGGGCGGCGACGCGGGCGGGACGGACTCGTTCGGCGGGAACGTCTCCGCAAGCAGCGGTCGGACGCGCGGTGGCGGGTTCGGGGCACGCGAAGGGGAGCTCGCACGGGTGCTCGACCTCCCGGTCAGGGACGTCATGGTCTCGCCGGTGCGGACGATCAGACCCGACGCGACGCTCCAAGACGCCGTCGAAGAGATGTTCGCCATCGAGGGATCCTCCCTGGTCGTAACCGAGGACGGCCACCCCTACGGAATCGTCACAAAGACGGATGTCATCGACGCGCTCACCTGGGAGGCCGGCGGCAACCGGGCTGTCCAGGTCTACGGCGCGGATCTGCTCGACGACGTGCAGTACGAGGAGGTCGTTGCGATGGTCGAGAAGTTCGACGATCGGGACCACGGGATGAACGTTCTCGACGCGAAGGTCCACCTCCACGAGCACGATGAGAAGCATCGGGGGACGCCACTGCTGCTCGCCCGTATCCGCCTGCACACCGACCAGGGGCTCTACGTCGCATCGGGGGAGGGGTACGGCGCGAGCCATGCGCTCAACGAGGCGCGGGACGTCCTCGAGCGGCAGATTCGCGACAAGAAGACCCAAGGGCGCACGAAGAAGCCCCCGGACGAGACGTTCTGGGAGCGGCGCTTCGGCTGGATGCTCGAGGAGTAGCCAACTGCCTCCTGGGGCGCAACGTTTGAACCGACCCGTTCGGCATCGAGTGTCCCGTGTCACCGTCGGACCGACCAGCGGTGACGGGCGGGAAGGGATCGATTCGGCAGCATGGGCTCGTTCGTGGCTGAGAGCGACGTTGATTCTCTCCGGTTGTCCAGTCCCAATTTCTTGGAACAACGATGGTACCTAAATCGACGTGGGGCATACGCCCGTGTAGCACGCCAGTGTGACACGACACGGGTGATAAGAGTGAGTACCCCGCCAACGAGAGCCGACGACGGAGACCTGCCCTGGTCCGATCGACGAGAGCTGTTCACGGCCGATATCACGGAGCGGGGCGATGACGTGCAGACATGTACGATCTCGCCGCTCCCGAAGAGTGAGCGAATGCTGCACTCCGAGTGGATCGCGGCCCACGAAGGGTCGTTCGTCCCACTTGATGAGATGCGGTGACAGCTGCACCCAGGAGGTCCGGCTCGTCGAACCGCCGAACGGAACTCGGTGAGAGGCCGGGGATCACGAGCGGAACCGTTCCTTCGGATCGAACTCACACCGTCGAGATCGAGCCTCGACCGTACTGCTGAGGTATCGCCAAGCCCACTCGAGGTTCGCCTTCCGAGCTGGAGGCAGGAGATGAGCGTAGAACGTAGTTCGCGCGTCGAGTGATTGTGGCGTTGGGAACCAACGATACACTCCTGGCGGGCCCGTCCCGCCCGTGAGTAACATCGTGTTCACCGAGACACATCGGGACGGCAACCTCCTCGACAACTCGTCGCTGGTGGTGGCGCTCGGCGTCGGGACTCCTATGCTATTCTGCCTCACGGTCCGGGGGATGCTCTGGGCCGGGCCTGGGGGACTCAAATAGGGACGACCAGATACGTGGCGACGAGGTAGATGACCAGCAGCACCCCGAACGCCGTGTGAGCCACCCGCAGGACCGGCCGCCAGCGGCCCCGTGGCAGGTAGCAGTACCGTTCCGCCAGCAAGACGACCCCGGTCACGAGCGTCAGGACTGCGTGCGCGAGGGTCGTGGTCGCGAGACCCCAATGGCTGAAGACGACTTCGATCATTGGGCTCGCCCTCCGACTGGAAACACGTACAGCGGCCGTTCGTTCGCCGGGGCACCCACGAGGTCTCGCACCTGGCTATCGTGGAAGGCACCGACCGAGACGGTCGCCAGCCCCAGCGCCTCGGCCTGCAGATAGAGGTTCTCGCCCGCGTGACCGGCCTCCATCGGGACGTACCGCTGTCGCCCCCGCTCACCGTACTTCCCCGTCGTCCGATCGTCGACCGCACACACGATGATATCGACGGCCGCCGCCTCGACGAAGGCCTGATCGACTGCGGCCCGCTGTAACTCCGATTGGACGTCTCCGGAGCTGACACGGGCGAGTTCGTGGCTCCTTGGTTGGTAGCGGTAGACGCCGGATTCGAGCCCTTCGACGCCGGGCGTTCCGACAGCGACGTACAGTTCGAGCGGGTAGAGGGCGCCGGCGCTAGGCGCCGCCCGGAAGCCGGTCGACTGTTCCGTCACGCCCTGTGCCGCCCAGAGTAACTGTCCGAGTTCACGGCGCTCGAGTGCGCGCTCGCCGTACTCGCGCCGGGAGCGGCGGTCAGCAATCGCCTCCTCGACCGAGACGTCACTCTCCTCGGCAGGCGCGGGCAACGGAACGGACTCGATGACTCGACGACCGTCCTCGCCGTCCGTCCGGCGGATCCTGAACGCCCCGAACACGAGGTCGAGAACCACGGACACGACGGCGACGGCGACCAGCGTGACGACCGTACGTCGGGATGGCTGTTCGATGTCCATACTGGGATGCAGAAAGAGAGCGACAAAAGCCTCGCCACGAGTACCGTCGGGTGGGAATCGAAATCGATCCTCCCGGAGGTTTTGATGGGCGGCTGATCGGCCCTCTGTGAATCGGCTAGTTCTCGGCGAGTCACGATCGCGATCCTCGCTGATTTCCGTGCACCTCAAGCGGCCCCAGTCAAGGGTCACCAATGCCTTCGGTTCAGAGTTCTCGTCCTGCGGGAACACTCACTACCGCTAACTGGACACGTGGGTGACTACAAGAATATCCTCGTCTCCCGGGAATCGCTCGGTCGGATTCGGTCGATCCCGACGATGGTCTCCAGCAGCTGTCCCTGCAGGATCGGGGCGGTCACCTCCAGCAGCGGTTCGTTCGGGAAGACGGCCGTTCCTTCCGGAAGCACCCGCACCTCCCCTGTAAACTCTAACGTCTCCAGATGCGAGAGGAACGCTTCGTCGAACCCCTCGTCGCTCAGGTAGTCGATCGCCCGATCGGTGAACGACAGCGTCTCGATATAGTGGATCGCCTGTTCCAGCCCCGCCGCGATCATATAGCCCCTGTCCGGCGGCAGATCCCTGAAGAAGAGGTCGAACGTCGCCTCCGGATCGTGCTCCTGGTTATGGTACGCCTGCATCATTTTCAGCTCGTAGAGGTCGGTGAAGAGCGCCAGATTCTCCGGCGTGATGTACCCGTACTCGGTGTCGTTCGTGCTCGACGAGCGGTCCTTTCCCCCCAACTCGGTTAAATCCCCGCACGCCGACGACCGCCCGTCTCCGACAGGCTCACCACGAAGAGCGCAAGACGCAGGCATCCATCCAAGGGTGGGGAACCCAGGGCAGAAACGACGCCCGATGGTGACTGACTGGACACGGCATCGAAGGGCGGAAGTACCCCTATCTCTTCCACCAGGGCATCCCCGACTGATATATGAAGACGGGGAGCACCCATCTCGGTATAGATCTGACTGAACGTATCGCCATCCTCGGTTGGACGTTCTCGCCGATTCACAGCAGCCATCTCGTCTTCCTGCACAGGGCTTCCAGACCGCAAGCCAAGACGGTGACGGTCACGTCATCATCGGCATCACCCCAACCGGTCTGGCTAAGCAGACCCGGAGTGATCCTGCCCACGTCGAATTGATCGAGCCCTTCGAGAAGCGTCGCTCGAACCTCGAAACCGAACTCGATCGTATGAAGGGTGCCTACACGGCCTCCTACGAGGTGATCCGGCTGAAAGACCTCGACGGGCCTGCCGCGACACGCGAGGACGTGGGCGCGCTCGTAGCCTCTCCGGAGACGAAAGCCCAGCATCGTGTATACGAACTCAACCGGCGACGCCGGGACGCTGGGCTCCCGCCACTCGAGGTTCACATCCCACCGTTCGTAGTCGTCGAAGATAACGAGCGGATTAGTAGCACCCGCATCCGGAACGGGGAGATCGATATCCACGGACGCGTTCTGGACCCTTCTGATCGGACGGAGTGATGTACACGACAGGTGAGCGATATTACCTGCGACCGGCCTTCCTCCGGCAACCAAGGGATGGTTCCTGGGGGACGGCCCCATCATCCGCTGTCAGCGGACATCGTGACAGACCACTAGACTGCTCCCGCTGTCACGGATCATCTGGTCGACTCGAATACGCAGCCGGATTGCGCCGAGACGATTTAGCGGCTCCCCGGCCCGATTGGTGAACTACGCAACAAGTCCGAGGACATCGCAATTCCGACCGTCTGGGAATATCCTACCCGGTTTATCACCGTTCGTGGTGGTGTCAGACGCATGGCGCAGACGTCACAGCGTTTGGAACCACTGGATCAATCGCCCCTCTCCGGTCGGACCTGTGTCGTTACAGGGTCGTCCCGTGGCATCGGTCGTGAAATCGCGCTCGAATTCGCCCGGTGTGGCGGTGACGTCGTAGTGAACTACCATACCTCCGAAGGCCGGGCCCGGGAGGTCGCGGACGTGATAGAAGCGAACGATCGCACGGCGATCTGCGTGGGCGCTGATGTCGCCAATCCGCAACAGGTCGAACGGATGGCCGACGAGATTCACGAGACGCTCGGATCGGTCGACGTCCTCGTCAATAACGCGGGGATCACGCTCGATAATAAGTTCGAGAACATGACCCACGAGGACTGGAACCGGGTCATGCAGGTCAATCTCAACGGGACGTTCAACTGCACGAAGACGTTCTATGATGACGTCAAATCGGCCGATCACGGTCGACTGATCAACATCTCAAGCGTCGTGGGCCAGCAGGGCAATTACGGACAGGCCAACTACGCGACTTCGAAGGGCGGGCTCATCGCGTTTACTCGGACTATCGCACTGGAACTCGCCAGGCACGGCTCGACAGCGAACTGTGTCGCACCGGGGTTCACCGAGACCGATATGCTCGAGAAGGTCCCCGACAGGGTCCGGGAGAAGATCAAGGAAAACATCCCGCTGAATCGATTCGCCGATCCGCGTGACATCGTCGGCGTCGTGCGGTTTCTCGCCAGCGATCACTCAGACTATATGACGGGACAGGTGCTCGGGATCAACGGGGGGATGGAATGGTGAACGAACCCCGTCGACGCGGCACCTGACCGACCACTGATCGGGTCGCGCGTAGGAGAGTTATCCGACCGTGATGAATACTGGATCCGATGCTCGTCCTGGGTGACGCCCACGCAGACGAAAAAGCGAAACGAGAGGCGCTCTTGGCGGCCTTCGGCGAAACGGATGCGGATCGCGCCCTCCAGGTAGGCGACCTCCAGTACTACGAGCTGCCGGTCCCGACGTGGTTCGTTGCTGGCAACGACGAAGATCTAAACGTCATCGAGGCACTGAGAGAGGGGAGGGAACCAGAAGGCGTGAGGAATGTACACGTCCTCGCGAGTGACGCCGTCGACCTCAAGGGACTGCGAGTCGCGGGGCTGTCGGGAAACTATGCGCCCACTCAGTTCGACAAGCCGCGCTCAGAACTCGAAGACGAACGTCGTCGGCATTTCGTTCGGGAGGACGTAGAGCGAACTCTAGAACTAACCGACGTCGACGTGTTCCTCGCCCACGAGGCGCCACACGGTCTGCTGCGAGTGACATCCTCCCGCGCTTAAAGGCGCGGGCCTCCTACCCGGTGCTGGCCGGGCAGGTCAATCCTGAAGGGTGGGAGTTGAATGTTTGCTGGACAGTCAGCCAGTATCTCTGCCACGAAGCCGTTACTCGTCCCCTATAAGGGCTTTGAGGTACCTTATTGTTTAATAAAATAGGGAATATCATCTTATTTGTTTGGTTTCGTCTCTCGCCGCGGCAAACACCGAGTCAACTGCCAGTTCTCCAAGCTCGCATTACGGGAGTAGGTGGTTACCCCACGAAGTCAGAATTATGTTTGGATTGTGGGGTAACTCAGAGCAGAAAGCTGCTGCCGAACGGAACATCTAAAAATCAACGGACAGGGATTCGAAACCTCAGGCTAGATCCTCAAGCCGGCTGTCGCGAAGCACCGATTTTAGCACGATCTCGGTGTCCTGGACGAGTCGGTGTTCGAGGTAACTCCCCTGACCACGACCACCACCGGTGCGCGTCGATTCGACGACTCCGAGGAACGCCTGTTCCTTCAGCAACTCGTACACCCGGTGTTCGCTGAGGACGGTCGCGTCGATCTTCTCTGCCATCTCCTTGTACCGATCAAAGATCCGGCTCGTCGAGAAACCCTCCGTTTTCGGGTTCTCCTCGGAGAGCAGCGCGAGTGAGTACAGGATGAACTTCACCTGAGTCGTCGAACCGCGGAGCAACTCCTCGAACCGGTCGATCTGCGCCCACTCCTGCGCGTCGCGGACGTGCTCTTTGGTGACCGTCTCGACGTTCTCTCGTTCAGCGAGCTCACCGGCATGGCGGAGAATCTCGATCGCTTTTCTGGCGTCCCCGTGCTCCTGTGCAGCGATGGCCGCGGTCAGCGGAATCACGTCGTCGGAGAGAACATCGTCGTAGAAGGCGTCCCGCCGGTGCTTCATGATCTGCCGCAGCTGATTCGCGTCGTAAGGCTGGAAGACGAACTCCTCCTCGCGAAGGCTCGACTTGACCCGCTCGTTCAGCCGATCGCGGTACTCGATCTTGTTGCTCACCGCGATGACGCCGAGGTGACAGTCAGCCTTTCCGGACTCACGCGCTCGGGAAAGCTGCATCAGGATGTCGTCGTCGTCCAGCCGGTCGACCTCGTCGAGGATTATGATGACCGACTCGTACGCCGTGTCGAGAATCTCCCAGAGATAGTCATAGTACTCCCCGCTCCCGATCCCGGCACGCGGGATGTCGAAGTCGGTCGCGTCGGTTTCGTTGAGCGATCGTGTGACGGTCCTCGCCACCCGGGTTTGCGTATTGTGTTGGGCGCAGTCGACGTATACCGTTCCCACAGCCACGTCGTTCGAGATCGCCGCCCGTCGAGCTCGCTCGGTGACGTGACGGGCGACGAGGGACTTCCCGGTCCCCGTCTTCCCGTAGATCATCACGTTATTCGGAGGGTCGCCCTGGACGATCGGCCGGGGCCGCTGCGACGGCTTTGATCTCGTCGTCGCGACCGACGATCCGGGTACTCTCGGGAACGTGTCCCACCTTCAGCAGTTCCTTTCGAGCGAAGATGTTGGCCCGGTCGGGGTCCTCCTCGTCGAAGTCGAATAGCGGATCCTCGGAGGGGTCCTCGAATCGTTCGTTGAAATCAGTGAGTTGTGACGGTTCCTCGGCCATCGATATGAGACACCGCGCAAGCAGGCTACTTAACAATTCGGCTACCACGACCAGAGTGTAAATCTGCCTTTGACCGTCTTCTTATGTTTTGTCTGACGCGTATCATCCGTCAGAAGTATCGGGCCTATCCCGAGTGTAAGCGTCGATCACGGAGAGCTATTCGAACGAATGGACACCCCTCATCAAGAGTGTATCGCACACTGTCGTTCTGGACAGCCCGGACGATCGAGACCACACCCCTGATCCAGAGTGTAACTCCCGTCGGAAGAAGTGTCAATTCCCACTAAGTAAGAACATGAAAGAAGCGTCAGACGCGTGGCGGACACCCCTCGTCCAGAGTGAAAACCAGTCGCGATAGATTGCCTTCCCGAGCGAATCGAGCGAATCGTCGGAGTCGGTCCTCCCACCACCCCCCAGTCAAGAGTGAACTGCAATCGTATTCAATTGTTTTCTATCTTATATATTTGCCAATAGGTGCATGCGCGAAGTTGTCATCTGGAACTCCTCGAGATGATCCTCAAATGCACCGTCTACAACCTCCGACGGAGCGTGAGATATCCAAGAGATCAAGCGCCGTGTACCGGTGCATACTGGCATCTCCGAGGTGGCAGCGCCGTCGAAGTCCCCGACCCGAGTCCGGCGCACAACGACTAACCGAAGCCAGCTGACCAGATACGAATGTGCCACCCGCATCTATACCATATGCATTGAGCCAACCGGTCTCAACTTGGGCGGCCGGGCGCGAGGATGTGATTCCATCATATCGTACATATCCCCGATCGGAGAGTCACCAGTACTGAGCGGAGAATGGAACGACGAGAGGTTGGTGGGGTTACCCCCCGTAGCCCTCACCCTCGATTGGACCGCTAAACACGCCGTAGAGGAACTTGAAGTACCACAGTACCAGCAGCAGGACCGGAAACCCGAGGACGGTCACGAGGTTCAGCGCTAGTGGCGACACGACCGCTTCTCTAACCAACAGCCCGGTCGGCGGATAAATCGTCGGGTACAGCAGAATTGCGACCAAGATCGTCAACAGTGTGGGCAGCGCCAGCGCGCTCGCGAGCCAGGCTCGGTACCGGCCGCGTCTGGCCAGTACGCTCCCGCCCAGCCCGACGGCGACCGAGAGAGCGACCACTGCAGCGACGGGCAGCGAGAGCACCGCGTCGGCAGCGCCGCCCGCATCGGTCAGGACGACGGTTCCCAGCAGCACGACCACACCGCCAAGGTACGCCAGTGTCCCACCGATGCCGTACGCTCGCAGTTCCGATGCCAGACCGGGCTCGGTCTTGGCTGCGAGGAACGCCGCCCCCGTGACTATCGAGACGGCGACCAGGCCGACGCCAGTCAACGCCACTGGTAGCGTCGCCCCGCCGAACAGCCAGCGACCCGCAAGCATCCCCAACAGGAGCGGCGCGAACACGCTCCCGCCGATGAACGCGTAGTCGGTGTAGCGCTTCCAGCGCTCGTCGTCGCGCTGCTCGCGGAGTTCCGGACCGAGGCCGCGGAACACCAACGCGAGGACGAACCCGAGCGCGAGCAGATAGTTGTCCGCCAGCAGGCGCGAGTACACGCGCGGGAACGCCGCTAGCAGCATCGTCCCGAAGGCGACGACCCACACCTCGTTCGCGTCCCAGACCGGTCCGAACGCCGCCAGGAACGTCTCCCGCTCGCGTTCGTCCGCCCGGGTCGCGTAAAGCATCCCGATACCGAAGTCGAACCCGTCGAGAACGACGTACATCCCCAACGCGAACAGCACGGCGCCGAACCAGATCTCCGGCAGCGATTCGACGAGGTACGCGTCGACGGGCAACAGCGGGTCAGTCATCGCTACTCACCCACGGAATCGGGCCGTGCCAGCGGCCGCCACTCGACTCTCGGACGCCGAGTGACCGGAGTTCCTCCCGGACCAGCCACTTCAGGATGTACAGCGCAGTCAGCATCAGCCCGACGTAGAGCACGACGAACCCGACCAGGGTCAGTGTCGCCTCGGCCCCGGTGAGCGTCGATGACACCGCCTCGCTCGTCTTGAGCTCGCCCTGGATGACCCACGGCTGCCGGCCGATCTCGGTGACGTACCAGCCGGTGAGCAACGCAGCGTAGCCGAACGGCGATGCAGCGATCATCGCCTTCAGATAGCGTGTGCTGTCGGACAGCCGCCCGCGGTACATGAGGTAACCGCCCCACAGTGCCAACCCGATGAACAGGAATCCGAGCCCGACCATGAAGCGGAACGACCAGAACACGAGTGCTACCGGGGGGTTCTCCTCGTACTCGTTCAGTCCGATGACCTCGGCGTCGAAGTCCCCGCCACTGGCGAGGAACGACCCGACTGCGGGAAGGCTCACGGTGACGAGGTTCTCGGCTCGCGGGTCGGTGAGTGCCTCAGGTGACTTCGGAAACGCGAGCAGGTGTAGGTCGGCCTGCCCCGTCTCGTAGTGAGCCTCCATCGCGGCAAACTTCTGTGGCTGGGTGTCCTCAACGTGGCGGCCATAGGCATCGCCGTGGACCGCTTGGAACGGTGCGGAGATGATCAGGAGTACGACAGCCAGCTTGAGTGCGGTGTTCCAGGCTTCAGTGTCGGGCTTTTTCCAGACGATGTACGCCGAGACGCCCGCGACCAGCAGTGCGATCGAGATCACCGACGCGTTCATCATATGGACGTACATCCAGGGCATTCGCGGGGTGAGGAACGCGGCGAACGGATCGGTTAGTTTGGCGACTTCCATCCCGTTGCGGGTGACCATCTCGTAGCCCCGTGGGGTCTGCATCCAAGCGTTGACGATCAGGATCCAGAACCCCGACAGCCAGGCGCCAAAGCCGACGAGCATCGACGAGATGAGGTATGTTCGGTCCTCAACACGGTCGCGGCCGTACAGCAACACGCCGAGGAAGACGGCCTCTAAGAAGAACGCCATCTTCGCTTCGAAGGCCAGCGGGCCGCCGATCAGTTCACCGGCTACCTCGGCGAACTGTGGGAAGTTCGTGCCGAACTGGAAGCTCATCGGAATCCCGGTGACTGTACCCATCACGAAGCCGACAGCAAAAACCTTCACCCAGAACGAGCGCAATCGCGCATACCGCTGCTCGTTCGTCCGCACGTCTTTCCAGGTGAAGTAGATGATAAACGGTGCGAGCCCGATCGAAAGGGACGCGAAGATGATGTGAACGGAGATCGTCCATCCGAACTGCATGCGACTCGCGACTTCCGGAGAGAGGAACGCCACCCATACTGGGTCGACGGCACCCAGTAGTGTGATTGGACCCATTCACCTTGCGCTACGGCACAATAGCTTTTGAGTAGCCACACGGTTCCCACTTTGGAGCATTCACCACAACAGTTTTGATTATTAGAACCATATTTTTTGTACGCCTCAATCGCCGTATCAGTATACGATAACTGATAGATAGAGTTGACCGATCCCAGCGATGATCATCACAACGCCGGCGAGCCGCTTGAGCCATCCGACATGAGCCATTACGCGATTTGCGTTACTGATGATACCGACTCCGGTTGCGACGGTTGTTGCAGCCATTAGTACAGCAACAACACCGGCATAGACTCCTAATACGAGCATCGCTGCTTCGGTCGAGAGGGTGATAGCCCGGGCTACAACTGCGAGGAAGACTGGGGCGACGCATCCGGCACCAGCTAATGCGTATCCCGCGCCAAAAAGACCGAAGCCCAGAACGCTTGATCGGCGCTTTGGAAGTGATAACGACAGTGACGGAGCGCGGTCGAATGCGACAAGTAATCCGAAGATGATGAGCAATCCGCCGACCAGTGTCTCAAAAATGGTAATATCTGACAGTGCCTCGTGGCCGACCCACGCCGTGGCCCCGCCCAGCAACGCAAACGTCGCAAGTACGCCCAACGCGGCTGCCACTCCTCGAATCCCCGCGCCTGTGATAGAGGCGCTTCCGGTGTCAGTAGAGTTCACGTAGAAGCCAACGTAGCCCGGCAGCAGTGGGTAGGCACACGGTGAAAAAACGTTGCTACACCCGCTGTGAGCGCGAACGAGGCGTTTGTCAGAAGCGTCTCGCTGATCATGCGTTGAGAGCGATTTCGATTCCTGCGACAAGCTCGTCGGCGGTGTGAATGCCGGACTCAGACCACTGGATTCGGCCAGTCGGATCGAGTGCCACAGCAGTCGGATAGGCTCCCACATTTAGCTTCGCTGCAAGTTCAGCAGTTACATCGGCAGCGACCAACCAGTCGCCGTCGTTCTCGAAATTCGCCCGTCTAGTTGGAAATATGATAATAATGCCTGTTCAGAGAGCGATTTGAAGCAGTTTCCACTCGTCGATTCAGCCGAAGCCACGCATTACAGGCCAGCTACCCCCGGTGTAGTCTCAACTTCCCCCCGGCAGCAGAAGTTGAGACTGAGGCTCTCGATGCATAGGTGGCAGCATTTGTCTGCCCACCCACACTAGTTCTCCCTATTCCACCATCTCGAACTCAAACCGTGCTCCACCATCTGTTCCCTCGCCCACGGACAACTCCCAGCTGTGAGCTTCCACAATTCGTTTTACAATAGTCAACCCGAAGCCAGTGCCACCACGGGCCGACGAATGGCCCGGTTCGAGCACTTCCTCCCGCTCGTCCGCCGGGATTCCCGGTCCATCGTCCTCGACGTAAATTCCTTGTTCGCCGTAACGTCCGATACGAACGGTCACGCCAGACCCACCGTGTTCGACAGCGTTCCGGAACAGGTTCTCGAACACGTCCTGTAACCGGTCGGGGTCACCTTGGAAAGTCATCCCGTCGACGATTTCGATGGTCGCGTTTTTGGTGTCTACTGTCGCCCAGCACTTCCCGACGAGAGCGGTCAAACCGATTGACTCCATCTCGTCAATTGTATCGCCTTGACGAGCGAGCGTCAACGTGTCCTCGACGATAGCTTCCATCCGGTTGAGGGCTTGCAGGAGTGGCTCGAGATGTTCGCTTTCTGCTTGCTCGACAAGGAGCGTCGCACGCCCCTGTGCGACGTTGAGTGGATTACGCAAGTCGTGCGAAATAACACTTGCAAACTCGTCGAGTCGCTCGTTTTGCTGACGTAACTGTCGTTCCCGTTCGACGCGGTCGGTCACATTCCGAGTGATCCCAATGAGGCGAGTTATCTCATCATCGGTGACAACCGGCGCAAGCTTCGTCTGCCAGAAGCGTGCTTCCTCCCCGACCCGTAGCTCCTCTTGGTACGAAATTGGCTCACCAGCGTCGACACAGCGGTGGTAGTTTGCTTCGAGGTCCGCCCCCTGCTTGTCACCGAAGACGTTTGGTGGCGTCCGACCTTGCACTTCCTCAGTCGTAATACCAGTTTGTCGCTCATAGGATGGACTGAGCCGTTCAAATTCGAATCTGACATCACGATCATCCGATTGTTTAACATCGATAAGAAAGATCGCGTCCTCCACATTGTTCAGAAGGGCTTCGTACTCTTCGGCGAGTTCCCGAACTTCGATCTCGTACTCTTTTCGCTCAGTGATATCTCGACTGCTGAGGAGAATCCCTTTGATGAGGCCGTCGTCAAGTCGATTCCTCATTGTAGCCTCGATCCAGCGCCACGATCCGTCAGCATGCTGGAACCGGACTTCGACAGTCTGGTGTTCAGACGGGTTCGATAGAACGGTCTCGACCGCCTCGGCGTTTCGCTCTTGATCGTCGGGATGGACGAATTCGTATCCCTCGTGGCCATTCAACTCGTCAGGTTCGTAGCCAAGAATGCGTGTGACGGCTGGGCTGACGTAGGTTATCGTCCCGTCGGTATCGACGACTGTTGCGAGATCGTTCACTTCTTCAACGAGCGTCCGATACCAGTCAGCCCCCTGTTTATCATCCTCTCCGGGGGTCGTACCGTCTTCCATTAATCCTAATATGACCAGTACATATAAAAAGAGTCCTAAACATCAACAAAAGGCATCGGATCATCCCTCCGCAAGCGCCTGCTGGACCGTCACCTCGACGGGCGTCTGCTCGATGGGAACGACCGACTGCAGATCCCGGTCGGGGTCGACCGTCACGGGATTTCGCATACTCTCGGCCAGCGGCCGGGCGATAGCGTACTGGACGTCCGTTGTCAGTCGGAGCCAATGCGACGAAAGGCCCGGGGACATCACCGGCACCGGCACGATCAGGATCCGCTTTCCCTTCTCCTTGGCGGTCAACTTCAGCAGGGACTCGTAGGACCACACTGTCGGCGCGCCGATGTCGTAGATGCCGCCCCGGGTCTCCTCGACGTCGAGGACGCCGACCAGATAGGCGACAGCGTCGTCGATACCGATCGGCTGGCACGGCGTGCGCACCCACTTCGGAACCGCCATCACGGGCAACCGGTCGGTGAGGTCGTCAATGATGCGGAAGCTTGCGCTGCCGGCACCGATGATGATCGCCGCCCGGAGGACGGTCAGATCGAAGCTTCCGGCCTCG
Organism: Salinirubellus litoreus; assembly: GCF_037335815.1. Taxonomy (NCBI): domain Archaea; kingdom Methanobacteriati; phylum Methanobacteriota; class Halobacteria; order Halobacteriales; family Natronomonadaceae; genus Salinirubellus; species Salinirubellus litoreus. The sequence goes on along the minus strand of NZ_CP147842.1, from coordinate 488,258 downwards.
AGCACCGACTCGACCTCCCGGCGAGATGCGAGGTGTGGCGAGAGGTCCCGCTCGTCGCCGCTGATGCCGCTCAGGTAGACCACCCTGTCGACGCCGGCTGCCGACGCCAGCTCCCGGAACCGACGGGCGTAGGTCCGGTCTAGTTCCGCGAAATTCTCGGCCGTCAGCGAGTGGATCAGGTAGTAGGCCACGTCGATCTCCTCACAGAGCCCCTCCAGCGAGGCCGGATCGCCGAGGTCGCCTTCGAAGATCTCGACATCGTCGGGGAATCTCGACTGGCTCGCGCTCCGGGAGAAGGCGACGACCTCATGGCCGGCTGAGCGCAGCGACTCGACGAGCCGGCCGCCGACGAACCCGGTCGCTCCAACAACGAGGACACGCATTCGTGAATGTACGGGCCGCTACGGCAAGGGTGTTCGGTTGGCTTACCGTGCCAGCTCACCTGTGAGTGAATCAACTAGCGAAACGACAAGAGTCGCATGAGAACTGAACGAGAGCGGCCTCGGCCCCTGGGCGATGACAGTAATGGGTCCGTTGCGCTCCCCCTATACCATTACTACGTCGGTGGTGAAAAACAGCGAGGGCAGTTCGTCGGACTGGGACCGGCGACGATACTTGGTCTCGCCGTCTCTCTCAAGCTAGTGCTGCGTCAAGTCTGAACTGCTAGAACCAACTGAGAGATGCTGTGTCCCATGAATATAGCGATTCACGGCTGAAGCCGCACTAGACCTAATGAAATAGATATTACAAGACTCCAGGGACTGAGAGTGAGGAGCCCCCGGCGACCCGCAGTGCTTCGGGTCGAGGTTGGGGTGTTTTGTCCGTCGTCCTCCTATAACGCGTAATGAGTGAACTCCCAGAAACCCTGGCGGGCGTGTCCGACGTCGACTGTACCGGACTCCAGGCCCTGGTCACGGGATCGACGAGCGGAATCGGTCGCGCCGCCGCGCTGGCGCTCGGCCGACTCGGCGCGGACGTCGTCGTCCACGGCCGGGACCCACAGGCCGGCGCGGCGGTGGTCGAGGAACTCTCCCGGACTGGTGCCGACGCGACGTTCGTCCAAGCGGACTTCGCGGATCTCGATGCGATCCAAGATCTCGCGGTCGCTGTGCGCGAAGAGACCGAGGGGCTCGACCTCCTCGTCAACAATGCCGGCGGGCTGTTCCGGAACGGAGGGCTGACCGACGCTGGCGTCGAGTACACCTTCCACGTCAACCACCTGTCGCCATACCTACTGACGACCGAGTTGCTCGGCCACCTCCGCGAGGGCGCCCGGATCGTCACGACCGCCTCCGGCGCTCACAAGGGGGCCTCGCTGGATCTGGACCGGGTGCGGGGTGCCGACCGATACACCGGATTCAAGGCATACAGCCACTCGAAACTCGCGAACGTCCTGTTCGCCACGGAACTCGCCAGACGACTCGACACAACCGGTCGCGAGGTCACCTCCAATAGCATCCACCCGGGCGCGATTCCAGGGAGTGGATTCAGTCGGTTCCTCCCTGGCCCGCTCCCAGGCCTGTTCCAGCGACTTGAAGCGGTCCCCGGGGTGACGTCTGTCGTCGACGGGGCCGCAGAAATCCTGTTCGTCGCCGTCTCGCCACGCGCTGCGGAGGTATCCGGGCGGTACTTCACGAACCAGAAGCCGCGCACCCCCTCCGAGGCCGCCCGGGATAGCGAGGCTTCCCAGCGGCTCTGGTCGGAGAGTGCAACGCTACTCGGCATCGACGAGCCACTGGCGGAACGCGACCGACAGCCCGCCGCGGCCGGCGATGGGACGACCCCGGGTGACGTCTGACTCCCCCAGCATGAGTCACGACCGTATTCACGCACGGGAGCCCGCTCACCACCGTGATCGGTGGTCGGTCGGGACTATCGCGTCGGTCGCACAGCGGGACGGCCACTGTGTCGTCACGGTCACCCCCGAGGAGGGCAAGACGATAGACCTCGTCGTCACGCTCGCCGTTCGCGACCTGTTCGTGAGTCGGCTAGATATCGACGAGGAGGAGTCACCCGTCGGCGAGCGTGTCTGGTACCGGAAACACGGCGGTCACACGTCCCAGCCATAGACCTGGGATACGTTTCTCACGATCACATCCACGGCTTTCCGACCGCCTGGGAGCGTTTCCCAGACGGTCAGTGGCCCGACACAGTTCGACGAAACCCGACAGGTGTGTTCCGGCTTCAAAATCAGCCGACCACTAAGCGGCGCCGGCCCGGCGGCCCTTAGCTTCCTCGGCTACGCACTCACACCGCTGCTATCACTGCTGGGATCTGGTGATTCGGGACGCGCAGCGCGTGTAACAGAGGTTCACCCATTCGGGGTTTTTTAGGGGGGAATGGTACCTGCCCAGCGAGTTCGTGTTCAATCACGCGACTCCAACTGCTGCTGAGTGCGTCTTGACTCGTCTCCCCACACTTGACGATCGGCATTACGTAAGCGTAGTTGTGCGCGTATAGCAGCTCGAGGCAGGTGCTGTTGTAGAAGCCGCGGTCGAGGTAGACGGCCTTGACCTGCACGTCAAGGTTGGGGTGATAGGATTTAGTCCCCAGTCGCCGCGCAGTTGTTTGGGCCGAGTTCCAGTTCTGTCGTCGCCGCCTCATCGGCGGCGTCCCGGCCGACATTGATATCGATAATCCGCTCGTAATTCGGTGGCTTCTCCGGGAGGGCTGCGGTGAGTTGGCGCACGAACGTCTCGCGGTCGACGTTCAGCAGTTCGAGTTCTGTGCGCACCTGGCCGATGGTCGTCGAGACGGGTTCACCGGGGGTCACGTCGGTCGTCCCGTCGGCTCCGATGGAGAAATGGCCCGGCAAGACGGTGACCGAGTCGGGTTCGGCTAGCAGCGTCCGGTGAAGCGACTCGTAGAGCAGTTTTGCACCGGCGTCGGCGTCACTGTTGCCGAACTGCAGTTCGGTACGGCCGACCGAGTCGACGAACAGCGTGTCGCCCGTCAGGACCGCCTCGTCGTCCACGAGATAGCTCACGATTTCGGAGGTGTGGCCGGGCGACGGGACGGTCTTGATATCGTGGTCGCCGACCGCGACGACCTCGTTTCGCTCCAGCGGCCGGTAGTCGTAGGCGACGCCGCGATCGGCTGCGTCGGCTCCGAGATAGTAGGTCGCGCCGACGTGGTCGGCGAGTTCACGCCCCCCTGAGACGTGGTCGGCGTGGACGTGCGTATCGAAGACGAACTCGATCGAATAGTCCCGGTCGGAGGCCGCTGCGGCTACCCGTTCGACGTGTCGCGTCGGATCGACGACGGCCGCCAGGGACGACGCCGGATCGCCGATCAGGTAGCTCAGACAGCCCTTCGCACGCCGCTGGAACTGGACGATTTCGACGTCACTCGCCGTCGGTATCTCGACGACGTCGTACACTTCGCTCCAGCCTTCCATGCCGTCCTCGACGACGGTGACGTTCTCGTAGCCGGTGTCTTGGAGTTGTTTGGCGATGTCGAACGACGAGATGCCCTTCGCACAGATGGTGACGATCTCGTCGTCCGGTGTGAGTCCCGTCCGCGACCGAAACTCCCCGGCGTCGAACTCGGAGTCGGGGTCGTACGTGTACTGGAGCGCGTCCCGGATGTGCCAGGCCTCGTAGCTCTCCTCGGGACGGGTGTCCAGCAGTGTGAAGGACTCTCCCGTGTCGATCCTTTCTCGAAGCCGTGAGGCTGTGATCGTTTCGACCATATCGCGTAGATAGGCACCGCGTGAGGTTATAGCCCAGGTCGTTCCATGTCAGCAACCGGTCGGCGATCGTGTTCTGCAGCACCTCGCTGGTTCCCTCGTAGATCTCGTCGAGCGTGGCGTCCCGGTAGAACCGCTCGATCAGGGAAGTCCGTCGTGTAGCCGTAGCCGCCGTGGATCTGGATGCCGCCTTTGCGACCTCTCGGGAGAGCTCCGAGGCGTACAACTTGGCCTGGGCAGCCTCTTTGATGAAGTGCTCCCCACGGATCTTCTTCTCCGCGGCCTGGTGCATGAGGAGCCGGGCGGCTTGGATCTTGGTGTCCCTGTCCGCGAGCTTGTGCTGGATCGCCTGGAAGTCGCCGATAGGCTCGTCGAACTGCTCGCGCTCATGGCTGTGTTTGGGTGCCGCGTCCAGTGCGGCGTGGGCAATACCGACTCCGGGTGCGGCGATGGTAATTCCAAAATAACAGCACACGATCCCCTCATCGGATAGAGAGCGTTGGTTGCCTGGACGTTCGAATCACGCGCTCGGTGGTACTCCCGAGATGGACCTCGCTCGTGCGACCATGTGCGCCCAGCGTGACGAGGTCCACGTCGTTCTCGTCGACGTAGTTGAGGAGTTCTCGGGACGGCCGTCCACGCCGGATCGGCGTCTCGACGTCGACTCCTCGTTCTCGGCCCATCGCTGCGATCTCCTCGAGCGCGGTGTTCCCGCTCTCTTTGAGGAGTCCGACGATGCTCCGGGGGACGTCCTCGTAGGCGTATGTGTTCGTGTCCACGACGTAGAGGGCGTGAACCGTTGCACCGTACATCTCGGCGATGTCGATGCCCTGTTGGGCGGCGACCATCGCCCCGTCACTCCCGTCAGTAGCCACGAGAACATTGTCATAGATTTCGTAGTGGTTCGCCACATCGATGTCGATGTCCTCGCGGAATCGGACCGTCAGCACGGGCACGTCGACGTTTCGAACGACTCTGAGCGTCGTACTGCCGAGGTCCGGTCCGACTCCGGCTCGACCGTGCGTTCCCATCGCCACGAGGTCGATGTCCTGTTCGTCGACGTAGTCGAGTATCTCCTCGTAGGGCGTTCCCTGCCGGAGTTCGTGCTCTACCGTCAGATCGAACTCGGCGGCCGTCTCGGCGATGTCGGTGGTCGCTCGTCGTCCCAGCTTCTCTGCTGAGGACCGCAGTTGCTCGTGCGCCGAGGCGTCTGTAACGGCCGAGAACTCGCTCTCGTCGGTCACGTACAGCGCGTGAACCGTCGCGTCGTACGTCCGGGCGAGTCCGAGCCCGTGGCTGACGGCCTGTTCGGTCTCGATGCTTCCGTCCGTCGGAATGAGAATGTGGTCGTACATGGGTTCCTCTATTGGTATCTACAGTTCGCGGTAGCACGTACTCACGAGCATGGAGACGACACGGGAGGCCTATTCCCCTCGTCGTCTACCTGGAGGAGCTTGGCGGTGTACTGGGCGTGGAATCGGGCGAGGCTGTTCAGGAGGTTGAGCGCGACGAACAGGAACACGACACCGACGACGGCGGCCACGAGTGCCTCCGGGAACGTGTCTACGACCCACGGACCGACGGTGTACTCGCCGTCGACGACCACCCCACCGACTCCGAGGAGCACATCTGGATCGTCGTAGATGAACGGGGCTGCCAGGAACGCACCCGTAACGGCACCACTGACGCTGAGTGCGACGAACGAAAGCAATCCGAACCCGAACTTCGCCAGCACGAGGACGACACTCGTCCAGGTTGTCCGGGCCGTTACGAGTCGTTTGACGGCGTCGACGAACCCATTCCCCGGGAAGACGAGCCCGCCAGAGATGTCAAACTCTGCGAGGAACGTCGGTACCGAGGCGGTCACGCCACCCAGGTATCTGGCCAGCACGGCTTCGAGGCCAGCGACAGCCGTCGCGGCAAAGAGCGTCACGAGGAGGATCGGTAGCCCGATCCACGTGATAAGCAACCCGACGCCGAGCGCCACGCCGAAGACGAGACCGACGAAGTACACGAGTCCGAGCGGGAACGCGAGAGCGAGATACAGGAGGTTCTTGTACGTCTGTACCTGGAGGGGAGCACCGAGGCTTCGCCGAATGGTCGTAGAGAGTGTAGACTCAGCGGCTCCCGAAGACTGGCTGGAAGCGGGATTCGAGGCCATCACGTATGGATATGTAAATCCAAATTATATTAGTTCAGAAGGCGGTTCTCAGCCCGCTGGAACAGGGAGTGCACTCTATTTTGTTGCCAGTTCGACCATCTATATAGCATGGTCGAACGAACCGAACTCAAGAATGCAGCCATCGGCGCAGTGGTAACGATCGTCCTCTCGTTCACGGGCTTTTCGGCGCTGCTCGGTGGGGGAGTTGCGGGCTACCTGCAGAAGGTACCCCCGAAGCGCGGTGCGAAGACCGGTGCCATCTCTGGTGGTATCGCGGTCGTTCCGATACTCTTCGTGCTCGTTCTGGGCTTCGGGCTCTTCCTCTGGCAGCCTGGAGCGCTAGGGGTTCCCGGGGGCGTGGAACTCGCCATCATCCTGTTCGTCATGTTCCCGCTGCTGTTTGCCTGGATCATCGGATTGAGCGCGGTCGGCGGCTATGTGGGCGCGTACCTCTACTCGAACGCGCAGTCGAAGAGCCGTGAATCGGGAGCTCCGAGGGAGTGATAAGCACGGTAGAAACCGAATCAACTGCCCAATACGTCTTCTTATATCACCTATCGCTTAATCCAAAGGATAGTTTTGTAGAAAACCATCATTCTAGTAGGAGGGCTCTGGCAAAGTCTCGAAGTACGATTTCTTGTAGAAGACGTTCTTCGGGGTCGGGAACGACACCACCATTTAAAATCCTGAAATTCCAATATTCGAACATTATGGAACGCCAAGAAGCCAAATCCCGTCTGGAATCCAGGTTACAATCTACCGTCGAAGACAACTCCGACCTCCACTCCGCGTACTTGTTGGTCCATTCCGACAGCCGTGACCTTCACTGGAATCTCGCCACTGGTCAGACGGCGGGTATCGAAGCCGCTCCAGAGCAACCATACTACGCGGCCAGCATTGGCAAGACCTTTACCTCGACAATCGTGGCTATGCTCGCCGACGACGGGCAACTGAGCGTCGATGACCCGATCTCGAAGTACCTGTCAGAGTCACTTCTCGACGGTCTTCACACGATCAACGGCACAGACTACACAGACGATATCCGCATCCATCATCTCCTCGGTCACACGTCCGGACTCCCGCATTCTCTTCCCGAAGGCGGGAAGATGTTCTTGAACACCCGATTGGAAGAATCCTCCGAGGGGAACACACTGTTCGACGAAATGTTAGAGGAACCGGACCGGATATGGGAGCCGGAAGAGACGATCGAGTGGGCAAAACAAAATCTGGAACCGCACTTCCCGCCTGGGGAGGACTGCTACTATTCGGAGTTCGGGTACAACTTGCTCGGGTTGATCATCGAAAGCGTGACTGAGCAACCGTATCACGAGGCGCTCTCGGAGTTCCTGTTTGATCCGTTGGGGATGGAGCATTCGTACTTACCGCCGTTCTCCGACCCTGCTGTCGAAAGTGAGCTTCCTACGGCCCCGTTTTACATCGACGAGACGAGGATCGACGTGGACGACGTGCCCTCGTTGAGCGCGTTCTACGCCGGTGGGCAGACGGTAAACACCGCAGAAGAACTATTCCGGTTCCATCGGGCCTTGGTCGAGGGGGAGCTCGTAGCCGAGGAGACGCTCCAGGAGATGCAGCAGTGGAACAAACTGTGGCAGGGAATCGACTACGGCTACGGCATCGTCCGCATCCGTCCGTTGCCGTTTCTCAAACGCTTCCACTCGTGGGGCGGATTGGGTGCGAGCAGTGCGTTCATGGTGTACAATTCCACAATCGACGTCTATCTGATCGGGACCTTCAACCAGTGGTCGTACATGCGCAAGAGCATGATGTTCCTCCTCCGAACGCTGCGTTCGATTTCGAAGGTGGAGCGAGCCGGACAATAGCTCTAGAGGGGATGAAAACCCACGTTTCGAGTTCGCAGTCAGGAGCCCTCGTACCAATCTTGGGCATATCGGTGAGTAATCGATATGGTAGCTATAGTGTACAGCAGCTTCACGAACACAAGTACCCAGAGAAGAGGATTTCAACAGGGTCACCTTAGTATATCACTATATTGAACGGGCATAGACATGATGGAAAGAAAGTTACAACAGACTTCGGTAGACATTCAAATAGTATTGCGGTTCCTTGTCCTCACATTTGCCATCTCATGGGGTGGTGTGACTGCGCTCTATTTTGCCGATGTCGATCTCGGAAGTAGTGCCGGGCAAGGCGTTGGCACTATCATCTTCATGGGAGCCCCTGCCATCGCGGCGATCACACTCCTGCGTTTTCGCCGAGTGTCCATTCGGAAGGGATCTGGTCTTTACCTCGGGCGCATCCTGTGGGTTGCCCTTGCGTGGGTAGCACCGGTTGGGCTGACCGCCGCGATGATTGGCGTCGGTCTCATGCCTCCGGATACCACATTTACGACCGATTATTCGGCGTTCTTGATTGAACTCGGTTTCACAGAGGCAGAAGCCGTGGACACGATCGCAGAATTGGAGACGACCGGCGTTCCGGTAGTGATTCTCTTGACCGGTCTAGGACTGGTCCTCGGAGGAACGCTCTTTGCGCTCGCCGCCTTCGGCGAAGAACTTGGCTGGCGGGGGCTGTTGCTCTCGGAGTTGGCACCACTCGGATTCTGGAAACTGTCGCTCTGGACGGGCCTAATCTGGGGAATCTGGCACACCCCGCTCATCTTTCTCGGGCTCCAGTTCCCGGACGAGCCAGTGGTCGGGATCTTCACAATGACTATTGCGACCCTGGCATGGTCGCCGATATACACATACCTGACCGTCCGGGCCCGGTCGGTGCTCGCCGCGACGTTTTTCATGGATCATTCATTTTTGGTGTATTTACGTCAGTGTTCCTGACAGGTAGGGGAGAACTCGTGATTTCTCCCTTTGGAGTCATCGGAATCGTGTCCGCACTGTTTGGCATTGCAGCGTGTGTAGCACACGATCGGCTCCTCGCTGACGAACAAATCACGATGGGTGAACCACTGAGCCCCTGGTCCCGCACTGAAGCGTGAAACTGCAGTGGTCGTTTGAAGAAGTAACGGAAGCGTACGCCGCTACCCGTAGTCGTGAGGGCTTCCATCTGCCAACCGAACGGGATCCCCTGGGTCACAGTGGGGGCGGCTCGGAACACGGTCGTTGAGATTCGTTCCGACCGGGAAGTGTCGACGTGTTTGAAGACCCGTGGCGTCGTCTCTTTGCGTATGCAGACGTTCGACGCTGCTCGCACAGAGGCCGCAATACACCGGGAATTCCCGGCGTACGGTCCGATTGAGGCCATCCTTGGGTACGTGCTGTTCTACGTCTTGGTCGATCGGGCGACGCCGGTCGTCGTCGAGACGTTCAGCGAAACCGTGCTCGACCTGTCGTCGTCGTTCCTCGAGTTCGGGCTGGCGATGGCACTGTGGTTCGTCCTCGCCGTGACTGCCGTCGACCAGGTGCGTCGTCAGTTAGCGGCACTCGGACTCGTCTCTTATGATGAGTATCAGCTCCGGGTGTGGTCGCGAGTGACACCCTCATCGCTGCGAACCACGGGCTACCTCGTAGCTGTCGTCGTCGGGGGTGGCGTCGCGGTCCTGACCTTCCAGCGTGCGATTGAGACACTGGTGTCGCTAATCCCTCTTTTCGCCACAGTGGATCCTGCTAGATTCGACATCATCGGTCTTCTCGCGATGGTCGCGTTTTTTGTCGCGTACGGTATAGCTACCCATTCTCTGGACAGGCTGGTCATCGGGGCGATTCACGCACTCTCAGCGGACTGAACAGATCTCCGAACGTAGCTACTGACGACCAGCAAACAATAAATCGACAAGAACTAATCGACATCGCGACGATCCGACTGAGTGCCCTTCTCCTAGGCGAGTCGACGTTTTTCGTTCGATCCGTCGACGCTCCGGCGCTTGTTGACGCCACCATCGAGACGACGCCGCCGGTCGATGCGACGTAGCGGCCGACACTCCGCCGGGGGAGTTCGAGACCGCGTTTCTGTCTTGGCAGTGGCTGGGGCCGGAGTCCCCGACGCTCGTGTACCACTACGGCAGCGGAGAGCGACCGTTCGATGTAGGACGGTTCAGCACGACCTCATTTCGGCGACTGTTCCTCACACTGAAGGAGGATCTCCCCCTCAATCTGATCGCGCCAGCCGACCTCCTCGCCAGCGACGCTCGTGACCAGCACGTAGACGAACCCGATAACCAGGATCGGTGGGTCGGGGGTCGACAGCGCGAGGCTCCCACCGAGTGACCGGTAACCGCTGACGGCGAGCAGCAACAGCACGGGACTGAACGCGAGGGCGAGCAGGTACCAGCCGAGACCGGCCCGCCAGTCGACGAGTCTGGTTCCGAGGTCACGGAGCCCCTGCTCGCCGGTGAGGACGGCCGTGAGGACGAGGCCGACGATAGTGGGTGCGAAGCCGCCGATTTTCTCGATGGGCCCGGCCTTGACGAGACCGAACGCGACCGGCCACCAGATTCCCCGGGTGGTGAGCACGGTGACACAGACGAACGCGGGGACTGGCCGCTCTCGAACAACCGTCTCGATCCGATCGGTTCATCGCGCCACTTCCCGTCACCCCCAGATGGAGTTCACGAAGAGTGCCAGTTTGTTCGAGCAGTAGTGCGCCACGATTGGAGCCGCGAGCGTCCGTGATTTCATGAACAGGAGCCCGTAGAGCAGTCCTTTCGCCGTCTGCTGTAGTCGTCCCAGTGCGATGATCGGATCGCCGCCGTCGGCCACCCAGAAGAAGCCAAAGAAGTCGTTTGGCACGTGACTGAGGCCGAACAGGACGCCCGAGATGATCCACGCACGCTCCTGGGTGACGACCCGCTCGAGTTTCGTCTGAAGAACACCTCGGAAGAGAAATTCCTCTTTGAACACCGGCGTGTAGAGGCCGAGCAACAGTGCGGCGGCCGATTCGGTTCCGCTGAAACCGAACGCGAGCGGTGCGAGACCGAAGAGGACACCGACGCTGACCAACAGAAGCGTGGGTCGCCAGGCGGCCGGTCGCCGAAACCCCAAGTCGGCGAGCGATCGGCCGTGGACGCCGAGTTCGAGGACTGCGGGAACGACGATTGCTGTCAGCGCACCGAGTAGGAACACGAACCCGAACGTCTGACCGCCGATACTGGCGAACACGGGGTTGTAGGAAAGCACGTCGCGGAAGAGCAAAATCGGGTACGTGACCGCGCCGGCTGTCAGCGCGAACAGAACCCCGACCTCAAGGAGTTCGCGACGACGCTCGATTGTCGAGGGCAGGCGTTCCGGATAGGGCCCGCCCCAGCGGCGGGCGATGTCGACGAACGCGAGTGCTCCGAGCGCACCCCCGAAGAGCTGCACTGCCGAAGTCATTGTCGCGATATGATGAATCCACGAGTCATGAAACCACGCCTCCCCCGAAGGGGATGTCGGTTCCTGCCCAGTGGGAACCACCAGCAGCAGTTATCCTCTGGTCGATCGTCTGTTCGTCTGGTGAATACGATGGACAGGCAACTCCGCCGGTGGCACGTCCTCGCGACAGTCGCCGTCCTCGTTCTCGCCGCCGTCTCGTCACTGGCCGGGCTCTTCCGGCCGGGTCACTACCACGCCGCACTCGTCATCGTCGAATCCTACCGGATGCAGGACCTCACGATCCTCGTCGGCGGGATTCCTGTCCTGGCGGTCGGACTCTGGTACGCGATGCGGAGCTCGCCCCGTGGTCGCATCGTCTGGCTCGGTGGGCTGGCGTACATGACCTACATGGGGGCCTCGATCGCCGTGCAGATCCCGTTCAACGCGTTCTTCCTCGTGTACGTCGCGCTGTTCGGACTCTCGCTGTTCACGTTCCTCGGCGGGATGGTGACGACCGATGCCGATGCGATCCGCGAAACACTCGATGGGCACCTCAACACGACACTGTATAGCGTGGCGCTCGTGGTCATCGGCCTCGGACTGGGCGCGCTCTGGCTCTCGGACCTCGTACCGCCACTGCTCAGCGGAACGGAACCGTCACTGATCGAAGAGTCGGGCCCGCAGGCGATAGTGACACATGTCATTGACCTCGGGGTCGTCGTCCCGTCGATCTTCGTCTCGGCCGCGTGGCTGTACCGGGAACGCACCTGGGGCTTCGTCTTCGCCGGTGTCGAACTGGTCCTCGGCGCGACCCTCGCTGCCCCGATCGGGATCATGACAATCGTCTTCATGGCTGGCGATACTGTCACCATCAGCCCCGTGGCGGCGTTCTTCACGTTCCTGCCGATACTCGTCTCCACGTTGTTGGCCGTTACATACCTCCGTTCGATGGGACGACGGCCGGAGCCATCGACAGAGAGTGATCGCGGTCACTCCGTCTGAGTGGGCGATTCATCACGGGAGGGACGGTCCAGGATCGCTGTGGAGAGCTGCTCGATTACGCTATCTGTCGGGTATCCGCTTCCGATTCTCGACCGACGGACGTTTTCGAGAGCCGCACGCTCGCCACGAGGACGATGACTACGAGTGCGAGCGCCGGGACCTGGAACGGGAATATCTCGTCGGCGAGCCCTAGGAACTCGCCACTTAGGTTCATCACCGAGTGTATCAGCAGGACCGCGAGGATACTCCGGTCCGTGTTGTTGTAGATCCAGACGAAAACGAGCGTGTGCAGGACGATACTCGGCAGCCACCACCACAACTGGGGATCGTAGCTGGTGTTCGCGTAGTAGCCCGGAAAGAAGACGAACGCGGCGTGCCAGGCGGCCCACGTGCTCCCGTTGATGACACCGGCGACGAGCGGGCTGAATCGGTCCTGCAACCGGTCAAGGTAGTACCCGCGGAGGCCGATCTCCTCGATGGCGGGGAACAGCAGGCCGAGTGCCAGCATGAACCCGAGCGTCGCGGGATTGGTCAGGACTCCCTAGACCACGCTGATCGGTCGGTCGGTGACGCCCAGCGCGATTGCAGCCCCGGCTGTGAGGAGGTTGAACGCTGGCCAGAACAGGAGGACGACGACCCACCACCGGCGCGAGATGCGGTTCACGTCGACGAGGCGTCGACCCAGATCATTGACCCGTTCCCTGCCTCCGGTGAGCCAGGCCATCGTGACGCCGGCCAGCAGCGGACTCGCACCGCCGGCGAGGAACAGGATCAGGTTGGTCCCTTCCCAGACGGACGTGTTCGAGCCGAAGATGGGGCCCAGAACAGGTAGGCCCAGCCGAGATAGAGGACGGGGAACCCCCACGGTGTGCTCGACCGTGCCAGCGTTCCTATCCGGTCAGTCATCGGCACCATCCTGCTCTCCCTCTCGAACTGTATTGTATCGCCGACATAGGAACACAGGCGTCCATCGGAGGCAAGGAAACCACCGCAGTGCTACACGGTTCGCCCCTGCTCGAGGAGCTCCCGGATGCGGCGGAGTTCGCCCAGCATCTCGGTGGACGAAGACGACGTCGTCAGCGACAACGAGTCCCTGCTCGGGGCAGCCGTTGAGTATGTCGAGTGCCGCTCCTATAACAGATATCGCCATGCGAGATATATCAGTACCCCAGGGAGCGCGATTAGGACCGAAAGTAGCAATGATTGGATAACAAGTAGGCCGTAGACGAGTATACCGACCACGTAGAGGGCCGTAATTGCGATTGCCACTCTGTTGGTCGTTTGGTCGGAGGCCATAGGCCCACTCCTGTTCGAAGAGCAAAATTACTATTGCTAGGTCATTTGACCTGAGGGTGGTTCGCACTCTCAGCCCAGTACGGTCAGGGACTGACCGTGTCTTGAGTCACCAAGCGGTTCTCGGTTGGCGAGAGTGTTGGCCTGCGTTCAATATCCCCGAGTGCGTCTCTCTACGTATGAGACCTCAAAACGAGTGGTTCAAGCCCGAACAGTTGCGGCGGTACTACTTCGCGTACGAAGTGATCGCCCTGGCGGTCGTCCTGGCCGTCGTGGGTATTCTCGCTATCACGGGTATCCTCACCGCGATCCAACCGTGGGTGTTACTGGGCGGTGGCGCGGTTCTGGTGGTCGTCTTCGGCTATCTGACGTGGTGGATTCCCACGTTCTACCGAACGGCCGACTACCGCTTCACCGATGACGAGATCGAGTATCGGCGTGGCGTCTTCTTCCAGCAGAAGACCACCGTGCCCTACAACCGCATCACGAACGTCGGCATCTCCCAGGGGCCGATCCAGCGCCTCGTGAACGTCGGCTCCGTCGGCATCCACACCGCTGGCTACGGCGGACAGACGGGTGCCGAACTGACGATCGGTGGCCTCGGTGACTTCGAAGACATCAAAGACCAGATCCTGGCCGAAGTCAGAGGCCGTCCCGCGAGAGCGACAGAGGGCGACGACTCCATGGACTCGATCAGCATCCGAAACGTTCCCGACGATGAGTCCAGTGAGATGCTCGGAGAGATCCGTCGCATCCGGGAACTCCTGGAGCAGGGTCGAACGGCGTAACCAGCGCTACTGACCTCCACTTCCGCCAAGCGAGAGACCTATCGAAGATTATGTCGTGACATCCGGCCCAACTCTCACCGGGAGGGGGCCGATTGGATCGGAAACCACCTCCAGACGTCAAAACAGTATCTACAATCGAGCGACACCCCAGAGGGTGTGCCAGTGGATGTAGTAGACCAGTCGGAACGCGTACATGGTGATCTCCCGGCCGCTCAGGTGACTCAGAGGGATCACACAGGAAAGAGAATACAGCGGCCATCGACCCAGATCTACCGCTTCGAGCGGGGTCTTCCGAGGCAAATGGCGATTACTTGATCGAAATCCCGCCGAAGGAGACGAATCCAGTGACGATCAGGTCCGGCTCCGCTTTCACCTCGGCACCAGATGGCCGCCTGGGACGCTCGTCCTCGACCGCGCCGAAGATCGGAAGGGCATCGATGTGGACTACCCAGTCCTCGGGTACCTCGAGTTCGACGCCACCGAACAACACCGTCGCGGTCACGACGGCGGGTGGGTCGTCGACCTCGACCTCTCGGAGATCAACCTCCACCCCACCAAACACCGCCGTGGCGCTCCCACCCCGGAACGAGGTGGACGCGACACGCTGGTCGGACCCGCCGAAGATCCCGATCAGGTCGAAGTCGTCGGTCGCGACCGATGGAACGCGCCGACTCCGACGCCAGTGCCCGAACAGGAGTGAGAGGCCAAAAAGCACGATGAGCACCGGCCACCACGACGCGATGACATCCCCCGTGATGATATCGAGTACGAGGAGCTGGACAGTGCCTGCGATGATGATCAGGATGATCGGTCCGGTGATGTTCCGAAAGCCGCTGCGGTAGAGCGCCCACCCCCCCAGCAGAATGAACAGCGATGGGACGTAGCGCCAAAGGATTCCAACGTCGTAGACGCCTGTCGTACTAAGGAGCAGGAGGACGCCGATGATCACGATGACTGCACCGGTGAGCGCCTGCGTCGAGACTCGCCCTCGGACCATGCCTGTTCAGACGCTATCCAACCTCTTCTACGCTTGCGTCTGATGAATCGAAGACCAAGACGAGACAGGGGTGGACTGTATCAACTGTGTTAGAAAATCAACGTGGGGTTCCCACATCGTCTCGTCGACGACCGGGTCGAGGTCGTCGTGGACCGCGTCACGGACGTCGACACCGACGCCCAGCGCCTGACCTACCGGGACGGTGGCGGGCCGCGACGCTACGACAAGCTCGTCCTCGCGACCGGGTCGACGCTGGCTCCGGACGAGATCCCCGGGCTCGCCGAGGGTGGTCACGACTACTACTCCGAGGAGGGCGCACTGGCGCTACGGGACGAGTTGCTCGCGTTCGCCGAGGGCCACCTCGTGCTGAGCGTCATCGGGTCGCCGCACATGTGCCCGGCCGCCCCACTGGAGTTCGTCTTCATGGCCGACGACTGGTTCCGCAAGCGCGGGCTCCGCGAGGACATCGACATCACGTACACCTACCCCATCCAGCGGGTTCACGGCAACCCCCACATCGCGGAGTGGGCTCGGCCGCTGATGGAGGACCGCGACATCGCCATCGAGACGTTCTTCAACGCCGAGGAGGTCGACGCCGAGAACCGCGTCGTGACCTCGATGGAGGGGACCGAACTCGACTACGACCTGCTGGTGAGCATCCCGCCCCACCGTGGCGTCGACCTCGTAGAGGAGGCCGGGCTGGGCGAACGGGGCTGGGTCGCGGTCGACAAGGAGACGCTGGAGGCAGAACACGCCGACAACGTCTACACGCTCGGTGACACCGCCGACGCTGGCGTGCCGAAGGCCGGCAGTGTCGCCCATTACGAGGCCGGCGTGGTGGCCCAGCGCATCGCCAGCGAGCTACGGGGTCGACCGGCGACGGAGACCTACGACGGGAAGACGCTCTGCTTCGTCGAGACCGGGATGGACGAGGCCTCGTACGTCGAATTCGACTACGAGAACCCGCCCTCGCCGGTGACGCCGTCCCGGAAGCTCCACTGGGCGAAGCTCGCGTACACCGAGTCCTACTGGCTCACCGCACGGGGACTGCTCTGACCATGGCAGACGACGAGGACACCCGGACCGAAGCGGGCGACTCCGGAGAGACGACCGGGGCCGCCGAGACGGTCGAAGCGGATACCGAGGAGGCGACCACTGTCACGGACGAGCTGTCGGGCCGCGAGCAGCTCGAGGCCGCTATCGAGGAGAACTCCGAGGCCGTCGCCGCGTTCGTCCAGCGGCTGGACGCTGTCAACGAGCTGTTGGACGTGCTGGCGCTCGCCGAGAGCGTCGGTGCCAACGGCGACGAACTGGCCGACACGATGGGGACGCTGGTCGAACTCCAGCGCAGCGGGGCCCTCGACGAACTGGCCGAGCTGACCGGCGTCCTCTCGCTGTTCACCGACGCGATGACCGACGAGATGGTGGTCGAGCTGGCCGGTACCGGGTCCAGCCTCGGTGAGCTGGCAGATACGGCGGCGGAACCCGACACCCGCGACGGGCTCGTCCGGATGCTGTCGGCGGTCGGGACTGCGGAACGGACCGAGCCGGCGGCTACCAGCACCCTCGCGCTCCTGAAGTCGCTCCGCGACGACGAGGTCAAGCAGGGGCTGGCCTACGTGATCGCACTCGCGCGAGCCATCGGGGCGAGTAGTTCCGACGCATCGGAGACGGACTGATACCCGACGACGACCCATCCGCCGGGTGAATTGCACGTATTGGGAAATGCCAACAATACTATGGCCACCCATCGCCACGGTACACGTATGCGCGCAGTGTACGCCACGGACCTGTCCGACGCCATCGAGACCGCCATGAGCTCCCGCATCTGCCTGGAGTGTCTGGAGCGCTACGGCATCACGGAGATCCATCTGGTCCACGTCACCAGCCCGAACGTGACGACCGGGATGCCGGGCAGCGACTTCGGGAAACGGGCCCGGAAGGGGCTCGAGCGACAGCGTGAACTACTGGAGGCCGAGGGATTCGACGTGGAGACCCACGTCGTGCGCGGGACGCCCCACCGCCGTATCAACGGATTGGCCGAGCAGGTCAACGCCGACCTCATGATCGTCGGCTCGCGCGGCAGGAGCCCGCTCCGCGAGCGGTTCATCGGCGGCACCGCCCGGAACGTGGCCCGCACCGCCGTCCGCCCGCTGCTGGTCCAGCGCATCGTCGAGGACGAGGACGGCCACGAGGTCGCCAACGAGCACCTGTTCCAGCGGGTGCTGTACGCGACGGACTTCTCCGAGAACGCCGAGCTGGCGTTCGATCAGTTCCGCAACCTCAAGCGGGCGACCCAGGAAGCAACACTGCTCCACGTGGCTCCGCCGGAACGCCGCTCGGACCCGGAGCTCGTAGAGGACGCCGAGGAGCGTCTCGCGGAGCTCGCCGACCGGCTGCATGGGATGGGTATCGAGACGCGGACGATGGTCCGCGAGGGCGAAGCGGTCGGGGAGATCCTGGCCGTCGAGGCCGAGGTCGACCCGACGACCATCCTCATGGGAGCCCGTGGCCAGAGCCGCCTCCGGCGGCTCCTGCTGGGCAGCACGTCCGAGGACGTGACCGCCCGCGCGAACTCCAACGTCCTGCTGGTCCCGCCCACGGGCCTGCGCTGAGCGAGCCGTCCGCAGTTCCCCCCGCCCGGGCGCACAAACACTCTCTTCTCGCGTGCCGCGTCGACAGATGATATCGAGCCGGTCGACGGCTGTCGCTTCCGGGGATTACGTCTACCGGGCCCTCTTGCCGTGTGGCAACCCACACTCGGGTGGCTCAGGTGCCCGAGAAAGCTCGGTATCTCGGACTCCGCTGCCGTCTTCATCTCCCCGCGCCTGCTGACGCTACTGTCCGTCTATCTGCTGATCGCCGTACCGATGCCGGGCGGCAGCTATCGTGGCGTTTGGAAGTCCTTACTCACGGGCGGGAGGGGTCCGCCCCGCATTATCCAGTCGCGCCAGCCGCTCAGTGGTACGCCTTCTCGCCGGCCTCGATGGGGACGTCGAGCCAGTTCTCGCCCGGTCAGCGGGCACTCGTACCGGTCGGAGTAGGCACACGTCGGATTGTAGGCCTGGTTGAAGTCCAGCAGCCACGTCCCGTCGTCGAAGCGGTCCTCGTCGGGCTCGAGGTCGATGTAGCGACCCGCGCCGTAGGTCTCGTCGCCGCTCGTCGCGTCCCGGAACGGGACCCAGAGGCGGTCCTCCCCGGGGTCGCTCTTGTAGGCCTGGATGACGACCTCCTCGCCGTCGACCTCGACGCGGAACTCCCCCCAGCGGAGGTACTCCTGCTCGCCCTCCGTGCTGGTGGCGACCGTCATCCGCTCCTTCTCGTCGTGCTCGTGGAGCGGGACCCGGAACCGATACGCCTCGTCCGGCGGATAGTGCGACAGCCCCTCGAACTCCGCCCGATCGTGGGACGGGAGCGGCGAGTGCTCGTTCTCCGCGAAATACTCCTCCTTCCGTCGTCGCTGGGTCTCCAGCTCTTGTTTCCAATCGGCACTCATATGCGAGGATAGTGGCTCCGGGGATTCAAGTGTTTGTGTATTGCAAAATATATGCATAACTACTCTCGGCATGGAGGAGCCGGGAGCGGCAGTGGAGACGCGCCGCCTGGAGGTGAAAAGCGTGAATGAGGGCGCGTAGAAGTCGGGTCCCGGGAGGGAGCGACTACCCTCAGTCCGCAGTCTGTGCAGTCGGTGGGGCCTCCTCGGTCCGCATCTCGCGGATAGAGGTGACGACCACTGCGCCGCTGACGAGCAACGCCGCGCCGAGGATAATGACCAGGGCCACCGTGTCCAGAACGGGCATCTCGATGACGCCGCCGACCTTCCGCACGGCGACCGCGATGGCGCCGAGCAGCAGCATGACACCGAAATAAACCTTGATGTCGTCCTCGTCGACGATGCTCGTGGCCGCGGCGCCGAGCCGGGCTCCGAGCGCACTCCCCGCCAGCAGCGGGACGACGATGGCTAGATCGACCGCGCCGTCCATGGCGTACAGGAAGCTGCCGATGCCGCCCGAGAAGACGATCTCGAACAGGTCCGTCCCGACCGCGACCGGGACCGGAACGCCGACGAGGTAGAACAGCGCAGGCATACGGATGAACCCGCCGCCAACGCCGAGGAGCCCCGACAGCAGTCCCGTGGCGAACCCCACGCCGAGGATCATCCAGAGCGACACACGAATGCCCCCCTTGAGCTTCATCATCGGCGGGATCCGGTAGGACTGGATCTTCTTCGCGATGTCGGGGATGTCGTCCGCGTCGATCTCCCCATCGCCCTGGTCGTGGCTGACGCCACCGCCGCCCTCACCCCTCACCGCGGTGTAGGTGATGAAGACGCCGATACCGCCGAGCAGCGCCACGTACGCGACGCTGACGACGGTGTCGGCCAGTCCGATGTGTTGTAGCCAGTGCAGTCCGATCTTGCCGACCTCGATACCGGCGGTCGTCCCGGCGATCATCAGCACGCCGAGCTTGTAATCGACCTGCCCGAGGTCGCGGTGCTTCAGGGTCGCGATGACGGAGGTCCCGAAGACGAACGCGAGGCCGGATGCGACCGCGACGTCCGGCCTGTACCCCATCACCAGCAGGGCCGGGGTGACCAGGAAGGAGCCACCCATCCCGAAGAACCCGAACAGGAGGCCGATCAGGACGCCGAAGCTCGCGAACATCGCGAGAAGACTCACGGCGACACCGAACACCTCCACGACTATTCACCCCGGAGGACCCGGGCGATGGTCGGACCGAGCACGCGCTCCAGTATTCCGTATCCGACGTACAGCAGGAGCGCCTCTACCAGGACGACACCGATGAGAACGGCGGCGCCCGTCGGTCCGGTGAGACTTTCAATACCGAACATCGTTAGACACCTCGTCTGGTCTTGCGTGTTCCATGGGTTTCTGCGCGGAAGACGGTAGCCGGTGGCCGGACTTAACGGTTATGGAGATATTGTACAATACTATATCTCGGTGAGTAACACGTGGTTGGTGATACGTTATGCATGGCTACAGGGGATGCCGGAGCCTCCCTGTGGTGGGGCGGACTGATCCGATCGACGATACGCCCGCGGCCCAACGCGGACAGTGGGGTGGATGTATGCGTGTGGAAATCCTAGTATCCTCTATGACTAGGACTAGGGTCTGTCCGGACTGCGGAGCCGAGCTGGATCGGATGGAACTCCAGGGTACCGACGCCATGGCCTCGCTCACCATCGTCTCGTCGGAGCCCTCCGAGGGCTTTCTCTCGAGTATGCGCGCGGACGAGATCCTGACACCCGTCCCGTACGTCTGTCCCGACTGTCGCCGGACGCTGCTGTACGCCGAGGACTGATCGTCGCGGAGACGTGGATGGTGCGAGCGGACACCACATAGTATTGGTAAAAATGCACAATTTTATACTTCTCGAGGACCAACGGTCGGACACGAATGGCCAAAGCGATGAAAGAGTACCTCCAGCAGGACATGGCGTGCGAGGGGCTGCTGGAGTGCTTTCACGGTCTGAAGGGCCTCGACCGCAAGGTGTTCGAGGTCCTTGCGGACGCCGAACAGGCATTGACCGTCGACGAAATCGCCACTGCGGTCAAGCGGGAGCGCTCGACTGCCTATCGCTCCATCCAGCGGCTTCTCGGCGCCGGCATCCTTCAGAAAGAGCAGATCAACTACGACCACGGGGGGTACTACCACGTCTACCGGGTTGCCGACAGCTCCGACATGGCCCAGCACATGCAGCGGATGCTCAACGACTGGTACGCCCAGATGGGCCAACTCATCCAGGAGTTCGAGGACAAGTACGAGGGAGCTGGCTCCATCGAGGTCTCCTCCTGACCCCGCCGCACGGACCGGGCCCGATCTGAAAGTGGCTGCTCCTTCCTGATTTCTGAACGAACCTCGATTTCCTCCGCCCGTATACGAGGCAAGTCTTGTAATTGGGACGTTGTTCTATTTTTCCACCGAGCACGCCCGCTACGGTTGTCACGGTGTCCCGGGCTGAACGGCGGCCGTAGGCCAGGCCAAGGGGCTCCACGTCCTCGACGGTCGTCCCGCCGTGGAGCACCCTCGCGACGGCGAGAGCTCTACTCTGACGTCTGCTCTGAGTTGTCCTCGATCCACCCGCCGCGGAGGTCCTGATACTCGTCCGGTTTGGGATAGTGTGGCTTGATGTCGAGCACGGGCGTCCCGTCCACCAGGTCGATCCCCTCGACGTGGAGCACGATGTCGCTAATATCGGTCAACCGGACCACCGTGAGACCGATCGGGTTCGGCCGCTTCGGGCCGCGCGTAGCGAATATCCCGGGACGGAGCCGGTGGACGAACGGGGGCGACGTCCTGAGCGTGTACCCCTCGATCAGGTGCAGGTGGGAAACGATCACGATATGGGAGAACCCATCGAGTAACGCGAGACCGTCTTGGTATTGTTCGTCCAGCTCGACTCGGCCAGCGGCGTCGACCGATCGATTCGACTCGCATGGCACGTCCTCGGGTGCATCGAAGGGCGACCGGACGACGCCGATCGGATGATAGACGACTGGTTCCATGGTTATCACGTAATCTCCGGCAGGTTATCGGTAGGTGTCGAAGTGGACTCTCCCGTCTGGTCTATCGGGGTCGATAGCCGTTGGCCGCCTTCGCGTATCTCAGCGACCATGCGTGTACCCCCGATCAGGAAGTGGTTCGCCATCGATCGTCACTTCGTGGTCGGTGACTTCTCCGACGATCGAGACCGGGACCGGTGAGGCGTCACGAGCGGCGTCGATCTGATCACGGCAAAGCGTGAACACGAGTTCGAAGTCCTCGCCCGTGTAGAGCCCGAATTCGTGTTCCTCCGTATCTGTCGTCGCCATCTCACGGACCGTCTCGTCGATGGGGATCCGGTCCCATTCGATCGCGAAGCCACAGTTGCTCGCTTCGGCCAACTGGTGGAGCGAGCGGGCCAGTCCGTCGCTCGAATCCATCATGGCGGAGACGTGCGGGGCGAGTACCTGACCAGCCCTGACTCGGGGTTCGAACTGGAAGCGGGCGTTCGCCCGGTCGTAGGCTCCCTGCTCGAACAGCCGCAAGGCCGCCCTGGTCCGTCCGAGCGTCCCCGTCACACCGACGGCGTCTCCGGGTGAGGCCGTCGACCGGAGCGTCGGAGCGTCCGTACGACCGATCGCCGATGAGGCGACCGTGAACTCCTCGTGCTGGTCGAGGTCGCCCCCGACGTACCGACTGCCCGTCAGCTCACACACGTCGCGAGCCCCCTCGATGAACACGTGGAGTTCCTCGGGGTGGAATTCGGGGGCTGCGTACACGGCGACGGCGGCGATCGCCTCGGCCCCCATGGCCGCGATATCGGACAGCGAGGCCCCGACGGCGCGCCAGCCGGCCGTGTATCGGGTCGTCCCCGACGGGAAATCGGTCCGCTGGTGGAGCATGTCCGTCGTGAAGACCAGATCGTCGACCACAGCAGCGTCGTCGCCGGCATCGGGCACCCACTCGTAGACCGCGGCAAGCGATTCGCGTTCGTCCATGCACAGAACGTGGTGGCAGCGACGAATTATTCGTCCGCGGGGCACCTCGATGATGACATCCATGACGGAATCCGCGGTTACGGTTCGGCACCTCGAACAGGATCCCATCTCGTCGCGGTCGACGGAGTTCGTCGAACGGAAGGGGATCGGTCATCCGGACTCGATCTGCGATGGCATCGCCGAAGCCATCTCACGGGAACTCTCCCGACACTATCTCGACGAGTTCGGTCGGATCCTCCATCACAACACCGACAAGGTCCAGCTCGTCGCCGGGACGACGGATCCGTAGTTCGGTGGCGGAGAGATCGTCGACCCGATCTACGTCCTGCTCGGTGGCCGAGCGACCAAGACCGTCGACGGACAGCGGATTCCGGTCGACGACATCGCGCTCGATGCCGCGAGAGACTACGTTGACGCTCGCTTCGAGGAGCTGTCCGCGGATATGGTCGAGTTCGACTCGCGTATCGGCGAGACCTCGGCCGAGCTACACTCGCTGTTCGACGCACAGGACGTCCCCCGAGCGAACGACACCAGCGTCGGCACCGGCTACGCACCACTCTCCGAGACCGACCGGATCATCAGGGGACTCGAACCCGAGCTACGCGAGCAGGTTCCAGCGATCGGCGAGGACATCAATCTGATGGGCTGGCGCACCGACGACGAGCACCGGATCACCGTCGCCGCCGCCGTCGTCTCTCGATACGTCTCGGATATCGACGAATACGTCGAGGTGATAGAACAGGTCGCAGAGATCGCCAGCCGATACGCGAGTGAGCGAACGGACCGTGCAGTCCACGTCGACGTGAACGCCGCCGAACGCGTCCACCGAACGCTCGGAGCCGACCACACCGAGGTCAAACTCCTCTCACAGATCGGGACCCCCGTCACGGACCCCATCGCGATCGACGTCGATACGACGGCGCGCGACGACGAGGCGATCCGACGGATCGTCGGGTCCGAACTCGACACCATCGAGTCGCTCACCCGTGACCTCGTAGCCGGCGACGTGTCGCTGTTTAATGCCGACGGGAACGAACGGGCCTCCCGGGTATCGACATGGACCGATCCCGGCCGGGAACTCGGCGAGCAGTCGAATCGGTCTATCTGACCGATGGCCACGGATCCGTGTCGGGCGGCACGCTCGTGGGACTGACGACGAAGTACGACGTACTCGTGGTGGCCGACACTCGCACGAGTCGAGAAGCCAGTGTCTGCAGCGAGACGATCCAGAAGATCTTTCAGGTTCATCCGACCGCGGTGATGGGATCGACCGTCGATCTCGGCGCCGTGCAATCGTTCGTTCGAACCATCCGCTCCGAAAGCGAACGCTACGAGGTCTCCCACGGCCAACCGATGGATATGACTGCCCTGAGTACCGTTGTGGCGTCGGAACTCCCGCAGAGATCCGTCCCGAATTCGACGTTCCTCCTCGGTGGTGTCGACGACGACGGCCCGCACGTTTTCACGCTCGATGGAGATGGAAGTGTACTTGAGAAGGCGTACGCGGCGGTCGGAAGCGGCCGGTAGGTCGCTTTCGGGATCCTCGACGCCGAAGCGTCATCGTCGCTCACGATGTCCGAGGCACGACGGGTCGCCGGTCGCGCCATCCAGAGTGCAGCCGAACGGGACGTCCAGACCGGCGTCGGGGTCCACGCCGCCGAGATCTCGGACGACGGCGTGGATCTCCGGGAATACGACTCCGTAGAAACTCTCGAACAGTGATGGGATCCGGCGACCCTGCCGAACAGAACCGCTGTATCCAGCACGCTGGTACCATGGCGAGGGGAGAGCTCGTGTCGCCACTGCCGGAGACAGGGCGTCTCTGATACGGACGGTCGTAGTCTTTTACCGGTGATCGCGCGGATGGGATCGGCGATCACCGGTGTACCGTTACGACCGTCCGTATGGATGAGTACGCCTCCCCTCACCGTATCGACGATCGGGACGTCCTTGGTATTCGTGTCCCGTTCTCCTCCCGATGATCCATGGAACGTGGCTACGGATGATAATCAAGCAGCGGTGTTACATCCAGCTACCGAGAAGTGCCGCTATCGTATTTACTCTCGATCCGTAAACGGTGAAGTGTTATGGTATACAAGAAGATCGAGTTGATCGGGCGGAGCAACGAGAGCTTCGAGGACGCCGTCGACGACGCCATCGACCGCGCCGAACAGACGCTCAAGAACCTCATGTGGGTGTCCGTGGTGAACCAGGCGGTCGAACTGGACCGGCCCGAGCGCGAGTACCAAGCCGAAGTCGAAGTCGCGTTCGAACTCGACGAAGGGCTCGGCGAGTAACTCGGTCAGTCGCCGCGCCTGGCTTCTCTTCCGAGCCGTTCTTCGACGGCCGTGACCTTCTCGCTGGCGTGCTAGTGGACGGTTCGCTTGTCGTCGATCTTCAGCATCGTGATCACCCGATCCTCGTCGACCGCCTCGTGGGCTGCCTCTACTCCGGTGAACAACTCGTGGACGTCGTCGGGGTCGCATTCATCCTGACGTGGATCTACAACGCTACCGGAAGCATCCTGCTCGCGATCCTCACGTACATCGGGTTCAACAAGGACAACAGCACGGTCGTCCGGTCCCACTCGAAGTCATCAGCGCTGGCGACTCCACGACGATTCTCGTCGTCCTCTGGGTTGTCGTCGCCGTGCTGCTCGTCGGAACCTGGGGCCGCCTCGGGTACGGCACGGCTCCCGTAATGAAGTCGATACGGACGGCTTCCCTCCGGCGCTGTCTCTCGCGTGTTTTCGACGTGTCGCTCTAATTCCTGTGTACAAACGTTCGTCGTCGTCAGACCGACGTGCTCGGTGAGCCGGTTCCACAGGGAGCTGTTCGCGACGGCGATCAGCGCGTCTGTATCGACGAGGATCGGGTACCGCCTGTCGTCGCTGGCCATTTAGACGAGATAGTCGCTGGTGTCGTCCGCAGTAGCCTCGCGGAAGGCGTCAATGTCCTCCTGGAGCAGGTCAAACTCTTCACCGAGGAGCACTCGGGTGGCGTCCTCAGAGAGGTCACCCGCCGAATAGCGTTCGTAAATCGCGATCTTATCGTCGTCCGTCAACGTCCGTCGGAGCATCTGAGTGAGCCCCTCCCGTGCGAGTTCACTGATATTGATCCCGCCCAGGTGGACCGCATCGAGTTCGGTTGCGGCCTCTTTGAGCGGCCCGGCTCGGAATTTGATCGTCTCGTCGAGCGATTCCTGACTCATAACGGCAGGTAGACTGGCCCGTGTGATAAGTTGTTCCCCTATGTGTGAACACGAGGGAACGCTAGCCGCAAAGTGACGATTCCTCGGTCGACCATCCAGCCTCACGCTCCCCCGTCAGTGTGATCGTGCTCCTCCTCGATCGGGTTGACGGCCGTTTCCATCCATGCGTCGACGTCTTCGTCGGAGAACCCACCATCAAGCTCGTCCGCTGTCGCGGCGCCGTGGAGGCCGGCGGAGGCGACAGCGTGTTCGGCGTCGACGATCGCCCAGAACCGGTCGCGATGCTCGACGAGCCCGTGCTGTTCGAGCCGGTTCAACGTCGGACCGACGCTCCCTTCTGGGACGTCGACCGCGTCGACGATCTCCCGTTGTCGGAAGGCCTGATCAGCGTGCTCGAGGAGGAAGCGGTACACCTTCCCCTGCGTGGTGTCCGGCGCGAGGTCCGGGAGTGAGGGCCCGTCTTCGTCGATGGCCTGGAATTCGTCCTTGGCGATAGGCATCGTACGTATTGTTTTATATTAGAAGTTATTAGACCTTATCACCATCTCCTCGATCAGCTCAAGTGGTTCTCGATGTTCGCGGTCTTTTTCCGGGGTAGGGATGTGAGCATGCTCATCCAATCCGAGACTTCTGGGTGGCTAAACGGCGGACGAACATCTCTCCGAACACCGCTCCTTCAGGACCCGGAGCGGTCGCAACGCCGGCGAGGGGATCGGTGCCGTCTCCCGGGACTGATCCTTCCCAAGGATCCGCATCGTCCCCGTCTCGAGGTCGACCCGGCTCCAACGGAGGCCCTGTCGGCCCTCTCGCTTGTCCTGGAGGTAGCGCTCGAACGACTCGGGGAGTGAGGGTAACGGCGTCCGTTCCGTCGATGTATTCCGATCCATGCTCTCTTAAAGTGTTGAATGCAGTCAGTCACACAGACAGACGCCGCCTTCCCGGATCTGGCTCACTGCGAACTGATGGACAGCACTGGCGAGATCGGTCATTGCTTCCGCCTGTTCTTGGGTTGGACGCCCACCGCCGTAATAACTCTCTGTCCGGTTTTCGCTGTAGAGGTCCTTCATCGCCTCTGCAGTCTCCTGCTCAAACAGTCCCATCTGATGGGCACGCTCGTAGCTGAACTGGTGGTCCTGAAAATCCTGGAGCGTATCGCTCGTCATCGCGAGCGCGTACGCCTCGATCGACCGTTCGATCCCGCCGAAACAGACCTCGATAACGGCCGTGTAGTACCCGTCCTGTGACTGGAGAGTGTCAACAACCTCGAGGAGACGACACGCTTTCGTCAGCTGTGTCTTCCAGTCTTCATCGGCACTAATTCCATCCTCGAACGCTGTCCGGCCGCGTCGGACCATCTCGAAAGCATCCTGGGCGCGGTCGAGCGCTGCGAGTACAGCGGTCGGGTCCGAGCCGTTACTCATCGGCGGCTCCTTCCTCCAAGAGGAGGTTTTCGACGGTTTCGAAGTCACTCGTCTTGTAGACCGGAATTCCTGAAACGACGATCTCCCGAATATCCTCGGTGTACGCCGGGATCGCTTGGACGGCCTCGACGTCGATATCGTAGGCGTATCGGTCACCATCGAACGCCGTGTCTTCGAGCTCACGGGCGATAGCGTTCGCTTCTCGTTGGTTTTCCGCCCGCCCAGACCGGGTTAACACCCAGAGATCGATATCGCTCCGTCGGTCAGCGTCGCCCCGAGCCACACTCCCGTACAGGATGATGCCGACGACGTCGTTGATGTTCTCACGGAGCTCCGTAACCGCAGCTTTGACGGGTTGGTGATACTCTGATTGGGGAATGCGGAGGATCGGATCGTCCGGGATAGACAGGCGCTGTCTGTTTATCTGGACGAGTCGCTGGTTGCTTTCGGGTGATTCGACGACCAGGTCGTTCACGCTGAGAACGTTTACTGCCCGTCGGACGGACTGGTGTGAGTGACCGATCTGTGTCGCGAGCTCTCGCAGTGAGAAATCACTGAATCGATGATTTGTTAAAAAGAGAAGGATGTCGCTCGTCGCCTTGTGTTTGAATAAAGTCGGATCCGAAGGGGGGATTGAAAGGGAAATAGCTGCCCCAGACGAATTCATGCTATCCGCCTCACGGTTCATATGCCGTATCACGGACCACTACTATAAAAACATTATACGTGAGTCGGGGTTATCCTAAATGTCCACTCTAACAGCAATGGACGTACGGAGAAAGAGATCCGTCAACTCCGGGCCTCACTACGTTCCGTCATTGGGGCTAGAAAGTTCCACTCTCGGATGGCAAAACCCATAATTTCGATCCGCCGCTGGAGCTGTTCCCACTCACGCGCGATCTCTCGGCGACGGTCCTCTTCGGTGGCACCGAGTGCTTGGTCGGCGATCGTTCCGCGAAGTTGGTTCGGCGAGTCGACATCGAACTCGTCCTCCCATCCTCGGATCTGAGCGTTCATTTCGGTGAGCCGTTCGGTGAGGTCTTCGACGGTGTGGCCGCTGTCCCGTAGGCGTATGGCCTCCTTGAGCGCTTGACGACGATAATCGGGGAAGTATGTTGTGTGGACCCCGGTGTCGTCACGGTGGAGAACGCCATCGTCGACGCTCTTGAGCCTCCGCTTTCGAGTGCTGTCTCATTCTCAGCCTTCCCCTCGCTGATTGCGGTAACGCCGGGGAGACGAGGGCGTCTCTCGGGGGAGCGGACAGTCCCGCCACCACCATGATCGACAATTCATTAGGTCGAGTTTGCGTTTCTAGATATGATCAACTATTTTCAATGGTCGCTATAGAATCGTACCTGGGGCCAATCAAATCGGAGAGTATTCCTGGTTGAAGGACGCTAACGGAGGAAGGGTTAGAACTCCTCAACAAGATCATCTAACCGCTTGCGCTGTTCCTCGGCGTCGAGGTGAGAGTAGGCTTCGCGTGTCGTCTCCATACTCTTGTGCCGGCCGAGATCCTGTGCTTCCCCGCGATCACGCTTGTAGACTTCACCGATCATCCCGCGGCGGGCGCCGTGGGGCTGGAGGTAGCCCTCGTCGACATCGACCTCCGCGGCCTCGGTGAGCCGCTTCAACACTGACCGAGCCCCGTCGGTTGTCAACGCGGGCGGGGCGACGTCGTGCTCTCGCAGCACCGCATCGATGCTTCCGAGGTCCTCAACGAGCGTGTCGATGTCGCCATCCAGTTGCTCGCGAGCGGCCTTCCACAGCGAGGGCGCGTGCGAGGTCGCGAAGACGGGCCAGTCGTCGCTCGCGGGCCGCTGGATTTTTTTCAACACTTGCAGAGGAGAGAGCGCCGGCGAGGGGATCGGTGCGGTCTCCCAGGACTGGTCTTTTCCGAGGATCCGCATCGTTCCGACCTCAAGGTCGACACGGCCCCAGCGGAGGCCCTGGCGCCCGTCACGCTCGTCCTGGCGGTGCCGGAGGACCTCAGCGCCCCGGACTGCCGCGTAGTACAGCATCGCCACGAGCGCCCGGTCACGCGCCTCCGTGTACGCGTCGAACGGATCCTCGTCGATCACTGCCTCGGCCCGATCCACGACGTGGTTCATCAGTTGGGCCCGCTGCTCGGGGGACCAGTGCTGCTGGTCGCCACGATCCCGTGAATCCTCAGGGAGCAGTTCCCGCGCCGTCTCGGTCTGAGCGGGGTTCCGCTTGAGTCGCCCCTCACGGACGGCGAACGAGAGGCAGGCCGAGACGTACGCGAAGTACGTTTGAGCAGTCGAAGCGGCGATCCCGCCGCTCTGTGTCCGCTGACGGAGTCGGGTCGCGTACTGGCGAAGAATTTCGGGGCCACGCTCATCGAGGGTATCGAGTCCGTAGTCCCGCTCTGCCATCCAGTTCACCCACCGATCGAGTTCGGACTTCGCGCTGGCAGCGTAGGTCCCCGAGCCGTGTTCGTCACGACGAGCCGTCAGATAGTTCTCGACGAGTTCGTGGACGTCCGTCTTCCTGGCCTCTTCCCCCGGAGTAGCGTCCGTCTCGGGCTGATCCATCGGTTCCGATGAACGGACGGCGCGGGGGTGCAAAAGTCTACTCGTGTGTACTACCGTACAAACAAGTGAATTGGACAGATCAGAATTCGCCCGTATTTCGATGTTTCAGAGCCTTCCCCCATCAAATTCCCCCGGACAGGATGTTTATAAACTATATGTTGCTATACAAAATTTCGGGAGATGGAGATTGCTGATATCAAGATGTAGAATGACCGTAGGCCCGGAATTCGAAGGAATTGAAAATACAAGTGAGCTCTATATTGCGCCATATTTCACCAGCTCTCGTTTCGCTTTGAGGGTAGAGCGATCTTTGCGTAATCCACGTGCTGTCGCTCTCAAGCGATGGGTGATGCTTGGAGTTGGCAGTCCTCTCCTCACACCAATTCCCCCAGATCCACCGAATTGATCGTACGATGTTTCGCGGTCCTGGTTGCTTGAATGATGTTCTCGGATACCCCCTAGACCTCGTGATTCCGAGTGTCCACATTCCTGGCGAGCTTGAAGGCCGGCATCCTCACGATGGTATTATAAGTCTGCTGCTCGCGGCGTATCACCGCGTGATCATTCCAGCCCCGGAACTACGACTTCGTAGGCAGCAGGTTTCTCCTCGACATGAGGTCAGAACACGCTCAGTGATAACGAATTCGAATCCGTGAATCCCGTCGCAGTCTTGCGTTTGAAACACTCATTACAAATAGTTACTACAACTACCTCAAATAACTACTTCAAACAGTTGTTTCAAATAATTGATTCATACGACTGTTTCAATTGATGTTCACATCTGTTTAATACAACTGTGTCTGACAATCGTCACACACAGCTATTTGTAACATCTGTTCGTTCCCATTGGTACATGCTTTCGTACACCGTCTACAGCGAGGCTGGTGGCGTGGGCAAGACCACGCTCTCGGCCAACCTTGCCGTCGCCCATCGCCGCGCCGGGCTGGACGTCCTCGTCGTCCCCCTCGACCCACAGGATGGCGACCTATCCCACCTCTTCGCCGTTGACGACGATCGCTCGACAGAGGGTATCGACCACCTCGTCCGGCACCTCATCGGCCGGGGGAAGGGTGACTTCTACGACCTCGTACGGACCGCAGAGGGCGTCGACATCATTCCCGAGCACAACATTCTCGAGGATCTCGACGCGGTTCTCCAGGAGGAGCAAAGCCAGCGTGACCGGATGGGTGATTCGTTCAATCGCTTCACTCGACTGCTCCACGTCTTGAAGGAGAACCGCGTACAGGAACGCTACGACGTGCTCGTCGTCGATCCGCCAGCCTCCACTGGCCCACACCTCTACAACGCACTCACAGCCACGCGCAATCTCGTCCTCCCGATCGAACCGTCTGGTAAGGGGCAAGCCTCGGTTGCGGGAATGGACGACCTCGTGGGAAACCTCGAGGAGCAACTGGACATCAACATCGGTGTGCTCGCGGCGGTCCCGAATGGGGTCAAGGGGACCCGCGACCAGGCCGACATCATCGCGGAGATCGAGAGTCGTGGGTTCGAGGTCCCGGTCGTCATCGGCGACCGTACGTCGCTGCTGGAGGGCTGCTGGCGGACGCAGTGTTCGGCCTATCGGTACGTACGCGAGCACCGGAGCCGTCGCCGTGACTACGAACTCGAGACGCTGGCACAGCTCGATGAACTCGCCCGGTTCCTCGAGTCACAGGGCGGTATCGAGGCGCCGAATCCACCAGAACCCGGGGATGTCGATCACGACGTGGAGGTGGCCCCATGACGGGACTGAAGTCCGGGACCGGTGACGACCTGTGGGGGGACGACACCGACGAGGAAGACGAGAAAGAGTCAGGAGCAGCTGAGGAGCAATCGACGGAGGAGAGCGGCACCGAACAGACCACCGATACCGAGTCGGAGTCACCCACGGGTGATGATGCCTCGGACGGGGGGTCCGAACATCCCTACATCGTCCGCCGAGCGATGCAGGACAAGGGAATCCAGTTCGAGCGTGACGAGCGGCTCACGATCTTCGTTCACGATGACGTGGCCGACGCCGAGCGCGAGGCCCTCGCCGAGGTCGCACAGCATATCGGTCGTGACATCCCGAAGCTCGACTTCCGAGAGGCGGCCTATCGGGCGGCGCTCCAGCGGCCAGAGGCCGTCCTGAGGGAACTCGGTCGGATGGGCTACGACGTAGGGAGTGCAGATGAGTAGTCCACGGACCAATTCGAAATCGTCTCTCCGAGCGCGACAGGAGGCATTTGAACGAGCTGGGGACGAATGTGAGTTCTTCGACACGTCGGACGCAGAGATCCGCGGGGAGTACGGACCAGTGAATGGCAGGCGAAGGTGACCCGACACTCCCGACGCCAGAGGCGATTCGCTCCATTCAAGATTGGATTGAGGAGGTGTACGGCCTGAAGCACACCGGGACGAGGACAACCGCGTCAGGGCTTGTAATATCCCTCCCCGGCGTCACGACACGGCGCCGCTCCAGTGGTCAGACGACCACCTCACCGTAGATCGCGTATCGATAGTGGGCCTATGTGCCGGCCGACTGACCGCTGCGGCGAGTGCGACCGCTGCACGCGCGAGCGAACGCGGGACGTCGCCGACGAGGTAGCTCGCTACCTCAAAGAGGAAATGACGAGTTGAATCGGTTCGTGACGCTACCGGGGCGGGGCTCAAAGTCGGTGAGTTGAATTCAACGTTCGAGTTCCGCGACGAGCGGCTGGTCGCGCTACTGGTCAGTCTGGAACAGCCGGGCGAACTCACGGGAGGGGTCACGAACGCGTAGGCCGCGCTCGGTAAGGAGCCAGATCCCGAGTCGGCGACGCGGAGTGCCGCCGCGAGCCTGCTGATCCGGCTCGGGCTCCGACAGCTCGACGAGGATGTCCTGGAAGCCGGGCGGGCAGGCTACGAAGAGTATCTTCGCAGTAAGGCTCAGGAGTTCTGAACCTGGTCTAACGCTTGCTCTTCCAACTCGTTGGCCGTCTCCATGACGGCATCACCACGCTTCTCGAAAGCAGGATGAGAGTTGATGCTTGACGGGATTTCGTACACCTCGCGGCAGGCATCGGCCGTCGTCTCAAGGGCAGCCACCACCTCGTTGGCTACCTCTAGATGCGTAGCCTCGGTCGCATGGTTTGACAACTGCTTCGAGTAGATGTTCATCTCGCTTTGAAGTTCGTCGTAGTTCACGCGCCCAGCGTCTCGATTCGGCCGCTGGAATCTCGTCTGCCAAGTTCTCTGGACGGCTCGCCCGAGTTGGGCTGCCTCGGCATACCAACCCTCGCGTTCCTGTGCTGCCTTCCGACTATCCTCACGTCTATACCGGTATTCGACGTACAGCACAGAAGCAGCGACCGACGCGACAACGCTGACGAGTACCGAGTCGACATTAACCATCGAGGCTATCGAGGGCATCCTTGAGGTCGTCGTAGCTGTCCTGCACCTTGTCGGCCGCCGTTTGGGCTCCCGAATCTTCGAGGTTGAGTTCGATACGGGTGTTGCAGGCTCGGCAGAGCGCGGTCGCCTCAAAGCCTCCACTGTCGGCTACCCACACCTCGGCATCGAACTGATTACTATCACATCCGTCAGTCGGGCAGTCGATGACTCCCCGCTTGATCTTCCGCTCAAATCTCTCCGCCATCTTCGCCCGCAGCTCGTCACCGAAGTCGCCCATATTGCAACAGAACAATCCGAATATATACTTCTGTTGGGAGATCATGTGGAAACGAGCAAGTCGGAATACGGTCGGCTCCGGGTGGCCACTGTCATGTCGTTGTATATCGGCGATAGTAAACGCAAACAGCGAACGCAAACTGAAAATGCAAACAGTAGTCAAAGGCGGTAGCCGCGAACGGTCGACGTGAACTGTTGGATTCAGGGGTGGCTCCGACAGCTTTAGTTCGACGCAGCCGTGTAGGTTCAACACGTGATGGCTAGTTCAACAGACGAGTCCGAATCTGACCCCGCGACGGTCACGGTATCGAAGAAGGGCCAGGTGACGATCGTGAAGGCGGTCCGCGAAGCGGTTGGCATCGAGCCCGGTGAGGAGGTCTTCGTCAGCGTCGAGAACGGTCGCGTCGTCATCGAACCCGTGCCGACGCTCGAGCAACTACGTGGCATCCATACCCGTGAGGACGCCGAGCCCGGCGACATCCTTGCGAAGAGCCGCGAGATGGACCGCGAGGAACGCGAGCGTGAAGACGCCGAGATGGGGGCGCTGCTGGAGCGCCACGGCGACGACGAGTGAGTTGCGTCGATGGCATCCACGACGTACGTCATCGATACGGAGCCGCTGATCGCGTTTCTCTACGAAGAACCCGGCTACGAAGTGGTCGAGGACATCCTGACCCGCATCGAGGCTGGTGACGTCGACGGGGCAATCGCCGAGGTCATCGCCTCGGAACTGCTGTACAAGATCGCCCGCCTCGAAGGCGAGGACGGGACAGCCACGTCAGAATCACTCCAGGCAGCCGAACGGGATATCCGCATACTCGAACGCCGCGGACTGGCGATCGAGCGGGCACCCTGGCGGCTGGCCGGCGAGATCAAGGCCGACGGTGGCCTCTCGCTGGCCGACGCGTATGCGGTCGCCCTCGCCGTGGACCACGACGCGACACTGCTGGTCGGCGCCGATGAGGATTTCGACGGCTTGCCGGTTGATGTCGAGATCGAGCGGATCCGTGACGAATCAGCCTAGCGGAGGGTAGTGCCCCGATCGAGCCCTCGCCGCCCCCAGAATTTTATACGATTTCGATCTCCAGCGCCTCGAACAGCACCTCGATCGTGTCGGGGATGAACGGCTTGCGCAGGCCCTTCCGGCCGTCGATCTCGCTGATGCCCTTGCGGCCGACGTAGTACACCTGCGGCGGCCGGCGCTGTTTGTAATCGAAGCGCCAGATGACCGTCGGCCTGTGCAGGCGGTACTCGTAGGCGTAGAGGACCTCCAGCGTCTCGTGATAGCCCAGCGTTGCGAAGCGCTTGCGGGTGGGCTCGATCGCGATCCAGGGCTCGGCCCCGTTGGGAGCGAAGAACTGGGCCCACCTGATGTCGCCGTCCTTCGACTGCCCCCGAGCGCCAATGCTGATCGCGAACGTGGCCTCGAGCGCGGTCAGTGGGTTGATGTCATCGACGTAGTCGAACGGGTGGGCCATGCGGGGTGGTTGCAGTCGGCGGGCTTGAGTGTTCGGCTGCCCGAGTCACACAACGTCGATCTCGCGTTTCCTGAACAGCAGCGCCAGTGGCTCCGGCAGTGGGTCGGGACAGTCCAGGCGCTCACTATCGAGATACGACCAGCGAGCGACGAGTCGCACAGCGTGTGGCCGCTGCCCGAGGACGTCAAACCGCCAGAGCTCGGCCATCGGCTCCTCGAGCGGGCCGCCGAAGACGTAGTAGACGGCCAGCGCCTCTTGGTAGGGAAGGAAAAATATGGTCGACAGGTCGGTCGCGCCCCAGATCTCGCTACCGCGTTCGAACTGAATGCCTGCCCACCCGCCCGCGACGTCTCCCTCTATAAATTCTGATTCTCTCTCTCTGATTATTGTTCACTGAAAGGACGGCCGGTCAGAGTCACGAAGCACCTTCACATCAGTGAACCTCCCACGTGAACAAGGATTGTTATTGGTCAGAGACACAAATAGCGCAGCGAGTCAGATCAATACAGAAGAGGCACTGTCACCGCTACAGCCTGCCTATCTTTCTAACTCTACTAGGGCCGGAGGCGTTTTCATCCCGAGAAAATTCTCATCGGTATATATTTGTTACTAAGACGGTTACTGAAATAATGCCGTCATCAAGACGCCCGCTTCCATATCAAACTCTACGATCCTTAGGTGACGAAAGTAATGGTCGAGCCCAGATGTCCGTTATCGGCTTTGTACTGGTTATCGGATTCGTCCTTTCGGTCACGATGGGCGTCATTTTAATTGGTTCGAGCGCCCTTGATGACGCCGAAACTCAGACCAAGTCCGCCCAAGCCGAACTCGCATTCACACAGGTGGACGCGCAGATGGCCCAGGTTGGACTCGGTGACAGCAAAGTCCAGACTGTCGGGCTCGGTATCGATCAGAATGATGGTAGTACCGTGCAAATGCAATATGAGGGCACCATGACCCTCCGGGAGAAGGACGGGCCGGTTATCTTCCGACACCGACTTGGGCGTCTTGAATATCACAATGATCGGACTACGATCGCTTACCAGGGTGGAGGAGTCTGGCGAGGGACCGGTCGAAACACGATAATGGTTTCTCCCCCAGAAGTCCACTACCGAGAGGGTACACTCACGTTACCACTTGTCATTGCTGTCCCAGGTGAGTCAACGCCCGGCAATCAGGTGACGGTTAGTGATCGATCAAAAGTCTTCGACCTAGGGCCGGGTGTTGTCGAGAATAGGGTTGTGGTCCTCGAAATCCAAAGCGTCCACTACAACGGCTGGGCGGAATACTTCCATACTCGTATTGATAGGTCTGCGGTTCATGTCGATCACGTGAATAATCGGGTGACCGTCGAACTCGGTCGTCCGGAACTCATGGCCGAATTCACGGAGGCAGCCTTCGCTACAGGCGTCTCGTCCGGTGAGACCGGCGTGCTCTTAGGAACCGGCAGCGCAACGATCGACGGGCCTGTCAAGAGTACGGGCACGACGGGGACGTCGCCCGGCGCGGCTGGCGGCTACAGCGAATCTCCCGAGGAGAACGTGGAGTCCACCCTGACGCCATTGGACTCGGTCATCGATGCAAAGGTCGACGCAGCCCCGATTGACCCGGATGTTGAGGCGGTTGATATCGGTGACAACGCGACGACGCTTCAGGACGGGACCACTTACTACGATAACGAGGGGTTCACTCTCGGGAGTGGTGATGATGTGGATGTGGATCTCAGTGGTGGAAACGTGACCCTTGTGGTCGACGGGGACGTCAACCTCCACGGAGGATCGCTCGCGGTCGATCCTGCAGGAACCGACCACGTTCTCCGTGTGTTTATTACCGGTGATCTGAGTCTTGATGGGACCGGAACAGTAGATGTGACCGAGCCCAGCGTTGACGCGAAGCACATCCAGATGTTTGGCCGGTCAACCACGCAAGTCGCGGTGGTAAACGGGGCCTATTTCGAGGGCGTTATCTACGCTCCGCGGACGTCAGAAACTACAGGACAGAATACGGCTACGACGACCGCGGCAAATATGTGTAGTCTAAACGGGCCGAGTGGGGGTGCTCCCTACGCTGATTTCTGTGTCGCAACGGGTAGTGCAGAGATTGACGGAGCTCTCATTGGGGCACCACTCCGGATAGCGCAGGCCTCGGCACTCAACTACGACGAGACCCTCGGAGACGTTGCCCCGGCCCTCGATGAAGAGGAATTAGCTCCGCCATTGACGTATCTACACATCTCTGCCAACCAAGTTACAGTCGACGGAGTACCAACTACGGGGCCTAACCCACTCGAAACACCGACGGCGTCGATCAGCAGTGTTTCTGTGACCGAAACCGGCGCGACCGACCACGAAGTGACAGTTGATTGGAAGGCCTCGGGCGAGCAACTCGATACGATCACGGTGACTATGGTCGATGCACTCGGTGAGACCGAGATCGAGACCATTGCCGCAGGCGCCGATTCCGAATCAGGCTCGACGACAGTAACAATCTCTGATCCGGTCGCCACCGAGTACCGCGTCTTGGTGGCTGCAACGAATACCGGAGGAGACACTTCCTCGACCGCACGAATCGCCTCCTGCTCCAGTTGTGGCGATGGTGGCGGTGGTGGCGGTGGTGGTGGCGGAGGCCCACCCGGTGGCGGAGGTCCACCTGGTGGCGGTCCACCCTGATCGGATATAGAACTTTCATTCGGGAGAGATTACTATACCGGTATATCGGCTCATAAATACCGAGAGGTTCTGTCGCAAGAGACGCTAAAACGCTGCTCTAGCGCGGTCCATCCGACGAATTTGGGGAATTTGAGGAACTGACCCTTGAGTTCGTCCCGGCTCACAGAGGCAATGTATATTAAACCTCAAGCGGCGACGCCCCGATTCAATAGCAAGTGTCTACTGACAACGCCAGAGAACTTAGTGCTTCTGTCCGTGATGACGGACCTAGCCCGGTCACGACCGAACGCGTCGTTTCGACCCACCTGTTCCGGGCCGTCTTGGCGACCGCCTTGGTCGCCTTGATGACGGTCCTCTCTCAGACTGTTGATCCAGTTCAGTTCTTGGATTCCCTTGGCTTGCCGGCCGCAGCGCTCCACGGGTGGTACCAGGATCTCATTGAGCCCCGACTCCCGAACCCGCACCCCGAGTTTTGAGCCGGGGGGTCGCAAAAGCTCCCGTCGGTGACGTCCTGGGATGCTGGCGGTGGTTGACCGGCCGAGTCGGCGATACTCGTGCCACTAACCAGCCGAGTCAACCGAGGAATACCCGGCGTTGGTACCCCACGGCGATAGCATGGAGTGTCCATCTAATGTGGATCATGGTCATCACCGGGTCGAGAGAACGAATAGCGTAGCGCGTCAAAATCGAAACGGGACGGACATCGATGGGGACGCCGCTCGCCGGTTCTCTGCACGGATTCATTAGCGTCAGACCGACATTATTGAGCGAGCCGTCCCGACCGTCGTCGACTGTACTCTGAGAGTTACGCGCTCCTGTACGAACGCCCTCGCCCGACAGCCTTAGTCGTCGCTCGAGGCTGTCGTGTCCGCCGGGGCTTCGAAGGCGTACGCCAGTGAGTCTCTAAACTCGTTGAGGCTCTCGACTGCGCCCCGGAGTGATTCCAATTCCTCACGCATGGCCCGGACGTCGTCGGAAACCGCCGCCACATCGTTCTCTACAGCCTCAATCGTTGCTTGGACATCGTGGAGCCCATCTTCTACCCCGGTGACCCGATCATCGAGCCCCTTGAGATCGCCTTCGATATCTCCGACGGCCGATCCCTGATCGGCCAGTTCGGTATCGATGCGCTCGACGGCCGCATCAACACGGTCGACCTCAGAATGAACAACTCCAACCTGCCCGCGGAGATCACCGAGCTCCGTTTCGAGTGCTTGGCGCGCGCTGTCGATGCGCCGGTCGAGCCCGTCCGTCTTCTCGCGGAGGTCGTCGACGTCCTCGTCATGGGTCTCCTCGACTGTGTTGACCTCTTGGCGGATCGACTCCACTCGCGCATCGAGGTCCGCGAGGTCGCGCTCCGTTCGGTCGATGAACTCCGGTGCCGTCCCGTGGTCGTCGATGAGGTCCTCAAGCGCGTCCGCGTAGGCCGCGAATTCTTCGATGCGTGCGTTGAGTCGGTCGATCCTGACGCCGACGCTTCGCCGCTTCCCCTGTTCTGTTTTCTCGTCTGGTTCCCTAGCCGTCCGTTCAGCGCTCGTCGGTGACTCATCACCACGTGCAGGGGATCCGGCCGTGACCCCTCTACCATAAGTAGCTTCGGGCTCCCCGTCGAACACCTGACCCTCACCGGAGGCGGGTTCTGTCTCGCCCGTCTCATTGTTAGTAGCGCCCGGGTCGACAGCTTGTTGGACTGCTGACTCGATAGCCGCGTTCGAGGCGCCATCTGCGCCCGTTCCGTCGGTCTCCGTGACCTTGGTGGATTGGGTCTCTGCCATCTCATCGGATAGTTGATGCTCATCCGGATGTTCTGCTCTCGCCGAATCCCGGCCGAGGCCGGGAAGAAGCGAGGATACTGATTTCGAGGACTTGTCGGTCCCACTGGTGTTTGCGGCAGCTCGCTCGCCCTCATCGGTGTGGGAGGCGGCCGACCGCGTCATGGTGGCGGTTTCGACACCCTGGATAGTTGGAGAATCGAACTGCACCGTCTCCACGGGCTCAGAGAGCGTAATACCGTATTCGATTTGAACGGGGTCGCTTTCGACAGTCTGCTTGATCGAGACCCGCTGTGGCGTGACGTTCCCCATTTCCGGTTCTTGATCAGGTTTGAATCCGGCAGCGTCCACCGGAAGGTCTGTCGGGAACTCGTCTACAAGGTGGACCAGCACCACCGGTTTCTGCCCAGTTGGCGTGATGTCGATGGTACCAATGATCCCCTCGCCTTTTTGCGTGAGTCGTCGAGTGACGGTGACAGCGTCGTGCGATACGGTTGCCTCGTCGGTTATGGGTGTTGTGTTGCTCATCCTCCCCCCCCTAATTCGAGTTTGAATTCGAACCAGTAAATAGTCCGACGAGTGTTTTCTGCCTCCGAAGGAACCAACGGTTGGTCTGGTGACTCCCGTAATTCGCCAGATCATGGGGAATGTCGTTCTCTGAGTAGGGTATTCGGTTCTCCCTACAGCACAACAGCTGTCTCGTGCTGCGCGAGAGAGGGAACCGCTGCTCACCGTCATTAGCCACTGGATCTCAGAATCGTGCCGAGGGCCTCGCTGATAGAGCAGCCGCTCGTCAGTGTTCCTCTATGCAACACCATTAGCACCAGAGAGACGTAAACCGTGGAGCGGTCCCGTTCACCTCACACCAGTACAGTAAATGCGGCCAACAGATCCCGAAGTGACTCGTCTCAGGTGAGCCCCACGTTGTCGGGGCGGGGACCTCATTTCAGGACTGATCTCCACTACGTGAGAGTCATCTCAGGAATGGCTACAGACCTGCCTCCTCGAGCAGAGTCCCTCCTGAAGATGACCTACGCTCCCGACTACCGCGGCCAATACGACGGCAATTGCGACTAAAAAGACCGTCCCGATCACCGGTGATAACCCACGATTCGAGTCCCACCTCTCTTGCTGTGAAGTCATTGACCGTCTCTACGAGGTCGAAGAACGTAGACATCCACGAGAGGCTTCAAAACGTGAGAAAACCCTATTTGCTTGTTTCTCACGAGACAGGTACTGAGATCTGGTGTACGACCCCGCGGAGTCACAGCAAAGGGGGCCCGAGAGGATTCTAATCGCCTTCGGATGTTCCGTGATATGTCATCCGGGCGCTTCAGTAGATACAGGGCGTATATCTCCCGTGCCAAGACACTGGTCCTCGTCGAATTCTATTCGATTCCTTGAGACACGGCCGCGCCGACAGCTCGGGGGACTTCGTGACGCTATTATCGGTGTCTGAACATCCTATTGCGGATTAATAGGTCTCTGCAAGAATCTTGTGACCCAGGGGAGATGCTGGGGGACAGAAGTCATAGTCGAGTGGTGGGGAACAGAGAGCGACGAGCACTGACGCCCGTTGTCGGGGGCGTGCTGATCGTTGCGATCGCTGTGATCCTGGCCACCATTGTGGCAACGCTCGGCTTGGGTTTCACGTCGTATCTCGGTGATCCAGCCGCCGTGGCCGGCATTGGGCAATCCGTTGAGGTCACTATTGGGGCGGACGAGACGAGCCACACGCTTCAACTCGTCCATCACTCGGGCCAGACCATCCCAGTCGAGAGCCTGACCGTTGTCGTCTCGGGCGGCGAGTCAACCACGCGGACGGCGGTCCCAGCGACAGGGGCGCTTGCAGATGGGGCGTGGTCGGCAGGGGAGCCCGTCACGCTCCCCCTCAAGACCAGCACGGTCTGTGCGGGTGATCCCGATTCGGTCGAAATCACGCTCGTCCAGCAAACGAATGCCGAGCGGACCCACCAGATCAGTTCTCAGACCGTCCCAGTCCAGCCGGGCCAGTTCGTGATCAGCGAGGGTTCGGTCGAACCGACTGTCGATTATTCGGCGGATGTGGAGCTGCTCGGCACGGCGTTCACGTACGGCGCGGGCGGCCCGGACATCCCGATCGAGATGGAGGTGACCGTCGGCGACGAGACCAACCAGCCGTGGCCCGGCAACGTTAACGACGGAGGGAACCCGCGGACAACCAATTACGCGGACCGCGAGGCCGGCGAGAGCATCGTGGTGACCGCGGAGGCCCAGCCGCATGAGGGATACTCGGGCCACGAGGTGGATTCGGTGGCCGACGAGGGTACGTTTGTCCACGTCCTCCGGGACGGGTCGGACGCCCCTGACGTCGAGGGATTCGCCGACCAGGATGATGCGGAAGCGTTTGTCGCGGAGTACGTCGATGATGGGGCGATCGAACTGGACGACAACCAGGCGATCTATCTGTTCGAGCTAAGCCATTCGACCGAGAATTCGGGAGCCGACTTTCAGGACGCAGTCGTGCTCGTCTCACTAGAGACGAACACGGAGACCGTTACAGTCGGCCAGAACGACGAGGGTGAAGACGTGATCCTATGTCCGACTGAGGCGTGAATCACGCGTAGGGCGTCTCCATTCGTGATCAAGCAGATCAGTACCGGCTGAGCAGACACGACACCTGTCGGTCGGTCGTAGCGAGGGCGGCCTTAGACTGGCCGTTTCCGAACTGGCGGTCGACGAGTACCACGATGGGGGTTACCCCGACGTGTCAACGCCAACGGGAAAATGTGAGTTCACGGGCGCGTGCGACCCTGTCGCGTCAGAGCCACGAGACGCTGTCGCGGGCCTCCCGTTGCACCTCGGGGGAGTAGGTGCCGCGGTAGTGATCGAGGAGGCACCAATGCGGCTACTTTCCGCCGGAACCCCTCCAGCGATGATAATGCAAGGAGAGGAGATTAGTTGATAGAATCATCGTTCATACGTATCACCTCCTTGTCCAGCCGACAATCAGAGGTGAAAATCCCGCTTCACCTCTATGACCGCAAATGACCCTACTCACGAACGTGGACACGAGCTTGACGCCCAACGGATCGCCGACGGTGGGTGGCACGAACAAAAAGACGTTCAGGTGACGGTTCTGAGCGGTGACGAGAAGGAGTCTGAATCACCAGGACGCGTACGGGTGCTTGAACCCGAGAACGAGGACGAAACGACTGTCGCCCTCTCGATCGAGTCAGCAGCCGAGGATTGTATGGCAAGAATCGACGTCAATGAGGCACTGTCGTTGGCTGATAAACTCGAACTGGTCGCGGATCGCGTGGTGTTCGAAGAGGGCGATACACCGTAGCGCCACTCCTCTACCAGAACGTCCGCGACTGGAAAGCAGAATCATTCGCGTCATTCTGCCAAACGCATCCTCCTATGAACAGAAGTTGAGACCGCTTGTTTCAATGCATAGGCCGCAGGCACAGTTTGCTCACTGATAACGGGTATTATTTCGATCCCTTGAACTCGAACCGTGCCCCGCCATCAGTTCCGTCTGTCACCGAAACCGTCCAGCCGTGTGCCTTCGCGATGTCGGCCACGATCGAGAGCCCGAACCCGGTTCCCCCCTCACTGGATGTGACGCCGTGCTTGAACACTTCGTCACGGCTCTCCGGGGGAATCCCGCTGCCGTTATCCTCAACGTAGAATCCGTCGTCCCCGTCCAGTCGACCCACGGTCACCGTGACGTCGGCACCACCGTGCTCGACTGCATTCCGGAAGAGATTTTCAAAGACCTGGGTCAGACGTCCCCCGTCACCGGTCACTGTCGGGACGTCATCTGTAACTGTAAGCGCTGCTTCCTTAGTGTCCACATATCCCCATGCCTCCGTTGTAATACTCTCGAGGTCTATGTGGTCTGTATCTTCGATCGTCGTCTCTCCACGTGCCAGCGTGAGTAGGTCTTCGATAAGTCGTTCGATACGGTCGTGTGCTGACTCCACCGTTTCGAAATGCTCCGCGTCTCCGGTCTCTTCCGCAATCTCCAGAAATCCCATTGCAACGTTGAGCGGGTTCCGAAGGTCGTGGGCAACGACGCTCGCGAACTGGTCGAGTCGCTCATTCTGTCGATGTAACTCCGCTTCCCGACTCGCTCGTGCGAGTGCTGACTCGACAGTCGCGCCGAGAATCCGAAACAGATCGACGTCTGTCTCGGAAAAGACCTGCGTAGAGACCGACCCCGTCGACATAAGCCCATAGTCGCCCAGTGGGACGAAGATCTCACTTCGGATCTCCGTGTTCGGATTGTGGACTCGATTCTCGGTCTGGACGTCGTCGTACACCTGGATCTCTCCCGACTCGAACGCGTCCCAGGCGAGACCGCCCCCGGGGGCAAACCGGGGGGATTCGCCGAACAGCGCTCGTGCCGCCGGCGTTTCAGTAACCGGGACGAGTACGTCCTCTCGGTCGTTGTACTCCCACAGCCCGGTGATATCCAAGCCGAGTATCTCGACGGCCGCATCGACGGCGATCGTTCCGATCTCGTCGCTTGATTCAGCGCCGCTAAGTTGCTGTGCTGTCTCTTGGAGAGAGCGGAGGCGAGTTTCCAACCGTTTCTGTTCGGTGATGTTTTCGAGAATCGCGAGAACGCTCGACACGTCGCCATCCGGATCTGTGAGCGGGGCTACCGATAACAGCAGATCCAATCGCTCACCATCCTTTGTTTCTCGCTGGATTTCCTTTCCATGTATCCGGTCACCGTTCAGTGCCCGCTGTCGATTGGTTTCGAACTCAGCCTGCCGATCGTCGGGCACCATCGGGTTGAACTCGCCGATGACTTCTTCTCGCGACCACCCGAACATCTCCTCTGCTCCTTCATTCCAGAGTACGACGGCCCCATCGGTATCGATTTCCATGATGGGGAGCGGCGCTGTCTCGATGAGTGACTCCAGTCGCTGGTTCGTCGCTTCGAGTTCGCGCTCTCGTTCGACCTGCTCGGTGACGTTCCGAGCGATTCCGACGACTCGAACGATCTCCCCGTCGACGACAACCGGAGCGAGATTCGTTTCCCAAAATCGGGCATCCTCCGCGACCGGCAACTCCTCGCGGTACGATATCGGCTTCCGCTGTGTGACACAGCGTCGATAATTCGATTCCAGCTCCGCTCCTTGCTCGTCGCCGAACACGTCCCGTGGGGTCCTCCCTCGAACGTCTTCAGTCGTGATGCCAGTCTGTGTCTCGTATCCGGGACTGAGTCGGGCGAAGCGGAACTCCGATTCTTGATCGTTCAT
This sequence comes from Salinirubellus litoreus, assembly GCF_037335815.1. Taxonomy (NCBI): domain Archaea; kingdom Methanobacteriati; phylum Methanobacteriota; class Halobacteria; order Halobacteriales; family Natronomonadaceae; genus Salinirubellus; species Salinirubellus litoreus. The sequence goes on along the minus strand of NZ_CP147842.1, from coordinate 443,538 downwards.
GTCGACATCGACGAGGAAAATCGCATCCCCGGAGGTTTCGAGCAGCGCCCCGTACTCCTCGGCGAGTTCTTGATACTCTCGCTCCTGCTGTTTGCGCTCGGTAATATCTTGGAACACGCCACGGATCACCTCTTCTTCCTGTCGGGCGCTGTCGACCGGTTCGCCCCAGGCTCGCACATTACGTATCTCACCGTCGGATCGAACGATCCGGAGGTCGAGGTCGTACGACTCCCCGTCCTCGATTGCACGCTCGACGGCCGATGTGATCGTCTCCCTATCCTCGGGGGGATAGAACTCGAGGGCATCCGAGAGGTCCGGGTCGTACTCCGGTTCTACCGCGTGAATCCGCCGAACCCCGTCTGACCAGTCGAGCTCACCAGTCGACGGAACGTATTCCCAGATTCCGATGTCTGCGATCTCCTGAACGCGGTCGAACAGGAACTGCTGGCGTTCGAGTTCCTGTCTGATTTCATGTTGACTTGTGATGTCCCGGGCGAGGACGACCACCTGTGGACGTTCACTGGCCTGAAACGGCGTGAGTCGAACGTTGAACGTTCGCTGCCCCGTTGGCGTCGCCACGTCGATCCGGAGGTCAGAGTCGGGGGACGCGGCGATGCCGCCGTCTGCTCGTCTCTCGCGTAGCGTTTCATCGACCGCACGAATAAACGCCTCTGCGTCCGATTCCGGAACGCGATCCCCGACGAGGGTACTGAGTTGCGTCCCCTCAAGGGCATTGGATTCTGTGTCTCCCAGCACCCGTGCCGCGGCTGGATTTGCAAATCGAACGGTTTCGTCTTCGTCGAGGACGAAAACGATATCCTGGATGGTCTGGCAGATAGCTTCGTTTCGTTCTAATTCCAGTTGCCGCTCGCGCTCGTTGGTGATGTCCTGGGAGAATATCGTGAGTCCGTCCTCGTCCGGGAAGGCGCGCACTTCGATCCAGTAGTCGAACGGATCTCCCAGACGCTGTTCGAACGAAACCGGTTCACCGGTCTCCATCGCCGTTCGATATCTCTCTTCGAGTTCCGTCCCGACGATCGACGGGAACTCCTCCCAGAGCATTTCCCCGACGATGGTGTCCGGATTACGGTCGACTCGCTCGGCCATCGTCTCGTTCATGTATTCGATACGCCACTCGGTGTCGACGGCGTAGACCGCATCAGTTGTCCGTTCGAGCGTTCGATGAAGTTGCGTACTGGCTCGCTCGGCCGCCCGTCGTTCCCGAGCGGCGTGTGAGAGCGTCCGAATACGACCTGCGAGCAGCTCGAAGTTATTACGGTCTGCGCGGATCGGAATGTAGTCCGACACACCGGCCCGGGTCGCTTCACTTGCGACCTCTTCGTCTCCCTTGCCGGTAAAGAGGATTATCGGGAGTTCATCGTCCTGTTGTCGAATCGATCGGGAGAGAGCTATCCCCGTCTCCTCGAGGAGCGAGTACGCTGTCACGACACAATCGATACGTTCTGAAGACAGTACGTCCAGCGCAGCGTCTAGATTCCGAGCAGAGGCACAGTGGATATCGAACTCAGTTCGCTTCAGTTTCGTTCGAACCAGCTCGGTGAAATCCGGGTCGGAGTTCACGTAGAGGACCCGGAGCGAATCGTCCGACGGCGCTGACAAACGGGTCACGATAGCCAATAAGATCACGCATATGAATATAAGGATTTTCAACTGAATATTGGTCGTGATAAGGACGGTGGGGAGCGATTTTTATTGATCATCTCACAGCCGTACTGAGAAGCGAACCAGACAGATCGATAGGTTCCTCGAGACCGCCTGGCGAGGTCGACCCGCGGTATTATCATCGACTCGACGCAAAAATTGAGGTATATGAGTGATAACACCGTCGAAAAGGGGCATCGGGGGCTGGACGTCGACGCCCCCACGCTCCTCGGTGACGATTACGAGGAGTTCAGGGCGGTCCTCTCGAGTGAGAGTGCCGGACCAGTCGCCATCGTAGGCGACCCCTTCTCTGGACGGGAGTCCGTCTTAGACCGTGCTGTGTGGGATCTGGACGCAACCCGAGTCAGCCTTGATCCGGGTGATGGGATCGACCGAATCCGGGCGGAAATCAACGGCGGCCCTGTCGTGATAGAGGACTGCCAGCACCTGTATGAGCGTCGCATCGGCGGCTTCGAGGAGCTGTCTGCGTTTCTCAACGATCTGACGAGCATCGATGCGACGGTGGTGACCGGCTGGAACCGGTACGCGTGGGCGTACCTCAGCCGGGTGCAGGCCCTCGACCGGGAGTTTCCGTTCACCGTTGAGGTCCAGCCCCTTCCTGTAGAGCGGATCGCAGAACTCGTCCTCAGTCGGTACGATGAGGTGCCGACGTTCGTCGCCGACGATCCCGACCGGGGCGGCTTGGTGGTCACCACACGCCACGAGTTCGACTGGCGGGATCGGTCGGTGTCGGTGCCGGTCCCTATGGTGAGCCCGGTCGTGATCAAGGAACTGTTCTCGGGTGGTGATCTGGATCCGAAGGACGTGACGTTTGGCCGGCTCGCTGCGATCTCCAGGGGGAACCTCGGCGTTGCCACCGCGGTCTGGGAGGCCCGTCAGGGGACGGAGGTGCGCCCGAGTGACATCGCCGTCCCCGCGTCCGATCGAGATCTGGACCGCGAAGAGGCATTCTGTCTGCGGCTCGTGCTTGCGAAAGAGCGAATCGATCGGACACAGCTCTCGAGGGTCGTCAACGGACTCGACCGGGTCCTCGGACGCCTCGCGCGCGACGGCCTCGTCACGGTCGAGAACGGCATCGTGGAACTGGTCCCGGCGGCTCTGCCGGCCACCGAAGCGGCGACTGAGCGGGGGCGGATACTGTGACGGTGCTCCAGTCACTAGTAGATCTGGGGATAGATTCGGAGACGCTCGTGGGAAGCGTGGGCGTACTTGTGGCCGCGTACGTGACTGCCCGTATCTTTGGATATGTGCTTTCCGCTGTCGCCGAACGGACCCCCCGTCGGCGAATCAGTATCAAGATGTTGATCCCGATACTGCGGTTTCTAATTTACGGGATCGCGGCGTTTCTGGTTCTGGGACCGTTACTCAACCTTTCGACCGCACAATTGCTCGCAGTGTCGGGACTGCTTGGGGCGGCCCTCGGGTTCGGGCTAAAGGACCTCTTCGCGGGGGTGATCGGCGGGCTGGTACTCATCACTGAGCGTCCGTACCAGGTCGGTGACAAGGTCACCATCGACGGCGACTACGGTGAAGTGACCGACATCGGCCTCCGGGCGACGACGTTGACGACGCCCGACGACAGCGCTGTCAGAGTTCCGAACGCCACGCTGTTCACCGCGAACGTTTCGAACGCCAACGATGGCCACCCGGAGATGATGGTCGTCGTCGAACTCGCGGTCACTGCCTCTGCCGATGTCGATCGGGCGAGTGCGATCGTCAAGGAGGCCATGGTGACCTCGAAGTACGTCTACGTCGACGACGATCACCCGTTCGCGGTTCTGGTCGAGGACGAGTCCTACTATCGGATGATTCGCGGCAAGGCATATGTGGCCGACCTGCGTGATGAGTTCGCGTTCGCCTCGGACGTGACAGAGCGCTCGATGGCCGCCTTCGCCAGCGAAGGGATCGAAATGCCTGAAGCGCCTGTCCACGTCTCCGGACACCGCTGACTCTACGTGTCGCCTGCCGGTTCGACCGATCGAAGCGCGTGTCTCGACGGTCGATACCGGAGCTGATTACTTCCCAGGCCCAGCTAGATGTCCGCTCGTTGTAACGGCTTAGTTCGTGTTCTACCTCCTGAAACGAGTACTGGCTTCTCCTGAATATGTACTCTTGATTTTTACAGCCCGCTTTTGACAGCGTTCAACACTACCTGTCTATCGAAAATGTGAACAATTCCTAAAATCGGAATTGAAGCTCTATGGAGTTCGCCGCCACGAGATCCGATCGTGATTGGGGGTGAACAATGCCCCGGCACACCGAGAACGAACTCAAGCTGATCTCCTGTCTCAGTTTTCGTCGAATCCCGAGCGACGCATTTCGCCCCACGAGGTGTCGCCGCGAAGATACTCGAAGAGACCTCGCCAGGCGATGAACGTTTTCCACTGCCGGAATCCGAAGTTCTCGAGCACGCCATCGCCGAGGAGGCGGACGATCTCCCGGGGACGATCGTAGCGTCGGAAACTCCAGACTTCACTGAAGACACCGAACCACGAGAGGAACACACCGACCCCAACGGTGATCGCGAAGTACACGAGTACGAACTCCACATCAGCTGCGCCGAGCAGGAAGGCTGTGGGCACAATCACGTATCCAAACCCCTCGACGAGTGGGCCGAGTATCTCGCCGAGCAAGAACGCCGGATACCCGAACAGACCGACGGACCCGTAGTGCCGCCGACCCATCAGCCCTCGATGTCGAATCATCGTATCCAGGAGCCCTCTATACCATCGACGCCGCTGGCGACTGAAGACGTCCCGGGACTCAGGTACTTCGGTCCAGACGACCGGCTCGGGAACGAACTCCACGTGGTAGTCCCGTCCCTGGTCCTTGAGGTACTGGTGAAGACGAACGCTGATCTCGAAATCTTCGGTGACGCTGTCTGTGTCGTAGCCACCGGCCTCCTGAACGACATCCGTCTTGAACATCCCGAATGCACCAGAGATGATGAGCAACGAGTTGAGCCGATCGAGGCCGAGCCGGCCAGAATAGAACGCCCGAAGGTACTCCATGGACTGCAGTTCGGCAAGCATGTTGTCGGGAAGATCCACCGATTTGATTTGCCCCTGTTCGACACGACACCCATTGGCGACGCGAACGGTGCCGCCGGTCGCGACGGTTTCTTCGGGACGTTCGAGGAACGGTCGTACGACCTGCAAGAGCCCTTCACGGTCGATGAGCGAGTCAGCGTCGACCGCACAGAACAGCGGCTGATCAGTGAGCCAGATCCCTGTGTTGAGGGCGTCGGCCTTGCCGCCGTTCTTTTTGTCCACGACCACCAGATTCGAGGCATCTGCCGAGCGATAGATCGCCCGGATCTCTTCGCTTGGAATGTCGTAGGGAACCGGAGCGTCGATCTGGAACAGTTCGAACTCCGTGCGGATGCGGTCGAGCGTTCCGTCCGAGGATCCATCGTTAACCACGATGACCTCCGTGTCGGGATAGTTGAGGTTCAAATGGGACTGCACGCTCTCGACGATCACCGTCTCTTCGTTGTATGCTGGGACGATGACAGCGATACCGGGGAGAAATGGGGACGCGAACTGTTGGTACATCGGTCCCCACTCTCGCTTGTTGAGATCGGTTCTGAGCTTAAAGAGTGCGGCCACGTGGACGAGGAAATACACGCCGTTGATGAGCAGGTAATAACAAAGGATGGCCCAGCCGGTCAGGAGCAGGAACGTCCCGAAAGAGCTCATCCGGCGGCCTCCGCCTCGGTATTCGGAGATGTCGCCTCGACCCAGGCCAGTGCTGTCTGGCTAGCCGTGGACAGTTCAGCGTCACCCAGCCGGGATGTCGGTTCACTGAGCGCCTCGATCGCGACGACTGCAGACCGTGGATCGGACTCCGTCCGGATTGCGTCGCGGAGCGCGTCGCGGGCCGGTTGGTCACCCCACGAACCGAGCATGCGGTAGACCGCCTGTCGGACACGTGGCGAACTGTCTCTTCGGACGTTCTCGATCTCGATGACCGTTCGAGCGTGGTCGTGCCACCCGTAGCCTGCGAGTGCGTCTGCGACGGCGGCTCGAACGAGTGGTGAATCATCGGCGAATAGGGAGCCGAGCCAGTCGAGCGAGACGTCGGGACTCGTCGGGCCGGCTTCCCCGATAACACGCAGTACTTGGACCAGCAGCGAGTCCGGCCAGGAATCACTTGCTTGTTCAGCACGACTTAACAAAAATCTGGGGTCCTCTTTGTTCAACTGGTACAGTGTATCGAGCCCGAGCATCGAGAGCGGTCGCTTTTCGGCGAGCAGACCATCGGTTCCCTCTGTTGTCGCAGCCGGATGATCCTGCTCGTAGAGAACCCGGGCCGCCGCAGCCCTGGTATCCGGGTGAGCCATACAGGTTGCCCGGAGCGTCTCCAGAGTGACATCGATATCGAGTAATGCTATCCACGTCAGTGCCGCGAGCTGATCGAACCGGTCACCCCTCTTGAACATACACTCTGCCCAGGTGTCGATACCGAGTGTGTCTCCGAGCCGTTGCAATGTCTCCCGGTCCTTGCCACGCACCTGTCGCAGGTAGCCCTGGAGTTCCTCCTTGGCGACGAAACGTTCGAAGGGGTCGAGGTCATTCACCCATTGCTCCCACCCCGGATCGGATGCGCTCATCCGTTCGATGATCTCATATCGTACCGATGGCCGGACCGCTTCGGACCGTCGATCGTGTCTAGCGGCTTGAACAGCGCGACCGAGCGTGACGATAGCAGTCGCTCCCAGAACCGCAAGCAGTACCACCGAGATGAATAGAATGAGGTCGAATGACGTGATTGGAGCCATGCTCATGAGAGGATGCCTTTGATTCGGATAATGAGTTCACTCGAAGAGAACGGTTTGGTCAGGTAGTCAGCCGCGCCGCTCTCGAGTGCCCGAACGATGTCGTCGTCTCTCCCGCGGGACGTCAGCATAATGATATCCACTCCCTTGAACCGGTCGTCCTCTGAGACTCGATCGAGAACCCGATAGCCATCCAGCCCCGGCATCATGACGTCGAGGACGACTAGGTCGGGCGGGTCATCCGCATGCGCATTCAGATAATTCCAACACTCTTCACCGTCAGTAACGGTCGTCACGTCGTAGCTCTTCTCCAGATTGAACCGGAGTAACTCGCGCATCTCCGCGTCGTCGTCGGCGATCAAAACTGAGCCCATCATTAGACCATTCCGATCAGTTTGGTGAGTCCTCCGAGTCTGAATACTCAACAGAGGGTTCACGGACCGCGGTACAGGAACTCGAGATCATTGCCTCCGCAGTTCAGACGTTCGTCCAGCTGGAGTGTCCGTTGTCCATAGGTCCAACACAGGAACACCGATCCGAGACTGTGCCAAATCAATTATTCATTCGATGGTGGCCAGGGATGAAAAAACTCCACCGTAACTGTTCACGGTCCCTCCCTGGTGTGGATATCTCCAACTCCTGTACGAGCGGCCACTCCGAGTCACCAGAGGTTCAGTCATATGTGGACGCCACGGTCAGATATTCAACTACGTTCGAAATCAGCAGGCGTTTCATCCACTCCTCACCAAGCAATAGGATCGATCGGTCTTATTCGGCGAAACAGGCGTCTGCGGTCCCTCTCTCGCCTGGCCGCTTCGCAGGTGTATCGGCTCAACGAACCGACGGAGATAGTGAACTGTTGATTCACTCACTCCGTCCGTGACGGACCGTCGGCCACGGACCTCTCCCCCGTACGCAGCGCCAATGGCTGCGTAGAGATATGCTCACCTCGATAGATAATAGCCATATAGCGTAACTGTTCACGTTCTCGGGCTGATTCCCGACGGGCTGGCCATCACTCCGGTTCCGCAAAGAATAGCGCCGTCGAACGACCCGAGTGAGGATCCGAGACCAGCGAGAGCCATTCAAGGATCATGAAACTCGCGAGTACCCACGGTGCCGATGGATCCGACTCCTCGGCCTATCCCCGCCCCGACATGTCGAACAGCTCCTGAAAGATCCGTTTCTCAGCGTTTCGCATGTGGCGATGAGCAGTCGTTGGTGTCACCCCCATTCGTTCGGCTACATCCTCCCCCGTACCCCGGCGCGGCTGTTCGAAGTATCCCATCTGATACGCCAGTTCTAGCGTCGATATCTGACGATCGGTCAATCGTGCCTCGACTACGTGTCGAAACGTCCGTGAACTAAACACGAGGTCCTCCGAGACGAGGTCCAGCTCCGGATACACCTCTCGGACGCTTGATGTCACCGAACGCCGATCGGCCGAGTCCGGAAGTCGCACGACCAGTGTGAACACTCCGTCTTCGATGCTGATCGACGCGGTTTTACCTCCGACAGTGATTAGACGTGACGCCAGGCTCTCCGGTGGCATTCGGACCTCCATCTCAACGCGATCGTCAGTCGTGCTGAGCAGCCGTACCTCCCCCGTGTGCAAGCGATCGAGCAAGTCAGTAGCTTCCTTCGCATGAATTCCTTTAACGGTATAAAACTGGAGATGTTCGTCGTCAGCCACGTTGACGATACTGTCACCCGTCACGCGGAGCGTATCGCTGTCTTCTCCGGTGATGGATCGGGCCAATGCTTCCGAGCGAAACGTGAGTTCGACGACCTGCTCTTGCCGTAATTTCTCACGCGTTTCCAGGGTCTCGAGTGCGTAGCCTACCATCTGACCGAGTTCAGTGAGCAGTGATTGTTCTTCTCGATCGAATGCGGCCGGGAGTTTCGCATAGACGCCCAACACCCCATAGACATCTTCACCGTGTGTGAGTGGTACCGAGGCGTACGAGTGAAATCGATGGTTCTCGGCGGCATCCTGCCAGTACTCGTAGGGAAGGTCGGTGATGTGCTGAACCACCTGGATCTCGCCCGTTTTGGCCGCTATGGCACCGGGGCCCTGGTCGAGCGGCGGAGCGTCCGGGTTGTCGAGCATCGCATCCAGATACTCGTCGCCGACGCCGGCCGATGCGCGGGGGATGAACTCGGTGTACGATGACGAGAACTGGCCGAGAACGGCGAAGAGATACGGCTCAGAGTTCGCAATCAGCCTGCACACCGCGTTCTCGACATCCTCGGGGGATCTCGCGCTCGTCATTTCGTGTGCGACCCCCCGGATCACCGAGTTGATCCGATCGAGTCGCAGCAACTCGGACCGCTGTGACTGGAGGTCCTTCTCTCGTTCTTTGAGTCCGGTAACGTCTTCGAGTCCAACGATGACCCCCTCGATCGTCCCATCGTCAGCTACGATCGGTGCCGAGTTGCTGGACAGCCATCGTTCCGTTCCATCGGGACGTGTTATGCCGTGTCGAAATGTTCGTACCGGTCTGCCCGTCTGAAACACGCGTGTTACGGGATGGTTTCCCTCGCGGATCGGATCGCCATACTCGTCGTAGATCTTCCAGTCAGAGTCGCTGTAGCTCCGACTGGTTATCTCCTCTACCGACCGCCCAAGAATCTCCGCGAGGCGTTCGTTCGCGAACACGATCGAGTGGTTCGAATCGACGAGCGCGATACCGATCGGGCTCGCATCACAGAGACGAGAAAAGAGTTCGAGTTCTGAGAGGCTGAAACTCCGGGCGAACGTGGATGCTTTGTTGTTGCTGTCGTGAGAGTGTGCAGGAAGCCACCAGACCCGCGCTCGGGCGCCAACCTTCTTCGTTTTTAATAGGTCGCGCTCCACCAGCGTATCCAGTTTGTTGTACGCTGTCCGACGGGCACAGTCGAGCGCGTCTGCGACCTCGTTCGTCGTCAGAGGAACGCCACGGTTGTCCTCCCGTTTGAATACGGTGAGGACCTTTTCTTCTGTGTCACTCTTCGCGGGATCATCCATGCGTAAGTGACACTTCGATTGGTAAATGAGGGTTCCGTTGACGGTATTCGGAAAAGACTGTGTTTACCGAACGAGGTTGATAACGGCTCTCTGGAAATATACTTGAAAATTGTGACTGATGCTCTCGATGGATACGGTCAGATCTCTTGTCGCATCACCGCTGATGGTACCGGGAGGGTCATACAGGTCTCATCATAGAAATCGTCGACGAGTAATTGACCGGGTCAGTCGTCCTCGAGCGCGAGGTAGATCGCATACCCGAATGCGAGATGCTGATACATACTTCGTTCGAGACGGGTGCGCACCCCCCTGTCATCGCTGATATTGTACTCCTTGGTGCGGACCTTCTCGTGCATTTGGAGGAGCCCCCCGTTTTCGAGTTCGTGAAGCTGTGGGTAGACCGTCCCCGGGCTGAGACGGGCGTTGAACAGGCGCGCGAGATCGTCCATCAGTCCTTTTCCGTGTATCCCCCCCTCACGAAGTGAGACGAGCATCAGAAGCGTCTCGTCGAGGTTTTGCTTGATGAGGTCTTCATCGAATCTGAAGCCTGCGCCAGGAAACAACGCGTTTGTGACAGTTGTGAGAACCTCCTGTGGTCTGTCTTCTTCCTGCTCTCGCCCTTCTGTCCCGCTTTGCGCCGACGGCTCGATGTCGATCTGCTCGTAGTCCTCCAGTTCAGCCAACAGCGATCCGACAGTAACTCGACTAGATCTCCCCGAATCCTCGTCCGCCGATATCCTCTGGCGCATCTCTACCTTTCTTCGTCCAGATTTCGATAAATAGGTGCCAGGGATTTCTCTCCCTGATAACGCCACAAGAATTTGTCAGGCTCTGCCGTTCCTACAGGGAACGGAAGGGGCTGGTTAGGGCGGTCTGACCGGAAGGCTGTGCGGAGCCGACGAGCAGTGTGATGAGGCCGAGATGTCCAGGACCGGTAGCGGGCACTCAGAACGAAGGTCCGAGACTCCCTCTCGGCTGCCGTCGGGACGATCGACCAATGCGCATTCTATCCATCAGGGTCGGGAAACGAACGACAACTGGTGGTCCGAACATAAACGCAACATCGTGGCTCCGTTGAAATCCCGATTCGCGTGCAAAAAGATAAACAATCCCTCCTCTAACAGGATGAAGAGAGAGTCATGACGGAGTATCGTGTCGTCCACATCGACAACGATCGGGCCTTTCTCGACCGATCAGTCACGACACTCCAACGACGGCCATCGCTCGACATAATCGGCGAGACGTCTCCACAGGCCGGCCTACAACGACTCCGCGAGAACCACGGTACTGACTGTCTAGTTGCTGAGTACGAGCTGACCGAGATGAACGGCCTCGAACTCCTCGATCAGGTCAGAGAGACCCATCCCGACGTACCGTTCATTCTGTTCACCGCGACAGGCAGCGAGGAGCTCGCCAGTCGTGCGATTTCTGCTGGCGTGACGGATTATCTCTCGAAGCACGACGGAGCCGATCAGTTCGAGTTGCTCGCCAATCGAATCCGCAACTACGCCGGGCGGTATCGAACGCAGCAGTCCCTCGAGAGGGAGAACCGTCGGAACAAATACGCACTACGGGCTGTCTCGGATGTCGTCTGGGAACGCGATCCGGAGACGGACGAGGTTCACGTCTCAGAGGGGTTTTCGGAGTTGACTGGGTACTCTCTCGACGACGGGTCTCTCTCGTTCGAGTGGTGGATCGATCGTATCCATCCCGACGACCGTGACCGCATCCGGTCGAATTTCCAGACCCAGCTCACTGCGGGCCAGCAGACGTTCTCGGGCAAATATCGGTTCCGACGCGCTGATGGCTCATACATTGTCGTCGAGGACGACGGATACGTGATATCTGCTACAGATGGTGAGCCGCGGAAAATGATCGGGGCGATCCGAGATATCACCGCCCGACAGGAACGGAAACAAGAGTTAGAGCGGTACCAACGAGTGATCGATGCCGTCGCGGCCGGGGTGTTCGTTCTGAACGAGGCCGGCGAGTTCGACCTGGTGAACCAGCGCTTGACCGCGTTGACCGGGTACGACCGCGAGGAGTTGCTCGGCGCTCCCGTGTCACGCATCGTTCACGAAGACTCTCGGGCGGAGGTCGAATCGCTCCACAAACAAGTACCTCCGAACGAGGCGAGCCCCCTCGAGTGGCGGCTACTCTCGGCGAGGGGCGAGTCGGTTCCCGCCGAGTCGCGCGTCACTGGACTGGGTGACGAGTACGGTAGTGGCACCGTCTGGGCCGTGGCCGATATGAGCCAGCGGGAGCGGCGCGAACGCGAACTGCAGCGACAGAACGAGCGGCTCGACCAGTTCGCAACCATCGTCTCTCACGACCTTCGCAACCCCCTCTCGGTCGCCAAAGCGTTCACCGAAACGGCACAGGACACGGGAGAGACCGAGCATCTGGACCGCGTTATGACTGCCCTCGACCGAATGGAAGCCATTACTGCTGATGTCCTCGAATTAGCTCGCCAAGGGGAGACGATAACGAATCCGGCGTCAGTCAGTCTCGTCGGGTGTTGTGAGAACTGTTGGGAGACCGTCGAGACGAAGGACGCCCACCTGCGGATCGAGTGCGAGACCGACGTGAGGATTACAGCGGACCCGGATCGACTCCAACAACTGTTCGAGAACCTCGTCCGGAACGCGATCGAACACGGCGGAGATGACGTGACGGTTCGAGTCGGGACAATCGAGAACGGGTTCTACGTTGAGGACGATGGGGTAGGGATTGGGGAGAGCGACAGAGACGATATCTTCGAAGCGGGGTACTCGACGGCAGCACAGGGGACCGGATTCGGGTTGAACATCGTCAGACAGATCGCGACTGCACACGGCTGGCAGATCGCCGTTGCGGAGAGTGCGAACGGCGGTGCCCGATTCGAGGTCACTGGTGTCGAACTCACTGGGTAACCGAATCCGGTCTTGACGTCTTCGTCGCTGACATTCGAACGGGGTGGTCTGCCATCCCTCCGTTGCTGGTATAGTGGGTGGATCTGTCGAACCAGATCGGAGGGCGGCGAAGAGGTCCCGACAGAGCCGCTGACTCGTTCTCTTGCAGTCGTGTAGCTGCGTTTTTGAGCATGTCGTGTTCTGGAATCACGTAGTGGCGCCGACTCGTGAGTCTCGACGGAGTGTCTTCCGACGAATCGCCCACCGACCATATGCCGACTGGCCAGTATACGATGCGACGCCGCTGTACGATCAGCGTTCACTCGACGGGCTGGAATCAGATATCAGGACAGTGTCACAGACCTGGTTCAAACACGATCGCCACGAGTCGGTTGAGAACTTCGTCCGCTTACTCCCGCTGGCATATTTCGAGTTCCAGGCTCACGACCGCTACGCGGGGCCGACTCGCTACGAGATGGACACGCTCTTTCGCGTGTTCGTCCTGAAAGAGTGTCACGGATGGGATCATGAGACAGCACTCGTTGAGTACTTCGAGTGTCGTCCAGAACTCTACGAGCAATTCGGTCTGAAGACGGTGCCGGACCAATCGACGCTTTGGCGCAGCTGGCACAAACGGTTCACTGCTGAGCTTCGTCGTACAGTCGAGACAGCTGCGCGGACCATTCTCATCAAAGCCCAGAATGCAGGTGTCTCGGTCCCACGGGATCCTGAGCGGAAGCTCCGTCATCGGAACAGCGACGACGATGATTCGACACCGGACGAGCAACACGTCTTGGAGCGGACGGAGACGATCACGAACCACGTCAGCCGGATCGTCTTCCCGACGTTCTCGCTGGACCGTGGCGATGGGTGTGAAATTCATGAGAACGCCTACTGGGGCTTACAGACATATCTGGGGCTCCGTGAGAATCTCGCTGCTAACGAGGGTGCTCGGAGTTTCACCTACGAGTCGACGCGTGACCGGACGCCGTTAGGCCACGCTCATCGCGAGCAGATCCGTGCCCTCTCCATCACGGAGATCCGCGAGATGTACCGACAGGCCGTCGCCAGACTCCTAAACGAAGCTGCGGAGACAGAACAGTTCTTCCGGGCTGGAATCGTCGCGATCGACATTACTGAGGCAGACCCGTTTACTGGTGACAGAACGGGACACGAAGGCGAAATCATCGGGACGAAGGAGAAGACCGGCGAGTACGCCTACCAGTGGGCGACCGTCCAGCTCGTGGGCAACGTCGTCCCGATCGTACTGGACGCGCGCCCGGTTCGAAAGGGAGAGACACGACTGGAAATCGTCGAAGACTTGCTCGACTCCGCCGAGGACCTCGTTCACGTCGATAACGTGCTGATGGACCGGGAGTTCGATAGCCAGCACGTCCTGGAGATGATCAGCCAACGCGGGCTGTCGTACGTCGTCCCGAAACGGATGCAGACCAGCGAGAAGGCGCAGGCGAAGCGATTGCTCCAAAGTGACCAGGACCGCTACGAGACCGACCGGAAGCTCCACCTCGGCAAGAACGAATGGCACGAGACGACGCTCATCTACCGTCGGAAAGAGGACTCCGAGCACGACGATCATCGGCAGTATTCGGTGTTCATGACGAATAGAGGGAGTGGACACCTCACTGAGTATGGTTACAGGTGGGAAATCGAGAGCGGGTACAAGTCGATCAAGCGGTTCATGGCTGCGACTACCTCGAAAGACTTCGGTCTCCGATTCTTCTACTTTGCGTTCGCGTGTCTGCTCTACTCGATCTGGCGAGCCGTCGATTTGCTGGTGCAGGTCGAGTTGACTGGTGAGTACGAGCACTCGCCGATGGTGACGGCAGATAATACGCTGACGCTGCTGAAGAAGGAGACGGGAATCGGGTAGTGGGGCTCTCAATCCGAGATAGCGTCGGTGTTTGAGTGGCAAGACTGCGGGGAGTCTCCGAAAACGACTGATCTAGTTCCTATTTTGATATGATGGGGCGAATTTGAGGCGATCTGAAGCGACTCTTTCTCACTGATTCGACCGAAACCACGCATTACAACCCCGCTAAACCCGGTGTAGTCTCAACTTCCATCAAGAAAGAACGAACAGGAGAGTGGTTCGTCTCCTTCGGCCTCGAAACCGACGATGCCGACCTGCCCGCGAAACCCGATGTGGATTCGCTGGACGCAAGCAACAGCGTCGGTATCGACCTCGGTATCCTCAATTACATCCACACCAGCGACGGCAAGGCCGTTGACTGGCTCGACCTCGAAGACGACTACGAGCGTCTTCGCCGTGAGCAACGCAAGTTGTCTCGCAAGCAGAACGGCTCGAACAACTACGAAAAACAACGGCTAATAGTGGCAAAAGTCAAGCGTCAGATTCGGTGGAAAGTGCTTGACTATCAACACAAACTCACGACGTGGCTCGTCCGCAAGTACGACGCCGTATTCGTGGAAGATCTCGATGTTGCTGGAATGCTTCAGAGCGACGGGAACGCTCGGAACAAGCAGGATGCCGCGTGGCGTCAGTTCATCACCTTGCTCGAATACAAGGGAGATCTGTACGGGACCCATGTCGTTCAAGTCGAAGCACGAGGGACGACCAAAGAGTGTGCATCGTGTGGTGTGGAGACGGAGAAACCCATTTGGGTACGTGAGCATTCGTGCCCGTCGTGTGGGTTCGAGACGGACAGGGATGCGAACGCGGCGATGAACGTGTTGCAGAGAGGCTTTTCTGAAGTAGGGCTGGGATGGCCCGAATCAACGCCCGTGGAGACTGCGCTCCCTACGGACACACCTGAGTTTCAGCGTGTTTCTGCAAAGCGCGTCGTAGAAACGGGAAGCCTCGGGGCTTGACCCCGAGGCGATTCACCACTCACAAGAGAGTGGGAGGGCCAGTCGCAGACCACTCGAGCCCTCCGCGATGCACCATGGCTCCAAGAGACATCTACGGGCGGACGTTCGACGAGGATATCGCGATAGAGAACGGGTCCACCGCTGGCTGTCCCAAGTGCGGTGGTACTGGCACTGTCCCCACGAATACGATCAGACCGTGCCACACCGACGGATCCATAGACCTCGATTCCTCCATCTTGAGCCGAGGACCAATATCGGTTCTTTCTTGAATCCTTCACCAGGTTGAGGTGGCGAGTGGTATCCTGCCCCGGCTGGTTTAGCGGAGCGTAACGCTCTTGAAGAGCATATATTCGAATATATGACATGGTGAAGACGATCCGCGTATCGGAGGAATACTACGCGTGGTTGTGTGCGCATAAACGCGACGACGAGACGATGGAGGAGACGCTCCACCGACTGATTCGGGGGCCGAATCCCGAGGACGTCGCCGGCCTCCTCACAAGCGAAGAGGCCGACGAGGCGAAGGAGGCCGTCAAGGACCTTCGAGACCGGGATGGCAGCTGCTTCGAGGCCGTTCGTGAGGCGTTCGATGGCGAGGGCGCCGACGGGTGATCCACCATCCCAAACGCAAGGTTCAGTCCAAGCGAGCCAACAATTGAGCGACGTAGGGGCTGTTTCCCCAGCTCCGATGTGGGCTGATCGTCTGGATGAGGGTTCGTGCTGCCTCGGTCGTCATGTGGCCATTGCGAGCGTAATCACAGATGAGCCGGGGAGTAGGGACGATTCGTGGGCCACGAAGGGCCGCGTGGACGAGTGCGAAATTCGTACCGCCGAACTCGTCAGTGAGGAAGCCGTCGACATCCAGGGCGTTGGCGAGAACGATCCCGTCGGTCTCGCCATCGTCGAGCCCGAACGTGGGCCGTGAGCCGGGCGTCCCCTCTCGTTCATACGGGTTCTCGATCGTGTAGTAGTCCCGAGCGGCGAGCACGTTCGTCGCAGCGGCGCCGTGAATATCATTGTACTGTGCGATGTCCCGAAGCTCTTCGATGACCTCGGGCGGAAGAAAGACGTCGCACGAGGTGAGGAGATACTGGAGCGGATCCGGGGCACTGTTGGTGTCATACTCGGGGTCGGCACGGGGGACAGCAAGGCTGACGAGCGCACTCGTGTCGACGACGACCGTCCGCAAGCGCGGTCCGCTCATCACCCCTCAGTGTCGTCAGTGCTGACTGTCGTCGCGTCCCCACCGTAGATGTCGACGTTTTCGGGCGCGGCAAGGTCCAGCGGTTCCCCCTCGAGATCCGCTTTGAGGAGCCGCAGTCGCTGGGCAGTTTCGGCGCCGACCAGTTGCTTGACCGTCTCGAACTCGAGCTGGCCGTCGTAGTACTTCGCTGCGACCAGTTCCTGGAAGGTGTCGCTGTTCGCGGTCTCCTCGATATACTCCCGGATCGCCTCGACGAGAAGATCCGTCCGATCCTTGTCGAAGAGGTCGGCGATCGCATCAAGCCGCTCGACGAGATAGTCCGGCGACTGGAAGTGGACTCGTCTGGGCTCGTCACTCGCGCTCATGTTATGTGCAAGTTTTGCACATAGACTGATAACCGTTTCGTCGTATTGCACACCGATGGCCATCGGTGGTGGCTTGGTGTGGACACGAGCGTGTCGGCGTCTATCGGGATAGGCTCTCAGCGAATTGGAGCTCTCCCGACCGCGGCAGGAAGGTGTTCGAGACAACGATAGGTCGCCATGATCGGAGCTTGGAACGTGGATCTGCGAGTGTCAACGGCGCTGGACCGATAGGATCCGATCGAGCCTGATTTATCTGCCTCAACGGGGTGCGAGGGTCGGTCGCGAACCAGTTGCGCCCTCGGTGATGCACCATGGCTCTGAGAGACATCTACGAGCGGACGTTCGACGAGGATATCGCGACAGTGAACGGGTCCACCGCTGGCTGTCCCGAATGTGGGGGTACCGTCCACACGAATAGCTTCGAAACGGCCTGTGCGGACTGTGGACTCGTCATCGAGGAACGCCCCATCGACCACGGCCCGGAGTGGCGCTCCTTCGAGGACCAGCCCGATGATCCCGAGCGGACAGGCCCGCCGCTGACGCCGACTCGGCACGACCGCGGGCTATCGAGTGAAATCGGCTACGACTCCACTGATGCCAACGGGACCGTCATCCCGGCTCGGAAGCGCCGACAGCTCGGCCGTCTTCGCCGGGAGCAGACCCGCGGTCGCTGGGCGAGCAAGGCCGAGCAGAACCTCGGGCACGGCCTGGCAGAGGTTCGCCGCATCGTGAGTGCGGTGGAACTCCCCGAGAGCCTTCGGGATCAGGCCTGTGCGCTCTACCGGACGGCCGCGGGGGAGGATCTTATTCGGGGGCGCTCGATCGAGGCGATGGCCGCCGCCAGTGTCTACGCGGCGTGTCGGTGTACCGGGCTTCCACGAACGCTCGCCGAGATTGAGGCGGTTACATCGGTGTCGCATGCTCGGGTCAGCAATGCCTACGGGGTTCTCAACCAGGAACTGGACCTGCCAGCTGTCCCAGTGGCTCCCGCCGAGTACGTGCCTCGACTCATCTCAGCCCTTGATCTCTCTATAGCGACCCGCCAGCGGGCCCTTGACCTCGCCCGACGGGCCAGCGAGGCCGGTGTCGACAACGGGTGTCGGCCGACGGGCGTCGCGGCGGCCTGTGTCTACCGGGCTGCTCGGGAGAACAACGAGCGGGTCACCCAGGCTGCGCTCGGCGATCTCGCTGACGTATCGGCGATGACGATTCGTGCCCAGTTGAACAAGATTCGAGCCAGTCTCGGCGCCAGTGATCATGAGCAGGCACAGAAGGGGGACCTGTCGGTCTGATGCATACCAGCTATCGGCGATCGGCCCACCGGGCCAGGAGCTACCGCGGTGAGCAGACCTTCGGCGGCTGTCTCGTCTACGCTGGTGAGACCCTGTTGGATAAGCACCTGTTCGTCCACCGCGTCTCACCGGGTGTGTTCGACTGGGGACCCGACGCAGACGATGACCGGGCCTGCCAGCTGGCGATCGCGCTGCTTGCGCCGACGTTCGGACTCGAGGTTGCCGTCGACGAGTATCACCTGTTCGCGACCAACTTCGTGAAGCGCGGGCTCACCGGTGATTCCTGGACGGTTCGATCCCAGGCCCTCAAGCAGAGCGACCTCCGAACGAAGTTCGCTCATCGAGAGTATCCCGAGAATACGGCGCTGAATCCGGAGGAGATCGACATCGCGACGATCGATTTCGATGAGATCGACTACGCCACCGAGATTGCCCTCGTTCGTCGATACCAGGATGTCCTCTGGATGAAGGGCAACCAGCGGGCGAACCTGCGACGCCTACAGGAAATCCACACCGGTACGCTCGATCCGGCCGAGGAGCCCGTCACCCAGCAGTGGGTCTCGATGAACCTCGGGCTCACAGCCGGGGCTGCGAAGCGGGCACTGGTGTCCGAGTTCGAGACGATGGGCGAGCTCGCGAGTTGGGTATTGTACGCCACCTCCCTGACTGACAGGCCGCATATCGACGGATCGACGGCCAAGCAACTCCGGGCCCGACGAGCCACGTTCATTCGATGGTTCGGTGGCGAGGAGTACATCCCACAGTATGATGACGACCAACAGACGTTGACCGCTACTGATAGTGGGGGGACAGAGCAATCTGTAGATGGATTCTAATACGATGCTATATCTGATAGAATCGGCGTGCGAGACACAGCCTGGGTATCGGTTACTAACCAAGGTCGAGGTCAGTGAACTTAACGACGGGAATACTCTTGGGTTAGGAGGATGTCTCGTACTCTGCACGAAGCCGGGCACGGGCCCCGTCACGCGTCTTGAAGTACCGACGGTCGCCGTCTCCCGTTCGAACCGCCCATTCGTACGTCTCGCTGTCGGGATGATAGCAGTGCTCCGCGTATCTATCAAAAACTGATACAGTCCCGCTGCCCGAATGATCTTCTTCGTACCCATCGGAATCGTCGATGGCAGCTGACGAGTCACGGTCACCTTCGACACCCTCGTCGGAGACTGGTTCGATGAGAAAGTCCTCTACGATCAGGTCCATGTCAACTTCCATACCAGGTCCGTAGCCGCGTTCGAGGGCGGCGTCCGTAGCCGTCATCAGGATCTCCTGGATGTCCCGTACCGGCTCGTCGCCCGGTGTGACCTGCTCGTAGGTCCCGTCGCTCTGCATCACCCACCGGCGGCGGTTGTCAGTGAGTGAGGCCGCCAGAATGAATCGGAGTTGGTTGCGCAGTCGCGTTGCCTCGACGGGGGTGACGGCCTCAACGCGGTAGTCGAGGTTGCGCGTCATCCAGTCCGCGGAGCCGATGTACCAGTCGGGGTCGCCGGCGTTCTCGAAGTAGAAGATACGGGCGTGCTCAAGGAATCGCCCGATAATCGAGTGCACGGTGATGTTCTCGCTGACGTCCTCGAGGCCGGGCCGGAGTCGGCAGATGTCGCGGACGATGAGGTCTATGTCGACGCCGGCCATCGAGGCCCGATACAGTTCTTCGACCATCTTCGGGTCCTCGAGGCCGTTCACCTTCACGACGATTCGCGCACGTCGGCCAGCACGGGCGTGATCGGCTTCGCGACGAACCATCTCTGTGAAGCGCTCACGCATCGTCACCGGTGCGATGAGGAGCTTCCGGAAGCGCTCGTCGAGCGTCGGCCCGGTGAAGAAGTTGAAGACCTTCGTGAGGTCTTGCCCGACGTCACGATCAGCGGTCAGCAGTCCCAGATCGCAATACCCTTTGGCGGTCTTGGAGTGATAGTTGCCCGTGCCGACGTGTGAGTAGAGCTGGACTCCATCCTCCTCTCGACGGACGACAAGCGCCGTCTTCGTGTGCGTCTTCAGCCCGACGGTCCCGTAGGCGACGTGAATGCCCTCCTCTTCGAGGCGGCGCACCCATTCGAGGTTGTTCCTCTCGTCGAAGCGCGCCTTGAGTTCGACCATCACCGCCACCTGTTTCCCGTTGTCCGCAGCGTCGATGAGGCTCTGAATCACCTTCGAGTCACTCGCTGTCCGATAGATCGCGGCCTTCACTGCGAGGACGTCCGGGTCATTCGCGGCCGCGTCGAGGAACCGTTGCACCGTGCCATCGAAGGCGTGATAGGGGTGATGGACGAGGATGTCGCCCGCGCGGATTTCGTCGAAGATCGTCGTCGTCGTTTCGATTCGGCCGTCGCCAGCCTGCGGCAGTAGTCGCGGATGTGGCTGTGGTGTCCACGACGGGAGTTTGAGGTTCGGCCGCTCCAACTCGAGGAGCGTAAAGAAATCCTCGTAGTCGATCGGGCCCTCTCGGTGGAAGACCTCGCGATCATCGACGTCGAGATGCTCCGTCAGAATCGAGATCGACTCATCGGGCATATCTGCGTCGACTTCGAGGCGGACGACGGTCGCGAACCGCCGCTGCTCGAGGACGTCCTCGATGATCTCGACGAGGTCCTCGGCGACCTCTTCGTTGCGCCGCACCTCGGCGTTCCGCGTCACCCTGAACTTCGAGACATCGAGGATGTCGAGACCGGGGAGGAACATGTCGAGGTTTGCCTCAATGAGATCCTCGATCAGGACGTACTGTTCGGAGGTGTCCGGGACGTCGACGAGACGGGGCTGATTTGGCGGGATCTTGATTCGCGTGAACGTCGTGTCCTCACCCGTCTCCGTCGAGAGGACGGCGAGCGAGAGGGAGAGGTTCGAGATGAACGGGAACGGGTGGGCGGGATCGAAGGCGAGCGGCGTGAGGGTGGGAAGAACAGATTCCTCGAAGTACGTCCGGAGTTGATCGCGCTGTTCTCCGTTCAGGTCGTCGTACTCACGGATCGCGATACCTACGTCCGCGAGCTCGGGTTTGAGTTCGGTCTGCCAGTAGGTGTCTTGGCGGCGGAACAGTGGTCGTGCGGCCTCAATGACCTCATCCAGCTGCTCGCTGGGTGTGCGGCCGTCAGGTGTCGTCACAGTCACGCCGGCTGTGACCTGTTGTGTGAGTCCGCCGACGCGTTTCATGAAGAACTCGTCGGTGTTCTTGGTGAAGAACGCAAGAAATCGGAGGCGCTCGAGTGGTGGGTTGCGATCGTTCGTGCCTTCACTGAGAACACGCTCCTGATAATCGAGCTCCGAGAGTTCTCGATTGAGGTAGTACGGAGGCTCCGTCAGATCTGATTCGTTCATTTGTTCCCTTAGGACCGCATCTATATTGGGAGTTCTCATACTTCCCAATGTGGGTAGTCACGTTGGTATTCGGAGACTGAACCCGGAATGAGTACTCGCAGGTAGCGAGCGTCTGCACGAGCAGATCCGGACTGCTGCATGTTTTTCTCTATGCAGCAATCCAGTTAGACGGAATCCTGGCAGCCTCCCCTGATACTGCTGTATAGGGAGCGTGTATCGGTCATCGGGTCAGCATCGCACCCACAGCCACCGGGAGTGGTGTCGTACCTCGGAACGGAATATACCCTGTCGGCCCCGAGACGCACCATTTGCCGGCGCTGGGGGAGATCACGCACACGATAGCGAGAGATACAGTATCAGCCGTGCCTTCTCCCGTACTCCAGTTCGATGCACGCCAGCTTCCCTGATATCGACGGTTCGCCGTGGACGGCCGACCGGCGTGTTCGCCGAGCGCCTCCCCGGACACCGCACAGTCGGGGAAGTGGCCTGCGTTTCGTGGGCAGAGAGTTATGTACCACTACCATTGATAGTTCTACGTGTACGCATCGATACCCAGTGGCGGAGACGAGGGGCGGCTGCTCCGATGACCGAGCACCCGGTGTTACCGGCGGAGGAGTCCGTACTGACCACCGTCGACGAGGAGAAATTGTACAAGGACAGCGGCAAGATCAAGAACAAGCACTACGAGCGGGAACTCGAACGTCTCCAGGAAGAACTCGTCAGGCTCCAGATGTGGGTCAAAGAGCAGGGACTCCGGGTCGTCGTGCTCTTCGATGGTCGAGACGCGGCTGGCAAAGGCGGAACGATCCACCGAATCACTCGCCGGACGAGTTCCCGGGTGGTGAAAGTCGTCGCGCTCGGCAAACCCACCGAACGCGAGCAGAGTCAGTGGTACTTCCAGCGGTACGTCGAACGCCTCCCGGCGGCCGGCGAAATGGTGTTGTTCGATCGGAGCTGGTACAACCGTGCGACCGTCGAGCGCGTGATGGACTTCTGTACCGACGAGGAGTACCAAGAGTTCCTCCGGTCGGCCCCCGAGTTCGAGCGGATGCTCATGCGCTCGGGGATCATCCTCATCAAGTACTGGTTCTCGGTCAGTGACGAGGAACAGGAACGACGCTTCCAGAAGCGCAGTAACGACCCGAAACGTCGCTGGAAGCTCAGCCCGGTCGACCTCGAAGCCCGAGAGCGGTGGGTCGAGTACTCGCGGGCGAAAGACGCGATGTTCACCTACACCGATACGAGTAACTCGCCGTGGCACGTGATCAACGCTGACATCAAGAAACACGCCCGGCTCAACTGTATCAGTCACCTCCTCTCACAGATCGAGTACGAGGACACCATGCCCGGGCCGACCGAGTTGCCGGACCGACAACAAGACCCCAACTACGAGCGCCCGGCGATCGACGGCCAGAGCTGGGTGCCTGCGCTATATGGGTCGAACCCACCGGCGACCGACGTCGAGCGATCCTGACCGCTCCGGTCTCGTATCGTGCGGTTGCCGCTGTGCATCCTCGCCCGATGCAAGCGAGGTGTGCTCAGGCCAGCCTTTCCTTTCGGTGCTCTGGGCCACGTGTTCGACATCGTATCGATTTCGGCTTGTAAGAGATTCCTCACTCGATATTGAGATCTCCAGTACCGGTTCCGTCTTCGTCCCACTCCAACTCGAACTCGAGTTCTATCTCCGCTGAACCCCCAGACTTCGACGTTTCGCGTTCGACCTCGGCCTCGAACTCGACGCGTCTCGGGGGAGTGAGTGTCACCGACTCGGTACCGGATTCGAGAGTGAATTCATCACCGGACTCCAAGTGGTCTGCGACCGTTCGAAGGTACTGTGCGACTTCAGCTGTGTCCATGTTCCGCTCGAATTCGAACAGCGTTTCTTCGGGCATTCCTCGACATACGATGGACAGGCTATTGAAGATGCGTATCTGTGAAAAATATATCATAGTTGATATATATATCTAATAACAGTACTATCGCCAGCATACTGGAACGACGACGATAGGTTGCTAAATACACTCTTCTGAGTAGGTCAGTACGATTTCAATCATTCGAGTACCTGTCACCCGGGACCATCCAAAGACTTCTGAGAGCCACTTTCCATGTATATTATCGGCTTCGGGTGATCGTCAGGGTGGGGTTACTGTATGAGCAGATGTCGGAATCCCTCGGCTGGACCGCTCGATACGGGTTTTAGCTCCCACAAGGGAGCGAGGGACCCAGCACCGGGAAGCGCAACGAGTCGTGTCACGAACGGCAGACCTGAGCGGTCACGACATGCCCGTCCCCGGTTCAATGGTCCCACCTGCACCGACGCTCATGGCGACCGATCAACAGACCCAGACCGACGTTCGTATCGACACCTCAGACAGCGACGGGGAGCAACCAACCAGCGAAGCGGCAAACGGGGCTTCGACCGCCCCGGTCACGGAAGCCGATCCGGTTCCCGTCGCGGCACTCCTCGCCGAGGAACGCACCGTCCCGTTCGTCGGCCTCACGGACGCGGCGGCGACCCGAGCTCGGGAGACTCGGCCCGTTTCACCGTAAGTCCGGTGTGGGGACGACGAACCGATCTCACTCAATGAGGTGATTTCGATCCTTCCCCGGGCCAGTTCTGGCGAACTCTGGACGACCAACGAGTTCGTCGCGACCGACGGAACCGTCGACGCAGAGGCGATCAAGGCGGTTCACGGCCTCGACGCAGAGCGATTCGAGGCGGAAACCGGCCAGTCACTCGACGCGGCGGCCAGAGAGGCTCGTGGTGAGCCGATCGTCCCGGTCGAGGATCACCAGGATATCGTCGACGAGCGCCGGAAAGCGCTCCATGCGCTCGGGTACGACGTCAAATTCCGGTGGCAGATCGCCTCCGATCGCTACTCGATCATCAACCCACAGGAGGCCTACCTCCCGATCGTCGACGCGCTCGAGCACCGTGGTGAGACGGAGGCCTTCGGCTGGGCCAGTTACCGCGACTGGGGCGGCCTGCTCAAACTGTTCGTCGTCTGTCCGGGCCTCGAGCAGACCGTCACTGGAGGCGAGGCGTCTGACCCGGAGACGGACACTAAGGGCCTGACAGCCGTTTCCGAGATGGACGGCACGGACATAGTCGTGTACGGCGGCTTCGAGACCGGCTATGATTTCCGTGGCACGCAGACCCTCTGGGCGAAACCGATCCTCTACTTCCCCGAGACCGGTGCGGTGGTTCCCGACACGGGTAAGCGCTACACGCGACGGCACTACGGCCGGGCGACCGATGCGGCCCATGAGCGGGCGAACGACCGAGTGCCCATCACCGAGTGGTGGCAGTCGATCTACGACGACATCGATCTGCGGATGGTCGAGGTTGACCGGACGATACGGCGCGCCCGAGCGATCGCCTACGACTTCGAGACACTCCCCTTCTCGACGACCGATTGCTACCGTTACTGGGGCATCGCCGAGACGTACGCCTTATTGGCGGCCGACCGAGCGACGACGCTCGCCGAGCCCGCGTCGCGGCCGACAGTATATAATCTGCAACTCTCGTTGCTACTCGCGCTTCTCGACGAATATGGAGGGTCGTGGGCGTCGAATACTCACCAGGAGTATCTCGAGGTCGCTGGTGAGCTCCTTCGAACGCCCGCGATGATGATCCAGCTGGCGGTGAAAGAGCACGACTGCCAGACTGATGAGCCGACCGAACGGGTGCTGGACGAGGATCAACAGACTCTGAGCGATGCTCTTGAGGACATCGTCGACATCCCAGGAATCGATGTCGACACTGAAGCTGCGCTCTCAGACGAGCAGGCCCAGCGGCTTCACGACCAGGTTCAGCGGCAGCTGAACGATGGCTAACGCCGGTCGGTTCGTGTGTCACCGGCCCACCGATTTCGCATCTCCAATCGGATGACGGGTACGACAGTCACGCACGGCTGTTCCCCGACTACCATCCCAGTATACCATGCCTTCAACCACGAGCGATAGCTCCGACGCCCAGTCCGATGAACAACAGGTCCTGAGTCATCTCGTCCAGCGACTGCTCCAGCGCGAGGGTGGTCGAATCCCCCTCGAACGAGTGACCTTACGCGTGAATGATTTCGTCGACCTCGGAGAGCAGGCCGCTGCTGACCTCATCGACGAGGGGGCCGAGTCGGGTATCTATACCCTGGATCGGGCCCCTGGCGGGAGCACGACGATCACCGGCGTCAGTCCACAGGGTTCGGAACCTGAGGTCCTCGTCGAGGCCTTCGGGCCTGCTCAGGGCGACGACACCACTGCAGACTTCCGCGTTGTGAGCGTCGTCACTGACAGTATCAACGAGGCACTCCACGAGGCAGGCTACGGTACGTTCAGCGATCTCGCCGGGGCCAATGTGGACGACCTCACTGGTCTGACCGGCCCGCTCACCGAGAGTCGAGCAGCGGCGATCATTCAGGAAGCGTCCCAGCACATCCCCGTCGGGACGCGGCTCGCTACCGTGGCGGCGCATCGCTACGCCCGACGGGTCGATGCCGAGACCGACCGGGGCGTCGCCCGTGTCACCGATCTCGCGGCTGCTGGCACACCGGTCGGCGAACCGCTGTACCGAACACAGGACCTCGATCCGGACGACCCTGAGGCCCAGTATGTTAGTACGATCGGCCGCAACGCCGCCGACACGGTTGCGACGGGTCTCCACATCCTCGACGATCCGGACCACCCCGACGTGCCCAAGGCCGCGACCCATCCCGACGCCGGCGACGACGCGCTCCCGGTCGACGACCAGGGGCGTGTTATTCCCCCCGCAGTACCGGTCGAACCACGCCTGCAACTCCCGAACGACGAGTTGCTCGCGAAGAAGCTCGCTCGGGGGCTCGTCCCCGTCCGGCTGGTCGGGCCCCGTGGCTCGGGGAAGAACTACCTGATCAAGTATCTCTGCCACCAGACAAACCGGGGCTACGTTTCGGTCGACTGTGATGAAGCCACGCACACCGAGGACCTGTTCGGACCACTCACGCCGGACGAGTACGGGCGGATCGTCCCGCGGAACGGCGCCGTCAAACAGGGGTTACTGAACGGCTGTGTGGTCGTGCTCAACGAGTTCCCGGTGATGCGCGCCGGAGCTGCAATGTCCCTCCACCGGCTGTTGAACGAGGGGACGCTCCTCGTGAAGGCCCACGGCGAACTCGTCGAACCGCATCCCTCGGCTCGGCTCGTGATCACGATGAACCCGCCGACGCGGGAGTACCGCGATTCCGAGCCGATGAACTCGGCTACTCGCGGACGGTTCCGGGCACTGGAACATCCCTACATCCAAGACGTCGAGACGGAACTCGATACGCTCGACGCCCAGGTCAATCGCGAGCACCAGGTCGTCGACCGGGCGACCCTCCGGAAGATCGTTCGGTTCGCGCATCAGACCCGACAGAACGAGACCTGGTCGACGCTCTCGACCCGGAATCTCACAATTCTCTGTGAGCACATCGAGGACGGGGCCTCGCCGAAGGCTGCCTTGAAGAACGAGGTGTGGGCGGTCGCCGAACCGAATCAGTACCCCGAGGACACCTACGAAACGCTCGACGACTACCTCTAAGATCGTCTTCCTCGAATGGTTCAGAAAGTACTGATACGGATCGCCCACACGTTCAAATCCCTCTACTGCATAGACGCCTGTACGATGGCCCAGCAGGCGGCTCCGATTGCGCACGATCTCATGGACGAACCCCACGTGGCCGGCCGGCGGGTGTCCGTCCTCCAGCTGTACGAACGCGTCGAGGAGCTGGGCCTTGATCCCCACGACGTCGCCGATCAATACGACCTTGACGTGGCCGAGATCTACTACGCCCTCGCGTATTACCACGCCAATCCTGAGGAGATGCAGCGGGTCCGTGAGGAGCGTGAGACCACCGCAGCGGAACTTCGAGAGAGGGCCGACCAGACTCGGCCCGAGGGTGTTACCCCGTCCAATACCGATTCCGAGTAGGGCATGGGGGGCGACGACTGGGGGTTTCTCCTCGACGAAAACGTCGAGCGCGCGGTCGGTACGTATCTCCGCGAGCACGGCTACCGGGCAGACCATGTCGTGTCGGTTCTTGAGCCCGGAGTCGACGATTTGAGCGACGTGCTTCCATACGCCAACGCGGAGGACCTCATCATCGTCACGAAGGACGTCTCGGATTTCAGTGCGCTCAGTCCGACTGCTCATGAAGGGGTGATTCTCATCAACAGTCACCGACTCACCGTCACCGAGATGGGTGCTGCTATCCTCCGAATCGTCGACGCGTACCCGTCTCGTGACGCGCTCCGCGATCACGTCGAATTTCTCGACCAGTGGGTCAAGTAATCGAGACACTGCTCCAGTGGAGCTGACGTCTCGGGTCCATCGATGTCCGAGCGCTAGTTCGCCTCGTCGTTACCCCACAGATCTGCTAACATCCCATCCTGTGTGGGGTAACTTCGACTCGATTTATCCCCTCCAATAGGGCGAGAGGGCTGCAGTCACCCTTCGCCAATCACGCTTCCCCTGATCATGCCTGAATCAGATTCCATCACCGATTCCAGTCACCTCGCTGAGATGCTTACGCCCGATGTGACCGCCCGTATCCGAGCCTCGAGGGAGCGGGCCGATCGGCTTCGGGAGTTCATCTGTGGCCACCTCCCCCCTGGGATCGACATCGAGGTGGTGCTCACCCCGGCTGTCCAGACCGCAGCGGTCCTCCCTGCCGACCTCGAGGCCATCCTGCGGAGCGATGCAACTGACCTCGAACGCGCCCAGGCCGCCCGGTTGTTCGACGGGGTCGACGTGGACTTTCTCGTGCTCATCACGACGAGACCCGCGCCACTCGAGCGTATCCCGCTGAACGACCAGCTCACCGCCGACCACGCCCATCAGTTCGGCCTCGCGTTCCACGAACTCCTCCACATCCTCAAGACGGCCATCCTCCGGATCGCCGACCTGCTCGACGACGAGGTGGATTCAGAGTACCACCAGCAGGTCCACGACCTCATTAACATCATCGAGGATGGGGCGATCGAGCGCGAAGCCATCCACGGGTCGAACTTCTCCGATAACGCCGGCGTCCGCCTTGAACTCACGCGGCGCATCCACTCGCAGACGCCTGACGACATCGCGGATGACCAGCAGGCGCGGTTTTCCTTCTGGGATGCGGTGACGAGCGCCCTGTACGAGGCGGTGATCTACCCGACCGGTACGACTGACGTCCTCCTCGACGAGACCGATGACCGAATCGCGTTCGCGTCCTCGGACGACGAAGACGCATTCCACCAGGTCCACGCCGACCTCGACCAACTCGCTGCGGAGGCTCTTTCGATCCGGAGTACTGATCCCGACGATACGACCGCCACGCACGACAAGACCGCCTCGCTCAGGCGAGCCCACCGCGTGATCGAGACGTGGACTTCTACGCTCCAGTCCCTCATCGAATCGCGATCGACGGAGGAGCCCGAGACGGAGGGTCACGGAGTCGAGGAGCCCGGACCGAAGGGTGAAGGCAAGCGCGACACATCCCAGTCTGCGTTGACGGAGGCCGAGGTTGGACCGACACCTGAGAGTACAGGACCGGGTGTCTCCCTCGACCGCGAAGCGACCAGCAATCCCTATCAGGACGTCCTCGACCAGCCGTCGGTGACGCCAGACCCGGACTCGACTTCCATTGACTCGTCGTCGGGAGCCGATGCGACGACATCCAGGAGGACGGCCACCGACTCATCCGCAGCTGAAGTTGGGAGAGATTCGTCGGGCTCGACTTCGATTCGGGATCAGGACGGTGCCAGCGATATACGAGAGGATCGACATCCAGGGGTCGAGTACGACGAGGGAGCCGAGGAATCCCCGTCACGACAGGAATCACTCGCTGGTGCTGTCGAGCGAGCTCGCGAGCGCCGACAAAACGGTGCGGACGTGGCTCCCGGTCGGGCTGGAGCCGGTCCCGCCGATGGAGAGCGGATCGCTGGCCAGACGTCGCTTGATGCGTTTGGGTCGGCTGATCCGTCGTCTGCTGATGATTCATTGGAAACACCGACTGAATCCCCCCTCGGCGAGTCTTCGCCATCGGGGACCGCTCTAGAGTCGCCCGGAGACCCGTCCGGTGTGGAACCGACGGAAGTGGATCTGTGGCCAGCAGGGCCTGCTCACGGCGCCGACGAGCCCGATTCCGACCACGAGGTCTCGACCTACGAGGAGGCACTCCAGGGCGATCGTGAGGCGGCTCACGGTGAGGCCGCCGCTGAGCGACTCGACCAGGCTGCGCTCGAACGAGAAATCGATCGTCTCAAAGAGGAACTCCAACGGGCGTCAGCGGGTCAGTCAGAGAGCGAAATGAATTCTGCCAGGACATCTGCTGGTGATCGGTCGGCTGGCGGGGCTGGTGTAGGCGTCGACCAGTTGGAGGACCTCGAAATCGTTCCCGTCAGCGATGAGCTGGTACCCACTCACGAATGGGATGCTGTCGAAGACGGTGCCCCTCGGGTCGCCCAGATTCTCGAGAAGGAACTCGCCCTCGAACGCCAGCGCGGGACGCGGACTGGCCTGACGACGGGGAACTACGATACGCGGGCCGGACACCGCCTCGCCATCGGGGACCCGCGCGTCTGTAAAACTCGAATCCCCGGTCGAGAGAAACGGTACAGTCTCGTGCTCGTCCTCGATCGGTCTGGCTCGATGCGGCAGGGGACACCCTCGAAGATCGAGGTCGCGACGCAGGCGCTGGCCCGGTTCGCCGTCGCGGCTGAGGGACTCGGCATCAGGGTCGCAGTCATCGATTTCATCGACGGCGAGGCACGACTCCTCAAGCCGTTCTCGATCGAGACGCGCCACGTCCAGTCGACGCTGCTTGAGACGGGGTGTGGCGGCGGAACGCCGCTGGCTGACGCTATTCGTCTCGCTCGGACACTCGTCGAAACCCAGCGTGACGAACCGCTCATCATCACCGTTACTGACGATCAGCCCAGCGATGCCGAAGCGGTCAAACGCGAAGTCCGAGCGTCGTATACCCCCGTCTGCTCGTTGACCATCGCGACCGATTGTGCCCCCGGGACGCTGGGGTCGGATGCCGCCGAGCTGGCGGCCGTCTATGAACGACAGGCCGCCGTCTACACTGTCGAAGAGCTCGATGCTCGCTTAGATCAATTCGCGAGCCTGCTCACCGGGTTCTGATTCCTCCCGGTGGGGTGGGAGGTCGTCTCCGAATCTGTTCGACGGACGCAGTCCCCATATCTGGGGGTGTGTCTCTCTGCAGCGAGCATTTAGCTGCCACAGGGGGCTGAGCGGGCCAGAGCTACCCCGCTCAGAGACCACACATGCCCGAGCGACGTATCCACCCGACAGATGAGACGCTTCCCCCACTCTGGTTACCTCCCGCTGCCCTCTCCAGAGGGGACCAGGGCTACGGTTACGAGGTCGACCGACAGCCACCGGCAATCGAGCCGATCGAACACCGGATTCGGCTTGACTTCATGACTGGTGGGCCTATCCAGCGGTCTGGCCTCCTCGAGCGGTATAATCCGTGGATGAGTGGCCCGCATGATCCCGACCCCTGGCACTCGTCAGGCCGGTCGAAGCCGCAGGGGCTCGTCTACGCCGAAGCCTCGTGTCGGCGAGCGCTCGAGCAGGAACGGCCGTACTACGAGCAGGTCGACGACGACCACGGACTCGAGGAGGCACCAGATTTCCTGGCCCATCGGCTTCGAGCCTGTCGTGACGCCGAGGATCCGCAGAACGCTCTTGAGGCCGAACGCGAGCGTCGTGAGAACTGGTATCAGAAGATCATCCCGTGGATGAACCTGTATCACGTTTGCAAGCGCTCCTCGTACGGCTCCCTGATTCCACATACCGAGTCGGAATCTCGTGATGTCGAGTCACTTCTCGAGCAGAACGCGTTCGTCGGGATGGTCGTCGTCGAGGACCTGGCCGATCCCGACGCGGTGGCTCGCGAATGGGGGCTTCCAGCGCAAGTCGTCATTCGCGAGCGGCGTCTCTCATCGTGTGGTGATGCCGTCGCACCGACGCCAAGCGAGTTCGGGATAGAACTGCCTGCTCCACTGCTTGTTGGTGAGTACGCCAGCGGAGGTCGGTATCCCCTCGTTCCGTGGTCGGATGGGCTCGTCTGTGCGTGCCCGTACAAGCAGGACAAACCATGGCGCGTGCTGTGCAAACACGAGTTGCTCGCTGCCGAGATCGCCGGGAGGCGCGAGTCGATCTTTCTCCCAGTCACCCGTGGGGTGGCGGTCCCACATCGAGCGAGACGGTTCGTGAGTCCGACGATCGCCAGTCGATATACACCGGCTCCTGAGCCGGGAGGTCGTCCCCGGTGAGACTCGCCTGGGGATGGACACGGAGGTCGAAGATCGCTACCCGGTATCCACCTTCCAAGCGTCCGGTATCGAACCGGTCCAGTTCGGTTCTCTCTCGTTGCTCGGTGGGATCCACCTGTTTGGCCTGTGGTAACAGTTAATCTGCCGCTCGGTGAGGGGTGCGTATGCGGTCTCCAGACGACTTCGAGGTCGATCTCAGTGCCATTCGGTCTGATCTCCGTGACATGGAGCGGGATACCATCGAGCAGCGCAAACGGTTTGACGAAGGGCGTGCCCTACAAGAGACCCACCGGCTGGAAAGCGAGGTCGAACTGGAGGTGCCCGAGCCGGTTGCCGATCACGTCCGTGCTGTCGTTCGAGAGTCGGCGGGGATGTCCGTCGACGAACGCGACCTCTTCCTGTATGAAGCGTTGATCGCGTTCGAGGAGCGGACCACGCGGTACGTCTTCCCCAACGGAGATGTGCTCGAAGCTGGCCCTGACGGCGTCGTGTTCACCCCCGCCTCGGACGGCTAGGTCGGGGGCTCGCGACCCGTCACCGAACGGGTGATGCGGTGTCTTCAAGTCAGCATTCGGGATAGATCTCTCTCCGCCCGGGATGTGATGGTGACTCGTGAGGGAGCCTGCTAGAGCCTCGGCTGAACACAGTGTCTCTCCGGACCCCATCCAGCAGTCGTGGTGGTTCCAATTCTCTGTATGAGGTGTCAGCCAGACGTCAGCCAAATTCCTGAGCTTTAGTACCGAGGAGCCCGAATTTCGAGGTACAGGTCCGGCAGGCCTGACCCACCATGTGGTCGGATGACCCACGGCCGATGCCCGAGTGGATCCAGCGGGCCTACGAGATCCTCGTCTCGTACACCGCAGATACCACCGACGGAATCCCACGGGGTCGGGCCCAGGAACTGCTGGTTGCCCACGAGGAGTTTTCAGAGGACGCAGCCGACGCGGAATACGCCATCGAGCGCTTGCTCAGCCGTGGATGGCTGTACGAAGTCGACGGGGAACTTCGCATCACCGACCGAGACCGGTAGCCCTCCTCCTTCAGTATCCTCGCTGCAGTACCGACGCCGGGAGCCCATCCGAGACGTCGGTCGATCATCCACCTTCTCAGGAGTCTCGCCTCCGCGTTTGATCCCTCCCACTGGTTCTGGAGCTATTCACAGCCCATGACTGAGGGTCTATTTCACCGACGGACGCTACTGGAGTAAATGGGATCACGGTTTACGTCGTACGGATACGACGTAGATTACGCAATTTACGCCAATCACGGAGCGCGTTCACTGAGATGGACCGTTGATCAGCCGCTGTTGATTTCTGTTATCGTTTTCGACGTTCTGACAGAGAGGACCGTGACTGCTGGGGTCCGTGAGCACTGGGTGGATTCGAGGGTGTACGCATTGCGTACATTCTGCATCTTCATACCGACCTACCGCCGAGAGGGGATGCGCCTCGACGAGTCACTCCCGGAATGGATTCACCGTTGCTGGTGGATCTTCCGGAGCCTCGATTGGAGGCCGAATCGATCATGCAATCCGGATTCAGGCGGTCGACGAGGTCGGCGCTGCTCCTCATCGGCGTGGTCACGCTGGCCGTCGCAGGACTCCTCGTCCTGCCCAGGGGTGTTACCGCTCCTGTCGCGCCGGCTACTACATCGGTCATTCTCGAGGAGGAGCCCACGCATCGCGTTTTCTTCGAGAACCAGCGGGGGCAGTCCCTCTGGGTCTACGACGTCTGGGTCGCCGATACTCCCCGAGAGCGGTATCAGGGACTCAGCGACACCGAGAAGATTTCACGAGATCATGGGCTGCTCTTCGTCTACAATCAAGAGGCCGACAGGCGGACCTTCGTGATGCGCGGGATGCGCTATCCGATCGATATCGTGTTCATCGATGGGACAGGCACGGTGACGGCCGTGCACTCGGCTGTCCCTGAACCCGGGACGGTAGAAGCAGACCTCACCCGCTACGCCGGCCGGGCGAGGTGGGTGCTGGAGATTCCCCACCGCAGCGCAGACAGACACTACATCGTGCCGGGGACGACGGTTCGAATCACCGGCCCAGCGTATGCCGTCACTCCACAGGGTGCGGTGTCGATGGTGACCCGCCGTGATGACAGCAGAACGAGCGCTCGGTGATGCGATCACCCCCGACCACACTCCGCAGGAACGACCATCCTGTTCGCCCCGACCACCCGATACGTGTGCTCATGATTCCCACACAATCAGCCGACAGTCCGCCGCAGTCCGAGTCGACCAGCCTCCCATCCCGATCATCAACTACGGGTTCTGCATCCGCTGCTGATGGGGCACTCTCTCGCCGAGGCGTGCTCGGTGTCCTGACGATCGGTGGATTGGGGGCCCTCACCGGCTGTACGACCGTCCTCGGGTCACCGAAGACCGATGCGACTGCTGAGTCAGTCCTTGCAAGCGGGACGGATGCCCCTGCCGAGCCAACCAGTGAGGAGTCATCCGTGACGTCGGCGGCTCCGAGCCCGGGGTTGTCGACCGGGCCGGAAGATGAGCCTCGAGACACCGCACAGGCCCAGATCATCGAGGGGCCCGTCGAGAGTCGGGCGTCCAACGTGAGTCCCTATGCTGATCCCGTCGATGGCCTCGCGCTGACGAACGTGAGGCTCGCGGTGGCAGCGCCGTTCCGACGCGACAGTTTCAATCAGATAGATGATACGATTTCGATCGGCATCGAGGGAGAGCGCTTTACGGCGACCGGGCGCGGGCACGTCGAGTGGGAGTGTGACGGCGTCCAATTCAAGACGGTGGTGGTCGACGGCCGTGACGCGCGCGTCTACCTCGAGACGACTGAGACCGATTCCTGCCGGACGCCCAAGAACAAGGCTGGACGTGGCCCCTGGAGCGTCTCGTTCACCGTTACGGGGGTGTTCGTCGGTGGTCGTCCCGACTCGTTGCAGTTGAGTATTCAGGGCCCGTTCATCGAAAACTCTGGTGTGTTCGTCACGGAAGCGCTCTGATTCGACTTGTATCGATCATATGCACAGTATCGGTGGGACGACGGCATCCGAGGGTACGTGTGATGAGTAGGCACATAGTCTCCGACGATAGAGTTGCATCCCACAACGGAGGACAATCCCATGGTAGCGCAGCCTCTCAGTAGCGACGACCGTGACTTCGTGACGATCTTCAAGACCGGCTCGGTCGATCCTGACGACTATCCAGAGCTGGCCGAGCACCCGCTCGAAGGGCGGACGCAGCTCGCCTCGGAGACAGGGTATCTGATGAAATTCGGTGACGTCTCACACCGAGGCTTGACTCCGTTCGATGTGGTGTCACTCCACGACGTCCCGGCCTACCCCCTGCCGAAGACCGCGCTGGAGTCACTCCCGGCGCACGTCCGAGCCGATTTAGAGCAGAACGGTGCCGTCCAGATGTTTGCCTCGTACGACCGGGACCAGCACCGATTCGAGGACGTCACGCTGGCCTGGGAAGACCAGGAGTTCCTCGAACGTATTGCCGAACTCGTTGCCGGCGACCTGTCGCTCCACGAGGCCGTCGACTGGACCGTCGTTGAGGAGGCCGAGCGCTACACGGTTGCGCAGTGGGTTGACATCAGAGGGGTCACCGAAGACGCCGTCCGCTCGAACGTCAATTCGGCTCGCGAGAAGCTGCTTGCAGAGGAGGACCGTGACCCGACGGGGAAAATCGAATGAGGCGTCCTTCCGGCCAGAACAGGTACTTGCACGATACACAGCACTCTGTAGGACTCATTTGATACAACAGCTCATCATCGAAATATCACGGTGGAACGTCTGACAGGAGTATTTAACTGCTTCCTGTCATAACATGTGGGCCTGGATTCGTCGCGTCCCGGATTCGATCTAGATGGGAGGTCAGGGGCAGGGACTCACTCCGTGCGACTGAACCACTTTGCGAGCCCGGCACTCGTGGCCATCTCGACGACGCCGAACGCGACCGCCGGCAGCGACGCGATCGTCGGGAGCCCCGCCGCGATCACGAGTGCGGCTGCGACGGCGAAGTCCCGCATCCCGACCGAGAGGATCGAGGCGACCCGCGTCGGTCTCGGCCCCCGATGCCCGACGAGGAACCCGACCGCGTACCCGAGTCCGTTCAGCGTGACGACGCCGGCCCCAACCCCAGCCAGCAGCGACATGTTCGTCCGAATGATATCGGCGTTCGCGGCGGTCACGCCACCGATGATGAGGATCACCATCACCGCCGAGACCGCCGGATAGTAGGCGTCATAGCGACCGACACGATTTGGCTGGTACGCCCGTGCGCCGACGGCGACCAGCATCGGCACCACGACAGCGACGACCAGCTGTTCGACGATCGGCGTCGTCGGGACATCAATCCCACCGGCGAGGAGGGCGACGACGAGCGGAATGAATCCCACGCTACCGACACCGATGACGACCAGTGCAGTCGTCGCGAGTGCCGTGTCGCCACCGGCGAGGTCGGTCATCACCGGCGTCACGAGTTCGGGTGTGACCGCACCGAGGACGACGAACCCGACGGTGAGTTCCGGCGACAACCCGAATCCTCGGGCGACGCCAAAGGCGAAAAACGGCATCGTAACGTGTCCCGCGAGAACGAAGCCGAGCGTCCGGGCGTCGATATCACGGAACTGCTCGACCGAGAGCGTCAGCGAGATGCTGCCGATCATCACCGCGAGGATGAGTGTCGAGGCGCGCGTTACGACCGCTAACTGCGGGAGAGCGACCCCCAGGCCGACCGAGAGCAGGATCCACAGCAGGAGGTAATCCTCGATCAGATCGGTCAGCGTCAGTCCAAGCATCGGCCTGTGGATATCGAAGTCATCACATCGCGTAATCACGCCGTCTATTCGTGGGTCTGTCCCGTTCGCTCTTCGATGATCCGCTCTTGCATCTCCTCGATCTTGACGAAGTGACAGAGTGGGTTCCCTGGATAGACAACTGGATTTTCGAGCACGCCGACGAGCAGCCCCGTGAACGGCGCCTCAACGACGGTCGGGTCGGATTTGAACGGATTCGTGATCCGGCAGATGGTCTCGCCCTCGTGGACGAGGTCACCCCGTTCGTGGTGCATCTCGACGATCCCACCTGCGTCGGCTCTAAGCCACGTTTTCTCGCTCCAGCCCTCGATGACCGTTCGCCATCCTGGCCAGCGGACGGTCTCCTGTTGATAGATCCCGTACTCGGCGAAGAC
This sequence comes from Salinirubellus litoreus, assembly GCF_037335815.1. Taxonomy (NCBI): domain Archaea; kingdom Methanobacteriati; phylum Methanobacteriota; class Halobacteria; order Halobacteriales; family Natronomonadaceae; genus Salinirubellus; species Salinirubellus litoreus. The sequence goes on along the minus strand of NZ_CP147842.1, from coordinate 406,665 downwards.
ACTTCGTACGCCGTCGAGGGCGTGGTCGATGAGTTCCCGCTCGAAGCGGTGCGCCTCGCCCATCTCAAGGGTAATCGTGGGGATTCCGTCCTCGGTGGCCTCCCGCCGGAGCATCCCCGAGGAACCCTCACCAGCCATGATGAGGTTCGTCCCGAACGCGCGTGCGAGTCTGGCAGCCCCCTCGTCGTTCATGTCGGCGCGGACGTGGAACATGTTGTTCCGACCCCTGGTTGAGGTATGAAAGTCGAGGCCGAAGTCACAGGGGGCGATGAAATTATCGTAGATGCTGTAGGCGATTCGGTTCGAACTCGTACTGTTTCGTTTCCCCGGGAACGCTCGGTTGAGGTCACGCTCGTAAATCGGTAGATAGCGTTCCTGCGTGGTGAATCCCTGCACGTTCAACACGGGCAGACAGACGATCGTCCCGCAGACGTCCGTGTGATTCCACTCCTGCGCGACTTCTCGAACGACTTCGATCCCGTTCAGTTCGTCTCCGTGGATGGCTGCCGAGAGAAACGCTGTCGGGCCAGGACGCGGCCCGTTGATGATCGTGACTGGGATCCGAACCGGGTCGCCCAGGTATGTCTCGCTCACTGCGTAGCGCAACTGCTGGGTTTCTCCCGGGTCGACCTGGCCACCGTCATACGTGAAAGGCTCTGGCTGATCACTCATCGCCCAAGAATTCGGACGGCTTACGAATTAAATGAGAAGAACGGGTGTAACTGTCTTGCACGCCCGCCGAACCGGTAATAGATGACACCGATGATCTAGACGGGAGGCAACTCCCATGACAAGCGCTTCTCCCGACTCATCACAGTCGGACAGGATGACGGGGACGACGCGATCTGCGAGCGTCGATTGTGCCCAGACTGCAACGGGAGTGTGCCGTGTCGGTGTGTTGAGTCCGCACAACAGCAAGGAGACCAAAGCGATCCTCAACGCCGTTCGCGTTCTGGGTCACGAACCGGTCTGGATTCGCGATGAGAACGTTAGCTCGTGGATCGAGAACGGGAGCGTCCAACTTTCGCCGCAGGTCGACGTGCTCGTCAACCGGTTGTTGCTCACGAAAAGCGACCAACAGCTCGAGGACCTCCAACTGGCCGCACTCTACGCCGACACTACACCCGTAGTGAACCCACCGCAGGCAGTCGCGAACACACTCCACAAATACCGATCGGGGACGAAACTCGCCGCAGTGGGGCTCCCGGTGCCCGACGCCTACTTCGGCCGATCACCGCGAAAATTCGAGGAGTGGCCGGAGCATCTGCCCGACGAGGCCGCACACAAACACACGATCGGAACCAACGGGCAGCGGATGTCCGTGGTCTCCCAGAACGAGCCTGTCGGTCCGACGATCGACGACGAGCAATCGTTCGTGCAAGAGTTCCTCGAGGAACGTGGTGACCGTCCCTCCGATGTCCGGGTGTACGTCGTCGGTGACGACATCGTCGGTGCCATGCGACGCCACGCTCCGGCAGGTGACTGGCGGACGAACGTGGCCCTCGGTGGTGAGGTCGAAGGCATAACGGATGAACTCGAGTCGGAACCCCGTCGGCTCGCGCGTGAAGCGACACAGGTGCTCGGATTAGACGTCGCTGGCGTCGACCTGATGTCTGTCGACGGATTGTGGTACATTCTGGAGGTGAACGCCACGGCTGGGTTCAAGGGGCTCTTTTCGGCGACCGGGATCTCTGCGGCACCGCACATCGCCCGACTGGCGATCGAACGCCTCGGCGGGTCCGTCGAGGACTCTGCGATCAGCGACCTCGAATCGACCCTCGACGATTCCGTTCCGGACTGCAAGCCACCACTCATCGAGGACCAGGGAGACGAGGACGTCCTCGGGTACACCACCCGGATCAGGATTCACGGCCGGGACGGAACAGAGAAGGCCGTCGCCAAGGCAGACACCGGTGCGAAGCGAACGAGCATCGACACCGACCTGGCCGGTCAAATCGGGGCCGGCCCGATGATCGGGACGACAGAGGTGCGTTCCGGGACTGGCAGTGGGACCGAAACACGGCCACTCGTCGGCGTGGGTCTGTGTCTGAACGGGAGCTGGCGGACTGTCACGGCCAGCATCACCGACCGGTCCGAGATGACCTATCCCGTTCTTCTCGGACGTGACGTCCTCGAAGCGTACACGCTCGATATCAGCCAGACAGGCGAGGAATAACCACATGCAGAGAAGTCGATCCCCTAATGGACATCGAACCGATGAACCACCTCCGGAGCGAATCCTTGTCCCCAACTCGCTACCCCCGGTACAACCGCCCGTATCGACCCGTGCAGGACACACAGACGCCCCCCAACCATGGCCGTAACGAGACGAACCGTTCTGGAACAACTCGCCACAGCAAGCGATGCGGGCCAGCGAGAGACGACGACAACGGCGGCTCTCGCAGCGATGCTCGAGACCGACGAAGGGACGATCGAATCCCATCTGAATGGACTCGCAGCGTGCGAACTAGTCCAAACGTACCCGGACGGTCGAGTCAGGATAACGATTACCGGCGAAGAGCTACTGGCTCTCGATACCGATGAAATGGTGATCGTCGATTCGAAGTAGGAGCTTCGAACCGATCGAGAGGCCAGTATTTATCGGTGGCCAAGGCGAATACCGCACGGCTTGACCTTGGGATGAAGCCGACACACAGGGACACAAACCATTAAGTCGAAATATCACTGATCAAAAGACAGCGATGGAACACAGTCACCGCTACCACGCCTACCCGACACAAGAGGTAGCGGCACGACTGGAACACCATCTCGACCTTCATCGCCAACTCTACAATCACGTCCGCTGGGACTCCACGAACAGTCCCGAGGACGACAAACCGAGCGAGTACGATCAGAACAACAAACTCCCCGAGTGGAAACGCAATTGGCCTGTGTTCCGCGAACTGCACTCGAAAGCCGCACAAGCCACCGTCGCTCGCTTCCACCACAATCTCTCGAACCTTCGCAAAAAGAAAGAGAAGGGATACAACGTCGGTCGTCTCAAGCGACAAGCACCCACCGACTACCGAAGTGTGACATACAATCAGAGTGGTTTCGACCTCGATGAAAAGAGGGGCCGCGACAGGTATGCCTACGTACGCTTCAGCAAAATCGGCTGGGTCAAAATCCGCTACCACCGCCCGATTCCCGACCACCCCACCATCAAAGAAGTCACGTTCAAGAAAGAACGAACCGGCGAGTGGTTCATCTCATTCGGGTTGGAAACGGATGATGGTGACCTCCCCGAGAAACCTGACGTGGACTCGCTGGACGCGAGCAACAGCGTCGGGATTGACCTCGGCATCCTCCACTACATCCACACCAGCGACGGCAAGACCGTGGACTCGCTCGACCTCGAAGACGACTACGAGCGTCTCCGCCGCGAACAACGCAAACTCTCGCGGAAGGAGAGGGGGTCGAACAACTACGAGAAACAACGCCGAGAAGTGGCGAAGGTCAAGCAACATATCCGGCGGAAGGTACTGGACTACCAGCACAAGATTACGACGTGGCTCGTCCGCGAATACGACGCCGTGTTCGTTGAGGACTTGAACGTGAAGGGGATGCTCGACCAGTCGCACAACGCTCGCAACAAGCAGGACGCGGCGTGGCGACAGTTCATCACACTCCTCGAATACAAGGCCGACCTGTACGGCTGTCACGTCGTGCAGGTCGAAGCACGAGGCACGACCAAAGAGTGCGCTCGATGTGGTGTGGAGACGGCGAAACCCATCTGGCTCCGGGAACACTCGTGTCCTTCGTGCGGATTCGAGACGGACAGGGATGCGAACGCGGCGATGAATGTCCTCACGCGTGGTTTTGCTAGATTAGGGCTGGGATGGCCCGAAGACACGCCCGTGGAGACTGTGACCGCTACGGACACGACTCAGTTTGAGTCTGTGTCTGCACGTCACGTCGTAGAAACGGGAAGCCTCGGGGTCGACCGAAACGGCGAAGCCGTTTCGTGATGACTAGAGAGCGAAGCTCTCTCGAACCACTTGACCCCGAAACGATTCACCGGCTCCCCACATAACAGTCGACACAAATGGAGGTACACACTACCGATGTCTGATCGAAGTACAACCCAGTCCGACGACGAGAGTGACGAGGTCCAGTACGATCCGAACTCCGGTCGATACGATATCTACGAATGCTCCGTCTCCGATTGTGACAACGTCGTTCTCGTGGTCGGGAGCGACGATCCACCGATGTCCTGTCACGATCAACCAATGGAGCGGGTTACAGAGGTGGATATGAGTGTGAAACCACCGGACGTGAGACAGGTCCTCCTCCAGGCGTTCGGTCTTCCCAAGGCCGGACTGGATATCTGTCTGTGCGTTATCGGTGAGGGGCCCCTCTCGGCGATCGAGGTCGCCGAACAGCTCGGATACGACCGAAGTACGGTCACGCGGTATCTCAACAAACTCGTCGAGCTAGGATTGCTTAGGCGGTCCGAGCTCAATCGAGAGGGTGGCGGCGTCGTCAAGGTGTATCACTCGGTCGACCTCGAACGAATGCGCCGTGAGACGCTCATCGGGTTCTACGTCTGGGCTGGGGAGGCAGCCTCCCTCATCGAAGACGCGAACCTGACGAAACAGGACTACCTCAAAGAAAATCCGGATCAAGACCTGCCGGATGTCTTCTGGGAGTCGTTCCCGGATGACTAATTGTTCGAAGGGAACATCACGGAACAGCTATACCGAACCACGGAGAGCGGCGATGAGTTCGTTACGGCCTCCGCAGAGGTGGCATGTTGACCGATATGACCAGCGGCCCGGTAATCACATTGAGTTCCGAAGCCGAGACACGTCCCGATCCTCGGCACGCTTGACGAGCGGTCACTCATCAGATCCCCATCGCTTGAACCTCACCGCGGAGTGGATACGTTTACTCTCGTGTTGAACATTTACGACTAATGACCCGACGTCGAACGGTGCTGACAGCCAGTACTGGGACCCTGCTGTGGCTCGCGGGCTGTGGAGGTCGTGGGTCCGATCCGACTCCAACGGTCGAGTCGAACCCGACGCCAGCTACCGACATCCCCTCTGGCCCATACTGGTACACCCACCCCCAGTCGACTGGCAATCGGTTCCTCTCCGGGGCCACGGATCTCCGGAACACCGAGCCCATTCGGTTCGCTGTCGACGGTCGGCCAGTGTGGCTGGTCGCCCATCCCGCACCGCGAGGGAGTTACTGGACTGTCGTCACGGCGGAGGGTACCGCTACCCGATTCCAGGTCTACGACGGGGCGATATCCGACGAGACGCGTCTGCCACAACAGATTCCCGGACGCCCGCCGGTAGTAGCAGACGGCGACACCGAGCCGGAGCTTCTCGACCATCCGTCGATCATGAGTCAGAACGCGGGCCAGATGATGACGTCTGGGGAGGGGATGTCCCGCCGGCTGTTCGTGGCAGAGAACGGTGACCTCGTCGTCGATGGCGACGACCGCTCTCGTCTCCCTATTGACGCACCGCCCGATATCCGACCAGCAGCAATCGGAGACGGGACGTACGTCGTCTACGGTGACGTGACGGGCCGCTACGGGCACGGCGCGCTCGGTGACACACTGGAACCGTCGTCTCTCGTCGTGGTCGACCCGACGGGTCCGGAGGTGGTCGCTCGAACGGTGCTCGATGCTCCCCTCGTCTTCGAGGGGTTGCAACCACTCGTCGCAGATCTCGACGGCGATGGGGAACCGGAGATCGTCACCACGATTGCCGACTCCGAGAACGGGGCACGCATCGCTATTTACTCGCCAGCTGGTGAGCGCATCGCGACTGGCCCCGTATACGGCCCCGGCTGGCGTCACCAGCTCACAGTCGCACCGTTCGGTCCCGATGGTACCACGGAACTCGCCGCCGTTCTGAAACCGCACGTCACCCACACGCTGGAGTATTACCGGCTCGAAGACGGTGATCTGAACGTTAGGGCCACCGTCGATGGAGTTTCGTCCCACACGTACGGGTCCCGCAACCTCGACGGAGGCGTCGCAGCCGATCTCGATGATGATGGTACTGTGGAACTCCTCGTCCCGACGACCGACCGTCGCCGACTCGTGGCCGTCGTCCGAACGTCTAGCGACGCACAGATTCAGTGGGAATGGGAGTTAGATGACCAGCTGACGAGTAATCTCACTGGCGTTGGTCTCGATGACAGTGGTGTCGCAGTGGGTGCCGCCACTGCCGAGGACGTATTCGTCTGGTCAGCCTAATCGACGCTATCCGGGACAATCACTATCGTCGAACGATTGCCTCTCGGATCCTTGGTCTCTCAGCCCCGTTTCTCCCGAATCGAGATTGACCACTATCGCCAGTCCCCCGTACTCGTGTATCTGATCGTGTCCACGGACAACGACACAGGTTACGTCCTCGGGAATCTCGATCGTCTCGGACCGCGTAAACGGCTGCTGAGAGTGCGCGTGCAGAAGTTCGCGCCGACCGAGACGCGTCCCGTCTAGTCGTTCGACCTGCCACCAGTTTGCGTATCCTTCCTCACCGTCGTCATCGTGATGCAGAGTCACGTCGAACGTGTACGTCCCGTTCTGTTCCTCGAAAGAGACGTCGACGACGTTCGCCTCTCGTAAGTCAAGGTCGTCAGTTCCGGCGCTATCGGTGGTTTCTGCATCAGAAGTACTGTCGGTTCCTAAGCCGTCGCTTGTAGACGTGTCCGAGGTATCGCGCGTCCCCGTCGTTGCCTCGTCGGTCGTGTCCTGACCATCTTCCCCGGGACGTGACTCTTGCCCGCTGTCTGCACAGCCAGCCAGTGCGGCGAGTGGAATCACGCTCCACCGGCTCAGAAGACGACGTCGAGAGAGATACCGCGTTTTGTTCATGAATCAAGCGTTCGCAGGGAGGGCAAATAACGCCACTCGTTACCCGCTTGCAACATCCGGTTCAAGTACCTCTTCGTCATACACGATTTGCGAGAAGCCGAGACGCTCTCGTTCTGAACGTGTGGGACCTGGTCGTCGGCTGTGGCCGCATCCTTGAATAGAGCATCATCCATCATCGGCCGGAGCGACCCCCGTAGCCGGTTCCGCTCGCAACTCTCGCCAGTAGCCCTGGACGTATGCCCCGACGAACATTCCGGCAATCGCGATCAGGATCGGGTAGTTCCCGATTCCGACGCTCGCGTATGCAGCTCCCGGGCAAATTCCTGACAGGCCCCAGCCGACACCGAACACCGACCCGCCGACGACCACGTTACGGTCCAGAGACTTCACCCGGCGACCGTAGACGTCGCCAGTGAGTGGCGCGAGTTGAGACGTGCGACTCATGATCGCGATGGCACCGCCCATTACTAGACTTCCTGCGCCCATCACGAACAGCAAGCCGAGATCCTGAATCTGGAGGAAGTCCAGGACGACCTCGGGATGGGTCATGTGACTCACACCGAGTCCGAGACCGAACACGACACCACCCACGAAGATCACTGGCATGAATAGTGGGTGGCGAGCCTCGCTCATGGGGACACCCCCGCTGCCTGGACGAGCAGGGCGGTGCCGACGGCGAAGCCCACGAACGTGACGACGTTCACCAGCGAGGTGTTCGAGATGGAACCGACGCCACAGACGCCGTGTCCGGACGTACAGCCCTTCCCGAGACGGGTTCCGATACCGACCAGAACCCCACCGACGGCGAGACGCCACGGTTGGACCTGGGTGACCCAGATACCATCCTGGAAGGTGACCGCGTAGACGGCGCCCCCGACGACGATTCCGACCGTGAACACGACCCGCCAGTCTCGCGACCCCACGTACTTCGCTCGATTGAACCGCGAAAGTCCAGAGGCGTACGAGAGCGTCGTTTCGAGGAATGTACTCGCACCGGCGATGATACCGGTACCGAGATAGATCGTTGCAACGCCGACTCCGATCAACAGGCCACCGACCAGATATCGGGTGATTCCATTCGGGAAGAAGCCGGCGACGACCGCGAGAGGGTCCACGTTACACCCCCACCGTCTGGTCTGACGCGACCGGGTTCGTGGGCGAGGTTGGTGATAGAGAGGTCGTCCGCTCTCCGGCCGCTGTCACTCCGTATCGAACAGTTCGTGGCCGAGTGAACACCGTTACCCCGAGCTGTACTTGGATGTGGTCTCTTTCTCCGTCAAGGATGCGAGTTGCTGTCGCAATATGTGGCTGTTCTTCCGATCTCGAAGAAGGTGACACAGTGGGTCGAGCGAGCATCTTGCCCCGATCTGGGCGGGATATCGAGTTAAGCACACATCGGACGTGCAGGCGAGCCACACAGCTGACCTGACCACGATTTCGCCGAATCGCTCGATCAGAATCTCGCAAGCTACGCGAACGACCAACCGACCAGATGCAGCCACAACTACGAGCAGTCCGACTTCGAAAGTGGGAGTATGTGGAACACTCACCGCCTGCCGTCGACGACCTTCGCCGCCGTCAGTACAGGGTCCCAGGTCGTATTGAACGGTGGTGCGTATGCGAGGTCGTAATTGGAGAGTTCGTCGACGGTCGTCCCCTCAGTCACTGCCCCGACCAGCGCGTGACTCCGGTGGACCGCACCTTCGCCGTACTCGGAGACGAGACTGCCGCCTAAGACGCGACCGGATGGCCTGTCGACGGTGAGCGTCACCTGCACGGTGCCACCTTCGGGGTAGTACCCGGCGCGAGACTTGGCTTCGATCGTCTCCGTAATCGGCTCGAAGCCGGCTTCCCGGGCTGTGTCGTGGTCGAGAATCCCGGTCCTGGCTGCTTCCACCTCGAACGCCTTGACCGCCGCTGTGCCGGCGACACCGCCTCCTTCGGTCGGCTTGCCTGCAACGGTCTGGCCGATGGCCCGTCCGTGTCTGTTCGCCGTCAGTGCGAGAGGAATGTACACCGGGTCGCCGGAGATGACGTGTTCGGCCTCCGCACAGTCCCCTGCTGCATACACGTCGGGGACATTCGTCTCCCGGTAGGCGTCAGTCGCGATTGCGCCCGTCTCGCCGAGTTCGATCCCTGCATCCTCGGCAAGGTTCGTCCGAGGTCGGACGCCAGTCCCCACGAGGACCATCTCGACCGGGACGCGGTCATCCTTGGTGACGACTGCCTCGACCGCATCACTCCCCGCGAGCTCACGCACTTCAGTGTTCAGATAGACTGCAACATCCTGCTCACCGAGATGATCGAGGACGGTTTCGCTGGTAGCCGTGCTGAACTGCTTGAGAATTCGGTCGCCCCGCTGGAAGAGATGGACCTCGAAGTCGTTGGCAGCCAGCGCTTCGGCCATTTCGACGCCGATGTATCCGCCGCCGACGATCCCGACCGGCCCGTTGCACGTCTCCAGAAACTGGCAGGCGGGGCCGCGGTCGGGCTGCTGGAGGTCCCCGGTCGAGCGGGCCCGCCCGACGTACTCGCGGAGTTCCTTGCCGTCAGACATCGAGCCGAGCGTGTAGACACCAGTCCGGTCAAGGCCGTCGATCGGTGGAGTAACTGCCTCCGACCCCGTCGCCACGAGCAAGTGGTCGTACTCTTGGACGACTTCTCCCTCATCGCTCCGGGCCGTGACGGTCCGGTTCGAGGGATCGATGTCGACGACCTCGTGGCCCGTCCGGAGATCGATGTCCCGTTCCTGCCGGAACTCCTCCGGTGTGACCGATACGAGATCCTCCAGCGACTGGATTTCTCCTTTGATATAGTACGGGAGTCCGCAGGCACCGTAGGACACCCATTCGCCCTGCTCGAAGACGACGACATCGAGGTCGGGGTCGTCGCGCTTCGCTTTACTAGCTGCAGACATCCCAGCGGCGTCCCCGCCAACAACGACGAAAGTTGACATAGAGACTGCAACGGACAGCCGATTTATAAACACGGCTCGCGTGTGTAACCCGGTTTCAGTGTCGGAAGCGTCCGTGCAATCGAATCGAACCGCCGGGAGAGCTTCTTTGTCGTCAGTGTCGTCGAGAGAGATATGGCCGACTTCGACGTCCTCGTGATCGGCGGTGGAACGGGCAACAACGTGGCGGCGGCGGCAGCCGACGCCGGCCTGAAGACGGCGCTGGTCGAACCGGGTCCGCTCGGCGGGACGTGTCTCAATCGGGGGTGCAACCCCTCGAAGATGCTGATCCAGGCGGCCAACGCGGTCAATCACGTTCGTGAGGCCGAGCGGTTCCACGTCGAGGCTACACTCGACGCTGTCGACCACGCCGCGGTCGTCGACGAGATGGACGACCTTCTCGGCGGCATCGCTGAGGACATGGAGTCGCGCTACCGCGAGAAGGCGAATCTCACGCTGTTCAAGGAACGCACGGAGTTCGTCGACGAGCGGACGGTCCGTCTCGGCGGCGAGGCGGTCACGGCCGAGAAAGTGGTCGTCGCAGCCGGGAGCCGTCCCATCGTGCCGCCGATCGACGGCCTCGAGGACGTGGACTACCTCACGAGCCAGGACGCGCTGTACCTCCGCGAGACGCCGGACAGCCTCGTGATCCTCGGGGGCGGGTACATCGCTGTCGAGCTGGGCTACTTCTTCGACGCGATGGGGACGGATGTGACCATCGTCGAGATGATGGATTCGCTGGTCCACCGCGAGGACGGCGACGTCGCCGAGGCGTTCACCGACATTGCGGCCGACCGCCACGACGTGTACACCAGCCACCGGGTGACGGCTGTCGAGGAAGACGGCGAGGGGTACGCCGTCCATGCGGAGACGGACGCTGGCGAGGAGACGACTGTCGAGGGGAGCGAGGTGCTGGTTGCACTCGGACGCCGCCCCAACAGCGACACGCTCGACCTCGAGACGGCGGATATCGAGATCGACGACCGAGGGTTCATCGAGACCGACGAATACCTGCAGACCACAGCCGAGAAGGTCTGGGCGCAGGGCGACATCGCGGGCAATGCCCTGTTCAAACACTCGGGAGACTACGAAACCCGGCACACGGTCGCGAACGTCGTCCACGGGGAGTCGCGGGCCATCGACCTCTCGGCGATGCCCCACACGATCTTCACAGAACCACAGATAGCCGGCGTCGGGGCGACCGAGGAGGATCTAAACGACGGGGATACGGAGTACGTCGTTGGACGGGCCGATTACGCCGACTCGGCGATGGGCCGGGCGAAGAAGCTCGATCACGGGTTCGTGAAGGTGCTCGCCGCCTCCGACGGCGAAATTCTGGGCGCTCATGCCATCGGCTACGAGGCCTCGACGCTATTGCACGAGGCGGTCCTCGCGATGCGCACCGGCGCGACCGTCGACGATGTCGCCGGGGCGATCCACGCCCACCCGACGCTGAGCAAGGTGGTCGAGGCGGCGTTTCAGGATGTCCCTCTCTAAACAGCCTCGTCGGAAGACACCATCTCAGCACCCACTTGTAGTGATATTATACTATATCAATCGATTACTGGATGATCTTGAAAGCGTTTAACGAGCGGGTAGATTCGTTATTCGAACTCCGAACTAATCTTCGAGCCGCAGCTCTCGACCTGTTTTCACAGGAGTTCTCCTATTCGACGGGGTATTTCGCTACGATACTGAACGGCTGTTTGTTCGCGCCGTCGTTGCTCACCTTCTGGTTCGTCAATGGCCTGATCGACTTCTCCACCGCTATCACTATCGGTGCGGTCGCCACGCCCGCTGGCCTCCAGATACGATTGCTCGCATACGTCCTGCTGATCCCGACGTTCTTCCTCTTGAGGGTCGGTATCCATCTGCTCCACCCGACTCACCGGCGACAGATTCTGACGGGATCGTGTCCGAATGCTCGACTGTTGAGCCTTGACTGGTTCAGCATGGGGATTCTCGCGACGGGGCTCCCGCTCGCCTTACAGGACTTCGGCCCGTGGCTGGGAATGAATATCGCGTTCCTGCTGGGTCTTTTTGTCCTGCCACGCCCTCTCTCTGCCCGGCGAGCGAGACTCGTCAGGCTCACTGCGGTTGTCCTCGGTGTCGCGCTGTTCCTCTATGCGAAGTACGGGCAGGCGATGATCGTGCTACCGCCACCACAAGTGGTCCTCGGCCCGATCGCGACGTTCGCGCTCGGAGACAGGGCTACGGAGTGGCTCCTTCGACTGGTCAACAGCCTCCTATTCGGTCCTCTAGTCGTGGGCACGTTTGGGGTGTTCATGAACCACGTGCTGACGCGCCCGGAACTCACCGAGATTCCCCTTCTCCATCACACGCTCCCCCGACGCGATCCCAATTCTGTCGTCGTGACGAGCGCAGCCCTGGGAACCATGTTTTATTTATTGGTCGTCTTGGCGGCAACCGGACACGCTGTTCTGGTGCCGTAACAAACAGAGAGAACGGGTTGGCGACCGTGCCCGTTGTCTCGGTAACGGTAGCTCCCGACCCCGTGGAGCAGGGAGAGGGCCGTTTTACGAGAGTCATTGCATAGTTACGAGAAACTCCCGTATCCCAACCTCCAGACGTACGTTCCCGGCCTGTGTTTATCAATCACGGATTACAGCTCGGCACGAAACTCCGCCGCGCGTTGCTCACCGAGATCTACCAGCTCTCTTGACGGTGTCCGGACCGAAGTGGGATCATCGAGCACGAGAAGGTCGTCGGCAGTCACCTCCGGTTCTGAGAGGTCGAACGTATCGGTAGACATGCGCATACGGGAGTACGCCGGCAGCGCGTAAAGAGGTGTGTCGAGCGTGTAACGCAGGAGCAACGCCAGCCGGCGCTCTCTCGAGTTAATAGGGCCTCTGCTTCTACGCGAGCAATTCGCTCGCGAGCACGATCACGCCGACGATGGCGAAGACGACACCGAGCGCCGGTTCCATAATCTCGCTGGGAACGTACTTTCCGACCCGGGTGCCGATCGTCCCGCCGATGAGGACACCGGGGATCGACCACGCTACGACATACCAGACAGGCGTAGCGGCTAGTGCATGGACCGCTGCGCCGGCGATGGCGGCCACCGCGAGCACGAACACGCTCGTCGCGATCGCCACCCGAGGCGCCAGTCGGCACCGGACGATCAGCTGGGTTGTCGTGATCTCCGGGAGCCCGGCGCTGATCAGCCCGGTGATGAAGCCGCCGATGGTTGCCAGGCCGACGCCTGGCGGTCGCCAGCAGGTGTCGTACGTGTACGTCTCGCCGTCGCTCGTCTCGATGGTCGTCGTCCCGCGTCCAGTGTTCTTCTTTTTCAGGAACTCGCCCTCACACTCGCCCGGGACGCACTCCTCGGGCGGGTCGTAGTAGACGAGGAACGCACCCAAAAGGAGGAGTCCGGCGCCGAATGCGATCGTGAGTAGCGCCGTCGGGACGACGTGGGCGGCGAGCGCCCCGACTACGACGGCCGGGACCGCACCGAGCAGGAGCCACTTTGCCGTGGCGTAGTCGACGACCCCTTGTCGGACGTAGTTCAACAGTCCGTTTCCCATCCCGAAGACTTCCGTCAGGAGGCCAGCACCGATCGCCTGCGAGGGCGACAGCCCGACGAGCAACATGAAGAACGGACTGAAGAACAGCGCTCCAGAGACGCCCGAGGCGAGGGCGACCATCGAAAAGAGGATCGAGGCCGGGAACACCCACCAGTGGGCAAGGAACTGGTCGACCGGAAAGCCAGCCGGAACTGGAAGCGATTGTAACGCGACCGTCCCGAGATCGATACCAGTCCCCCCTCCGAACAGCGGCAGGGTGAGTACTCCAGACAGTCCGACGACACCACCGAATGCGAGAACGGTAGACCGAGTCATGCTCGGAGCCCCCAGCGAGAGCGTCGTTCCTTCGGACACATGGGCGACCCAGGTGGCTGGCGATTCTGACCCCGGATAGGCAGTCTGCGGTCAGTTTTGCTGGTCACTCCTATCCCTGCCATCTATTCGAAGAGTTCCGAGACGGTTTCCTCGTCAGGGGTCCAGCCGACGAACTCGCCGCCTTCGAACGGCAGATCGACCGAGGCGATGTAGTTACACAAACCCACGTAGAAGTCGACGAGCAGACCGAGGGCAACGATCTCGCCGGACGAGTAGTGACGCGTCAGGGCGCCGTGGATCTGGTCGGTGACGGTCCCGGACTCGACGGCACGGGCGTACTGGAGCAGGACGAACTCGGCGTCGTCGAACATGGAGAGATCGCCCCCACCGATGGCTTGCATCTCCTCGATCGTGACCCCCTTGTCGCGGGCGATGTCGACGTGCTGGTGCCACTCGTAGCGAGCCCCACGGGCGCGGGCTACGGTCAGGATGACCAGCTCCTTGCGTCGCTGGCCGAGCTGATCGTACAAGACGTTCAGGTACTCCAGCGTCGCCTCGAGGACTTCCGGGTTGTGCGCCCACGCCCGGAAAATGTGGCGATCGCCGAGATACTCGTCGGTGAACAGGTGGTGATACTCCTCTGGGATGTCGTCTAATTCGAGTAGCGGGAGTCGGGACATGTGCGTCTGTGTAGTATGATTGGTGGAATCGTGGGTCTTGCGGGGATGCTCGCTTCGCTTCGTGTCGTGACTCGGTGTCCTCTTAGGCGAGGATGCCAGCTCCGAGGAAGGCGCCGAGAACGACGCCGTAGATGACGTGGACGGTGCCGAACATCATCATCATGCTTCTATCGGGTTCCATCCCGATGATCATCCGCATCCAGAACATCATCCCCCCGATCATGAGGACGATGCCGTAGACGAGCCCGAGGCCGATGGCGACGCCGATAGAACCGAGACTAAGCCCGATCAGCGGAACGCCGACCGCGAACACCGCGCCAGCGACGATGCCGTAGACGAAGTGCAACGCCATCCCCGGCATCGCGTAGTCCTCTGGCTCACCGCCGGCGAATTTCGCGACGAGCGCTGCCGTCGGCGGCGGCCCCCCATCGCCCATCATCATCATCGCGATGGTCATAACGATCGTTGCTACCACGCCGCCAGCGAGACCGGCAATAACTGATGCCATGAGTTCAGTTCTATCAGACGCACGATGACTACTAAACCACGATGCGGCCGTTGAAGAAAGACGCACACCCGCGAAAGCGTCTGAAAGTGCCACCACAGAGAGTCTGATAGAGTCACATGGAGAGACGGAATGAGGCTGGGAATATGTGTAACCGAGGGCTGATCTGCCTGCACTCACGTGGCCGGTCAGTGCCGGTGTTTCTGTCAGGGTTGATTATTACGCTGGGAGCGAATGGATGAACATGACTGGAGAGGATACAGATACCGTTCTCTATCCAAATAGACGGAATCCACCCACCTCTGCGGAAGGGGTGTCTCGTCGAAACTTACTCGCTGGGAGCGCAACTGCCGGAGTCGTGGCGACGGCGGGATGCGTCGGTGGAGATGGCGGCAGCGAACCCGCCGAACAGCCAACGGTGTTCGTTTTCAACACTGGCGACGGCACGGCGAGTCTGATCGATCCCGAGAGTGACGAACTCGTCGAGACACGAGCTATCGACCTCTCGTCATCGTTTCCCTCGAATCAGTACACCCCGGGCCTGACTGACGACCTGGACGACTCGCTGTGGCTCAACGTCGGTCGTGGGGTTCGAGGCCTCGCAGTCGGATCGTTCTCGGAGACGGCGGCCGTCGAGACGGGATCCGGCGCGAACTGGCTCGAACAGACGCCCGACGGACGCCACGTCATCGTCAGCGCCAGAGAACCCAGTCACAGACAGTTCCGGCTCGACGCCGATTCGGCATCGGAAACGTTCGGTGAGGTTACCGCAGTAATCGATCGGGCCCTGGAGGGCGGGCGTGGTGAGAGAGACGGTCCTGGCCCGTGTGACGTCACGATACACCCTGACGGTGAATATGCGTACGTTCCGGATCTTTTCGGAGATACACTGACCGTCTTATCCGTCGAACCGTTCGAGATCGTTACTCAGGTAGACGTAGAACCAGTCGAGGACGGTCCTGCCCGACCGTGGATGGGGACCGTCGCACCGGACGGGCAAACCCTGCTCGTCGAACACAACGAGGCCAACGGAGGTAGCGAGAGTATCTGGACCCTCGACGATCCAGCCGCACCGAGTGAGACGGGTCGACTGACGGTCGAGGACGGACTCGGACGACGACCGCTGACCAGTGAGATTGGTCCGGACTCCGAGACAGGATACGTGTTCACGCCGGGCTCGAACGACGTGACCGTCGTCGACCTCACGGACGGGACTGTGACCACGCGACTCGACCTTGGTGGATCAGCATTCGTCGGGACGTGGGACCCCTCACGGACGAAGCTTTACGTTCCCGTCCAGACCGCTGACGAGGTGGCGGTGATCGATCACGAGCGTAGGGAGGTAGTTACGCGAATCAGCGTCGGGCCGAGCCCGTACGGGGCGACTTCGGCTCAGGTCCGGCCGCAGAGCGATCCGTCGGCTGCAATGGCTCTCGCAATAGCTCGACTCGGCATCTCGGCCGAGCAACCTGAGACGACCTACTGTATCGGGAACTGCGCGTGCGGCCATCGATTGTGAGGGCACCTACGATTCCCGAGTGCGACGACGCGGGACTTTTGCTATTCGACCGAGACACCTCGCATATGGCGTCAGATTCCACAGAGAAGCACGAATACGAAGTCGTCGTGGTCGGCGGGGGGCCCGCTGGAATGACGGCAGCCCTCTACAGCACGCGACTTGGACACGATACGGCCGTCGTCAACCGTGGTGGTGGACGGGCGGCGATGATGCAGGAGGTGCACAATCTCCTCGGCGTGAAAGAGGAGACGAGTGGGGCGGAATTTCTCGGAATCGGTCAAGAACAACTCGAAGCGTACGGGTGTGATATCCACCGCGATATGGTCACGACCTGTGCGCGGACCGACTCGGACGGCATCCGACTATCGGGTAACAGCGCGGAGTACGAAGCCGACCGTGTCGTTCTCGCGACCGGGTTCAACGACGTTCGACCGGAGCCGCCACTCCCCCGGACCGGGCGTGGCCTCCACTACTGTCTGCACTGTGACGCCCACATGTTCGTCGACGAGTCGGTGTACGTGATGGGACACGCCGAGAGCGCCGCCCACGTCGCGGGTATCATGCTGAATTTCACCGACGAGGTCGACCTGCTCACCCGAGGTAACGACCCCGAGTGGAGTGAGAAGACCGCCGAGATGCTCGAGAATCATCCGATCGACGTCGTACACGACGACGTCTCGGGGGTCCAGAACGGCGAGGACGGCTGGCTGAAAGCCCTCGAGTTCGAGGACGGAACTGTCCGGGAGTACAAAGGCGGCTTCGCAATGTACGGCGCCGAGTACAACAACGGGCTCGCCAGGGAGCTCGGGTGTGACATCAACGACGACGGCACGATCGAGGTGGACGACCACGGGCGGACGTCGGTCGAGGAGGTCTACGCCGTCGGTGACTGTACGCCGGGGCACAATCAGATACCGGTCGCGCTCGGTCAGGGCGCAAAAGCCGGCATCGACGTTCACTTCCAGCTCCGAGACTTCCCACGGGACCCCGACCTCCTCGAGGAGCAGGGACCAGTCCGCTCTGAAGAGGTCCCGGGAATCCCGGACGAACTGCTCGAACAGGCCGTCGACTTCCACACGTACGGAGAATGAGATAACCGTTCGCAGGGGGCGCGCGGCGTCAGACCGACTCCTCGGACTCGTCGATCGCACACCGGTCGTCACAGCAGTTCGTCGCTTTCCGCAACGCGTCGAGATCGGGTTGCTCCTCAGGGCTGCGTGCTGACCACGCAAACTGGACAACTCGATCGGGATCGATGACGAACGTTGCGCGACTTGGGACGTTGCGATGCCCCTCGAATTCGTCTTTTAACACCCCGTACGCCTGGCTCACCTGTCCATCGGTATCCGACAGGAGAGGGAACTGGATATTGTGCTTGGCCGCGTACTCGCGGTGGGCGTAGGCTCCGTCCGATCCAATCCCGAGGACGACCACGTCGTCCAGAAGCGTGAGCCAGTCGGCATCCCGGAGAGAACACCACTGGTCGGTACACGCCGGGTGAAAATCGAAGGGATAGAAGACGAGAACCACTGCCCAGCCCCGATCCGTATACTCCGAAAGGCCGTGCGTTTCGATCGTTCCTGCAGCTGCTCCGGGAAGCGTGAAATCCGGTGCATTCTGCCCGACCCTGATCATGCGAACAGATAACACGACTACGGACTTCAAGAAGCGGGGGGCGTGCACCAGTGTCACACAGAAGCGAAGATCGGCCTGCTGTTCGAGTCGAACCCAGTCGTCGTCTCCGAGCGGAAGTTCGTACTCGATATCGAGTCGGTCGTAGACTGTTCGGGAGATACTGATATCCACGAGATAGATGGCCCCTGTGAGGGAACCGGGCGCCCAGTTTTGGGAAGTGCGCGTGTGACCGTGCGATCCGGCGCAACTGCTTCGCCCAGCGGCTTGCCGGTCGTGGCGTCGATACCGGACGGGACGTCGAGCGATACAGTCGGGCCAGATAGTTCGTTTATCACGAGATCGTCAACGGCGTACTCGAAGACGGTGAGCGACCCGAACGGGAGACGGGCTCGCGCGGAAACTCAACCGCCGGCTTCCGTCCCCTCGCGGTCACGTGGTGTCCGATCTGTGCGAGTGGGGTCGTTCATGACCGACGAGTCGACGACTCTACGCCTTCGTCTGGCAAGATGACCACGGCCCGAAGAGCTTCTACAGACTCGCGTGAGAAGCAGCCACAACGGGACTACTGAGTACAAACGTCAGTCATTTCTCAGTGCTGTTGTGGAACGAGATTGCAGACCCGGCCAATGCTTATGCGCTTTTTCACCTGACTACTGAACGGGCTGTCCTGTCACACGCTCCCGCCCCTTGATGATGAGCGACGATTCACGCCTCGGCGTGTGCCCGAACTGCGGTCACGATACCCAGCCGATAGACGAGCTGATCACGTACGAACGGTCAGACAGTACTATCGGTGTCTTTGCCGAATGCCCTGCCTGTGGAGAGATCATCGACCCCGAGTAAGTGGCCTTCCTGGACCAATTGAGTCCGACTACCAAATTACGGAAGTGCAAGGAGAAAGCCCCGTGCTGTAGCGCGGGGATGAATCCGACACTACCCTCCACTAGTCACCGACGATAGCACGCCCTGATATTCCAATGCCTTCTTCCGATAGCACGTCTAATTACAATTGTAATGGTCACGGTGACTGTCACCGCAAAGTTCCACAACCCATCCCTCTCACGACGCAAAGAGTGGCAACACGCCACTCGTCTCTACCGTGACACCAAGCAGTTCTGTATCGACGGATGGGAGAACGGCAACTTCGACAAATCCGTGACCACAGCCAGCATCGACAACGACCTCTACTCGGCCATCCAGAACCAAGCCATTCGAGAGGCCAAATCCGACCACAACAAGGACGGAGAAGTTCACTACCGAGAGAGTCAACCGTTCGCCGTCAACAACCAGAATTGGGAACTCGACACGACCGAAAACGGTACAGTCGTCGTCGGCTTCCCGTGCGTCTCCCAATGGTGGTACACGCCCATCGAAGTGTACGACGACATCGCCGACCCCGTAGGCCGACTGATAGAGGGTGACGCGAAGAAGACACGACTTCAAGTGTACCGCCGTGGCGACGACTGGTACTGTACGTTCAACATCAACTACGACGCCGACACGTCGGGTGAGACACCCATCGGCGTCGATATTGGTGAACGACACATCATCGCTGTGACGGCCTACGGTGAGAGCGAGTCGATGCTGGTGTCGGGTGGTGAGGCGAAGTACGTTCGACGCAAATATCGTTCCCTACGCGATTCGCTTTCGGAAGCGGGTGCGCTTCGCGCACGTAACCGCGTGGGTGACAAAGAACAGCGTCGAATCAAAGACCTGAATCACAAACTCTCCCGTCGTCTCATCACGTTCGCGGAACAGTTCGAGAATCCCATTATTCGGATGGAAGACCTCGAAGGGATCCGCGAGAACAGTTCGTGGTCGGGTGTCCACTCGTGGTACTTCCACCAACTCCAACAGTTCATCACGTACAAAGCCGAACGCGCTGGTATCCGCGTCGAGAAGGTTGACGCCTACTACACCAGCCAGCGGTGTTCGGCGTGTGGTTCGATGGGAACCCGTGATGGCGACCACTTTTCGTGTTTGGAGTGCGGTCGGGAACGCCACGCCGACCTGAACGCGTCGGAGAATATCGCACAACGGGAGGGTGAACCATGCACGGCGTAACAGTTCGGCTGACGCGAACCGTGCTACCTCGCGGGCTGAAGAACCCGCCGTCGTTGACGAGACGCTCTGCGTCTCGTTCGCACACCAGAAGTCTTCGACTTCTGGGGACGCCCGCTGTATGCGGGGAGGAAGGCCCCCTTGACAGGGCTACACGCGCTGGAACGCACACCATTGGTCACAACTCGGTGGCTACCTTTGAGGTTCCACGCGAAAGCGTACTTGAGAACCGAGGAAACGCGCAACCTGAATATCCCCTTCGGGGAATCCTCGCGCATTAGCGCGGGGAGGATGTCAAAACGCTCACGGACCACCCGTGTTACGCGCTGGCGACGAGAGAGACGTAGCTCACGCGTCCGGCTTCGACCGCGGTTTCGAGTTCCTCGATCGCGTTCAGGGCACGCTGGCCGCGCTCGCCCAGCAGACCGAGTATCCCTTCGTAGTCGACGCGGTCGACCACTCGGTCACGCATCGCGAGGAGATCATCGTGGTGATCGTACACCGTCTTCACGTCGAATCCTGCGTCCGTCACCTGCATCATCAGTTGATCACGATTCCGTGCGCCGTCGAGACAGAACGCCCCAGCAATCTGGTCCGGAACCACGGGCCCCTCGCCGTCGACGATCACGTCCGAGAGCGCGAGCCGACCACCGCTGTCCAGAACGCGATGGGCTTCCCCGAGTGCGACGGGGAAGTCTGTGAGACAGAGGACACACTCCGCGAGCAGGACATCTACAGCTCCGTCCCGGATGGGCAACGCAGTCGCGTCGCCCCGGACCACCCGATCAGTGTTCGATGACGGGGCTGAATCCACACCGAAGGCGTCGGCACCGCGCCGGCGGGCAACCGTCAGCGCGTCGCCGGCGCCACAGCCGACGTCCAGCAACCGTGTTCCTGAGCCGACATCAGCTCGGTCGAGCAGCTGAGCTGTCGCTTCAGTCCCGCCCGGGTGGAGCGGCCCGTCGAGTACTGTGTCGAGAGTTCCCCACGGGTTCGCGAGGGCAGCGTCGAACAGTCCACTCATCAGTCGCACCCGTCTCCGCACTCGTCAGGGACGCATCCCCCGTCCGTGACCGTCCCGTCGGCCTGATAGCCGACAGCGGTATCACTCGATGTCTGCGGATCCTCGACCGTGCTCCGACCGCCCCAATCGTTGCGGTTTCGGAGCGCGTACTCGCCATCTTCGGTCGTCATATTGTACCCACAGAACGGGACCAACTCGCCGTCCATCGTCGGAACCGAGATACAACAGTTGCTCAGTCGGTTCACGTCGGCCGCGTCGGCGTCCATGAACCCCGTGAACGACACCGGAACGACCTCGTCGAACAGTCCCTCGACGCCACCAGGAACGTCGATTCCACAGCAGCCGGCAGTCTTACAGGCCCACTCCTCCCCAGCGGCGGTGCCAGCCAGCAGTTCCATGTAGTCACCCTCGTCGACCATTCCGGAGAGGGTGTCCCAGAGCCGGTCATCTATGTACTGTGTGAGCGGGACGAACGAGTCAGCGTCCGCGCACTCGTCGCCACAGCCACACGCATCTGATCGATCGATTCCGGAGTCGCCTGTGTCGGTCGGGTCCGTGTCCCGGGGGACGAAGGCGGTCCCGATCTGACAGTACGCCGAACAACACGGAGCGGGCAACATATCTCGGGGCTCAAGCGTCTCGATCTGTTCGGCCAGCAGCCGCGTGGCGTCGTCGAGAGCGAACCGGCCATCGTTCGATTCGTAGCGGCCGAAGTGCGCCACCGGCTGGAAGTTGACCGAGCGGACTACGTCCCTGTTCTCGAGCGCGAATCGGACGATGTCACCCATCTCGTGGTCGTTGACTCCGGGTACGACTGTCGGAACCAAAACGACCGATAGGTCCGCGGCCCGGCAGGCCTCGATCGCCGCGTGTTTCTCCTCGACGAGGTCAACCTCGCGGATCTGTTCGTAGGTCTCGCTCGTCAGACCATCGAACTGCAGGTATAGCGCGGTGACGCCTGCGTCGGCGAGCACCTCCGCGTAGCCGTCTTCCGTCGCCAATCGGATTCCGTTCGTGTTCACCTCGACGTGATCGATTCCTTTGCCCCGAGCACGCTCGACGAGATCAGGCAGGTCGTCTCTGATCGTGGGTTCACCGCCGGAGAACTGTATCGGTCGACCCCCGGCGTCAGCGACAGTATCCAGCAACGCCTCAATTTCATCGATCGAACGGTGTGCGCCGCCGGGACCGGAACTAGCGAAACAGTAGGAACACGATAGGTTACAGCCCTCCGTGACTTCGACGACCGCCAGACAGGCGTGGTCGGGATCGACGGCTAAACCGCCGCCGTCGTACTCCGGGTTCGGGCCGAAGTCGGCAGCCCACTCCCAGTGGTCTAGTGACCCCCAGACCTGCCGACTGGCCGAACCATGATCCGGGCACTCTCGGGTGAGGAAGACGCCTCCATCGCGTTCTTCGTAACGACCGGGAACCTCTTCGAGACAGTCCGGGCAAAGACTCGTCGTTGTCGCGAGCGTGTCACTACTCTTCACACTTAAAACGCGGAATACTCTCCAATAAACATGCCGCGGGTGTGCAATAGCAGAGCGGGAGCGGGTATCGCCGTTGGACACAGGGGTTGCCACAGCGCACAACCCTTTTTCCACATGGTGCCGGAGAAGTCCTATGGCACGTTCGACAGAGCAGGCAACATCGTCGGCGCCGGAGAGAGACGGCTCACCGACGACACTCGCACAGGACCTGCTCGTCGCGTGCAGGCGCGGAGACTCGACCGAACGGTACAGGACCGCGCTCGCCAAAGCCACAGACGCCGATCTCCGCCAGATCCGTGAGGACCGACAAACCGGGCTGGCGTTCTGGCTCAACTGCTACAACGCTGGAACCCAGCTCCTCCTCGAGGAGCGCCCCGACCTATACGAGAGCCCGCTCCGATTCGTTCGGTTCTTTCACGCACCGGCAGTGACGGTCGGTGGCACTTCGCTGCCGCTGGACCGCATCGAGAACGGGCTTTTGCGTGGTGGCCGCTCGAAGTACGGACTGGGATATCTACCGAAAATCAACGTCACGAACTTCGAGCGGCGCTACCGGCTCGACGGCTGTGACCCACGAATCCACTTCGCACTGAACTGCGGTGCCGAGAGCTGTCCAGCGATCCGCGCGTACGAACCAGATCGTGTCGACGAGCAGCTGGACCTGGCAACCCGTAGCTACCTCGACGCGACAGTAGAATACGATGCAGACGCCGGCACCGTTCTCGTGCCGCGCGTGTTCCTGTGGTTCCGCGGTGATTTCGGTGGGGGCTCAGGAATCCGTGAACTGTTGCGCTCGTACGACGCGATTCCGGACGACGCGACGCCAAAGATACGACACAACTCATGGGATTGGACGAGAGCGGCTGGCAAGTTCGTGGAGTAGCCATCACCACCATTTTGACGACCGAAAAACACCGTACCACATGACCGAGCAAGTCCAAGATTTCTCGCTACCGAACGTGTCTGTCGGACCGAATCCGTTCACCCTCTCTGCGCTTTCGGAAGACGTCTCGTTCGTCGTCCTCTTTTTCCAGCGGGACTATTACTGTACGAACTGCCGGAAACAGGTCCAGCAACTCGCAGATCGCATCGAAGAATTCCGGAAGCGCAATGCCGAAGTCGTCTCGATCGTTCCGGAGCCGGTCGAACGCGTCGAACAGTGGCAGGAGACGTACGATCTACCATACGCGTTATTGGCGGACCCGAACGCGGAAGCTGGAGACGCGTACGATCAGCCGGTTCGGTTCGGCCTCCTCGGCCGATTCTCTGACTTTTTCGGTCGGATGCCCGAAGTGGTTATCATCGATAGACGTAGTACGGAGCCGAAAGTCGTGTACGTCCACCGGGGGTCGTCGACGTTCGATAGACCCGAAATCGACGAGATTCTCGACGAGATCGACGAGTTCTCGCAAACTTAGCTCTCGACACGGATCGGAGTCTCGCTCCTCAGAGTACCACTGCTACAGAGGATATCTGCCACGTGGGGTCGGTGATGTCACGGGTCTCCCCGCTCTCCCTGTGTTTGTTTTTTGCACTACCAGGATAGCGCTATATCGGGAAGATTGCTCTACAGATAACTCAAGGCGAGTGCCTCGGGGCCTGACCCCGAGGGTGAAGCCGACATAGGGTTTCACTTTCACCCTGCATGGCGCGGGCTTATGACTGATACAAACCTAGCAATGAATGCCCCAGAAATGGACGACAAGGCCCTCGTGAAGACTCTGGACTTCCAGCTTGATATCCGGAGTGATAACGAGGGCCTGCTGTACGATGCTACGCTCGAATCCCGCCGAGTGTACAACGAAACCATCCGTCTCTCCAATCAAGGCGTGGACTGGCACGCGATTTCGCCTCGCCTCGAAGACGGCGCCAACCTCGTGAAGAACACAACCCAACGGATCGTCGCCAAGGCACTCGGGGCGATAGAGAACTACTACGAGTACGATGACTTCGGACGCCCGAGTCACACAAAGGACGGTACGTACCCACTTCGAGCCAACTACGAGGAGGGGTACACCCTGTCGCTCACCGACGACGGGGATGTGGCGTTTCGCATCAGCGCGAAGCCGTACAACCACGTCAAAGGCGTCCTCGAAGGAAGTGACGACCACCTCAACCTCCTCAAGACCGCACTCGCGAGTGACGAGTGGAAGGTCACAACCAGCGAAACCCTCTGGCGGGACGGTGACCCCGAACTCCACGTCAACATCCGCAACACCGAGCAAACCGTTCGAGACAAGCAGGACTCGCAGACGGTCGTCGGTGTGGACGTGAATGAAGATAACGTGGCGCTTACCGCCCTCTCCGAGGATGGCGTCGAGGACTCGTTGGTCATCGACTTCCCCGAAATCAAGTTCGAACGCCACCGCTACTTCACGATACGAAAACGCGTGCAGAAGGCAGGGAAGTCGAGTATGCATAACACGCTCAAAGGACGTGAGGAACGGGTCGTCCGCGACCGCCTCCACAAGGTGTCTCGGCACGTCGTGGAGTGGAGCCAGCAGTTCGAGAAACCGTGCATCGTCTTTGAAGACCTCAAAGAGATGCGCGACCATATCGACTACGGCACGCGGATGAACCGACGCTTGCACCACCTTCCGTTCCGCGTTCTTCAGTTCTATACGTCCTACAAGGCCGCATTCGAGGAAATCCCGACTGACTGGATTAATCCCGAGTACACGAGTCAACGGTGCCCGATATGCGGTCACACGGAGCGAGCGAACCGGAACAAGAAGCGGTTCAAGTGTCGGTCGTGTTCTCATCAAGACCACAGCGACCGTGGTGCAAGCGTCAACATCGCCGTGAAAAGCCTCGAGAAGTATCAGGATTGGAATGTGCCTGCTCTCAACAGCCTTCCCCAAGTTCGGAAGGTGCGACGGCGGGCATCGGGGGCTGTGGACGCCCCGACCGTGACCCACCCGACCGTTCGAGGCAACCTTGCCAATGGTTGGAGGGGAGTGTCTGATTAATCCACGGGAAGCCTTGGGGCTTGACCCCGAGGCAGTTCACTGAGACATGCACACTGTCAGTGTTGAGAAGGTAATTTCAGTCCCCGCGGAAGACGCGTGGGCTGCACTCGATGAGTTCGGCCGCGTCTCGGCGTACAACCCACACGTTGCGACATCGAAGATCATCAACGGTCCGGAGACTGGTGTCGGCGCGACCCGCGAGTGTGTATTCGAAGATGGTGGTCGTATCGAGGAGGAGATCGTCGAATACAGTCCTGGATCGAACTATACGGTGGAGTTCATCGATGTCGGCAGTATGCCACTGAAGCGGAATCGGGTTCAGATCAGTGTAGAGGAGCGTGGTGATGCAGCGGCGGTCACGATGGCCGCCACGTTCGAACCCAAGTACGGATTCGTCGGGACTATAATGGCGAAATTGGTGATGGAATCTCGCTTCCGGAGTACGTTCGAGGAAGTCCTCGATGGCCTCGAAGCATACGTCCTCGCTAACCGAGAGGACAGTACAGAGACGGAGCAAACGGGTGTACTATCCGAGTGACCGCATCTCCATCATCAAAACCTGTCCGAGACGGTCACTATGTGAGGGATTTCGGTGTCTTGGGTCTTGTCAACCGATACGCTGATCTATAAATCACGTTCACAGACGTATCGTCGTTGCACGGCCGCAGACGGACTATACTCTCCGGGGCTATACCGACTGATGCAATGGCAAAAAGCAGCAGTTGTGATTCTCGCTGGAACAGAAGGACATGCGAACCTCGGCTACCTCGTTAATGGGCTGGAGACGGCGAAGGAGTTCGCCGAGACTGACGGGGACGAGGTGGAACTCATCTTCGATGGTGCCGGCACCCAGTGGATTCCCGAACTCGAAGATCCGGACAGTGACCCCCACGAACTCTATCAGGCTGTCAAGGATAACGCGTCCGCGTGTGATTACTGCTCCGGGGCGTTCGGTGTCGATGATGCAGTGAATGATTCCGGCGTGGTTCGACTCGACGACCACGACGGCCACCCCAGCATCCGTTCGCTCGTCGACGACGGCTACGAAGTCATCACGTTCTGACGTTCGAAACGTCGACACACGTCTCGGTCCCGTCACGACACGAACACTCTCCTCCGTATCCCCGTTTCGGGGGTCACCCACGACCGCCAGCTAGTGCAGTTACCTCAGGAAGCCGTCGGAGCCACAGCATTGCGACTGTCCCGACGAAGGGTCCGATTACCAGTGGCGAAAAGGCCCACTGCCAGCCGACGACACCGGCAACAATCGGTGTGACCTGGATCGACCCCACCGTGAGGAGAAAGCCGACGGCAGTTTGCAGCGTCAGAGCTGATCCGACGTAACTGTCCTCGGCGAGTTCGGAGACGGCCGCCGAGAACTGTGCGGAATCAGCGACGATGACGAACCCCCAAATCAACAGGAATGGAATAAGGATGGGGAGGGACCCACCAAACACGAAGCCGGCACCAATACAGGCTGTGCCGCTGACAATCATACTTCCGCTCGTGACGGTCGTCCGTCCGATTCGGTCTGCAAACACACCGGCGACGACGGCACCGATACCCCCCACTGCAATGGTTCCGAACGCAAGCAGCGCGGCGAGTGTCGGTGCCGGGTCGCCGCTGGCAGCGAAACTCGCAGCCAGGTATACGGGAATCCACGCCCAGACGGCGTATAATTCCCACATGTGGCCGAAGTACCCGAGGTTAGCGAGCATCGTTCCGCGGTCACCGAGCA
Organism: Salinirubellus litoreus; assembly: GCF_037335815.1. Classification (NCBI taxonomy): domain Archaea; kingdom Methanobacteriati; phylum Methanobacteriota; class Halobacteria; order Halobacteriales; family Natronomonadaceae; genus Salinirubellus; species Salinirubellus litoreus. Next base: position 379,387 of record NZ_CP147842.1, on the reverse strand, counting down.
TCCGCCGAACGGCTCCAGGATCGAATGGGGCTGCCGGAGCCTGGTGAGGACCCGGGCGCACGAAGAGAACGAGCACACCACTGACTGCTGCGAGCCCAGCCGCACCCAGTAAGACGAGTCGCGGACGCCCGACGCCACCGATCGCCCGAAGCAGATGCGGCATTGCCGATCCGATCGTGAGTGCGCCGACAAGCGTGCCGATAGCGAACCCGCGTCCTTCCCGAAACCAGCCAGCCATGATTTTCATACCGGTCGGGTACACACCGGCCAGTGCGACACCGGTGAGAAACCGTAACAGAACGGCCGGGAGGAACGACGACGCGGCAAGAGCAATAAGTGCAGTCGCTCCCGCACCGATGGCGGCTGAGACAGCAAACAGGTACCGCGGCGGAATCGTATCCGAGAGGGTGAGTGTCGCAGAAAGCACGGCGCCGACGACGAATCCGAGTTGCACCGCGTTCGTCAACCATGCTGTCTCAGCGCTCGAAAGATCCCAGAGCGCCGCGAGTTCCGGCCCGACCGCTGATGCACTGAACCAGAGCGTCATCGCTAGCAGTTCGGCAACAGCAAGAACGAGGAGGACACGGTAGCGACTCGTCTTCGTCGGTTCCTGTTTCTGTGACTCCGTACCCATCACGCTGGTGTACTAATCAACGTAAATAAAAACTCACGAGAGGGTTCGGGTGTATTGCACACCGCAGCGTGTATTATATGTGCAGAAGACATCCGTGCCCACGCTAAAAAATGACCGATGACCGGGATCATGATGGTCCTCCGAGCGACCTTTCGGCGAGTACGTCCGCGGCCACGGATTCGTCTCCTGAAGAGCCTTATCGCAAGATTTCCAGTACAACAACGACGCAGTGATGGTCGTCGACCTAGAGATCGGATCCTTTCTCGGTGTCAATCCCGCAGCCTGTAACCTGCTTGGATACTCGAGAACGCACACACTCACGGTGGGACGTCCGTCACCGTCCGTGTCTGAACGCTCGACAGAGACAACAGTGGCGGGTTCTGCGTCGAAGATGACGGCGAAGGGGTCCCAGCGGACGAGCGAGATACCGTATTCGAGTGGGGACATACGACGACCAGTGACGGAACTGGTTTCGGCCTCGCTATCGTCGCCGAGATCGCCGAGGCGCACGGCTGGGAAATTACCGTCTGTGATGCCGAAGCAGGGGAACTCGCTTCGAGATCGAATTCTCCTGAACTCGAGCGAGGGAGAACGGGACATCCCTCAGCAATTAGTATATAAATACTGTGGTGGGTTGGAACAGAATGTAAACCGCGCGGCGTGATTAAGCCCGTTCTCCACGGGTCGCAATTACATGGGCGCAAACTCGTCCCCGAACACGCCACACGGGGACATGACGTGGTACAAGGCACTTTCTCCCGGTGAACTACCTGAGGGCCGAGTCAAGGCTGTCAGTTGTGGCGATACGACCGTCGCTGTCACCCATCACGACGGTGAATATGCTGCGCTCGATAACAACTGTCCCCACCAGGGCGGTCCCCTCGGCGAGGGCTCGATCGAGACTGGCTGGCTCCGTTGCCCGTGGCATGGGTGGGATTTCGACCCGCTGACCGGCGAGACCCCCGGTCCACACGACGACTGCGTCCAGACGTTTCCGGTCGAGGAACGCGACGACGGCATCTACATCGGCTTTCCCGAGGAGGAGCCCCACGAGCGGACAGTGTCGGACGTCATCGTCGAGACACTTGTCAACTGGGGCGTCCGGCAGGTCTGGGGCATCGTCGGCCACTCGAATCTCGGCCTCGCCGACGCGCTCCGCCGTGAGGCCGACCAGGGGAACCTCGCGTACTACGGTGTCCGTCACGAGGGCGCTGGCGCGTTCGCCGCGTCGGCCTACGGAAAACTCACCGGGCGTCCGGCGGCCTGTTTCTCCATCGCCGGCCCTGGCGCGACGAACATGCTCACCGGGCTGTGGGACGCGAATGTCGACGGATCGCCGACGATCGCGCTCACGGGCCAGGTCGAGTCGCAAGTGCTCGGCACGGGCAACTTCCAGGAAGTCGACCTCGAAGCCGCCTACGGTGACGTCGCCGAGTTCGAGGCGACCGTCCTGCCGGACAGCCAGCATGCCGAACTCGCGACCCGCGCCGTCAAGACCGCAATCCTCGAACGAGGCGTCTCGCACCTGATCTTCCCGGACGAGATACAGACCCAGTCTACGGAGGGAGTCGAACCCGGTGATCCCGAGGGGCGTATCACCGAGCGGGACATCAGCCCGCCAGAGGACGCGCTCCAGGGTGCTGTGGACCTGCTCGAAACCGCCGAGCGGCCGGTCATCATCGCCGGCCACGGGGCGCGCTTCGAGATGGACGGGATCGTCGACCTCGCCGAACGGTTCGACTGTCCGGTCCTGACGACGTTCAAGGGCAAAGGGCAGATTCCTGACTCGCATCCGCTTGCCGGAGGAGTCCTCGGCCGGAGCGGGACGCCCATCGCGAGCCACTTTATGAACGAGGCGGACCTGCTGGCCGTCTTCGGCGCGAGTTTCTCGAACCACACGGGGATTGCCGAGTACAAGCCGACGATTCACGTCGACTACGACGCGATGACCCTCGGGAAGTTCCACAGTATCGACGCTCCCGTGTGGGGCGAGATCGGAGTCACCGTCGACGAACTGCTCAACCGCATCGACGATGTTGAGGCGGAGAGTCAGCGTGAGGAACTCGCCGACCGGTGGGAACTCTGGCGCGAGGAGAAGGCGACACGGCGTGCCCATACGCCCGAGCGTGGCGTCAACTATGCCACCGCCTTCGACGCGATGACCCGGCTCGTTCCCGACGACGCCATCGTCCCCGTCGACGTCGGAAACAACACCTACGCCTTTGGGCGGTACTTCGAACCTGAAGGGCAGTCCGTACTCATGTCCGGCTACCTCGGGTCGATCGGCTTCGCCTTCCCGGCCGCACTGGGTGTGTGGGCGGCCACACAGGAACCGGAGTCACCGTTTGCCGGTCGAACGGTGGTCTCAGTCTCTAGCGACGGCGGGTTCGGCCAGTACATGGGCGAGTTCACCACCGCCGTAAAGTACGACATGGATATTACACACGTCCTGCTGAACGACGACGAACTCGGGAAGATCAGCAAAGAACAGCGCACCGGCGGCTGGGACGTCTGGCAGACAGACCTCGTCAATCCGAATTTCGCCGACTTCGCGGAGAACTGTGGGGGCCACGGCATCCGCGTTGAGGACTCAGATTCCTTGGACGAGGCTCTCGAGACAGCCATCGGTCACGACGGACCCGCACTCGTCGAGATCCTCACTGACTCGGACCCGATCTGAGCGATCGGAGGGTCGTGATTGAAGCCCTGTTCGGAGCGGACACGTGAGCATGTGAACGAGTGGTCCGTTGTGCGATCGTCGTCGGCGTAGTGTTGGCGGTGAAAACAATCCTCCGAGGGGAGAGCGACGACATCTTCGAGTAGCCTCGAAAAGAGGTACTGACAGACCCTACCCGTCGAGCGACGGCGGGAACGTCAGCACGTTTCTGAGAGCAGTCCCCATCGTCCCGCCCAAGGTGCCGTGGACCTGCCCTGCACCCCACTCCTCGTGGTGGAGGTCGCAGTTGAACGCCGACGGGGCCCGTCCGGCAGCGACGATGGGATGTTCGGAGAAGAACCGTATCTCGATCGGGTCCTCGTTGTCACCCATCCGAATGCTGTAGTCACCGAACGTCACCGCTGCCCCGGCCGGGACCGCTGATTCGCCGGTCGCGCCGTAGGTGCCGCCGAGTTCGGTCGCCTCGTTGAGGCTGGCACCCCAACTCCCGTCACGAACCTTTCCGGTCGAGTTCGTATCCGTATTCGTCATCCCGTCGCCGTGGGTGTTCGGCATCCCCTTGCCGGAGACGACGTACGCGGTGTACCCTCGACCGGGATTTAGCATACTCGGAGCGAACGTCGCGTTGATGTCGCCCTGTGAATCCACCGGGGCAAACAGATCCGCCTCGGTCTCGGGGTACGGGAAGTCGATCCCGAACCGCTCCCAGTGGAAGTCGATCGCCTCTTTACGTACCTCGAAGATCTCTTGGGTACTTCGTCCCATGATCTCCCGGTTGAAGAACTCCGCCTGCTCCAGTCCGTTCCAGTCGGGGAACGGTTCGGCGTCGGCGACGAAGAGAAGGAAGTGGTCGAATCCCCCCCAGATTCGGTGGGACGAGTGTCTTCTGTCCGTTGTACGCTCCGACGCGGCCGGGGTTGTCGCCGCCTCCCTGCCGGCCACCGGGGGCCGCAGTCGCGGTGCTAGCGCTAGCACCGAGCAATGCACCGACACCGATCGCTTTCAGTGTATCACGTCGATTCATAGTTTTCCATTGTTCGTGTTACCGTGTAACGAACACGCATACCGACGACACCGCTCGTATTATTTACGACGGGAACGGGAGAGAATGTAGTCCTCGCGCCAGATGCAGACACGTTTATATTCCTGTCCCGGTCGATAGCCCCCGAACACCAGATCCAATACAGCTGTAGGTCACTATAGGGTAGCCAACAGTAGAATCGAGTGCCGTCGTCGCCGGTCGTGTACGAGTGGTCACCTGTAGTCGTTTGCGGGTCCATTCGCCAACCTGCAGTACTAGACTTTCGCAACCGGTAGGCTCAGTCACACGCCCGCAGTGGGCTCAAATATCACCCTAGCGAGAAGACAACTCAATGAGTCCATCTGATAGCCGACGACAGTCCGTTGCCGTCTGGAGCGAACTTCCCGATCGTGAACCGACACACGCCCGTGTCGAGGGCGTCGACGTCGTGGTCGTTCGCTACGAAGACGAGGTGTCGGTTCTGTACGGTCGGTGTCTCCACCGGGGGGTCCTCCTCGGCGACGGCCACGTCGAGGGCCACAACCTCATTTGCGGTGTCCACGGCTGGGACTACCGGTACGACACGGGGGTCAGCGAGTACGACAATTCGGAAGTCCTCGAGACGTTCACCGCGTGGGTCGACGAGGACGACGATGCCGTCTTCGTCGACGCGTCAGAAGTCGCGGCGTGGGCGGAAGAGAATCCACAACCGTACGATCCACCTGAAGCTGGCGACGGCGACGACGGGGCGATGCAGGGAGCCACCGACGACATTGAGGGCGGCTCGGTCGCCCCCGAGTTCTACGGCGAACCCGACTACGAGAACGAGCCCTACACACACTACATCCAGAGCCTCGCCCAGAAGGGACCCGAGGGAATCGGTGAACACGGTGACGTCTCGGCGATGGGCGTTCCGCGCTCGGAGCTCCCGTCCTGGGACGACCTCCAGATCCTGACTGCCCAGCTCGCACGTACCCCACTCGACGACGAGGTTCCAGTCGACACGGAGCTCGTGATCGGACCAAACGCGGAGAACCCGCTCCAGCTGGACATCCCGATATTCGTGAGCGACATGAGTTTCGGTGCGCTCAGCGAGGAGGCGAAGATCGCGATCTCGAAAGGGGCAGACCAGGCCGGCACGGGCATCTGTTCCGGTGAAGGCGGGATGCTCCCCGAAGAACAAGAGGTCAACTCCAGGTACTTTTACGAGTACGCGACTGGGAAGTTCGGCTGGGACATCGACCTCGTCGAACGGGTCCAGGCGTTCCATTTCAAAGCCGGCCAGGGCGCGAAGACCGGAACCGGTGGCCACCTCCCGGGCGAAAAGGTACAGGGCCGGATCGCCGAGGTTCGTGATCTCGAACCGGGAACGGACGCTGTGAGCCCGGCGCGGTTCGACGACCTGCGGACGCCCGAGGACTTCGCCGAGATGGCTGACCGGGTACGCGACGTCGGCGGCGGCATCCCGATCGGATTCAAGCTCTCCGCCCAGCACGTCGAGGAGGATATCGACTTCGCACTGGAGGCTGGTGCCGATTATCTGATTCTAGACGGTCGAGGCGGTGGGACCGGCGCCGCGCCGGACGTGTTCAAGAACAACATCTCCGTCCCGACGATGGCAGCGCTCGCGCGTGCCCGCCGCCACTTAGACGAGCGCGACCGGTCGGATGTGACGCTCATCGCGACGGGCGGCCTCCGGACGGAATCTGACTTCATCAAGGCGATGGCGCTCGGCGCCGACGGGGTCGCGGTCGCGAACTCCGCGATGCAAGCTATCGGCTGTCTCGGGATGCGGGCCTGTGACTCGAACAACTGTCCGGTCGGGATCGCCACCCAACGAGAGGACCTCAGAAACCGGCTCGTCATCGACTCGGCCGCCGACGGGCTGCAGAACTTCTTCGAAGCGACCGTCGAACTGATGAAGGTGATGGCCCGTGCCTGTGGACACGATAGCCTCTCCGGGTTCGAACGCCGTGATCTGACGACCTGGAAGAAAGACATCGCCGACCTCACTGGTGTCGAGTACGCCGGTATTGGCCGAGGGACTGAACGGTGAATATAAAACTATCGCAGACGTGCCTGCTCGTCGGCGACGCCCGATACCGATTATTTTGTTCTCCTACTAATTCGAGTATGGTCAGCAGTACTACTCCGCCGGGGTCGACCCCAGATCGAAACGATGTCATCGCGGATTCGTATGCGATTCGTGTGGACGAGCGACGAATCAGCGTGTGGCAGTATCGTGTCGATATCTCCGCTCCCGACGGAGAGTGGCGTTTCATGGAAATGTTCGACCACGACGAAGATCCGAAACTGACCGTCGAACACGCGACACTGACGTCGCCCACAAAAGAGGGGTATTGGATATACAGCAGGTCCTACGACTGCGAACTGGACTGTGAGTAGCAGCAAAATGACGACCTTGGTCACAGTCGCTGCGGTGGCAGAGAACGGCATTATCGGCCGGAACCGCGAACTACCGTGGCCGAGCATCCCGGCCGACAAACGACAGTACCGAAAGCGGATCGCAGACTGGCCCGTCATCCTCGGTCGTCGAACGTTCGACTCGATGCGTGATGACCTGCCCGGAACGGCACAGATCGTATTGAGCCGATCAGCGTCCGAATACGACGTCGAATCAGCACACCACGCAGGAGGCATCGACGACGCGGTCGCAACCGTCGAGTCGCTTGGGTCCGACCGCGCCTACGTCATCGGTGGGGCAGGCATCTACGACCTGTTCCAGCCCGTCGTCGACCGGATGGTGCTCAGCCGGATACCCGGTGAATACGACGGTGACGCCTACTTCCCGGAATGGGATGCGAATGAGTGGACCGTCGTCGATCGCACCCCCTACGACGACTTCACCCTCGAAGAGTGGGTGCGAGAACTGAGCTAACGAGTGTCTCTGACCAACTATGGATACGCCTGATCTGCCCACACCTGTCGCCGAGTACCTCTCCGCCAATCGTACAGAGCTGTTCGAGTTCACGGAGACGCTCGTCGGCTACGAGACACAGAATCCACCCGGGCGAACGATCGATGTCGTCGAGTGGCTCGAAGATACGCTCGAGGAACCTTCGTTGTCCGTAGAGCGCTTCGAAGTCGACCCCGAAAAGCCGAACCTCGTCGCCACGCTTCCCGGCCGGGGAGATCGCACACTGTGTTTCAATGGCCATGTCGATACCGTTCCGTTCGACGAGAGCGATTGGTCGTACGATCCAATGGGGGAGCGAGACGGCGAACGCATCTACGGCCGCGGGACGACCGACATGAAAGGCGCCGTCGCCGCGATGGTGCAGGTCGCACTCGCCTACGCTCGCACCGGAACGGAGCCACCAGTGACACTCCAGTTCGCGTTCGTGAGCGACGAGGAGACGGGCGGTGACGCCGGCCTGACGACCGTGTTAGAGACGACGGAGTTCGACCCCGACGCCTGCGTTGTCGGCGAAACCACTGCCCGGAACGGGCGCTACTCCGTCTCTGTTGCCGACCGTGGGAACATCTGGCTGACGCTCGAAGCGGCGGGCACTGCTGCCCACGGCTCACGGCCGATGATCGGGGAGAACGCGGTTGACCGACTAACAGATGCAATCGAGCGGCTGCGACACGACTTCGGACAGGAGAAACTGTCGGTCGATTCATCGATGGACGAGATTATCGAGGAGTCCGTCGACTTCTACGAGCCGGAGGCCGGGGGCGAGGCTGCCCGCAGCCTGTACCGGTACCCGACGATCAATCTCGGCATCATCAAGGGCGGAACGGCGATCAACACAGTGCCGGCCTCGGCGTGTGCGAGAGTCGATATTCGATTGACCGCCGGTGTCGATACCAGAGAGGCACTCGGCGGGATACGGAACTGCTTGACCGGGATGGATGGTATCGAGATTGTGGACATCTCCTGGACCCGTGGGTCGTACCAACCGCTCGGGAGTCCCATCGTCGAAGCGAGCGCCCGGGCAGCCGAACATGTCGTCGACGACCAGGTCTACCGACGGAGTGCGACTGGTGGTGGCGACGCCAAGGTCCTCCGACACAACGGAATTCCCACGGTCGAGTTCGGCGTCGGCACCCAGACAGCACACGGAACTGATGAATACACAACGACCGAGGCCCTGGTTCGAAACGCCATCAGTTACGGAACGCTCCCAGTCCTCTACGAGCAATTCACGAGTACTGACGGATGATTGCAGCTATTGAGGGGACGACAGTCGGGCTGATGACGCTCGTTATTCTGATCGCCGGAACGACGAATGGACTGGCTGGCTTCGGATTCGCCCTCGTCGGAACAATGGCGCTTGCAACAGTAATCGATCCGGCGACGGCAGTCGTGTTCATGATTATCCCCATTCTCGCGGTGAATCTTTCGCTGGTACGTGATCTCTCCCGGGAAGAGCTTCGAACCTGTAGTCGAAGGTTTGGACCACTCATTGGTGCAGCACTGGTCGGCACAGTTGTCGGGATGGCCGTCCTCAGTAGTATTCCGACGGGCCCCCTGCGTGTCGGCCTCGGGGTATTGACGCTCGGCTTCGTCGCGACCGCTCAGCGACGGATCCCCCTCCCAGAGTGGTCGGCAGGTGGGATCGGTACGTTCGCTCAAACGCGAGTTGGGATGCTCGGTGTCGGCGGCATTTCGGGACTGTTGTTCGGTGGGACGAACGTCGGTGTACAGCTCATCGCGTATCTTCGGAGCTTCGACCTCTCACACGGATTATTCGTCGGCGTCGTCGCGCTCGTATTCCTGGGACTCAACGGTATCCGCGTTGGTGTGGCGGGGCTGTTCGGGCTATATCCGAGCGGAATTGTCCTGTTCGCGTCCGTCGTCGCTGCCATCCCGGCCGTCATCGGAGTCGCAGTCGGGAAGCGACTTCGAATCACCGCCAGCGAGCGCTCTCGCAGACTCGTCGTGCTGGGACTGCTTACCGTGGTGGGAATCCGTCTGGTAGGCGGCGGGGCCGGAATACTGTGAATAGCGAGGTCTGTATTTCAGTCGAGATTCGCTTCAAGTGAATAGATACGCTGCCTGGCATCCATAAACGAGATACGTGACTTGACGAGCCCGTTCTCTTCGAGTTGGGTGAGTGCATAGCGAACGGTTCGCGCTGGAAGAAGTGTCGACTCGGCGAGGGCCGACTGGGTGCTATCGCCCTCATATTCGAGTGTTTTCGCGACGAGTTTTGCACTCGGCGGGAGGTCGTGGAGGGCAGCCGAAGGTGCTTGAGTGGACAAAGACGACTGGTCTGGCATCAATATCAGAGAATGGGATGGAATCATCTTAACCGACTACCGGAGATGCAACACGGTTACACAACCGTTCGCGGGTCATCAATCACTCGTCCGTCGAGGCCCACTCCAAGAGGGGTTCGAGCCGAGTTCTCACCTCGCCCCCGTCGTCGGTCAGCGAGTACTCGACGCGGGGTGGAATCTCGTTATACTGAGTCCGAGAGACCAGTCCGGCCTCCTCGAATTCGTCGAGCCGTTTCGAGATGGTCGAGGTACTGGCGCTCGAGAGGTGCTCCTCGATCGCCCCAAACCGGAGTGACTCGTGAGCGCCAATGATGCTAATCAGCTGCATCGCATATTTCTGGCTGAGCGTGTCGATGACACCGGTCAGCGGACAGTAGCACGTTCCGTCGACATCGCACGTAGGGGCGGGTGATGATGTTGAATCTGCCATAGCTTCGTGGCCTCCGACCTACTCCATAGCTTTGGACTCCACAGTACAATTACTTCGCGTTCTAAATCTGTGACGAGATGGAGGAGAACAATTCGTATGATCTCGTGATTCTCGGCGGCGGAGCCGCTGCCTTTGCTGCCATCACGGAAGCGAGTGGACGAGGGCTTTCGACAGCAATGGTGAATACAGGACTCCCAATCGGCGGGACGTGCGTGAACGTCGGCTGTGTCCCGAGCAAACATCTCCTCGCTGTCGGCGAGAGTGCTGCCGCACCGCAGGAGAATCCGTTCGAGGCGGTCAGATACAGCGACGACGAGCCGACAGTCGACTGGGCGAAGGCACTCGACGGCACCGACGCTCTGGTCGAGCGGTTCCGGCAGGAGAACTACGTCGACGTCGCCGAGCACTTCGAGACGAATATCTACGAGGGCTACGGCCAACTGATTGACGACACGACCATCGAGATCGTCGACGGCCCCGACGAGAGGATCCAGATCACCGGCAATAAAATGCTAGTCGCGACGGGGAGTTCACCCTGGGCACCACCCATCGACGGGCTGGACGATGTCGACTACTACACGAGCGAAACCATTCTCGAGGAACGCGATCTCCCCGAGAACATCGTCATCATCGGTGGCGGTTACATCGCGCTTGAATGGGGACAGATCCTCCACCGGGTCGGCGTCGACATCACGATTCTCCAGCGCTCCGAGCGCGTCCTCTCGGGAATGGAAGGCCAGCTCGGTCGTGAGATACAGCGCACGTTCGAAGCAGAGGGTATCGCGGTGGTCACCGGTAACGACTTCCAGCGCGTCGGCACTCCAGCGCCCGACAGAAGCGCTGACACGAGACAGTCAGGCGTAATTATCGAGACGATTGTCGACGGCACCGAGCGCACGGTCACCGGGGACGCGCTGTTCGTCGCGACTGGCGTTACCCCGAACAGCGAAGGGATCGGCCTCGAGACAGTCGGGGTCGAGACGAACGACGACGGGGCAATCCTTGTCGACGAGCACTTCCAGACGACGAACCCGGACGTGTACGCGGCCGGTGACGTGATCGGTGAGCCAGAACTGGAGACAGTTGCCGCAAAAGAAGGCAACCACGCCATCAAGAACGCCTTCGGTAGCGCGGAGCAACGCTCCGCGGGCCGTTCGAGCGGGCAGAGCCCGCGAGAAGACAACGAGGGAGTCACGATCGACTACGATACGGTGCCAGCAGTCGTGTTCACCAGCCCGGAGGTCGCCTCTGTCGGGACGACCGAGCTGGAGTACATGGACGAACACGGCACCTGTTCGTGCCGGACCGTCCAGATGGACGAGGTGCCGCGAGCGAAGGCAGTCGAGGACACGGATGGCCTGGTCCAGGTCGTGAAACACCACGAGACCGACGAGATCGTTGGCGTCCACATGGTCGGTCCCCGTGCCGCCGACATGATCATGGAAGCGACGCTAGCGGTGAAGTTCGGCCTGACCGTCGACGACATCATCGACACCGTCCACCCGTTCCCGACGTTCAGTGAAGCGTTCAAACAGGCCTGTCAGGCGTTCCGTCGCGATACCTCGATAATGAGCTGCTGTGTCGAGTAAGTTGCCCTCAAAGCAACTTCCGCGGATCTCAATTCCTCCGTTTGTACAACCTGACAGTACCGACGCTCGTGCGACCGCGGTTCGGATCCGCGATGAGTCTTTAATGTGACCGTGCTCACACTGTACCAAGATTCGATGTTGGAACTCTATCGACTCGCCGGCTGCCCGTACTGTGCGAAGGTCGAGCGCAAGCTCGATGAGCTAAACCTCGACTACGAGTCACACAACGTCCTCCCCTTTCGCTTCCTCCGGTTCGAAGTGAAATCGGTGAGTGGTCAGTCCGGTGTTCCGGTTCTCGTCGATCCCGAACACGGAATCGAGGGAATGGCCGAGAGTGACGACATCGTCGCTCACCTCGAAAACACGTACGCCTGACGTGGTTTCGGACGCCCGTCGAGCGTGGAGGTCCTCGGAACTCCGTCGTCCGATACGGTCGATATGAATGGGTCGGTCATCGCGTTCGTCCTCGCCGGCGTCGTGGGTGCCACAATGGCTTGGAGCCTTCGTCATCGTCGCGTCGTTGTGACCGCGGATGAGATCGCAGCGACGCTTCCGTGGTTCGCCGTCATCGGTATCGCGGTCGCTATCGGACGTGCGGTGCCCGTGTCGGGATTGACCGCTGGATTCCTCCGGAGTCCAACGGTGTATCTCGTGGTCGGGGCGCTCGTCGCAGGACTGTGGGTCACACTGGATGCCGTCGATGTGAACGATACCTCGCAGTGGACGGCTGCCAGCGGAGTCCTCACCACGATCGCCGTTGGAGGGGGGAGTCTCCTGATGGCTGAGGCACTTCAACTGCGTGTTCTCGCGTGGAACGCCGTTTCGATCGGCCTGGCGATAGGCATCACTGCACTCGTCCTCGGGACGGTTCTGGGGGGACAACGGACCGCCCATGGATGGCTCAGTGGGAGTGTCCTCTTTGCACACGTCCTCGACGCGACGACGACCGGGGTCGGACTCGAACGACTTGGGATGTCAGAACGGAACCCGATCTCCGCGACGGTCATTCAGATGGGAGATGGAATCGGCCCGTCCGGTGTCATCCTCTTTCTACTGGTGAAAGTGACCGTTGCCGTGCTCGTTCTATCGGCACTCGACTCTGACGCCGACCGTGCCGGTCGAGAGACGGTCGGGGTACTCGTTATTGCCGCCGGAACCGGATTCGTTCCGGCCGTTCACAATCTCGCACTGTTCACGCTCACAATCCACTAAACGGTAGATATACATCCGGTACTGCGCCGCAGCACGTCGTCCCGTGGCTACCCTCCGGAGAACCCATCAGCCCCGGGTTACTTCGTCGAGTGGAAATAAAAAACCGCTCGGCAGGGATTCGCCCGAGCGAGCAACCGTCCGTGGATCGGACAGCCATCGAAGGTGTTAGTGTTGGTCGAGCGCCAGGCCGGTAAGGGTTTATTTTGGAACCTCCCCTTACTTCGGCCACCGTGATTGTCCTGCACGCGGTATTTCCGCTCGACCCAGCGACCCGTGACGAAGCGCTCGGCCTCATCGAAGACCTCGTCGAACACTCCCGGAAGGAAGACGGGATGATCGACTACCGCGCCGCGACCGACGTCTCGGATCCGAACGTCGTGCGGTTCTTCGAACAGTACGAAGACGCTGCTGCATTCAAGTCCCACTCTCAGACGGACCACTTCCAGGAGTTCGAAGAGAGACTTCCCAACCTGCTCGCAGGTGAACCCGAAGTCCTCCAGTTCGAGGTCGAATCGGCGACCGAACTCGAGCTCTAACGACCGGAACTCCGTGGGTTCCGTCCGACGCCAGTCAGTACACTATACGGTGCCGATCTAACGTCGGAGTGGCCGTCACGCCCCCTTCCGACCGGGGGGATGCCTTCCTCTATAGTACCCACGACGGAGATGGGCCCACTACCCGCTCCGAATTACCTGATTCGACGGTCGAGATCGTGTCCGGCGGGGGGCAACGACGACACGGTCCCGCGTGCCATCACAGCGACGATATGGCATCGCACGCTCAATCTGTACGGATACTCACTCACTCACTCACTCACTTGTACGGATAATCACTCGGACACCACCTGACGTCGTTCCGGATGCTCGAACTCGAACTCCTCCGATCGGATCATTTCCAGGGTCTCTTCGATAGACGGACGATCCCCCCAGAAGGTCCCGTAATAGGCGAATCGAACCGTTCCGGTCGGATCGATGATGATCGTCGCGGGGCGATTGATATACGCGGCGTGGACGGCGTAGGCCATCGGGTCGACTCCGTATCTCGCGCCGACCGCCCCAGCACGGTCGAGGAGGTGTGGCCACCAGATCTGCTCCGTGTACGACTCGATGAACGAATCCTCGGCGAACCAGTACTCCGGTTCGAGCTCTCGACCGACCATCACTCGGCCGCGATAGCGGCCGTGACACTCGATCGTCGCCACGTTGACGCCCGCGTCGTGCAACTCCTCACGAAGCTCGATCAGTTCGTCGAATTCACGGTGACAGACCGGACACCAGTCGGCGAACACCCAGATCAGGACCGTCCACTCGTCGTCTCCGATCGAGTCATCGAGGTCCCACGTCCGTCCGTCAGTATCCGGCAACTCGAACGACGGCGCGGACTCACCGACCACGAGCTGTTCGAACGTATCCTCGTCGAGATTTCGGTACGCGGCCTCCAGTTCAGGCTCGACGACCGCGCCCTTTTCGATGCGGTCGATCGAGAGTTCGGCTTGATGACGGACGTCCTTCGAATCGTCGTTCGCGTACCGGTCACGAAGCAGATCCAGTGATCGAGTGGCACCGATCTGTCCCAGGGCGACGATAGCCTGCGATCGTGCCAGTGCGTTCGGATCCTCGCGAACCACACGTTCGAGGTGCTCGATCTCCGAACGTGCTCGTAGCACTCCCAGTGCTGTTGCGCACACGTAGCGTACCTGAACAGCGTCGTCCTCGAGTCCAGCGGCGACAGCGGACGCTGCAGCGTCACCGAGCCGAACGAGGTCGCGGACGGCCAGCAGTCGGACTCGCCAATCGTCGTCGTCGAGATCCGCGATACCGTGCTCTTCGAGCGTCCGATCGGTCGTAAAGCTCGTCTCGTCAACGGAGTGGAACTCGTGGGTCCGAACACGGTCGAGTATCGTCTCTACAGGCGGTTCATCGGATGCATCCGTTTCGATATGGTTCACACACCCACGAATCGACCGATCTAATAAAAGTATACTCGACGACACCGTCGATCTGTTCCTGTCTCACCGGGAGACAGCACCATTACCGAGTGACATCCTCCTCGCCGTACACGGCGAGGCTTCCCACGGCCCCGCACCGCTGGGTTGGGAACGTACGTTTCCGACCCGACGTGCCGATGGGCGTGCCACGCCCCCGTTACTCCTATCGGCCGGTGGGTTCCACTGGTTCTGCCCCGGTGACTCGGAGGTATCTCAATTCTTTTGTGTCGGTGATACTTACTCACTCCCCAGACAACATACGTGTGCGTGTCGGATTCACGCCCGCCGTACACGGCGGGATTCTCTCCTTGATGAAAGATAGGTGGTAGAGACTACGACACTCCAGGCACGAGACCAGCACGCAGAATCCATATAGCGTCCGAGGGACTAAAGGAGGCTAATGGACGATTCCCCCTCGGCAGAGGCACAGCCACGAATCTACACCACTCCACGAACGGACGTCTCGCAGAACCAGGGCAAGTTCAGGATCCACTTCAATTTCCCCGGCCGGGCCGTCCCCGACCACGACGACCACGGCTACGGCCCGCTGGCGACCGTCGTCGAGTCGTTCATGGACCCGGGAACGCTCATCCGGATGCACCAGCACCGCAACGAGGAGATCGTCTCGTGGGTCCCCGACGGCGTGATGCGTCACGATGACCGGCAGGGAAACGAACTGATCACAGATCGCAACAACCTGTTGGTGATGAACGCGGGTAGCGGCTTCTGGCATTCGGAGGAGACGCTCGCTGATGACCCGCCGCTACGGATGCTCCAGATCTTCGTCCGCCCGCACAGTCTCGACCTCGAGCCCAGCATCCAGCACGAACCGATCCCCGACCCGACCTCAAACGAGTGGCGTCACCTGTTCGGTCCCGAGAGCACCGATGCCCCACTCTATGTCCGCAACGACGTCGACTTCTACGACTGCCGACTCGAAGCCGGTGTCACGTCTACGCTCCCCAGTCGAGAAGGTTGGGACACCTACTACTACGTGTTCGAAGGGGAGATCGAGATAGCCGGTGAGCCGGTCGGTCGGACCGAGAGTGCGCTCGTGATCGATGATATCGAAGCATCAGTCACCGCAATCGAAGACTCGGTTCTCGTCGCGTTCTCCATCAACTCCGACGCGCCGATCACCCGACAGGGAACCATCGGCCGCTGACTGAGCGGGGGGCCACCTCTACGATGCGCCATCTCGCCGACCTTTCGAGACGAGACCGATCGCTCCAGGATAGAGGATCGCTGGTCGGCTATCGTGACCGCACGTCCGATGACCAGACGGGCATCGTATTCGGACACTCGTCAGTCCACTCGGAAAACGGCTTCGCGCCGTCCATCCGATTCTATCCGAATTTTGTACAGCCGGACGCCATCCCAAATCATTAGAGGCTGTCGAGTCTCCAACGGGAGTGTCGTGAATAGACGCGTCCTGATCCGACTCCTCGGGGTCACAGCGGCGACCAGCGTCGCCGGATGTGCGGCACAAGACGACGACACCGAAGCCACTGTGAGTGAAACCGAGTCACCGACATCGACTGATAGTCCGACAGCGACCGAGACGGCGACACCCGCGAACACCGAAATGACAGACACCACCACTACCACCACTCAGCCCGCCGATGATGGTCTCGTGACCGTCGCGTCGGAGGAAAGCTTCGACGCGACCGTCGAGCGCATCACAGCCGACATCGAGGAGAGCCCACTGAACCTCGTAACGACGATCGACCACGCCGCGAACGCCGCCTCGGCCGACCTGGACCTCCCGCCGACGACCCTACTCGTCTTCGGTAATCCGGCGGTCGGGACGCCACTCATGCAGGCCAGTCGGACGGTCGCCATAGATCTACCGCAGAAGATGCTCGTCTGGGAAGCTGACGAAGAGACGAGAGTCGCCTACAACGACCCGGCCTACCTCGCCGAGCGTCACGATATCGACGATCAGTCCGATCGACTGGAGCAGATCAGATCCGTTCTCGAGAGCCTCGCGACCGGGGAGTAGTCGGGGGCGGCGAGTCTCAACCCTGACCACCGATCGTCTACGTCCCATCCGACCAGGCGGTGAAATCCTCCTCGACATCGCGTTCCGCCCGAATCCGGAGTTCTTACTGAACGACTGTAGTAGCGTTTGCATGTCTTTACTCACGAACGAGGGAACGTCCCCGTCCGGCGTGTGTCATCGGTTCCAGACGCTACTATAGGCACTCCCCTTTGTTTCGATCTATTCATCCCCTGGTGACGTAACTGCTTGCCGTCGCTGATACGCTCGGTCTTTTTAAATTCCCGATCCCATGATCGTTCATGGTTGACAGCCGGTTCACGTCCGCTGGACAGCTCGCCGAACAGATACGGGACGGGGAACGGGCTCCCACGGACGTCATCGACGAGTGTCTGGAACGAATCGAAGACCGTAACGCTCGGACGAACGCGTTCGTGACCATCGCCGCGGAGGATGCTCGTGAAGCCGCCCAAGATGCCGAGCGCGCGGTCGAGGACGGGGAGGAACTCGGTCCCCTTCACGGGGTCCCCATCGCCGTCAAAGACCTGAACGAGACGGCCGGGATCCGGACGACCTTCGGTTCGCCGCTGTTCGCGGACAACGTCCCGGACGCCGACGACATCCTCGTGAAGCGGATGAAAGAGGCCGGAGCGATCGTCGTCGGTAAGACGAATACTCCCGAGTTCGGCCACAAGGGGACGACCGACAATCCGGTGTTCGGCGCGACTGGAACGCCCTACGACCCGACTCGGACTGCGGGAGGGTCCTCCGGCGGCTCCGCGGCTGCCGTTGCCGACGGTCTCGTCCCGATCGCGCAGGGATCCGATGGGGGTGGCTCGATCCGTATCCCAGCGAGTTGCTGCAACGTCGTCGGGCTCAAACCCTCCTTCGGTCGCGTCCCGTCGGATTCCCGCCCTGACGGGTTCGGCCATACGCCGTTCGGGCAGGCCGGCCCGCTCGCTCGGACGGTCGAGGACGCCGCCCTGCTCTGCTCCGTCCTGGCCGGGCCGTCGGGCACGGATCCGTTCTCTCTGCCGGAGGACGGCACGGACTTCCTCGGTGCCGTGGACGTACCGGTCGACGACGTCAAAGTAGCCTATAGTCCGGATCTGGGCGTCTTCCCGCTCGAAGATCGAGTACGAGACGTCGTCGACGACGCCGTCGACGATCTCTCGAGTGTCGTGGCGACCGTGGACCGGGTCGATCCGGAGTTCGAACACGACCGGGAGACGATGCTGGAGTCGTGGATGACCGGCTACAGGGTCGGCATGGCCGAGCGCGCGAGCGTGCTCGCCGAGCACGGCCGCGACCCGTTCGACCGCCGCGAGGAGCTCACGCCGGAGGTCATCGAAGGGATGGAGGCCGGAATGGGGTATTCCGCAGTCGAGTACAAGCGGTCAGATATCGTCCGTACGGACGTCTTCGACGCCGTTCAGGTGGTCTTCGATGAGTACGATATGTTGCTCACCGCTACTGTCGCTCTCCCTCCCTTCGACACCGAGATGCTCGGTCCGGACGAAGTCGCGGGCGAATCGGTCCATCCCCTGTACGGGTGGTTTCTCACCTGGCCGTTCAACATGACCGACCATCCCGCCGCGTCAGTTCCTGCCGGATTCGCCGATGGGCTCCCGGTCGGACTGCAGCTCGTCGGACCGCGGTTCGACGACGAACGCGTCATCTCGATCGCTGCAGCACTGGAACGTGTTCGTCCGTGGGCGGATAGATCCCCTCCGGAGTGACACATGTGAAAGATCGGTGGGAGGACTCGAGCACACTATCACTTGTTGGTGGTCTTAAGTAGATTCTGGACGCGGTGACGGAACCAGCGGAAAGAATCGACCACTCAGCACGAGCCCTCTCAGTGGTCGGCCTCGTGGGGGTTCAGCTCGGTGCCGTAGTGTTCGGCGTGTTCGCTGTACTCGATGAACCGCGGGGCGTCGGGGTCGAACGGTCGTTTCAACGATTCGAACGCCTTCTTCTTGTCCCAGCCCTGGAGCTTGCCGACCGCGCTCCGGTCCTCCAGGTCGTGGTAGTCCAGGTCCGGAGCGGTCAGATCCCAGGCGTCCAGCCCCGGCTCGGTGCGGACGATTACCGAGGAGTACTCCTCACTCGACCCCACCGAGCCGACCGTGAGGTCCGCACAGTAGCCGGTGAAGTCCGCACACTCGTCGCAGCCCTTGAGCGCCGCGCCGTGGAAGTTCTCGACGTCCTCCTCCAGGATCATCTCCCCGTCGCGGTCGTAGACCATCATCTTCCCGTGGAGGACGTCCATCTTCCCGATGTCCGCCCGGTCGATGGCACGCTCCTCCTCGATCAGGTCGCCGACCAGCCGATAGTAGTTGAAGTTCTTCGTGCACATCAGGGCGATGGTGTAGTCGACAGCCCTGACGCCGGCCTCCTCGGCGCCGTACTCCCACTCGAAGTCCTGCAGCGCCCGGATTCCCTCGATCTCGCAGGGGGTTCCCACGAGCGCCAGCGAGAGGTCCTTGGGGTCCTTATCAGGAAGTTTGTGCTCCCACCGGTCGAGTCCGAGGTTCCCGAGCGCCATCGTCTGGTTGTAGAAGCTCCCGGCGTTCTCGATCAGCTCCTCGGGGGTGGTGGCGAGGAACGCCTCGGCCTTCCAGGGTTCGTCCTCCGATTCGGTCGCGACGAGCGCGCCGTCGATCTCCCCCGCTTCCAGCAGGTGGATCAGGACGGAGGTCACGACGCCGCCGTCCTGTGCGCCCTCGCGCCACTCCTCCTCGACCCTCGCCGAGAACTCCGTGATGGGGTCGCCCGCCCCCTTCACGTTGTCCTCGCCGCCGGTGATCTTCCACTGGCGCTCGTAGCGGAGCCCCCCGCGGGGACAGAAGTCCCAGCAGAGCGAACAGCCCGTACACATCTTGACGAGTTCGGGCAGGCCGTCCTCGCCGACACCGATGGAGTCGGAGGGACAGGACGCAACGCAGGTCCCACACTGAATACAGCGGTCGGCGTCGATGACCGCCTCGTCCAGTTCCATGAACCACGTCTTGTCCTCCGGCGTCTCAATGTCGTTCATCTCCCGGCGGATCGAGTAGTCCGGCGTGTCTAGGTCCACCCCGTCGGGAACCTGGACCCGTCTGTCCGGCCGATCGTCGTACACGTCCTGACTCCGTCCCTCCGTGGGCGGGGTGAATTCCAGGTCACCGAGGCTCCCCTCGCCGTCGACGTTCTTCGGGGGCGCACCCCCGTCGGCGACCGGCCGGTTCGCTCTCCGGTCCCCGCTCTCGTCGCAGGCGCATGCGGACCCGCAGCCACAGCCCCTGTCCGAGCGTGGGCTTCCCTCGTTTCTCCTGACCGATCCGTTCGACTGGGAGTCGCCGTCGACTCGGCGGAACCTAATGGGCTTGAGCCGCTCGCGACCCTCGCTCCCGGGGCCGCCGTGGCCGTACCCGCCACCCTGCGGGACGCCGAGCGCGGGCTTCTCCTCCTCCGGTACGTCCGGGACGCGGGGGAACGGCTTCGATCCGGACCGCTTGCGCTCGTCCGTCCCCTCGACCAGTTCGGGCGCCGCGTCGGCGGGTGCGTTTACCGGCTGGTCGCCCTCGTCAGTCATCGGCTGCCACACCTCCGGCGACGTTCGCCTCGGCGCCCTGCATCACCCGACGGAGCCGGTCGTTACCGACGCGCCGGCACCACTCGTAGAACCGCTCGCCGTCCTCGCGCTCCTCGCTGAAGGCCGCGAACAGCTCCTCCAGGGCCGGGATCACCGCGCTCGCTGGCACGGCGTTCTCCACCCAGTCGAGGAACTCGTTGTCGGCGCCGAGCGACCCGCCGAGGCCGAAGTCCATCCCCTCGACGATGTTGTCGCCCTCCTCGTTCGTCGTCCCCTCGGGGTCGTCGATCTTGACCGTCTCCCCGCGGAACCCGATGTCCGCGATCTGTGGCTGGGCACAGGAGGCCGAGCAGCCCGACATGTGCATCCGGATGACCTCGAGGTCCTCGGGCGTCTCGACCCGGCGGTCGAGCGCCTTCGCCCACCGTCGCACTCGTCTCTTCGTCTCGATGATGCCGTAGTTGCAGAACTCCGAGCCCGTGCAGCCGACCGCACCCCGGGAGAACGGCCCCGGGTCCGGCCGGTACTTCCGGGCGAACGGTTCGTCGGTGAGGTCCTCGACCCGCCCGTCGGGGACGTGCGTGAGGAGGAAGTTCTGGTCGGTGGCCAACCGAACGGACGCCTCGTCGGTGCCGTACTCGCGGGCGACGCGGGCGGCCTCGGCGAACTCCTCGCCGCCCATCCGGCCGGCGATAACGTTGAACCCGACGTAGTTCAGGTCATCCCGCTTCTGGGGGTGGACGCCGATGTGGTCGCCGCGATACCCCTCCGTGAGGTCCGTCCCTCGCGTCGGGAGGTCGACGCTACAGCGGTCACGGACGGCCTCCTCGAACTTCGGTGGACTCATCTGCTGGACGAGGTAGCGCATCCGGCAGACCCCTCGATTATTGCGGTCACCGAGCTCCTTGAACGTCTGTGCGACGGCGCGGCAGAACTCGACGGTGTCCTCCGGTCTGACGAAGACGTCGAGGTCCGAGGCCATTCGCGGGCCGTCCGAGAGCCCGCCGCCGACCCGGACGTGGAAGCCGTAGTACTCGCTATCCTCGAGTCGCTTTCGTGCCGGAACGAGCCCGACGTCGTTGATCTGGGACTGCGCGCAGTCCTGCCGGCAGCCGGTGACGGTCATCTTGAACTTCCGGGGGAGGTTCGCGTACTCGCGGTTCCCGGTGAAGAAGTCCGAGACTGCCTCGACGACGGGCTGTGCGTCGAAGCACTCGTGGTCGTCGAGGCCGGCCGCGGGACAGCCGAGCACGTTCCGGGCGCTGTCGCCACAGCCTTGGACGGTAGTGAGTCCGACCTCGTCGTACCGCTCCCAGATCTCGGGGACGTCCTCGATCTCGATCCAGTGCATCTGGACGTCCTGTCTGGTAGTGATGTCGAGGAACGCGTCGCCCCAGACCTCGTTCTGGTCCTCGCCGCCGTACTCATCGGGGGCAGTGGCGAACTCGTCGGCGACCTCGCCGATCACCTCGGCCTGATCGGGGGTGAGGTATCCTCCCGGAACCTTCGTCCTGAGCATGAAGTAACCACGCTGTCGGCCGTGGGCGTACAGCCCGGCCCACTTCAGGCGCTCCCATTCACCGTCGCCGGCCCGCTCCTCGATCTCGTTGAACGTGAGCCCGCCCTCGGCGTACTCTCTGACGTCTTCGACCACGTCTAGCGGGTGTTTCTCCTGTTTCCATCGCTCTACCGTATTCATGCGGGATCACCTGTGACACCCCATGGGTGCCTATCTGCCCCACGTTACCGTACCTCCCCGTAAGTCGCTCCCTGTCCCGGCCGCGCCTGTCGTGGTTCCTCGGAACAGGACGGAATTGCTGGTATCCGGTCGAACAGTTCGACCCTCGATCCTGACGATAGATGGCTTTCTAAGGGGATTAATCGGCAGAATTCGGCGTTCTAATCGGACAACGTCAGACCAGGGTGTGTCACATCATCCCGTAACCCTCACCTCCTGGGAAATCCTCCCCAGTCAGGCGGTTTCGTAGTCGGTCTGTAGATCGAATTGCCGGAGTATATCGCCTGTTTGTGGGAAGCGGTGACCGTGGTGTTTATCGCCTGCCCTGTACTCTTCCCTCCACTACTGCAAAGCGGCCCGGGTGGATCGAACAGGATAGTGGACACTCACCGCTCCCAAAGGACGATATTGTAGCTCGTCGGGAAGCAGTCACCCCCTACTGGCTCCTGCGTCGTGGTGAGGGGTACCTGCTGGTTTGGGTACGAGAACCGCACAGGCAATCAAGCGTTATTCCCGTCTCGACCGTCGTGTACGGTGATGCGATCCACTCGACGCCAGTTCGTCGCGGCCGCCGGCCTCGCTGCGCTCGCGGGGTGTACCGGGAGCGCCGACTCGGGGCCGGGCGGCGGGCCCACCCCGACAGCAGAGCCGAGTGGCGACGAGTCGACGGCGACCGCCGACGGGGCCGTGCCGACCGCCGAGACGGCCCTGCCGCTGCCGATGGCTCCCGAGGAGCTCGAGTCGCTCGCGGTCTCGGGCGGGCCGTCCAAGGACGGGATCCCCTCGATCGACGACCCATCGTTCGTCGGCCCCGACGACGTCGACTTCCTCGAGCCCGGCGACCCCGTCTTCGGCGTCGCCCGGAACGGCGTCGTCAAAGCGTATCCCCAGAAGATCCTCGTCCAGCACGAGATCGTCAACGATCGTCTCGGTGACCTCCCGGTCGCGGTGACCTACTGCCCACTGACCGGCACCGTCCAGGGGTTCGAGCGCGGCCGGACGACCTTCGGCGTCTCCGGGCGACTGATCAACAACAACCTCATCATGTACGACCGGGCGACGGAGGCCTGGTGGCCACAGATCCTCGCCACCTCGATCCCCGGCCCGTGGAACGAGGCACCCGGGACCAGCTCGTTACGGGAGTTCAGACTGGTGTGGACGAGCTGGGAGCAGTGGCAGACGGTCCATCCCAAGACGCAGGTCCTCTCGACGTCGACCGGCTTCGCGAGGAACTACGGCCGGGACCCGTACGGCTCGTACAATCCACCGAAGGGGTACTACGCGAGCGAGAACACGCTGTTCGAGCCGCTCTCCGAGGACGATCGGTTCAGCAAGAAACGCGTCTTCATGGGTGCCCGCACCGCCGACGGAGCCGTGGCGTTCGACAAGTCCACCCTCCTCGACGAGGGGGTCATGAGGGGTGAACTCGGCGGGACACCAGCCGTCGCAGTTGCCGACTCCCGGTTCGACACCGGGTACGTCTATCTGAACCCCGAGGAACGGGCCGTCGGGCTCGACGACGGTTCGGTCCGGGTCGGTGACTCGTCGTACAGTCCGGACGATCTCCCGCTCACGCGGATCCACACGTTCGACGCGATGTGGTTCGCCTGGCACGGCTACTACCCCGAGACCAATGTCTACGCGTAGGAGCTCACCACTCGGTCGGTTCGAGGAGGCCCTCTCCCGGACGTTCGGAGCCACGATGGCGGTCCTCCGTCGTCGTGATTCGGCACTCGTCGTCGCCGGGACGGCGGCCGGGTACCTCCTGGTCTACCTGTACGCCCTAGGGCACCTGGCACCGGGGCTGGGCGGGTTCGACGTGACGGTCGTCCCGGGGGCGCTCGCGAAGTTCTTCCGGCCGGAACTGGGGCCGTTCTCGTTCACTCCGGTGGTACAGGTGTCGGCCGGCCCGGTGACCTATCTGTTCTCGCTAAACACGGTGCTGGGGCTCGGACTCGCCGTGCTGGTCGGTCTCAACCTCGGTCTGACGTATCTCGCGTGGCGACAGCCGGCGGCCTGCGGGGTCGGGTCCTCCTCCTCGGGCTTTCTCGCGAGCATCCCGGCAGTCCTCTCCGGGACAGCCTGCTGTGGCCCCGTCGTGCTCATCCTCCTCGGCATCCAGGCGTCCGGGATCGTCGTGACGGCGTTCCAGTTCCTCCTGCCGGTCGCCGTCGTGCTGTTGCTCGGGAGTCTCGTGCTGGTCGGACGGCAGGTCGATCCGACCAGGCTGTAGACCCCCTTCGGCGAAATTTCAGTGGCAGGCACGCGTGACATGACTCGTCGGTTCGCTCGAGGTCGGCCGGTCCGACGCGGCGATCTGGTCTCTTTTTCCATCGGCTCATCCCGCGACGAACCGTTCTCGGATCGGAACGAGAGGGCTCGATCGACGTGATAGTATCCCAGCCACAGCGTACCGACGGAAGCCGATCCTGTCGAACAGGTCGCTCACGGGCCCGGATACGATCTTCGTGTATGCCGTGCTCTCGGAGCGGATATTCGTGCCTTTCCCGTTCGTGCTAGATACACACAGAAGGGACGAACACCTATCTGATTCGTGCGGGAACCGGTGACATGGCGATCCAAGATACCAGTGCGATCGGCAGAGTAGCGCGACTGGAGTGGGAAGTACACACTCAAGAGGGAACAGCCGCGCTGGCAGCACCCCCAGTCGTCGGAGCACGCTCCGCGGATGAGCAACGTCTCGTCGGGGACCGTCTCCGAGGAACGAACAACACCTACCGCATCCGATGAGTCTCACCAACGATCAGAACTCGGAGACCGGGGACGAGACGACGGATCCGTTCGGGGCGACCTGGGCCTGGAAAGGCGGCGCGGTCACCGGACTCCTCGCCACGGTCGTGATGGGGGTATTCATCAGCGTCATGAACCTGCCGACGCTGCAGGTCGCGATCGCCGGGCTCTACGGTCAGACGGGAAATCTCTTCGCCGGCTGGTTCGCCCATCTGGTGCACGGAACGCTGTTCGGGATGATCTTCGCACTCGTGTTAGCGGACCCCGGTCTGTACAGAGTCACCGAGTGGTACTGGAAAACGATCGTCGCCGGCGTCGTCTTCGGGATGATGCTCGCCATCGTCGGCGCTGGGATTATTATGCCCATCTGGCTGGGCTTTGCTGGGTTCCCCACGCCGCCGTCGATCCCGAACGTCACCAGGCCCATGCTCATCTGGCATCTGATTTACGGCCTCGTGCTCGGAGGACTCTTTCCGGTGCTACACGATCTATAATCGAGTCCTGGCACCGGTTTCATCCGAATGTAGTATCGACTCTAATAGCTATATTTTTCTAATTATTCTCAGAGGACAACACGGTTGATCCGGCGGGATCATTCGTGGAGGTTGGGGGATGAGACAGACCAACCGGAGCGATTAAACGGCGGATTTTCCGGTCGCACGTTTTTGGCTCGGAATCGTGGTAAGACTCCAGTAGCGTTTGGTACCAATGACACACACCGGACCGGAACGGTCCCCCCGTCGGTAAATAAAAGACTTCCAAACGTTACTATAGGGGCAGCCACGCGAAGAATCGGGGCCAATTCCGGATGTCCGAAATCAGGTGAGCCGAGAGTAACCCGATTACGTTTACACGAGTACGTTCGTAATACGCAGACGTGTGTCCCGTGCGTCCGTGCGTCGGCCATGTCTCGTTCGGTCAGAGGTGTCTAAGGGCCCTCCGCTCGGAGCCCCGCTGGTGTTTTGCGAACTCGTCCCCTTCCTTGTTTCGTTCACTCGTTAGAGCGAGTTCGCGGTCGGACACGTTACTATTCGTCACCCGGTATCTACCAGTAACCATTATCCTCTCTCGGTCGATTCGATAGTTATGGAAGACGGGCGAGAGGAGACTGACCCGATCGAGCAACTCGAAGTCTGGTGTGCCGGTGAGGACTGGTGTCCGGTCACGACCACAGCGACATTCATCGGCAAGAAATGGCATCCGGTCATAATCCATCGCCTCCTCGAAAACGGGCCCTGTGGGTTCAACGAACTCCAGGCGGAGGTCGACGGTATCTCGAGCAAGGTCCTCTCCGAGAGCCTCGAAGACCTCGGGGAGAAACAGCTCGTAGAACGGACCGTAGTCAGCGAAAAACCGTTTCGGGTGCAGTACTCGCTCTCGCATCACGGTCGATCGCTCGAACCGGTGATTTACGCGATGCGGGACTGGGGGCTCGAACACCTCGCTGAGCCAGCAGAAGAGATCTGATCGACCGCCTGAGGACTCCCTCTCGCTCTCACTACAGCGACCTGATAGTAGGCGTAACGTTATCCGGGTAGTTGGAACCGATCGAGTTCCCAGTAGAATGGGACTCTGTGCTACCGTTTCGATTACCCTCACTCCGGCCCCACTCTACTCGCTTGCCCGAGCCCGAAGCCGAGTTGGGGACGAGAGTCCGGCGGTGTGGTCTCGATACGGGGACCATGTCCGCCGGAGCGATACCGAAGGGATGGGCAGTCGTGTGTCCCCTACTGCGGCGTGTCGGTCGTCCCGGGAACGCCCCGCCCCTGGTAGAACTCACCGCCCCACTGGCTGATCCAGATGTCCTGGTTGGCGAGGTAGAGGGCCTCGGCCGTGTAGAACCGGTCGTCGGTCACCGACCACTCGCCGCTCTCGGTGTCGTACTCTATCTCGCCGTTGTAGACGGCAGCCTGGCCGTGTTCCCCCCCGGCAGCGGGCGGGAGCGGGAGGGTGTGTTCGGCGTTCTCGTCCCGCGATGGCGGGCGCTCGGCTCGCTGGAGGCGACCGCGATTGAACGTCTCGTCGAAGTACCGCGCGTAGACGTCCTTGACGTCCATCCCGAGGACAGCGTCGGCGGCGTTGAGGCCCCCGGTGACGTCGCCGGCGTCCCGGGCGGTCATCGCGTAGGTCGTATCGCCCTCGCCGGTGGCAAAGGTGCTGGCGTCCTCGTCCCACAGCTCCTCGAGCAGGTATCCGAGCACGTCTTCGGCGGTCCCGGTGTGATCGACACCGTCGAGCTGTGAGGCCCACGCCAGCCCCTGGGCAACGATGCCCTGGGTGGCCGCCTGGTTGGCCGCACCGTTTTCGACCATCCCGTTGCCCGCGAGGTTCTCCTCGACGACGGCGGCGAGCCCGTCCGCGTAGTCGGCGGCCGCCGATCGGAGATCGTCACTCCCGGCCTGGGGACCGTAGTAGCCGACCGCCCCGAGCATCAGCCCGACCGAGCGGGTCGACTCCTGGTCGGCGACGGCCGCGGGCTCGAACAGGTCCATCGTCGTCCGGGCGGTGCCGTCGGTGATCTCCTGGATGCCGACCGGAGGGTCGAAGACGCCGTCGCTGTCGGCGTCCTTCGGGATGAGCGGGCGCGGGTTGACGTAGCCGAACCAGCCGTTCTGCGCGAGACTCGTCATGTCCGAGAGGAACCACAGCATCGCCGCGTGGTGGTGCGGGCGACGGGTCTCGTCCTCGATCCGCCCCTCGGCTGGTCGATACTCGGAGAGCAGCTCCCATGTGTTCTCGTGGGTCAGCGCGCCGTTCCCACGGGATCCGCCGACGAGAAGCGCCGCGTTGATCCCGACCTGTGCGAGCGTCGTGAGCAACTGTGCGCGGAACTTCGGGGCCATCTCCGACGGCAGGACGTCGAAGTGGTTCTCGAAGTTCTTCGCCCAGGTGACCCCCTTGAGGTGGGTCCAGGCCAGCGAGGAGGGGCTCACGACCCCCGAGGACTTCGACTTGTCCCACGCGAGGGTGGACGCGTCCGGCCGCCCGTCATCGCCTGCGAGCACCGGCTGCTGGGTGAAGTGCGGATCGCCCTCGGTGAACGCCGCGAAGATCAGGTTCGGGTCCTTGATCGGCGGCCGCTCGGCGTCGGCGTTCTCGAGCATCGCCGGCAGCCGCTGGTCGCGCATCTCCGCCATCTGATCGTTGAGCGGGAAGGGGACGCCGTTGCCGGCCATCGCGATGTTCGTACTCATGTTGTACAGCGAGTACCAGTAGGAGTCCCAGGTGGCGTCGGTCCAGGCGTAGCTCGGCCCCCCGTCACCGCCGCCACCGCCGCCGATTCCGGCGACGTCTAGCAGGCGACCGAGGTTCTCGGCGGCCGCCCCGCTGAGGTCGGTGATCTCGGAGACGCCGGGGCCGCCCTGGGATCCCTCGACGACGACGAGTCCGACCATCCCGAGGCCCTCGTGGGGAGTGCAGTAGTAGTTGTGAACGCCAGGGGTCTCGAAGGTGTGCTCGAACGTCTCGCCGCCCTCGAGCACCCCCGAGTCGAACGCCGTCGCGTCCTCGGGCACGCGGTGTGGCCTGTCGTTGTCGCGGTGGTAGGCCGTCACGGAGTGGGACGCCCCCTCGATGTTCCAGGTGAGCGTCGTTCCGGCCTCCACCCAGACGACGGCGGGGGTGAAGACGAACTGACCGGCCCCCTGATCCGAGTCGAGGGTCGCCGCACGAATGCTCGTGTCCGACTGGAGGTCGTCGGGACCGCCGAGCACGTCGGCACCCGGGGGTGCGCCGCCCGGGGACGACGTCTCCGCCGAAGACCCCTCGGTCGCCGTTGCGGTCCGCTCCGGTGTCGCGGTCGCGGCGTCGGTCGGTTCGTCCGTCCCGCCGCCAGTGTCGGGGCTGCTCCCGGAGCACCCGGCGATCGAGGTCGCGATTGCGAGGCTGCCGAGTCTCAGCACGGTCCTTCGGTCCATATCCGACTCGTCCACGCGACCACGATTAGTCGTGCCCCGGTCGTGTGGCGGTGTGGCCTGGGCGCATATCCGCAAGGCCGCCGAGGACCTACGATCTAGCTGACCCTATAGTGGTGTTTGAATGTCTTTATTCGCCGGCAGGGGAGCATCCTGGTCCGGAGTGAGTTATCGGTCCCAAACGCTACTACACGTCCGGATTCGTATTCCCGGCGAGAGCCCGTCCGCAGCAGAGCCACCGACCGGGGTTAACGGCTGGACCAGTTGCCGGGGAATCGACGGAGACCGCTCGGGCGAGAGCCGTGCGCACGCGCGCCGGAATATTAATAGACGACAGTGAACCGGAGGTATGAGTACAAACCCGGACCCGGAGCGCTTTCGAGATCTCATGCTCGGGAACGAACCGGGGTTCGAAGACGTGATGGCGTGCGTGTTCGGCATCCAGCGCCACGAGGCCCGGATGTATCTCACGCTGCTCGAAGCACCCGGCAGTACGGCAGCCGAACTCGCCGAGACCGTCGACCGCGACCGTTCGAACGTCAACCGCTCGCTCACGACCCTCCGGGAGAAGGATCTCGCTTCCCGCGAGCGTCGACTACTCGACTCGGGAGGGCACGTCTACCAGTACACTGCTACGCCGGTCGAGGAGGCCCGGAGTCTGATGAACGAGACGCTCGACGAGTGGTGCGGCTACGTCCACGAACTCATCGACGATTTCGGTGCCGATTCGGTGTGACCGGGGAGCCTATGCTACAGTAGCGTTTGGAGGTCGTTACTCACGGACGGGGGGACCGTCCACCGTCAGGCATGGGTCATCGGTTGCAAACGTACTATAGCTGCCAGCGGCTATCGTCAGACAAGTCGAATATGTCAATCTATCTCCCATCGATGATCCACCGTCGGTTCACGGCTGTCGTGGGAGGTTCAGTGCATCAGCGAGATCGTACTCTCTACGTGTGAGCAAGTAGAGGGTGTCCTCGACGACCTGAAGCAGTTCGGGGAGTTCGCGCAGAACGAGATACGTGACCGCGACTAGCGCGACGACCGCGAGACTCTGACTGACGACCCTGTCCGAGAGGTAAAACGAGACCATGTACGGGTCCGACCCGCCGAAGAGGAGTAGCACCTCGTCGACGAACCACTGCATATACTGCTTCCCGAAGACGAGGGCGATGAACGTGGTCCGCACGAGGTTCAGGGCGTAGATGACGGGAACTGCGACAGCGAGGGCCCGGAGTTTCCGGCCGAACGGGGCGTCGGCGGCTGCGATGAGGCCGGCGAAGATCGAGATGCTCCCCAACCCCGTGCAGGCGAGGATCAGCGAGAACAGGATGACGTGTCCCTCTGGCGTAACGAACCTGAACGTGTTCAGCAGGCCCGTGTCGCCGGTCACGAGCACCGGTTCGTAGCCGAGAACCTCGATCACCCACTCCGTTTGTGCGGTAACCAAGCGGATCAACACCGTCCGTGGCGCAGGGATAGTCGTTCCCCCGACCACGACCGCCGGGATGGTCTGGAAGGGGAGGTAGATCAGTCCCATCCACGCCACGGAACGCGAGAGCGTGACGAGCGAGTCACGCCCCCCGTAGAGATGGTACCCGGCGTACCAGCAGAGCGGGACGGCGAGCAGCGCGCCGAACCCCTCGACGAAACTCTTCTGAACGAACGCGAAGTGGGGGACGAGTTGGAGCCAGAAGAGCCCGAATACCCCCCAGGCGACGGTTAGCACTCGCCGACCGGTTTCGCGTCGGCGGGGCCATAGTGCTACACCGGTGAGGAAGATGACGACAGCAGCCCACGCGAGTCCGTCGGAGACGAGTCCGAGCATTAACCGGCCGTTACGGCGCCAAAGCCAAACATGTACCGCTCTACTCCCCGGCTGCTCCCGTTCAGTATGAACCGGAGCCTAACCGATGGGGAGAGCATATCGGAGCGTTCTCCACGAACCATTCATTTGTAAGTCCAGCGCGTGGCGTGGTCGGGCCGGTCCTGCCGGTCGTATGAACCCTCGTGGATCCGATCCTCGATCAGAGGACCGATCCACGTTCGGTCGAGCGACTGGGGACGTACGGCGCCGGTCGTACGGAACGGCCGCATTCGATAGGATCAAACGACGAACGCTCTTCCACCAGGGATTTCAGGGCGGTTCATCCGTGTGTACGCCCCGCTTTCGCTTCGATGATCCGCTCCTGTACGGTGCCGATCTTGACGAAGGGGCAGAGCGGATTCCCCGGATAGACCACCGGGTTCTCGAGGACGCCGACGAGAAGACCAGTACAGGGTGCCTCCACGACAGTCGCCTCCGATTTGAACGGGTTCGTAATTTGGAAGATAGTCTCTCCCTCGTGAACGAGATCGCCACGTTCGTAGTTCATCTCGACGAGTCCACCGACGTCGGCTCTGAGCCACGTTTTCTCACCCCACCCATCGATGATCGTTCGCCATCCCGGCCACCGAACTGTCTCCTGCTGGTAGATCCCGTACTCGGCGAAGACGCTTCGGACCCCTTCGAGAGCGTGATCGATCAACTCTCGTTCGAACCGATGTGCCTCACCCATCTCTAACGTGATCACTGGCACTCCGTCCTCCGTCGCCTCCCGGCGGAGCGTCCCAGACGACCCCTCGCCGGCGATGATGAGATTCGTCCCGAACGCGCGTGCGAGTCTGGCCGCATCCTTGTCGTCCATGTCGGCGCGGACGTGGAACACGTTCGTCCGTCCACGCGTCGAGATGTGAAAGTCGAGGCCGAAGTCACAGGGGGCGATGAAGTTCTGATAGATTCGGTGGGCGGTCCGGTTCGAACTCGTACTGTTCCGTTTTCCAGGAAAGGAGCGGTTGAGATCCCGGTCGTAGATCGGAAGGTACCGTTCCTGTGCAGTGAATCCCTGTACGTTCAGCACGGGGAGACAGACGATCGTTCCGCAGACGTCCGTGTGATCCCACTCCTGTGCGACTTCCCGAAAGACCTCGATCCCATTGAGTTCGTCGCCGTGGACCGCCGCGGAAAGAAGCGCAGTCTGGCCGGGTCGTGACCCGTTGATGATCGTGACCGGGATCCGAACCGGATCCCCGAGGTACGTTTCGCTGACCGCGTAGCGGAGTTTCTCGATCTCTCCCGGTTCGACCTGCCCGCCATCGAAAGTGAATGGCTCGGACTGCTGGTCGCTCATCGGTCATCGACTTCCGTCCGAGTACGGATTAAACGAATAGAGTGCGTGTAATCACCTTGCACGGCCGACGAACTCGTAATAGTCGACACTCACGATGGTGGCGGTAGGCACCGTCCATGACGAGCGCTTCTCCCGATTCAGCGCGATCGGAGCGGACGGCGGAGACGGTCCGGTCCGCCAGCGTCGATCGCTCCGAGACGACGTCCGGAACGAGACGAGTCGGTGTCTTGAGTACACACAACAGCAAGGAGACCAAGTCGATCCTGAACGCCGTTCGAACGCTGGGCCACGAGCCGGTCTGGATCCGCGACGAGAACGTCTGCTCGTGGATCGAGGACGGGAGCGTCCGTGTTTCACCTCGAGTGGACGTGCTCGTGAATCGGCTGCTCCTCACGAAGAGCGACCAACAGCTCGAGGATCTCCAGCTCGCTGCCCTCTACGAGGACACGGTGCCGGTGATCAACCCGCCACAGGCGGTCGCGAAGACGCTCCACAAGTACCGAGCCGGAGCGAAGCTCGCGGCAGCCGGGCTCCCCGTTCAGGACGCGTATTTCGGACGCTCTTCGCGAACCTTCGAGGCATGGCCGGAGTACCTGCCCGACGAGGCCGCCCACAAACCTACCATCGGGACCAACGGACGGCGGCTGTCGATCGTCTCGCCGGATGAGGCCGTCGGGGCCAGGATCGCCGATCGGCGCTCGTTCGTCCAGGAGTTCCTGGAGGGTTCGGACGACCGGCCTTCGGACGTTCGGGTGTACGTGGTCGGTGGGGAGATCGTCGGCGCGATGCGTCGCCACGCGCCGGAGGGTGACTGGCGGACGTACGTTGCCCTCGGGGGTGAGGTCGAGGGCGTGACCGACCAACTCGGGAGGGCGCCCAGCCGTCTCGCAGTGGAGGCGACGAGTGTACTCGGGCTGGACCTCGCCGGCGTCGATCTGATGCCGGTCGACGGGGAGTGGTACATCCTCGAGGTCAACGCGACGGCTGGATTCAAGGGGTTGTTCACCGCGACAGGTGTCTCCGTCGCGCCGCACATCGCCAAGTTGGCTATCGAGCGTGCCGGCGGTAGCATCGGGGCGTCGGAAGTCACCGACCTCGAATCGACGCTCGACGATTCCGTCCCCGGCTGCAAACCGCCGCTCGCCGACGAGCGGGAAGACGACGTTCTCGGGTACACGACCCGGGTCCGGCTTAGCGGGCGAGACGGCACCGAACGGGCGGTAGCCAAGTCGGATACGGGTGCCAAGCGGACGAGCATCGATACCGAACTCGCCGGCCGGATCGGCACCGGGCCGCTTGTCGGTACGATGGAGGTCCGATCGGGACCCGGTAACGGCACCGAGGCGCAGCCGCTCGTCGACGTGGATCTGCGGCTGAACGGTCAGTGGCGGACCATCACGGCAAGTATCACCGACCGGTCGCAGATGACCTATCCGGTGCTCCTCGGCCGGGACGTCCTCGAGGAGTACACGCTTGACATCAGCCGGACAGTCGAAGAATAGCCGAGATGAGCACGAACCGAGCCGGGAGCAGAGGACGACGGACCGAACCGGCAACCGGGACGTTCGTCCAGAGACCGGGGACAGTCGTCCGGAGAGGCGACCGCTGGTGGTCCCGGAATATCGGTCGAAAACGCCTGGTTGGGTCGGATCAGTAATACTATGACGCTGATGAGACGGACCGTGTTGGAGCACCTCGCGACGGCGAGCGATGCCGACCGCCGCGATACGACGACCGTCGGGACGCTCGCGCTGGTGCTCGATGCCGGGAGACACGAGGTCGAAACCCACCTGTACGGGTTGGCGGCCTGTGAGCTGGCGCGGATCTACCCCCGCGGCCGGGTGCGGGTGACAGTCACTGGCGAGGAGTTCCTCAACCTCGAGACCGAGGGGGCAGCACTCGTAGATCCCTCGCCGACTTCGCTAAACGAATAAAAAGGGCCCGGAGCCGGTTCCTCCTGGTACCAACGTGCTTAGGTAGGTATTTTTACTGTTCACTCACTCTGTATCGAGTATGTCGATCACTCGCACGGGGGAGGACACGTTTTTCCACGACATCCTCGAGAGTCTCGAGACCGGTCTCGTCGTCGTCGACGGGTCGGGAACGATCGTGTTCAGCAATGATGCCGCCGCAGAGCTCGTCGGTCGCTCGGCCGCGAGGCTGTCGGGCCGGCCCCTTGATGATCTGTTCGTCGACGAGGACGGTGGTGTCATGAGAAAAGTCAGGGAGGCTGCACGGTCCGATGCTGGACCCCTCAACGAGGCTTCGACTGCCCGCCTCGTCGACGCCGACGGCAGTCGTCTCCCCGTCCGGATCGAGGTCGGGACGACCGATCACGACGGGCAACAACACTACACGCTCTCGTTGACGGCGCCGCTACGGCAGACCGGGCCACAGCCGCTCGATCGGACGGAGGATGTCCTCAGAGGGGTCTTCGAGGAAAGCAACGACGGGCTGCTCGTGATCGACCCGACCGCCGACCGGGTCCTCGATTGCAACGGCCGGGCCTGTGAACTGTTCGGGTGCGAACGCGAGGACCTGCTCACCCAACAACCGGGCGATCTCCTCCCGCATGACCTAGAGTCTCTCCTGGAGTTCGCGGAGACCGGTCGGCGAGTGACCGGGGAGCTCGACTGCTGTACGGACAGGGACGGGCGACCGACCGTGGAAATCACGCTCTCGCTCTTTTCGGTCGGTGAGCACCGTCACGTACTGGTCCACCTCCGAGACGTCACCGAGCATCAAGAGCGCGAGGCACGGCTGCGCCGTCGGTCCGAGGCGATGGACGCCGCCCCGAACGGTATCGCGATCCTCGACGAGGACCGCGAGTTCGTCTACGTCAATCGGGCTCACGCGGAGGTGTACGGCCACGACTCGGGGTCAGACCTCGTCGGCGAGTCGTGGGAGACCCTCTACGGGGCTGAGGAAGCCAGACGGTTCCGCTGGGACGTCCTCCCGACCGTCCACGAGGAGGGAGCGTGGCGCGGCGAGGCGACCGGACGGCGCACCGACGGCTCGACGTTCCCGCAGGAGGTCTCCATTAGTCGGCTCGACGACGGCGGACACGTCTGTGTCGTCCGTGACGTCAGCGAATCCCGCCGACGGACACGCGGTCTGGATCTACTCAACCGGGCCAGTCGCGACCTTTCGCAGGCACGCACCGCCGAGGCGGTCGCGGGGACCGCGGTCGAGACTGCCGCAGATCTCCTCGGAACCGACGTCGCCTGTGTCCGGCTGTTCGACCGGGACTCGAACTCGTTCGAACCGGTGGCGATGACCGACGGTGCCTCGGAGCTGGTCGAGTCCCGTCCGGCATTCGACCTGAAATCCACGCTCGCCGGCCGGGCGTATCGGGCCGGCGAGCCGGTACTCGACCGACCGGATCCCGACGACCCGTTCGTCGAGACGCCGGACTGGGGGAGCATTCACCTCCCGCTGGGCGAGTACGGGACCCTCACCCTCCTCACCGGTGCTGGGGAGACCCTCTCTACAGCGGATCGACGGCTGGCGGAGACGCTTGCGGAGACGGTCACAGCCGACCTCGAACGGGTCGAACGCGAACGTGAGCTCCGCGAGAGCGAGCGGGCCGTTCGCGAACAGCGCGACAGGCTCACCTCGCTCAACCGGGTCAACGAACTCGTCCAGGACCTCATTGGGGAGCTCATCGAAGCGCCCACGCGAGAGGAACTCGAGCAGGGGATCTGCGAACGACTCGCCGACACTGACCGGTACCAGGGGGCGTGGCTCGCAGAAACGGACGTTAGTGGCGACTGGCGAGTGCTCAAGGCGAGTGCCGGACTCCCCGAGGGGTACCGCACGCTCGTCGAACAACTGCCGCTCGAACAGGTCGACGACGGGGTCGTCGCCCGGGCCGCCGAGACCGGCGAGTTCAGCGTTGCCTGTGACTACTGGACCGACGGCACGCCGGGGGGCGGCGACAAAGAGCCGACCCGCGTGGAGTCGACCGCTGCTGTACCGCTGAGCTATGGGGATCGCCTCTACGGCGTCCTGGTCCTGAAGACCGACGAGTCCGATGCGTTCGGTCCCGAGATCCGTTCGGGCCTGGAGGTGTTGGGTGACACGATCGGCTTCGCCATCCACGCCGTCGAGAACCGGCGTCTGCTGCTCTCCGACGAGGTCGTTGAACTCGAGTTCGAGGTAACCGACGAACGGTGTCTCGCCGTCGATGTCTCCAAAGAACTCGACTGTTACGCGGCCATCGAGCAGGCCTTACTCACCCGGGAGGGGAACCACCTCTGCTACCTGCGAGTCGACGGGGTGGATCCGGAGACGGCCGTGGCCGTGACGGCCGAGGCGACAGCGGTCGCGGACTGCCGGGTGGTCGACGAGTACGAGGACGGCTGTCTCCTCGAGGTCCGCAAGACCGAATCCGGCGCCGAGGTGATGATGGACGTCGGCGCGACCATCACGACCGCCACGGCGAAAGACGGTGTCGGAACGCTCGTGGTCGAGGCGCCGCCGGACGCCGACATCCGGGAGGTCATCGACGGGTACACCGCCCGGAACCCCGAGTCGTCGCTGGTCGCCAAGCGGGAGGTCGACCGGGGCGCACGGACGACGAGTTCCGTCCGCGAACGACTACAAGAGCAACTCACCGAGAAGCAGGAATCGGCGCTCACTGCGGCCTACTACGCCGGCTACTACGACTGGCCGCGAGGGAGCACGGCCGAGGAGCTCGCCGAGTCGCTGGACGTCGCCTCCGCCACCCTTCACCAGCACCTCCGTGCAGCCGAGCGGAAGTTACTGGCCGCCGTCCTCAAGGATTGATCACAGCGGGGGTACTCGACTCCCGTCTGTTCGAGCTCGTTTTCAATCGCCTGCGTGTTCGTCCACGGCCATGTCTTCTCGCCGTCGCTCCGGTCCACGTCGCCATCGCTCGCCGACGAGTCAGGCCCCTCCCAACCGTTCAAGCCCCCGGCCGGAGCCCGGACAGCCGCAGTCACTCCGCCTCGGAAAAGAACGGTTCCGTCGAGCGATCCGACGGAGGAGCCGTAGCCAGCGAGAGCCCGACGAGAACGACGAAGCTCACGAGTATCCCGGGCACGACCGGGTCCCCGATACTCGCCGCGAGTGCGCGCGGAACGATCCCGGTCAACTCCGTGCCGACGTGCCACGCCACGACGGTGAAGAACCCGGTCACCATCGCCCCGATCCCCCCCGCGGTCGTCGCCCGTCGCCAGTGCATCCCCAGCAGGACGGGGACGAACAGCATCGAGCCCTGGAGCGAGAGGTTCAACAGCGTGATGAGGGTGATCAGCCCACCGAACAGTTCCCGGTAGAACGCCAGCACGACCGGCAGCGCTCCGACGAGGAGGACGGCAACGCGGTTGACCCAGAGCTTCCGCCGTTCGGACGCCTCCGGCCGGATCAGTCGTGCATAGACGTCGTGGGCGAGCCCGGCGCTCGAGACGAGCATCACCGAGTCGATGGTGCTCAGGATCGCCGACAGTACCGCCAGGACGAACAGTGTGCCGAGCACTGGACCGAGAAGCTGCTGGGTGAGGACGAACGCCGCGATGTCCGGCGTACCCAGCTCCGGAAAGAGGACCCGTGCACTCAGCCCCAGCGTGGCGACCGACAGGGCGATCACCCCCTGTGCCACTAGCGAGATGCGGATGGCCGTCCGGACGGTATCCTCGTCGCGCATCGCGTAGAAGCGCGAGATCTCGACCGGCGCGGCGGCGATCCCCACCGCCGACGCCACTACGAATCCGGTTATCCGGGGGAGCGGAAACGCCTGTCCGACCAGCGTCGGATCGATGGCCTCCAGTCGGGTAACGAGCGTCCCGATGCCGCCGACCTCGGCCAGCGCGACCGGAACCACGAGCGCCAGACCACCGACCAGTACGACCGCCTGAAGGGCGTCGGTCACGACGCTGGCACGCATCCCGCCGAAGGCGGTGTAGGCGATGGCGATGGCGGCCGTGAGGCCGATCCCGACGGTCTCGGTGACCCCGAGGAGTCGCTGGAAGACGAGGCTGCCAGCGGTGTACTGGGCCGTGAGGAACAGCGTGAATACGGCCACGATGAGGACCGTGCTGATGGCGCGGGCGTAGTCGCCGTCCGCCCCGTCGTCGGCGTACCGGGTGCCGACGAAGTCCGGGACGGTCATGCCACCGAACTGCCTGAGCTGCGGGGCGACGAACGCGAGTGCGACGAGCCAGCCGACCAGGATGCCCACCCAGACCCAGATGAACCCGAGTCCGAACAGGTAGTGGATTCCGACGGCCCCGATGGCGGTGCTGGCGCTGATCTGGGAGGCGAGGAGGGTTCCCGCGCCGACGATGGGCCCGACCTCTCTGCCCGCGACCAGGAAGTCCGCCTCGTCGACGGTCCGCGTGTATCCGTAGTAGGCGATCAGACCCACCAGACACAGATACCCCCCGACCGCGACGACCGTCGCGAGGTCAAGGTCACTCGTCATTGAAGCCTCTCGCGGTGTCTCGTGGAACTCTCACGTATCGGACAGACAGGCGTTCCCTGGGCCTCGTTGTCAGGGCTTTTGTCGATGTTCGCCGGTTTCGTTCGGGACACGACCGCTAGCACGTATAGGACCTACTGTATGCTATCTCTTAATAAAGACATGTCGTGCTAGTACTGTTTCTCGTCGTAGGACCGACCCGCGTTGGCGGTCGTGCCGAACGGTCCCTCCTCTGGTTGCCGAGAGTACACCCGATTCCCGAGGACGTTCCCGGCTCGCGTGCTCGACCGACCGATGGGTACGGAGTCGTATCAACACGTACCGAGCTGTCGGAGGAGCCCGAGCCGGTCGCTCTCGTGCCACTCCTCGATGATCCGGCCGTTCGACAGTTGGTAGATGATCTGTGCGGAGAACGCGCCACTCGTGCCTGTCGGGGCTCGACCGATTAGCTCGTCCTCGTGGGTACCTGTCAGCGCGAGGCGGAGATCGATGCGGTCGTCATCGGCGAGGACATCCCTGATCCTTGCCTGGAAATGGGGAAACGTCCCGTGAAGGTGGCGGTAGTGCTCGATGTACGCGTCCAGGCCTACCTCGTCGACGTCACCGGGCCGGTGCATGACAACGTCCTCGTGACAGTACGTCGTGACGGCGTCGTATTGCTCGTCGTTCAACATGTTTGCGACCCGTGTAACCGGGGGTCCTGTGTCGGGATCTTCGATCTAACTTCGACAAAGTATTCAACAATTATTTGAAAAAATGTCTCTACGACTCGACCGTTGCTGATGCCATAGAAACACGATATGATATGAAACCGCATGACTGCAGGAAGGTTTCAGTAAGGGAACGGTCAGCAGTTCGGTCGGTGGTTACGATATCGAAAGTTACTGTTTTTTCTATAGATACTGCAGTGGCGGTTATGGTAGAGGCAGATGCGCTGTTCCTCGATCCGGACAAGCGGAGCGTCGCTCGCTACGAGCAAGCGATGGAGCGAGCCCAGGCAGCAGTCATCGAAGCCTTGGTTGACAGGAACGACGTATACTCCGGTGCGAGTCCGGCGGAACTGCGTGCCACGTTCGAAGACATCGAGCCGATGCCAGACGAGGGTGAAGGTATCGAGAGCGCACTCGAGACGGTCTGTGAGACAGTGCTCGAGCACGCTGTCCGGTTTCACGATCCGAAGTACCTGGCACATCTGAATTGCGCTCCTGGGATTCCGGGCATCGCGGCCGACGCGATCGTCGCGGCGATGAACCAGAACCACGCCTCGTGGGATTTGGGTCCCTCGGTGGACGTATTAGAGGAGGCGATGATCGACGAACTCAGGTGCCGTTTTGGCTACCCCGATGGTGCTGCCGGAGTGTTCACGAGCGGCGGGACGCAAGCGAACTTCATGGGGATCTTCCTCGCGCGGGGCTGGTACGCCGACGAACACTTCGACGTTGACGTCCAGGCCGAGGGACTCCCTCGAGTGGCCGAGGACTTCCGCATTCTGCGCTCGGCCGCCGGCCACCCGACGATCGACGAGGCGGCCGCGAAGCTCGGGCTCGGCGAACAGGCGGTTGTTGACGTCCCCACCGACGACCAGTATCGACTGGACGTGGAGGCGGCTGAAGCGATTCTCGAAGAGCTCGAAGCCGACGGTCGACACCCGATTGCGCTGGCCGCGACAGCCGGAACGACCGACTTTGGCAGCATCGACCCGCTCTCGGAACTGGCCGACCTCGCGGATGAGTACGACTGCTGGTTCCACGTCGACGCCGCCTACGGGGGCGCGCTGGCGATGAGCGACCGCCATCGCGACTTGCTCGCCGGCATCGAACGGGCTGATTCTCTCACG
Organism: Salinirubellus litoreus; assembly: GCF_037335815.1. Lineage (NCBI taxonomy): Archaea > Methanobacteriati > Methanobacteriota > Halobacteria > Halobacteriales > Natronomonadaceae > Salinirubellus > Salinirubellus litoreus. The sequence goes on along the minus strand of NZ_CP147842.1, from coordinate 339,162 downwards.
GTGGACTTTCACAAATTCCTGTTCCAGCCCGTCAGCTGCGGGGCGTTTCTGGTCCGAGACGAACAGATGTACCAGTATCTCGGACACGAGGCGGAGTATCTGAACCCCGAACGCGACAGCGTCCCCCACCGCACCGAGAAGTCCGTCCAGTGGTCGCGTCGGGCTGATGTGCTCAAACCGTTCGTCACGTTCCGGGCCGTGGGGCGCGAAGATGTCGGAGCGATGGTCGACCGCGTAATAGGGCTCGTGGACCGGGTCGCGAGGTGCGTCGGGGACGATCCCGACTTCGACCTGATCAACGAGTCGGAACTCACGACCGTGGTGTTTCGCTACTGCCCGACACAAACGCCAGAGGGAATGCCCGCAAGAGACTGGGCGAACCAGGTTAACGACCGTATCAGAGAAATCGCGCTCGACGAAGGCGAGACGATCGTCGCGCGGACCGAGCACCAGGGGACGACCTATCTCAAGTTCACGATCCTCAATCCGAAGACGACGGTCGAGGACGTCGAGACAGTGCTGGACCTGATCCGTGAGTACGGCGATCGGGCCGAGCGGGAGCTCGCGTCAATAATGGCTGAATAAAGCGTTTCGAGCGAAAGGGACGCCCTTCCACAGCAGTTGCCGTTGACATCCTCCTGCGCCTGAAGACGCAGGAATCCCGAGCGTTGGGAGTTTCAGGCTCGCAACCATGTCTCTGCCACTTTTCGGGAACCCGTTTAACCCAGCCATCGTGGACAGTGGCTGACTGGCGGTACCAAACCGCCGTTACTCTTATCCTCGGCGTCATTCGACTCCCATCTGTTGTTTTTGCCAGCAGGGAGTCAACGTCGCTTCAACGGACTCGGAGTTACCTTTGGGCTTGCTCGACCAACAGGCACGAGGCGAACGTTTCTGCGTTCGTGTGCACCGTGTTGGCGTTTCGGATATTGTCTCATTAGTGGCGGGTAGACCGCCTCCGAAGGTCGTTCGGAATCGCTCCGTTCCGACCTGACCGTGCTCACTGCTACGAAGGAACAAGACTTGAAACTACGGATTGGAAACTCAGAACAGCCATCGAACGTGGTTCGTGTAGTGTATTGTCGGATTCATCCTGACCCTGAAGGGTCAGGTATTCTCCTTGCTCTCTATAACGGGGCTAAGATCGAGGTTAGTCGGTTTCACCGGTGTAACCGTCTTACATTAGTCTCAATTAACACTAATGGACATACGTTGTTTCCACGAGTGTGTTCACGATGGCACCAATACCAACGTGAGCACAGTCACGATGACCAAAGGTGGTTGAGAATGCAAAATCGGGAAACTCAGTCTACTCGAAACTCGAATCAGGTAGCACCGCAAGCTCAACGAGCCGTCCCCCAACAGCAGCCCGTCCAAGGGGGTGTCCAGCGGCAGGGTGTCGTCCAGCAACCCGTTCAGGGAGCCGTTGAAGAAGGTGTCGTCCAGCAGCCCGTCCGGGGTGCTGTTCAAGAGGGTGTCGTCCAGCAACCTGTTCAGGGTGCTGTTCGAGAGGGTGTTCAGCGGCAGGGTGTCGTCCAGCAGCCCGTCCGGGGTGCTGTTCAAGAAGGCGTCGTCCGACAACCCGTTCAGGGAGCCGTACAAGATGGAGTCGTCCGACAACCCGTTCAGGGAGCCGTCCAGGCGGGCGCTCAGCAGGATGTCGTCCAGCAACCTGTCCAGCAGGAATCGCCGACTAGACAGATAGCCCAACAGCCGTCGAAGCAGGCCCAACAGGTCGGGCGTCAGTCCCCAAGCCAGCAGTCCCGAGCAAGGCGTATGCCGGCGACCGACGTAACTGATACGGCCGATAGCATCGTCGTGACAACTGATGTCCCTGGTTGTGACGCCGCAGATCTCGATATCCAGGCTACTGACAACCAACTGACTATCAGAGCAGAGCCCGCTGACCAGGAGGTCGAAGAGGGACGATCGGTCCAGCAAGAACGGGCACCGCCGGCAGAACGAGTGGTTCAATTACCAGGAGCAGTCGAGGCCGACGAAGCAGTAGCCACCTGTGAGAACGGTGTCTGCCGAGTCGAACTCCCGAAGTCAGAGGAAGCCCGTCAGCGGGAGATCGCCTTCCAATAATTCACTACTTTGATATTTTTGGCTGCGTGTCAGAGTTCTTATTAATAGCCTGTTGGTTCACACCTCCTCCCTGATCGGACAGTCGTAGTCTTTTATTGGTGAGTGTCGCCCGGACGCACACCGGTACGGTCGTTACGTCCGTCCGTATGGAGGTCTATTCTTGTCCACGGTCTAGACTGATCATATCGGAGACACTCGTCCGTCGTGGTGATATTAGCGCAGGAACGACCGTTCAAAACCCCGATCCCCGGGAATCTGGTTCCACTGTCTTCGAATACGAATTTTGATGATTCTTCCCTTCAGTCGGTCCTTTTGGCGACCGATTCCTCAGCGATCGAGATCCTTGATCGTTAACTGGAATACGTGAGACGGGTTCTGGAGCGATTCAGACTCGTGGAGAGGGGACCCGCTCTAACAGTACGTAACAGAATTCCAACAGATGTGATCGGGTTCTGGCCGGGAAGACCGAGAAGGCCCGAACATCCGATGTCCCCACGACGGTTCCCCGTGGTGGCATCGCATTGCTTGTCGCTCGGCACGTCGACAATGCAGTCCCGGATGAGATGCTTGTCATTGGATTCAACCACCCGCCGAGTCCGAAGGCGTTCGCTCGACCGACGGTCCTTCTATCGATGATCACACCAAGCCCTCGCCGGGACGTCCCTGGCCGGTCTGGACGGAAGTTTTGGGCCCACTGAGGAAGTCCGGAAAGCCCGTCAGGGGGCATAACCGACTGGCTGTTACGCGAGAGAAACGCCCTCACTCGCGGGTGAGAGCGACATATGTTCGTCCCCTCCCAAGCATCGGTGATGGCGCGATACGCGATCCTGCTCAACGCCGGTCCGTCGGGCGTAGGTCCCCCGGTCAACGCCCTCCAGTACGCCCTCGGGCTCGACAGCCACAGTCACGAGGTTTCGGTGTTCCTTGACGGCCCGGCGACGAAGTGGCCTGCCGAACTGGAGTCTATGGCCGATCACCCGCTTCGGGAGTACTACGACGAGGCTCGCAAACGGTCGCTGATCGCGGGCGCGTGCGGGTTCTGTGCCCACAGGTACGGCGCGGAGGAGACCTGTCTGGAGGCGGGGCTCCGGCTGTACGGCGGGCCGGATGAGCACGGTCCCGACGTGGGCCGACTCGCAACCGACGGCTATCGACTGCTCGCGGTCGGCTGAGCGACGGTTTACCGGTTCCACGGCGGTCCCTGGTCGGAACACAAACACAGGACGACAGGGCTCGGGACCGACGTACGTTGGTAAGCTCCAGGAAATCGAATCGAGTGGAGTATGTGTACCAACGTGTTTCGAGTACCCCCGACCGACGATCACAGGGACGCGTTTCAGGTGGGAGACCGCACAGGAGAGGAGTGGAGTGAACCACTATGAGCAGCACCGAACCACAGATCACACCCGGGCGGAAGGGAACCGTGGCCCACCCTCAGGAGTCGCTGATCTCCATGACGGACCTGTTCGGCCGGAAGTGGTGTCCTGTCGTCCTCTATCGACTGCTTCGCGACGGACCGATGGGGTTCAGCGAGCTGAAACGCGACATCGACGGCATCTCGGGGAAGATGCTCACCGAGAGCCTCGATACCCTTGAGGGCCAGTACCAGGTCGTTGAGCGGTCGGTCGTCAGCGACCGTCCGTTCAGGGTCACGTATGAACCGACCGAACGCGGTGAGTCGCTCGCCCCGCTACTGAGGGAGATGCTCACCTGGGCGACCGAACACATGGACCCGGAGGTAGTCTGAGATGTCCGGTAACACCGCCGAATCGCCGGAGATGGGGTTCCCCGGTCGCGATCCACGGACGCCCGTCTCGGTCACTCCCCAGATCGACGACATCCTCTCGGTAGCATTCGATCTGAACACGCGCGATCTTCAGGTCTACCACGCGTTGCTCGGCCGACCCAACGCGACGACGCAGGAACTCGCGGAGATCATCGGGATCGACCGCTCGAACGTCAATCGCTCGCTCCGTCGACTTGGTGAACTCGATCTCGCCCACCGTCGACGCCGGCTCCTCGAGGGGGGTGGACACTGCTACGTCTACACCGCGACCGAGGTCGAGGAGGCCCGGGAACTCCTCCAAGAGGGGCTCGACGTGTGGACCGAGCGCGCACGTGACGAGCTCCAGGGCGTTCTCGTCCCCGAACCATGAGCTACCAGGCATCGAGTACGGGCGTGTCGGATCCGGATCATGACGCCACCGAGAAGGTGCAGTACGATCCATCAACGAGCCTGTACACCGTTCTCGAGTGTACGGACTGTGACAACACCGCCCTTGCGGTCGGTCACGATGATCCGTCGATGACCTGTCACGGGGAACCGATGGATCCCGTAACCGATCCGGAAATGCGTGTTCGACCACCGGAAGTGAGACGGGTGCTTCTCCAGGTGTTCGGACTCCCGAAGGCCGGCCTGGATATCTGTTTGAGAGTTATCGGCGACGGTCCCCTTCCGGCCAGCGAGATCGCCGAATCACTCGGATACGACCGGAGTACCGTAACCCGGTACCTGAACGACCTCGTAGATCTCGGGCTCCTCCAGCGGTCCGAACTGAATCGCGAAGGTGGCGGCGTTGTCAACGTGTACCACTCGGTTGATCTCGAGCGGACGCGGCGAGAGACACTGATCGGTTTCTGCATCTGGGCCGGGGAGGCTGCCGCGCTCATCGAGGAGGCCAACCTGACGAAACAGGAGTACCTCCAGGAGAACACCGACCGAGAATTGCCGGACGTGTTCTGGGATTCGTTCTCTGATAGGTGACCGTGGAGAGATATCTGCTCGATCGGGCCCGAGAGTCGGACCTGTTTCCACAGCCTCGTGCCTGCCAGGACCGCGTACCCGGGAGAACCTGTCCGGATCGGCCCGCGCTCTCATCTCTCGATCGCGCTACTGGCCCGTGTACGGTCATCGCCGATCGTCAACGACCTTCGCAGCCGTCAGGATCGGGTCCCACGTCGTGTTGAACGGCGGCGCATACGCCAGGTCGTAGTTGGAGAGTTCGCCCACGGAGACTCCTTCGGTTACCGCCCCGACGAGCGCGTGACTCCGGTGGACAGCGCCTTCCCCGTACTCGGACACGAGACTTCCCCCGAGAACGCGCCCGGACGGGCGATCGACGGCGAGCGTCACCCGGACGGTCCCACCCTCGGGATAGTAGCCGGCACGGGACTTGGCTTCGATCGTCTCCGTCACCGGATCGAAGCCGGCCTCGCGAGCCACCTCGTGGTCGAGGATCCCCGTCCGCGCCGCTTCGACGTCGAACGCCTTGACCACCGCCGTTCCCGCAACACCGCCACCCTCGGTCGGATCACCTGCGACCGTCCGGCCGATCGCCCGTCCGTGTCGGTTGGCGGTCAGCGCGAGGGGGACGTAGGCCGGTTCGCCGGTCACGACGTGTTCGGCTTCCGCACAGTCACCCGCGGCGTACACGTCCGGCTGATTGGTCTCCCGGTACGCGTCGGTCGCGATCGCTCCCGTCTCGCCGAGATCGATGCCGGCGTCCTCGGCGAGGTCGGTCCGGGGCCGGACACCCGTCCCGACGAGGACCATCTCCACCGGGACGCGGTCGTCGGCCGTCACGACTGCCTCGACGGCGTCACCACCGGCGAGCTCCTGAACTTCCGTCTCGAGATAGACCGCGACGTTCTGCTCGTTCAGGTGGTCGAGGACGGCCTCGCTGGTGGCCGTACTGAACGGTTTCAGGTGCGGTCGCCGCGCTGGAAGAGGTGGACCTCGAACCCGTTGGCCGCGAGCGCTTCGGCCATCTCGACGCCGATGTACCCGCCGCCGACGATCCCTACGGGCCCGGCACACGATTCGAGGAACTGACAGGCGGGTCCGCGATCGGTTTGCTGGAGGTTCCCGTCGGATCGTGCCCGCCCGACGTACTCCCGGAGGTCCTTCCCGTCCGACATGGATCCGAGCGTGTACACGCCGGTACGACCTAACCCGTCGATCGGCGGCGTGACCGCTTCCGCGCCGGTCGCGACGAGTAGATGGTCGTATTCCTGTCTCACCGTTTCGTCTTCGGTACGTGCCGTGACGGTCCGTTCGCCCGTATCGATGTCGATCACCTCGTGTCCGGTTCGGAGGTCGATATCCCGTTCCTCACGGAACTCCTCGGGAGTGACGGAGACGAGATCCTCGAGCGACTGGATCTCCCCCTTGATGTAATACGGTAGGCCACAGGCACCGTAGGAGACCCACGCGCCCTGCTCGAAGACCACGACGTCCAGATCCGGATCGTCGCGTTTCGCTTTACTGGCTGCTGACATCCCGGCGGCATCACCACCGACGACGACGAACGTTGACACGACGGAACGGCCGTCCGGCTCAGTTATTAATACGGTTCGGGTGTGCAGTCCGCTTCCAAGTCGGACGGACGTCCGTGCAACCGGGACGGACCACCGCGAGGGGTTCTTTATCAGCGGTTCCGTCGCTCCGGCACGTATGGCTGATTTCGACGTGCTCGTCATCGGCGGAGGAACGGGGAACAACGTCGCCGCCGCGGCAGCCGAGGCCGGACTGGAGACGGCGCTGGTCGAACCCGGTCCGCTCGGCGGAACCTGTCTCAACCGCGGATGCAACCCCTCGAAGATGCTCATTCAGGCCGCCAACGCGGTCAACCACGTCCGGGAGGCCGACCGGTTCCACGTCGACGCCACGCTACACGGCGTCGACCACGAAGCCGTGGTCAACGAGATGGGCGACTTGCTGGGGGGTATCTCAGCGGACATGGAGGCCCGATACGAGGAGAAGGAGAACCTGACGCTATTCAGAGAGCGCACCTCGTTCGTCGGCGAGCGGACGGTCGAACTCGACGGCGAGGCCGTTACCGCAGAGAAGGTGGTCGTCGCCGCCGGGAGCCGTCCGCTCGTCCCGCCGATAGAGGGACTCGAGGCGGTCGACTACCTCACGAGCCAGGACGCCCTCTACCTTCGGGAGACACCCGAGAGCCTCGTCATCATGGGCGGGGGGTACATCGCCGTCGAACTCGGACACTTCTTCGAGGCTATGGGGAGCGACGTCACCGTCATCGAGATGAACGATTCGCTGGTCCACCGCGAGGACAACGAGATCGCCGAGACACTCACCGAGATCGCCGCTGCCCGCCACGAAGTCTACACGGGTCACCGCGCGACGGCCGTCGAGGAGACGGGCGACGGGTACGCCGTTCACGCCGAGACCGAGGCCGGCGACGAACTGACCGTCGCGGGGAGCGAGGTGCTCGTCGCGCTCGGACGACGGCCCAACAGCGACACGCTCGATCTCGATGCCGCGGGGATCGAGGTGGACGACCGGGGGTTCATCGAAACCGACGAGTACCTCCGGACCACCGCCGAGAACGTCTGGGCACAGGGCGACATCGCGGGCAACGCGCTGTTCAAACACGCCGGGGACTACGAGACCCGGCACACGGTCGCGAACGTCGTTCGCGATGAACGGCGGGCGCTCGACCTCTCGGCGATGCCCCACGCGATCTTCACCGAGCCACAGATCGCCGGCGTCGGGGCCACCGAGGAGGAACTCGAGGCCGACGGCACCGAGTACGCCGTCGGACGGGCGGACTACGCCGATTCGGCGATGGGCCGGGCGAAGAAGCTCGACCACGGATTCGTGAAGGTGCTCGCCGCCCCGGACGGTGAGATTCTCGGCGCGCACGCTATCGGCTACGAGGCGTCGACGCTCCTCCACGAGGCCGTCTTCGCGATGCGGACCGGCGCGACCGTCGACGACGTCGCCGGCGCGATTCACGCCCACCCGACGCTGAACAAGGTGGTCGAGGCGGCGTTCCGCGACGTGAGGGATTGATCGCCCCCGTTCGGGGGAGGTCGGGATCCCGACTCCCCGGCGAATATCCGAGGACGAGCAGGTTAGCTTGATCGGAGGATGAGACTGGAAGCGACTCGTGATCGGCTCGGTCCACTGCTCGAACTCCGGGCGAACCTTCGTTCCGCCCTCGTTGACCTGTTCTCACAGGAGTTCTCGTACTCCCTGGACCATCTCGCCACGATTCTCAACGGGTGTCTGTTCGCACCGTCACTGCTCACGTTCTGGTTAGTGAACGGGGTGATCGACTTCTCCACCGCCCTCGCCATCGGGACGGTCGCGACACCGGCAGGACTCCAGCTCCGTCTGCTCGCGTACGTGTTACTGGTCCCGACGTTTCTTCTCGTACGGGCCGTCGTCCACCTGCTCCATCCGGTTCACCGAAGACAGGTTCTCGGTGGATCGTGTCCAAACACGCGGCTCCTGAGCCTCGACTGGTTCAGCATGGGCATCCTGGCGACGGGCCTCCCGCTCGCGATACAGAACCTCGGGCCGTGGCTGGGGATGAACGCCGTGTTTCTCCTCGGCGTGTTCTGGTTCCACGTCCGCTCTCCCCCCGGCGAGGAGGGGCGATCAAACTGCTCGCCATCGTGCTCGGGACGGTGCTGTTCCTGTATGCGAACTACGGGGCGGCACTGACCGTGCTACCACCCCCGCGGACGGTTCTCGGCCCCGTCGCGACGTTCAGGATCGGGGACGGGACGACGGAGTGGCTGCTTCGGCTGTTCAACAGCGTGCTCTTCGGTCCCGTGCTCGTGGGCGCGTTCGGTGTTTTCATGAATCGCGTCCTGACGCGCCCGGAGCTCACCGGGCTCCCGCTCGTCCGTCACGCTCTGCCCCGGCGCGACCCCGATCCGGTCGTCGTGACGAGTGCGGCGTTCGGGACTGCGTTCTACCTGGCCGTCGTCGCAGCAGCGACCGGGCGGGTCGTCCTTCTCCCGTAGTAGCGGTCATGGCCGGGACAGGGGCTCGTCACTCCACACTCGCCGTCTCGGTGAGGGTGGTTTCGAGGGTGTCGAGCAGACGATCGAGCTCCTCGTCGGCGTTCGAGGGACGAACGGGCCGTGCATGGTCCGTCGATTCGCGACCGTCGGCTCCGGAGTGGTCGTCAGTAACGGGATCGGCGACGAGCCAGGACGAATCCGCACCGGGCCGATCGTCCCCGGATTCAATCCAGTCACGGAGTCGGTGGATCGCGTCCTCGACGCCGTTCCTCCCACCGGCGTCCACGATCCGCCCGATATCGTCCACGTAGGGGTCCGACGTCCGCTCGGTGAGCAGCGCGAGTTCGAGCAGGTGTTCAGTAGTTCGACTCACCGCCCACTGCACGTCGGCGGTTGCGGCGGCGATGCCGACGGCACGGAACCCCGGGGCCGCGACGCGATCGAGATCGGCGACTCGGCCGTCAGCCGTGGCCTCCTCGCGGACGTTCCGGTACTGGCGTTCGAAGTGAACGTACAGCGACCGGCACTGGTCGGTCCCCAGCCGGGGGTGATGGACGTCCAGGAAGTACGCCCAGTTGTCGAAGAACTCCTCGTGTGGCGTGATTCGCTCGTCGTCGGCGACGAGGAGGTCGTCGTCGCGGCGGTCCACGAGCTGGGAGAGCCTCGCGAGGTCGGTCACGGCACGCCGTGCGACCTCGAGCATCCCCGCTTCGAGACTCGCCGAGAGCAGGTCACCGAGGGTCGCGTGGTATCCCGACTCCAGCCTGTTGTTCGCGAGCGTGACCGCACAGAAGTGGAACACCGCATCGACGGCACCCGTAGCTGCTGTCGGGAGGTCGAGGTCGATAGCCTCTCGCCCGACGGCGAGTTCGGCGTCGACGATCGCGTGAAGGACGTCGTCGGCCCCGCGTTCGACGGCCCTGTCCGCGATCCGGTCCCAGTAGTCGAACAGCTTGTGGACGCTCGACGTAGCCTCGGTCCGACGCTCTCCCGGGAGCTCGGCGTACCCGGAAAGGAGCCGCTCGGTGGCCTCTTCCAGTGCGTCGACGGCGCGCAAGGCGCTGTAGTTGTCGCTCTGTTCGAGGGAGGTCTGTGCCAGCTGGAATATCTCGAGGATGGGATTCCGGGCGACCAGTCCCTCCTCGCGTCGATTGACCGAGAACGCGTGGTACCGGTCGAACGAGACGGACTCGACCAGCGACTCCAGCACCGGCTCCGGGTTCAGGAACACGAGTAACCGATCCTCGATGTCGAGTAGCGAGACGAACGCCCACGATGCGACGCCGATGACGACACCGACGACGCCGACCCTGACCGCCGCCTGATCCATCCAGGCTCCCGGCAGCGCGAACAGCGACAGGTCCAGGAGGATCGAGATCCCGAACCTCGCGACGATCGCGTTGAAGCTACTCTCGCGGTAGAGCTGGGAGAGCTGTGGCGCGAACCGGTTCGTCGACACCTGCATGCTCATCATCGACACGGAGATGACGATGGCCAGGAGCGACGCCTGCGCGATGACGAGGGTCTCGAGCAACGGCTGCGTGGGAAACGTCTGCGGAACGGCACTCGCGGTCCCGACGAGAACGGCGGCGAGTAACGGGGCTGCCCGTCGTCGGATTCGGGTGCGGGTGTCGACCGGGTGCGGGGTCATACGTTTCGTCGGCCTCCGGGCCCCGGGATCCAGCTATTCGACGTCCGAATCACCGACGACGTCACCCGTTTCCAGACGGTCTACGCAGTCCGCGACCGTGTTCGTCCCGTCACCTGTCGAGCAGGGGAAGACCCCGACCAGGCGGTCGTCCTCGTAGACCGCCAGACACTGCATGGGAAGCCGGATCACGTCGGTCTCTCCCTCCGAAACTATCGACGATCGTTCGAACCGGTCGAAGGCCGGCTCGAGGGAGTGACCGTTACGCTCGGCCCATCGCTGGAACTTCCCGACCCGACCGCGAATCGGTGGATCGAGTTCGTCGGTCCCATCCTCCGGTACCGCGAGGAACGTCCCCCAGATCCGTACCGAGACGTCGTCCACGATCCCCTCGGCCTCGAACTCGCGGAGCCGTGCGAGTACTGTCGCTCGAGGGTCATCGGGCAGTGGTGAGGCGTCTCGCATCCACACTTCGACCCGCACGTCCGTCCTCGGCTCGTGGTGGTTCATCCGTTATCGTCTGGTCCGAAACTCCGCCGCGCGTTGCTCGCCCAGCTCAATCAGTTCCCGAATGAACGAGGGACTCCGATCGACTTTCGTCGAGCAGTGATAAGCCCTACCCATCGCGATCCGGTGGATCTCGGTTCTCTTGAAGTCACTCTCGGGGAGGTGGCCGGCGTCGACCCACTCGTTGACGCGCTCGATGACCCGCAGCTCCTGGTTCAGCGAGATGTTGCCCGAGAGCTCGTTCCGGCGGTCGGCGATCTCCTCGAGCGAGGTCGGTTCGCCCTCCCGTTCCTGCGGGTTGATCTGAATCACCCACAGTTCGTCGGGCTTGCGGGCCGCATCGACGGTCATCAGGTCGTCGATCGGCGGGTTCTGGCTGAACAGGCCGTCCCAGTGGAAATGCCCGTGGATCTCGACGGCTTCGAAGAGTGTCGGGACAGCCGCCGACGCGAGGACGGCGTCGACCGTCACGTCCTCGTTGGTGAACGTCTCGAAGACGCCGGCGTTGATATCGACCGTGCCGACGACCAGTTCCGGCACGTCCCGATCACAGAGGTCCGGGAGCACGTCGAAGTCGATGTGGCGTTCGAGCGCCCCTCTGATCCGGTCTTTCCCGAGCTTCGAGCCGGGTCCGAAGTACGGACTAACCTGGGGAACCGGGACGCCGGTGCTCCCGATGCGCGAGAGTCCGACGACCCAGTTGTTGGTCATCCAGTCGGTAACGCTGTCAGCCGCGAGGTCCTCCCAGAGCGCGTCGAGGAGTTCGATCGCCCGCTCCTCGCCGTCGGTGACGAGGCCGTACCAGACCGCGAGCGCGTTGAAGGCGCCGCCGGAGGTTCCGCTGATGCCGACGAGTTCGTACTCGTCGTTCCACTCTCGGAGGAGGGCTTTCAGGACGCCGGCAGTGAACGCCGTGTGGCTGCCGCCGCCCTGACAGGCGATAGCGACCTTCGTCGGTTCGGTCTCACTCATAGGTCGTGGTGTAGCCGCCGTCCCAGAGCAGGTCGCCACCGTTGAGGTGTTTGCCGTGTCTCGAGAAGCCGAAGACGAAGAGGTTCGCTACCTCCGTCGGCGTCATCATCTCTTTCGTGCGGGCCTGCCCGAGCATCACGTCCTCGACGACCTCCCGCTCGGAGATGCCGCGTTCCTCGGCGGTGTCCTCGATCTGGTTGACCATCAGCGGCGTCAGGACGTATCCGACGCTAACGGAGAACCCTCTGAGTGTACCCTCACCCTCGGCAGCGATCGACCTGGTAAGACCCTCGAGGCCGTGTTTGGCGGTGATGTAGGCGGGCTTGTCCTGGGTGGCGTAGTGGCCGTGGACCGAGGACATGTTGCCGATCGCGCCGACCCCGTCGTCGGTCGCCCGGATGTAAGGTATCGCGAGTTTCGCCGTCAGGAACGGCGCCCGAAGCATGATGTCGAGGAGGAGGTCGTACTTCTCCATCGGGAACTCGGATATCGACGCGATGTGTTGCATCCCGGCGACGTTCGCGACATACCGGAGGTCACCCTGGTCGGCCCCGACCTCGATCATCGTCTCCACGTCCCCGTCGTCGGTGAGATCAGTCGGGACCGGGTGGACCGTGCCGGGCGCGTCAGTCTCGTCGGCGAGGTCGACCGTCTCCTCGAGGCCATCCTCGTCGATGTCGGCACCGACGACCGTGAGCCCGTTCGCCGCTAGCGCGACCGCCGTCGCCTGCCCGATCCCCGAGGCGGCCCCCGTGACGACCGCCGTGGTTCCGGGGCCGAAGTGCGGGTCTTCGAGGACGAGCAGGTCGTCGGCCGTCAGGGCCGGTTCGGTGAGATCAAATTCCTCAGTAGACATTTTTACAGTATAGTTCACCCGGACAGAGGCTAAAGCGGTGTGCCGGGTGTGCAATGCAGGCGCATCCTCACCGACAGCGCTATCGGCGGGGCCATCGGCGCGCTGGTAGCCTGATCCCGCGACCGTCTCTCCTCTGCCCGTTGGCCGGCGACCGCGGCGTGAACGCGGCGACCGCCTCGAACGTACGAGCGAGGACCGAGACTGGCCTGCGAACGATGGGGGCGAGCGGTGGCCGAGCCGGGACAGTGCCACCGGCGACCGACCGCGACCTCTACGGAGGGGTGATGACAGCCCGACCCTCGATCTCGCCGTGTTCGAGCCGCTCGGCAACCGTGTTGATCTCGTCGAGGTCGTAGCGGGAGGTGTGGAGGCCGACGTCGCCCTGGTCGACCAGCGCGACGAGTTCCTGGAGTTCGGCGTACCGTCCCACCAGCGTCCCCTTGAACGAGAACTCGCCGTTGACGAGCGCCTGTGCGGGCTCGTGGACGTGGCCGCCGTAGCCGACGACGTGGTGGTCGCCCCCCTGGGCGACGACGTCGGGGGCGTAGGCGGTGGTCTCGTCGGCCCCCGTTCGATCAACCGTTCGAGCGGCGCGAACGACCCGCTGGGGCGGCTGGTTCCGAGATCGGCTACCGTATTGTGGCTCCGTGACATCGGTCGAATCGGTTCGATGCCAAAGTCGATCGCCGGGAGGGGGTTGGTTTATACGAACTGGGCCCCGGCGTACACCGAGTACAGAGGGTCCGCCCGCCCGTGATCCACAGTGGGCGGCCACATGGCGTCGTCAGTCTACGCGAGCCGAGAAATGATATCCGGTAGTGACGGTCCCGTTCGCCGGAGTCCGCCCAGACCAGAATCGGACTGGCGACGTAGAACGTCCTCGCTCTCAGTACCCGTCGATCCCTACCGGATCCCCGAGGCGGATACCCATCGGCGGCGGACCGGGGAGCTCCTCCCCCCGAGCCGCGCCGACGTAGAGCGCGCTGTTGACGAGGCCGATGTGGCTGAACGCCTGCGGGTAGTTGCCGAGGTACGTTCCATCCGCGGCGTTTAGTTCCTCGGAGATGAGTCCGAGCGAGTTGACGTAATCGACCAGCGTTTCCAGGCGGTCACTGGCCTCGTCGACGCGGCCCGAGAGGGTGAGTGCGTCGACGAGCCAGCACGCGCAGAGAACGAACGCTCCCTCGTCCCCGGGTAAGCCATCGTCGCCGTCGTAGCGTCTGACGAGCACTTCGTTCTCCAGTAGTCGCTCCTCCACGGCGTCGATCGTCCCTTGCACTCGCTCGTCGTCGAAGGGGAGGAACCCGACGACTGGGAGGAGCAGTCCCGTTGCATCCAGCGTCTCCGCGTCCTGGTACGTCTGGACAAACGCGCCGAGGTCGTCGTCGTAGCCCTCTTCCAGTACCGACTCTCGAATCGTTCCGCGAACCTCGCGCCACTCGTCGACCGGCGCGTCGAAGTCGTACTCGTTCGCGATGGCGATCCCGCGGTCGAGCGCGACCCAGCAGAGGATCTTCGAGTAGACGAACTGTTTCGGACCGTCGCGGACTTCCCAGATGCCGGAGTCCGGTTCGTCCCAGACCTCGGTTACGTACTCGACGATGTCGCGGACGATCGTCCAGTCCTCGTTGGAGAGGCGGCGATCGTGGTTGTGGAGTTCGTCAACCGCGAGCAGGAGCTCGCCGTAGATGTCGAGCTGGCGCTGGTCGGCGGCGCCGTTCCCGACCCGAACCGGTCGCGAGTTCCGATATCCCTCCAGGTGGCCGAGTTCACGTTCGGTAAGATCTACTTCGCCGTGGAGGCCGTACAGTGGCTGGATCGCTTCGGGGTCGTTCGCCTCACAGAGGTCGAGGAACCACGAGACGTAGTCCGCGGCGGCCTCCACGTGGTTTAGGTTCGAGAGAGCCTGGACGGTGAAACCCGCGTCCCGTAGCCAGTTGTAGCGGTAGTCCCAGTTTCTGACCCCGCCGACGTCCTCGGGAAGCGAAGTAGTCGGCGCGGCGGCGATGGCCCCCGATTCGGCGTGCGTGAGGAGCTTGAGGACCAGTCCCGAGCGAACGACCAGATCGTGCCACGGCCCACCGAAGACGCACTGCTCGCCGGACGGACAGTCGTGCCCCCAGTTCCGCCAGTACTCGACCGTGTCCGAGAGAGCCGCTTCGGGCTCCGCGGCGGCGTCTTCCGCGCCGGTACACCGAAGGAGCACCCACTCTGTCTCCCCGGGCTCGAGCGTCGACGTCCCTATCGCTCGCCCCGCCTCGCGGTCGAGACCGACGCCGAAATCGGTTTCGAGCGTGGTCTGTTCGTCCCGGCCCTCCGCTCGTAGGCCGGCCGACGTCCACTCGAACGTCGCATCCTCGCGCGCATAGTTGAACTGCGGGTCGAACGCGAGTTCGGCGTCTATAGCGCCCCCGGAACAGGTGAGCTTCCGGTAGAGCACTTTCTTCGGGTGGTCGACGCCCCCGGCGGGCGGCATGAAGTCGGTTACGGTGAGCGCACCGCCGTCGGTTTCGAACCGCGTCTGTAGAACGTTCGTTCCGTCGAGATAGCGTTGCGTACCCTCCTCTCCGTCGGCGGGACTGACGCGGAAATGGCCGCCCCGATCCGCGTCGAGGATCGCGGCGAAGATACTCGGGGACTCGACGTGCGGGAAGGGGAACCAGTCGACCGAGCCGTCGGGGCCGATCAGCGCGGCAGTCTCCAGGTTCCCCACGAAGCCGTACTCCTCGATCGGATCGTATCTGCCGTCGTTCACCGGATCCACCTCAGGTAAAGGGCGTCCGGTATCGACCGGCCGAGTGACTGCCGAATCATGCACGCAGGTGGGAAGGGCAGTCAGAAAAGCCTGGCCTGGTCTGCGATCCACTCTGCACTCCCGGCAAAAGTAACTCCCCCTGGGCTGTCTAGCGGCCGGACGGTATGTCCGAGTATGACATCATCGTGCTGGGAGGCGGGACTGGTAACGCAGTCGCCAACGCGTCGGTTGACGCCGGACTGGACACTGCGCTTGTCGAGCGCGGGCGGCTCGGTGGCACCTGTCTGAACCGGGGCTGTAACCCCACGAAGAAACTCATCCATCGCGCGGACGTCGCAGAGTCCATTCGTCACGCCGACGAACTCGGCATCGACGCGTCTGTCGATGGCGTCGAGTTTGCGGCGATCGTAGACGACGTAATAAAGACGGTCACCGAGGCGGCCGAGGAGAAGGCCCGCCGCGCGCGCAACCGGAGCGGCCTCACGTTCTATCAAGCCGAAGGACGCTTCGTCGGTCCACACACGGTAGAAGTCGATAACAATAACGGTCCAAGGGGCGAACGGTTCACTGCCGAGAAGATTGTCCTCGCCGGCGGTTCCCGGCCGATGGTCCCGGACTCCATCGACGGTACCGACGAGACACCGTACCTCACGAGCGACGAAGCCCTCCGACTGGACGCGCTCCCCGACCGCCTCGTCGTGGTCGGCGGCGGCTACATCGCGGTCGAACTGAGCCACTTCTTCTCTCAGATGGGCAGCGACGTGACCATCGTCGGCCACGGCGACGTCCTCGCCGACCGGGAGGACGCGGCCATCGCCGAGCGCCTGACCGAAGCCTACCGGGAGAAACACGAGTTGCACCTCGGCTTCGAAGCGACGGCTATCGCCGACGAGGACGGCGAGCGCATCGTCACCGCCGAGTCGGAAGGCGGCGAGGAGATCGACGTCCGCGGCGACCGGCTCCTGATCGCGACGGGCAGGAAACCGAACAGCGACGTCTGGAACGTTTCGGCCGCCGGTATCGAGACCGACGGGAAGGGGTTCGTCGAAACGGACGAGTACCTCCGGACGTCGGTCGAGGGCGTCTACGCCATGGGCGATATCGCGGGCAACTACATGTTCAAACACTCCGGCGACAAAGAGGCCAAGTACGTCGTCGAGAACGCCATCCGGGGGAACGAGCGGTCGGTCGAGTACCCCGGGATGGCCCACGCCATCTTCGGGTCCCCCCAGGTCGCCAGCCTCGGACGAGCCGAGGACGACCTGGACGAGGATACCGACTACGAGGTGGGAACGTGCGCCTACGACGACACTGCGCTCGGGGCGGCGCTACGGGACCAGGGTGGCTTCGCGAAGGCCATCGTCGGGAACGACGGCGAGGTACTGGGCTGTCACGTCGTCGGCCCCGAGGCGTCGACGATGATTCACGAGGTGAGCACGGCCGTCGCGGCCGGGGCAGACGCCGAACAGATCGCCGAGACGATCCACGTCCACCCCGCTATCTCGGAAGTCGTTCAGGGCGCCTTCCGAGATGTCTGTGACGTAGCCCCGGCCGGTCTCTGATACGGTCGTGCGTGACGGTTTACCGACGATCGCCGACACTGTCCGGACGATCCCGGTGACTGACTACGTACGATCGGACAGACCGGCGCCGGGACGGCGCGCTCGCACGGCCCGCGCGAAAGGACCCCAGGCATACCCGCGTCGAGATTCTACCGGCGACCGATGGTCCACATCGCACTCACCGGGGCTGGGGGCAACGTCGGTCGCGAGGTACTCGACGCGTTCGGCGACGACCACGACGTAGTCCCGTTCACCCACTCCGAGACCGACGAGATCGACAGCGAGTTGCTCGACGTGACCGACCCCGGTGACGTGCTGGAGAAGCTGGATACGTTCGACGTGGTCCTCCATCTCGCTGGGGCGTCGTCGCCGGACGCCGACTGGGAGACGGTCTCCGAGACGAACGTGCAGGGCACGAAACACGTCCTCGATGCCGTCGTCGAGAACGGGATCGATCGTATCGTCTTCGCCTCCTCGAACCACGCCGTCGGCACCTACAACTCGGTCGACGACGACCCCGAGACCGCGACGATCGCCGACAACCGGCCCGTCCCGGCCGACTCGCCCACCGCTCCGGACTCGTTCTACGGTGTGAGCAAGGCCGCCTGCGAGAACCTGACGAAATACTACGCCGACCGCCACGAGATCGAGGTGGTCAACCTCCGTATCGGCTGGTACATGGACGAAGCGGACCTCCGTAAACAGACCGGTGACGATGTCGATCCGGGGAAGGATCGGTTTGCACGGGCGACGTGGCTGAGCCCCCGGGACTGCCGTGCTGTCCATCGCCGGGCGGCGATCGCCGAGCTCCCGGAGAGCCCCGTTACCGTCAACGCGGTCTCGCGCAACGACCAGCGGTACTTCACACTCACCGAGACGATGCGAACGCTCGGTTACAAGCCCCGAGACAACGCCGAGGAAACCCTCAAGCACTGATGACGTTAGCTGCGACGGTCACGACAAGCGCCATCCATAGTAGCGTTTGGACGTCTTTACTCACGAGAGCGGGGAGATAACTGAACGGATCAGCGTCGGCCCGAGTCCGTACGGGGCGACGTCGACACGGGTCCGGCCACAGAGCGATCCGTCGGCTGCAATGGCGCTCGCAATGGCTCGACTCGGCATCTCGGCCGAGCAACCCGAGAGGACCTACTGTATCGGGAACTGCGCGTGCGGCCATCGATTGTGAGGGCACCGTCGGTACGACGCTTCACGAGTACCGAGGCCGAGCGGATGCCGTTGCGCTGGAGCACCCGAGCACTGGCATGCCGAGAGGCGTGTATCGACCCTGACAATTCGAAACTCCTCATACTCGAGTCCGACCGCACGGATCGTCGTAACGAGCTGCCGGTGACCATCCCGACGAGGTCGGCGACTAAAGGCGAGGGATTTCCGAGGCTTCGTATCAGCGTAATTCGAGTCGGACCTCCGGCCTCGAGGAGCGACAGGAGGGAGCGAGTAAGACGGGGGAGTCTACTCGCGGTAGATACAGTGGAACTCGGCGACTCGCCGATAGAACGCGGGAAGGACCTCCGTCCGGAGGTCGGCGTCCGATCGATCATCGAACTCGGTCTGCGTGTGGGCTCGTGCATCCTCGATGGCCAGCTCGACGTGTGTCGGGACTCCCGGCTCGTCGACGGAGCCGAGATAGGCCCAGATGAACGCCGACTCGAGCTGGTCGAAGAACCGCTCGGTCGGATCGAACTCGTGTCGTTCGGCTGCCTGGAGCCGATAGTACGTTCGCGTGACGAGATCGACGCCGTCTCCGATGCCGTGGTCGCTGAACGAACCGGTCGTCGTGCAGTCGTCTGACCGCCGCTCGCCGTAGGTTTCATCGGGTCCGGTCATAGATAGAGAGTGGGTCTGGTTACCATAAGTAACCGTTCGGCGTGTGTGACCGAGACGCACGACCGGCGGGTCGAACTCGATCGGCTCGGGAGCCTGTTTCGCAAGCGAGGAAAGTTTCGAACGGAACGCTATCCTCGAGTACGGCCCGAAACGCGGGTCCGCCCGGGCAGATCCGTTCGGGTCGCGACCGGACCGCCACGAAGACGAAACCAGTCCCACGTTGACCGGCTACGAGGAGGGATCAGGTCGTACCACGCCTGTGATAGTAGGTATCGGACTGTATCCACGCCTCCTCGTTCTCCTCGTCGTAGATGATGAGCTCACCGTCGTTCGTCTTGACATCGGCGAACGGCTCGAGCGACACCGCGTCGACGCCAAGGGTCGAACAGTTCTCGTCGGGGCAGGTGCTTGATGTAGCCATGTCGAATCACCCTGTGTGAGGAGGTACCACTGGTAACTAATTGGGTGTTAGCCGGTATTGCGACACCTCTGTCAACTCACACAACCCATTATCGACCGGTGCTGTTACGTTACCGGACGGAACGCGCGCTGAGATCCGGTGATACGCCTCGGAGGGCACCCCGAATCTGAGACCACCGCAGTGACCCGACTCTCGTCTCGGTCTCGTTGCGGAGGGCTCCAAGTACGACCCTCTACCGTGACTTGAGACGACGGTCCTGATGATTCCCGTCGGGGCAATGCTACCGTGGCCTACTCTTTCAGCCTGATCCAGTCTCGGTCTTCGAACGGATTCGTGTACGCGATTCCGAGACGCTCGTAAACGGTTCCGGGTACACTGATATCCGCGAGAAACAACGTTCCGGGTATTCCATCGAGGCCGGTTTTCGGGAGGGCGAGCGTGACGGTCCGATCCGGCGTTACCGACACGCCGAGCGTCTTACCGGTCGTCGCATCGAGACCCGACGGGACGTCCAGCGAGACGATTGGATCCGATCGTCGGTTCATCCGCTCGATGTAGGTGTTCGATGGCGGCCGGACATCTCCACTTATGCCGTAACCGATGAGTGCGTCCACGACGACCATCGCCTCCTCGAGTCCGGAGAGCTGCTCGACATCGCTAGTGAATGGAATCCCCATTTCGTCGATGATCCGGTGCTGGTGGGCTGCTACACCGGTCAACGTCTCGGGTGATCTATCCAGTAGCACACGAACAGGCAGGTCCCGATTCGCGAGGTGGCGTGCACAGACCAATCCCCCACCCCCGTTTCCCCCGTTCCCGGCGACGACGAGGATACGACGATCCGTGTCTCCCTCCCGGATGTCGCGGACGTGCCACGCGAGTGCTCGCCCCGCGTTCTCCATCATCTGGAGCAGCTGCAGGCCGACCTCCTCGACGGCGACCCGGTCGACGTCTCGCATCTCCGACGCGGATACGGCCGGTACATCGCGGCCAGTGGACGTTCGGAACGAACTCCTGGGCATACCGACTCCCCCTTCGAGGCGGGCATACATACGACTCCGGTGCGAGTGACGGGCGAACCGGACCGTCGGAACTCGAAAGAGCCCAGTAGTTATCGGTCGATGACCCCTGGTCGGCGTATGCACATCCAGGACGTCCTTCCCCGGGATGCCATCCCGAGTATCGACGACCCGTCGTTCGGAACGGCGTACTTCGGCGATGATGATGATGACGAGGTGATCGTGGTCGAGGACGATCCGCCCCGGGCCTATCCGGTACGGATCCTCAGCTATCACGAAATCGTCAACGACGTCCTCGAGGGCGAGCGGCGACCGGTCGCGGTGACGTGGTGTCCGATCTGTGCGAGCGCCGCCGTCTACGACCGGACGGTGGACGGGCAGATCCTGACGTTCGGTACGTCCGGGAAACTCGCCGACGACGCGCTGGTGATGTACGACCGTGAGACCGGTTCGGAGTGGAAACAACCACTCGGGAGGTCCATCAGCGGCCCGCTCGAGAACCGGGAGCTATCCGTCCTGCCAGCGCCGATGATGTCGTGGAAACGGTTTCGATCCGAGTATCCCGACGGGATCGTCTTGCAACCGGTTCACGGCGGGGAGAACGATCCGCAAGGCCAGTCTCCACGATCGGTGTACAACATGACTCGGTACGAGCAGTACGATGCCGCGGAGGAGTTCGGGCTGCGGGCGATGCGTGGAGAGGGGAGGGAGCGATCCTGGGACCGCGAGGATATCGGCCCGAAGGAGGTCGTGCTGGGGATCGTCCGAGACGACGCCGCGGTCGCCTATCCCCTACCGCGAGTCCGGGAGGAGGGTGGTATGGTGTTCGACTCGGTCGGCGACCGGGACGTCATCGTCGTCAGCTCCGGAGCCGAAATCCACGCGTACGAGGACCCGGGATACGAGTTCGAGCTCCGAAACGGCGCCTTGTACGGGGACGGTGTCTCGTGGGATGTGGCGACGGGGCGAAGTAGCGACGGACGGACGCTATCTCGCGTCCCCGCACGGCGTCTCTACGCCTTCGCCTGGCTCGACGATCACGGCGGGAACAGTGTCTACGGGCTCGACTGACGCCCGGCCTGGGAAGCGAGAGCCGTAGTAGCGTTCGGAACCGATAACACACTCTGGGCGGGGACGTCCCCCCGCTCGTGAGTAAAGCGTCCGAACGCTACTATGTTTCAGGACCGATCTCTGGTGGTTACGGTCGTGAATTCGGCCTGCACACCCACCAAGTGTTTATTTCACCGCTTCCCCGACCCGAGGATGGGAGAGAACAGGCGTCCGCGCCATCCATTTTCCCCCTCTCCCCCTCATGATGACCGACGACCGACGATCCGGGATCTGTCCGAACTGCGGTGGTGATATTCGACCGGGAGACGAGCTCATCAGCTACCGGCGATCGGACGGTTCGATCGGCGTTTACGCAGAGTGCCCCGAATGCGAAGCGGTCATCGGGCCCGATTGAGCAGTCCCTGACAACAGATTGGATCGGAGGCCTGTCGAGCTCGAGTCGCTCCCGGAACGCAGTCGACTCGACGTCACCGGAGACCGAGCCAGGGAGGGCGACACCTCTATAGCGGGAGTGTAAAAAAGAGGCACATCGACGGTTGATTATTACGCGCGGGTCCCCGACGGTGCGCATGAACGAAGTCGACTTTCTGGTCGTGGGCTCCGGTTCCGGGCTCGACGTCGCGAACGCCGCCGCGAATCGCGGTCGGTCGGTGGCCGTCGTCGAGAAGGGGCCCCTGGGTGGGACGTGTCTCAATCGGGGATGTATCCCCTCGAAGATGTTGCTCTACCACGCGGACGTACTCGAGACGGTCGAGCGGGCCAGTGAGTTCCACATCGACGCAGAAGTACGCGACGTCGAGTTCTCACAGATCGTCCGCGAGGTCAACGAGGAGGTCGAATCCGACGCCGGATCGATACGTCGGGGGCTGCGCTCCTCCTCACAACACGACCTGTACGAGGGGGAGGGGCGGTTCGTCGAGGAACGAACGGTCGAGATCGTCAGCGGTGAGGACGACGGGGCCCAAATCCGGGCCGAGACCGTGCTGATCGCCGCCGGGACGCGCCCGTCGATACCCGATATCGACGGGATCGACGAAGTGGACTACCTCACCAGCACCGAAGCGTTGCGACTGGAACGACCACCGGATCACCTCGTCATCGTCGGCGGCGGATACATCGCCGCCGAGCTCGGCCACTTCTTCGGCACGTTCGGAAGCGACGTGACGATTATCGGGCGACGGCCGAACCTGCTTCCGGAAGCCGACGAGGAGGTCGCCGAAGCGTTCACCGAGCGGTACGCCGACCGCTTCACGGTCCGCACTGGATACGCCGCCACCGCTGCCTCACAGACCGACGGAAGGGTGACTATCGAAGCACACCCCTACGAGTACGGCGACGACGGCGGGGTACTGGATGGAGAGACGGTGAACGTGACCGGCGATGAGCTCCTCGTGGCCGCGGGACGCACTCCGAACTCGGACACACTCGATCCCGACGCGGCGGGTGTCGACACCGACGAACGAGGGTTCATCGAGACCGACGAGTACCTCCGGACGACCGCCGAGGGCGTGTGGGCACTCGGTGACATCGTCGGCGAATACCTACTGAAACACAGCGCCAACCACGAGGCACAGGCCGTCGCCCGGAACCTCTTCGCCGACGACCTCCAGCCGGTCGACTACACCGCGATGCCGTTCGCCGTGTTCGCCTCCCCCGAGGTCGCCGGCGTCGGCGCTCACGAGGCGGACCTCAAGGAGGCCGGTCGAGAGTACGCGACGCGAACCTACCAGTACGACCAGACCGCCAGGGGGAGCGCGATGAAAGTCGACGGGTTCGTGAAGGTCATCATCGACCTCGACGGGGAGATCCTCGGCTGTCACATCATCGGGCCCGAGGCCTCCGATCTCATCCAGGAAGTCGTCGTCGCGATGAAGGCCGGATCGGGGACGGTCCAGGATATCCGACAGTCGGTCCACATCCACCCCGCCCTCTCGGAAGTCGTCCAGCGGGCGTTCTCGGGACAGTTCTCACGCCGTGGGGGCAGTGGCCACTCGCATTGAGACGTACTTCGATCGCCGGTCGTCCCGAATCAGTACGTAAGCGATCGGCCCGATCGATATTAATACACCTCCTTCGCGTCGTGCCCGGAGAACACGTGCCCGGGAAATGAATGGCCCGTCGATCACCCCCGCTTGATCGCACCGTTCTCCACTCTCGGATCTTCCGTTTTCCGGTCGATGGTCGTTCGGGTGCTCAGTCGAGGCGATATCTATCGACCGTCGCCCCGTCGAGTTGGACCCCCAGTCCGGGATCGGTCGGGAGTGACACCTGACCGTCCGACACTTCCAGCGACGAGGCGAAGAGGGATTCGTACAGCGGGAAATCGGTCGGGTCGAACTCGAGCCACTGGGTAGCCGGCGAGGCGGCCATCACGTGCATCGTCGCGGCGAGACCGACTCCGGTGGTGTAGCAGTGTGGCGAACAGACGACGCCGAACGATTCGGCGAGCGTACAGATCTTGTTCGCTTCCGTGATTCCCCCACAGCGCATCGTATCGGGCATCGCATAGTCGACGGCTCCCGCCTCGAAGAGCTCGCGGAAACCCCACTTGGTATACTCGTTCTCGCCCGTCGCTATCGGGACGTCTAGCTTTCGCCTGAGATCTGCTAACCCGTCCACGTTGTACGGTGAGAGCGGTTCCTCGTACCAGTACACGTCGTACTCTTCGAGCATCTGTCCGGCGCGGAACGCTTCGGGTCGATCGTAACCGCAGTTCATATCGACCATCAATGCCGCGTCGCCGATGGCGTCACGGATGGCGGCGACACGCTCCTCGTCGGCGTCTATCCCTCGTCCGAGATGGGTCTTGACGCCCGCAAACCCGCGGTCGATGTACTCGGCGGCGCGGTCAGCCATCGTGTCGGTGTCCGTCCAGAACAGGTCGCTCGCGTACGCCTTGAGCTGCCCGTTTCCGCCCGCATCGCCGCCAAGAAGCCGATACACTGGCTCCTCGTAGTACTTCCCGGCGATGTCCCAGAGGGCGATATCGACGCCGCTCGCCGCAGCGACGCCTTGCCCTTTCTGATCCCAGTAGAGGTCGTCAGTCAGTAGCGTCTGCCAGAGGAACTCGATATCGAGCGGGTCCTCCCCGACCAGACGAGGGGCGTATTTTTCCTCGACGATCCGCTCTACGATGTACGGCTCCGGGCCCACTCCCTCGCCGATCCCCGTGATTCCCGCATCCGTGTCTATAACGACGATTGCTGCAGTTCGAGTGCCCACCTCTCGGTCGCGAGAGAGCCCCCAGGGCTCCTCCATCTCGTACTGCAGCTGAACTGTTTCGACGTTGGTTATCTCCATCGACTGTCGATGTACGACGAGCCCTGTTAAGCGTAATCGTGACACGACGTTCGTCCAATGTGGTCGTCGAAGTATCGGTTCGCTAGAAGTAGCTGTCGGGGATCCCGGATCGGTCTTCCTGTCCGTACCTCGATAAACGCGACACCGGAACGGGTCACACCGGCCGCCGAAGAGGACCATGGCGAGGATCGCCGACTCTACCCTAAATACTGGTCTCCGGCCCGGTCATGCGGGGAGGGTTCCTCGTCGTTGCACCAGAAATTGTCTGTGGGCTCCCTCTCAGCGATATTCGACGGAATCGGACGCTTTTCTGCGATTCAACTCGGTCGAGTGGTGCGGCCCGATATATAAACGCTCGCCGTGACCGCACTCGGACTGCACGTACACCGACGGGCTATACCGGCGGCGCGTCTACTGCTGTTCGCTATGACGAAAGCAGCAGTCATCATCCTCGCAGGTACCGACGGACACGCTAACCTCGGGCGGGTCGTGAACGGTCTCGAGACGGCCAAGGAGTTCGCAGAAGCTGACGGCGACGAAGTGGAGCTCATCTTCGACGGTGCCGGGACCCAGTGGATCCCCGAACTCGAAGACGAGAATAACGATCTTCACGAACTCTACCAGGCTGTCCGGGGTGATGCGTCGGTGTGTGATTACTGTACAGGTGCGTTCGGGGTCGACGATGCGGTGGACGAGGCCGGTGTGGTTCGCCTCGACGACAACGACGGTCACCCCAGCGTACGATCGTTGGTCAACGAAGGCTACGAGGTCATCACGTTCTAACGCGTACAGGTCATTCTATCACACCGTCCCCGTCCTCCGACCGTCGTTTCTCATGATCGGATTACGTACTGAAACGCCCAGGGATATACCCGGACCAAGAGAGGAGACTCACGGAGGTACATCGCTTCTATGACCCCCACTAACTCGGATTGCGAGAACGGACGAGACCGGGTATCAGAGTCCGAAGAGGGAGTGCGTGTGACGTCTACGGAGGAGCGATACCGGAAGATCTTCGAACACAACAACGACGCGGTGATGATCGTCGATATCGAGTCGGAGGCGTTCGTCGATGTCAACCCCGCGGCCTGCGAACTCCTCGGATACTCACGCGAGGAACTGCTCTCGATGCATCCCGAGGACATCCACCCTGACGACGTCGAACGGATACGCGAGGAGTTCATCACCCAGGTCCACGAGGAAGGGACGGGTTTCACGGACGATCTGATGTGTCTCAGTAAGTCCGGGGAGACGATTCCGGTGGAGATCTCCGGGGCCGCACTCGACCCGGAGGAGGAGGGCGGTAAATCGACGCGGATGATCGCGATGCTTCGTGATATCTCTCAACGTGTCGAACACCGCCGTCGGCTCGAAAAGAAAATCGAGCGGCTGGATCGATTCGCTAGCGTCGTCTCGCACGATCTCCGAAACCCCCTCTCGATCATCAAGGGCCACACCGAATTGGCACGCGAAACCGGCGAACTCGAACGTTTGGACGCGATCGATGAGGCAGTCGATCGAATGGATGGGATGCTGTCGAAGCTCCTGCGTCTAACGCGCGAAGGGAACGTCATCGGTGACCGGACGGACGTCCGTATAGGGACGCTGTCTCGACAGATCTGGACCGACATGGACACGGGCGATGCGACACTCGGGATCACGTCATCGAGGACGGTAAGTGCCGATCCCGAGCGGTTGCGCGAGCTGTTCGAGAACCTGTTCGACAACGCGCTCCATCACGGCGGCTCTCCCGTAACCGTTCGGGTGGGGAGTATCGATACGGCGGATGAAGATGGGTTCTTCGTCGAAGATACGGGGGAAGGAATTCCGATAGACAGCCGTGAGACCGTCTTCGAATGGGGGCAGACGACCAGTGCAGAGGGGACGGGATTCGGGCTTACGATCGTCGCCGATATCGTGGCTGCCCACGGGTGGCAGATAAGGGTCACCGAATCCGAGGAGGGCGGAGCCCGGTTCGAGATCACGGGAATGTGACCTCGCCGAGACGGGTCCGTTCCACATCGTACCGGGCGGAGTGCTAGGACATCACGGACTTCGAGAATCCGTTCTGACTCGACCGAAGCAAAGCAGAGCGGTTCAGACTGTTCGCTGGTCAGGCTCAACGACGCTCGCGAACGCGACGTTCTGCCGGACGTCATCGATCCTGATCGTCGGCTGTTCGCCGGGCTGGGTCTCGGGAACGATGACGACGTAGCCCCGTTCGACCTTGGCGATACCATCGCCCTGGTCTCCGACTGTCTCGATCGTCACCTCACGGATCTCTCCTTCGTCAACCGGCGGCTCGGGCGGACCACGTTGCTCTCTGCGCTGTGTATCGTCTGCTCGCTCGGCGGGCTCTGTGGCCTGGCCAGTAGTCGAAGGCGAGTCGAGGATCACAACCCGGTACGTCTCGCCCCGCGTGATAGCCTCATTCTCAAGTTCGCTCGATGGGACCTCAAGGACGTACGCGCCATCCTGTTCGTGAACAGTCGCACTAAACACAGAGCGTAGCGAATCAGGAATTTCAACCATCGAATCCGTAGCAACTCGGAGGGTACGGAACTTAATTCCGAGGGCGGTCCAGTGAAGGACGGAGTGGGAGAGCGACAGAAACAGTCCAAGCGTTTCAACCCGAGGAGCGTGGCTACTGGGCGTCCAGAAGGCGGCCGATGGCGCGCAGTCTGGCCGCGTCGTACGTCGTGAGGTCGTAGATGGTGGCGTTATTCCGATTGGTTAGAATCGAGAGCACGTCGAGGTCTGCAAGGAGGACGAGCGTCTGGCCGAGCCCACGAGTGCCGATCTGGGGGTCGCGAATGTTCTCGTAGATATGCCTGACACGGGCGTAGTTCCGGTCGGTATTCTCCAACCCCTCCCGGGCGTCGTCCCAGTATCCGGCCAGATAGCCGTAGCCCTGCGGGTTCTCCTGTTTCAGCTCCGTGAGGAGAGTTCCCAGATCCGCTGTTTCGACGTTCATAGCCATTATTACAACGGTGTGTCGGCAGCTCACAAAAACCATGCTGACTGGCTTCTCTCGGTGAGAATCGGCACCCTCAATCGGCTCAACAGGGGGCTTGCTGCTGGTTGAGGCAGCGTGTGACCCGGTGGAGGAGCCGTTCGATCTCGGCGCGTTCGAGTTCCCACCACGTCGAGGCGTGGTGATACTCCATCAGGACGGTCTGGATCGCCTCGAGCTGGGCGATGGTGAAGCTGGTCTTGCCGGCGTCGAGCCGCTCGAACGCCTGGAACACCTCGATGGGCGGCGCCTCGACACTCGCAGGCGTCGCCTCGGCTGCTTCCTGCTCGATCCGGTCGAGGAGCACGTGGTGGAGTGTCCACACTGCTTCGGGGGGGAGCGACAGGTTCACGGAACGGGGTCGGTCGGGGGGATCTGGCGTGGCCATGAGACGTCTCAGCTCTGTAGGCACCGAGATCGTATTCCGTGTTAACTGTTACCATAGACAGGATCGTAGAGCGAGTGACCAACTGGTCGACGCGAACCCGTTCGGAGATTCGGTCAGTGGTTACCGGACTTCGAGGCCGTTCTCAGCCAGAACGGTGTCGATCCGGTCACGGTGATTGCCCTGCAGTTCGATCGCGTCCTCGTGGGTCGTCCCGCCGCAGGCCAGCGCCGACTTGAGCTCGGAGGCCAGTCGCTTGAGATCGATGTCTCGGTCGTCCAGGCCCTTCACGATCGTCACCTCCTTTCCGTAGCGACGTTCTTCGATCTCGATCGTGACGGGCTGGGCTGATTTCGCCATCTCTTCACAGACACACAGCTCGTCGGGCAGCCCACACGTGGGGCAGACTGCTGCCATGCCGCTCAGAGCTTGGGAGCATCCCTCAATAAAGATTA
Organism: Salinirubellus litoreus; assembly: GCF_037335815.1. NCBI lineage: Archaea > Methanobacteriati > Methanobacteriota > Halobacteria > Halobacteriales > Natronomonadaceae > Salinirubellus > Salinirubellus litoreus. The sequence continues at coordinate 310,485 of NZ_CP147842.1, read as the reverse complement.
TTTACTACCAGCGTGCTGGCTGGATTCACCGCACATCGCCTCCGCCGATCTACGAACGACCAGTCCTCATCCTCTCGCTTCCCGACCTAATGAGGGGTAGGCGAGAAATTTAATACAGGCGATAAGAGAGAGCAGCCAACGAGGACTGCCGAGGCGAGATGGTATCTCACCCAGCCCCGAGCCTGTTACTAACGACCGACGACGGGGTCGTCGTGAGCGAGTGGACGACCTACCCAGCCGACCTCCACGTCCACGACTACGGGCTCGACGAGTACAACACCGAAATCATCGCCCTCGAGGCAAACTACGACCACCGGACGGATATCAAAGCCCTCGACTGGGAGGAGACTCACCGGCAGTGGACGGGCGAGGCGTGGCAGCTCGATTTCGCCGCGCTCGACACCGCTGTCCAACACTTCCTCGATCGGGGCTATAGTGTCACGGTCGCCGCCTCGGACCTCAGCATCTTCCTGAGTGACTACGACGCACCCTTCCTCGAGGCGCAACTCCCCGAGGAGCCACCACCCGATGTCGAGGGTGACACAGACGACGATGAACAGACTGATCTTAGTGCCTTCTAATTCTGATCAACAAGTGAAGATTCCCGACTGAGCCATGTGAAGGGATCGCTGACCTGGACGATACCGTGATGCAATCGCCCGTGTGGACGGTCACGATTCCCTCTCGATCGAGAGGGGTGCAACAGCGTTTCCAGCCCTGCGGAAATCGAGCGTCACGACCGTGCCACAGTCACCGAGTGAAACGAGGCGCGCAGCATGGGTCGCGGGATGCAGAGCGGTCGAGGGCTTTCGAGACTGTGTGGCCTGTTGCAGGGCGCAGCCTCGTTAGTTGTCAGCCGAAACCCAGAGAATAGGTCTTCAATGAACTGGCCGTCGGTCACGAACGACACCGTATAATGCAACGGGGAGGGGAGTCGGTCACTCGTCCTCGAGTGCCGCGTAGATCTCTGCGTGGCGTCGCCCGTCGAGTTTTCCCATCTCTAGGGCGATCGCATGCCGCTCCTCGTCGGTCTCGGCCGCCTGATAGCGCTCGTACAGCTGGCGGACTTCGTCGTCGACCGTCGCCGAGGAATCGGTGCTGGACGCCATCTCTGTGTCGAACATACTCTGTGTGTCCCTTTATCAGTTGCGACGAGCGCACGCTCGGAAGTAGACGACTGCTGTTTCGGTGTCGACGGCGGCTTCGTCGGTCGCGAAGCGGTGCAGCAAGGCGCGAATTTCGTCACCGTAGTCGAACGTGTACCCGTTCAGCATGTAGAAGACGACTACCGTTCGGAGCGCCGTTCGCTTGTTCCCGTCGACGAACGGATGATCCGCAACAAGAAACCGCATCAGATGCACCGCTTTTTCGTGAATGGTCTGAGGCACCTCGTCGAAGAACCCCTCCGAAATGTACTGCAGCGCGGATTCAATCGCGTCCTCCGATCGGACTCCGGGTTCCGTGGCGTCGCCTTCCTCGACAATCTGCTCGTGGAGATCGAGGATGAGGTCAACGGAGGGATACGCGATGTCAGCAGTCACACGCTGGACTCTCTCACGCCAGCCGATAATCGTTTCTGAGGAGGGTGCTCTCATCCACCCCGATGCAATCTAGCTGAATGGTCGGTCACGAGGGAAGCGAGGCGTTCCCTGCAGCCAGCGCCTCTGGACCATGTGCGCGTTAATCGCCGACGTCGTCTCACCGCGGCCGATTGCGGCAAGCAATCCAGCGGCCTGCTCGTTGGTTCGCAGCGTCCTGAAGACCCACAGATCCGTATCGAGAATCCTCACGCATCCGACCCGTACACCTGCTCGGACGTTTCCTCCCGTGCCTCTTCGACGGCTTGTTCGAGGTCGTCCGCATCGACTTTTTCGCCGAGCGCCGCGAGCTCGGCGTCGATCTCACTATCGGACTTGCGGCTCTGTTCAGCCTGCGCGAGCAGCTGCTCGAGCCGAAGCGCAGCGATTGCCGTGTCGTCGTTGAGTTCGCGGAGGTGGGCGCGGCAGGCTTCCTTGATGAACTCGCTCTTGTTCGTGTAGATCCCTGTTTCATCGAGGAACCGCTCGATCTCGGTGTCGAACTCGACCGGGAACTTGACGCTGACACTCGCGTATTTCACGGTAATACCATCGTTCTACGGAAACCTAAACGACTGGGTCACCGTGCTCGGGCCGTACTTCTACTCCAAGAGAGCCAATAATTGAGCGATGTAGGGGCTGTTCTCCCAACTCCGATGCGTGCTAATGGTTACGATGAGCGTCCGTGCTGCTTCGTGGGCCATGTGGTCGTTGCGAGCGTAATCACAGAGCAACCGTGGTGTCGGGACGATACGCGGGCCCTGCAGGACCGCATGGATGAGCGCGAAATTCGTGCCGCCGAACTCGTCGGTCAGAAACCCGTCGACGTCGAGGGCGTTCGCGAGCACGATGCCGTCGGTTTCGCCGTCGTCGAGGCCGAACGTCGGTCGCGATTCGGGCGTGTCGGCTCGCTCATCGGGATCATCTCCCGGACAGATCTGATGCGGGCATTCAACGTCATTCAGAAAGGTGGTCCCCCCCAATCGATCGGTCAGGCCGATTCCGAGATCAGCATCCTCTGAAATCTTTCAACCCACTTGGGGCAATACTATTCTGCCGGACTGGACCGAGAACACTACGTCGTGTACAGCAGATAGTGGAAGACCGAGGCGAAATTCAGATCGACAACGTCAGCGGGTTTGCTATGAGGTTGTTTGAGTCAGCCGGGATCATGTACGCCCAGATGCTCGGGAGGTCGATGGCATCCGAATTGACATCCTCCTGCGCCTGAAGACGCAGGAATCCCGAGCGTTGGGAGTTTCAGGTTCGCAACCATGTCTCTGCCACTTTTCGGGAACCCGTTTAACCCAGCCATCGTGGACAGTGGCTGACTGGCGGTACCAAACCGCCGTTACTCTTATCCTCGGCGTCAATCGACTCCCATCTGTTGTTTTTGCCAGCAGGGAGTCAACGTCGCTTCAACGGACTCGGAGTTACCTTTGGGCTTGCTCGACCAACAGGCACGAGCCGAACGTTTCTGCGTTCGTGTGCACCGTGTTGGCGTTTCGGATATTGTCTCATTAGTGGCGGGTAGACCGCCTCCGAAGGTCGTTCGGAATCGCTCCGTTCCGACCTGACCGTGCTCACTGCTACGAAGGAACAAGACTTGAAACTACGGATTGGAAACTCAGAACAGCCATCGAACGTGGTTCGTGTAGTGTATTGTCGGATTCATCCTGATCCTGAAGGGTCAGGTATTCTCCTTGCTCTCTATAACGCCCCGAAACTAAACGTATAGTCGTTTCGACGAATCTCCGTCGCATACCCCGCGTCTCTCACGCTTCTCACACGTTACACAGGAGAGCTCCCACGAGGGACGTTCTATGGCGTCGAGGATTGTCTCGTTCAGTCGCCAGTAATTCCTTCGGTACTACCCACGTTCGTAACCTCGATTTCGCCCGAGAGTTCCGTGTTGGGGTACGGCATGTCGATTCCCTCGGCGTCGAAGCGCTCTTTGACGCCCTCGACGAACTGCGCACGGACCGCCCCGTAGCCGCTCTCGTCCGGATCGATCCAAATCCGGCCGTCGAGGACGACCGCCGAGTCACCGAGCGAGGTGACGGGAGCCGCCGGTGCAGGGTCGCTGAGGACCCCATCGATCCGCGAGCCCTCATCGATGATGGCGTCGCGGGCCTGTTCGATGTCGTCCTCGTAGCCGATGCCGAAGCCCACCGACACCCGGCGCCTCTCGTTCGCCACGTTGTTGATCACGGCCGCGCTGGCGAGGTCGCTGTTCGGGACGGTGACCAGCTGGTTGTCGAACGTATCCAGTTTCGTCACGCGGAGTTGGACCTCTCGGACGACGCCGCCGTTGCCGTCCCACTCGATCCAGTCACCGACCGTAAACGGTTCGTCCTGGATGATGAACACCCCAGCGACGAAGTTGGCGATGAGGTCCTGCGCAGCGAAGCCGACGGCGAGCGCGAGCGCACCAGCCAAGACGGCAAACGCCGAGAGAACGACGCCTGCCCCGGCAATCGTCGCAGCCAGCGCGACTGCCACGACGGCAGTTACGACGACCGTCGTGCTCACGGCGAGGTCGATAAGGGTGTCGTCGAAGTCCCGGTGCTGGAGACTCCCCCTCACTGCGCGGGTCATGAAGTATTTCCCGAGCAGGTAGATGGCCACGAACGCGACGACGAACAACACAACTGTTACGACTGCACTGACCAGTGGTGGGATGTACTGCTGTGGGTCGAGTGGTAACCCTAATTGAACTGGCAACATGATTCGAGTCAATCGACAGACAGTGTCTATTTATATATTTCCGTGGGGCGGACTACAGATGGGCCTCGATGAGGATGCGAGACGAAGCGATGAACACGCTCAATCATCTACTGATGAAGCTTTATTAAAACCCGCAATCAGTGGCCGGGTCCGGCAGTTGTGATAGATACGACTGTACTGAATCGTAGCAATCGTAACAGGAGCGAAGACGTGACCTCCTCCCCGTCGTAAACGACGGGGCTTCCCACGGCACCGCACCGCTGGTTTGGGATATTTACTGGTTGACGACTCGTCGGCATGACGAGCCGATGGCGGGGCCACACCGCCGTTACTCCTATCCCCGGCAGGGGACTCGGAGTTATCTTGACCGAGACACCACAGCGGTTCGAGAGGGTGTCTCGAACATTCTGGTTCTCGGAGTCCCGATATTGTGCATTTAGGTGGCGGTGAGACCGCCTCGGTGTACGTCATGCTACGATGTGAGGTTACTTAAATATCCATATTAGCGTCAGAACGTGGTCCGTGGAGGAATTGTCGGATTCACGCCCGCCGTAAACGGTGGGATTCTCTCCTTGAAGAAAGATAGTTTATTCGTTAATTTAGAGATCGCTCATCAGGAGATGGGAGCATCAACCTCATTGAGTGCTCTGGGGGCGGGGTCATGGTTGCCGTGGCCACTCGCGGCGCTCACCAGTGGAGCAGATGTGGAAGTCCGAATGACTTCTCTTGTCGACGATCGTCCCAAAGACGTGAGACAAATCGAGGAACGACAGCCCCTCCTGAGCGAGCCGTGCTACTGCCGATCGGGTCAGCGACGACCTCCATCCGCCGAAAGCTTTCTGTCTCCGTCGAAACAACTCTTGGGGCATGGCCGAAACGTACGACGCCATCGTCGTCGGGGCGGGACACAACGGCCACACAGCAGCGCTGTACCTCGCCGACGAGGACTGGGACGTCTGCGTGCTCGAACGCAACGACAAGCCCGGCGGCTCGGTTCGCAGCGACGAACTCACTCGCGAGAGCTATATCCACGACACCCACTCGACGAACCAGAACCTCTTCCTCGGCTCGCAGGTCTTCGAGGAGTTCGGCGACGAACTCCGTGAGGCGGGGCTCGCGTTCTCACAGACCGACAAACCGTTCGCGAACGTCTACCCGGGCGGTGACGCTCTCCGGGTCTATCAGGACGCCGACCGAACCCGTGAGGAGTTCGAAGCGCACTCCCCAGCCGACGCCGAGGGCTGGGAGACGCTCCACGAGGAGTTCGGCCGGTTCGCCGAGAACCTCGCACCGTTACTGGGACAGCCACTCCCCTCCGTCGCGGCCGGCCGGACGCTCTTCGACGCCGCTCGGCGGGAAGGCCCCAGCGGACTCGTCGATCTCGCACAGATACCCCTGAGCTCGACGCGCGAGCTCGGCGACGCCTACTTCGAGACGCCGGAGGCGAAAGCGCTGATGGCCTGTTGGGGACTCCACATCGACTTCGGCCCGGACGTCTCCGGCGGCGCAATGTTTCCGTTCCTCGAATCGTTCACTGCACTCTCGGAGGGCATCTCCGTCGCGACTGGCGGCGCGTCGGCGATCCCCGAGGCGTTGACGACACTCATCGAGGCCCGCGGCGGCGAGATCCGCACGAACGCCGAGGTCACCGCCGTCGACACCCAGAACGGCCGGGCGACCGGTGTCACGCTTGCCGACGGCACGACGGTCCGCGCTCGCGAAGCGGTCGTCGCGAATCTGACGCCGACGGTGCTGTACGACCGGCTCGTAGACGACAACGCCCTCCCTGGGTCGTTCCGCGAAAAAGTCGACCGCTACGAGTACGGACCGGGGACGATGATGGTCCATCTCGCACTCGATGACCTGCCGAATTGGGAGGCCGGTGCGGAGCTGTCGGAGTTCGCGTACGTCCACATCGCCCCGAGCGTCGACGACTTGGCGGAGACGTACACCGCTGCCCAGAACGGCCAGCTCCCCGAATCGCCGCTGCTCGTCGTCGGCCAGACAACCGCCGTCGACGAGACCCGAACGCCCGACAACGGGCATATCCTCTGGGTCCAGGTGCGGGCCCTCCCCTCGGAGATCGAGGGCGATGCAGCCGACGAGATCGAGGCGACCGACTGGGAGGTGGCAGCCGAGCCGATGGCCGAGCGCGTTCTCGACAAACTCGAGACGTATGCCCCCGGAATCCGGGACTCAATCCGGGATCGTGACGTGCACTCGCCCGCGGACCTCGAAGCGACGAACCCCAACCTCGTCGGCGGCGACAGCGTCGCCGGGAGTCACCACCTCCGCCAGAACTTCCTGTGGCGACCGTTCCCCGGCTGGTCGCGGTACGGCACGCCCGTCGAAGACCTCTACGTCTGCGGGGCGTCGACGTGGCCGGGCGCCGGGAACAACGCGGCCTCTGGTCGTCTCTGTGCCCACCGCGTGCTGACGCCGCCGTTCGAGGAGCGCGCGATCGAGACGGCCGAAGAGTACGTCGGCGATGCGACGGCGGCCATCCGGCGGCGTCTGTCATAGTACTCGGTCCAGTTTCGCGTGTTCCGTCGGAGTTAGATGAACGATTCCAGTCATTCTGGCAGCTACCTCCTTTCGGACGGAGACAGTCAATCCACAGGACCAGATCTGGGTAAGCTAACCCACGGCTAAAGCCGTGGGCTTTCAGCGTGGACTCCCGCTCTGGCCGACACAGTCGGCAGGAGGCTTATACTCTCCGTTCGCGTTCAACGTCCCGCTGTTCAAGCGCACGCCTACGGGTGTGCCTCCACCGGAGCCAATGACCGACGACGACCGTGCCGGCGAGCTCGGGCCGATCGATCTGCCGGCGCTCCAGCGGATTCGTGACCTGTGGCTCGAACTCGACCCGCTCGTCGACGCCACGGAACTGCAGATCAGTCGCAGCGATGGGTTTGGCGACGCCGAGAGCGCCCGGTTCGATATCCAGTGGAGCGAACTGGGGATGTATTCGTTCCATGACGTCGATAGCGACGACGGCAACTGACGCTTCGATCGCCACCCGAATACACACTCCCCCGAGACCCATTTCCACCCGCCACCCGAGGCCGCGACGACGGCAGCCGAACCCCTCCTGTATCGACGTGACCGAGGTGTCACTCATGACGCGTGCCGTCCATACGATGTGGCGAGCGACATACGAGACCGGGGATCTGGATCGGCTGAATAGTGCATCAAATCCACCGTGAGGATGCCTACGGACCGCGACCATCCCGAGCGGTTGGATGAGTTGTCCCCCGAGGAGGCGCGGCAGTATCTCATTCGGTTCGTCGACGAGGACGTCCTGGTCAGCAGCTAACGGCGTGTCTCGCCCTATCCGACGGACTCACCCGTCGGTATCCGACGATCGCGTCGGGGCGTTTTCCACGGTATCCGGATCCGGGAGATCCATCTCGTCGTGTACATCCGGGAAGAGATACTCGAAGAACGGATCGTGCTCCCGGCCGACGACCAGTGCGGGTTTGAGCGCGTAGATGATCATCATCGCCTCCGTTTCGCGCACGTCGATGTCGCTAGCGACCATCCGCTGGGTCGTGTTGCCCGCGAAGTGGAGCCCGGCACCGCGCAACGCGGCGATGAGCTTGCCGAGACCGTATCGGTCCACGAAGTACTCGACATCCTCGTCGATCTCCTGGAGTGCGAGGGCGTGGAGGACCGTCGGCGTGATGACGATCGGGACGTACTGCTCGACGATGACGATCGGGTCGGCGGTCAGCTGCTGGGGGCGGGTCGAGTCGTCGCGCTCGACGAGACCGAGGTCGACCAGTCGATCGACGTACTCGTAGGTCGTCGATTTCGAGACGTCGAGCGCATCCATGACTTCTGGTGGGGCGACCGGGCCCCAGTAGCAAATGTAGACGTAGACACGGGCGAGTGCCGGGCGGTTGAGCAGTTCCACGATTGTTTCGAGCCGAGGCGCGTTCTGGGCCAGCGTCTCCGGCTCAAGCGTCTCTTCGTCCACCACATCGATCGGAGGGGGGTCCAGCGTGTCGATCCCGCCATCCGGACGAACGCGATCGCGATTGCGGTCAGGAGCCATATGTAAAGTTCGAAGTCCATACACTTCAGACTTCCGACGGCACGACCGATACGTCGTCGATTTTGTCTGCAGCGCTCCGTCTCCGGGCGCGTCCATCGACACCCGCGCTATTCCTGCCTGCGTTCGATCGGGATTCGGTTTCTGTCCCTCATCGGCCCTCGTTCGGCGGTCCCCACACTGTCGTCAGCCGGGTCCGTCTCACTCGTCAGTGACGGTCGCTTTCGGAGCGCCGTCGTCACGAGTGTCCCCATCCCTTCGTATTGCTCCCGCAGGTCATCTGCCATCGTTCCGTCTGTTCCCCGCCACCTCAGGGTATCCCCCACCTCTCTATCAGTGCGTTCGAATGGCTCGACACACCGGGTTTCGAGTGAAAACCGCACGGCTGCAGTCTGTCGAGTGGTAATCGGGATGGGTCGACAGAGAGCCAGCGCGTACCCTTTCGACAAAGTGGCTCGACAACGCGGAGTCTAGCGATTTCGTGTGCGCTTGCTGATCTGCCCCGCTGGATTTGAGATCAGGTTGCTGTCGCTGCAACCCCGTCCCTACGCCAGGGTGTAACAACACGTCGGCCATTCGCGATCAGTTCTCGAGGGAGACGAACTCCTCACGAGCCGTCCGGCGACGATCGTTCGACACGGCTTCGACATCGTCGGCCAGCTGCGGCGCAACGAGTGCCCGATAGGCGACACCCGCTCCGAACCGGCGCTTGGCAATGATTTCGTCGTCTCGCAGCGCTTCGAGTCGAGTCCGAACGGCCTCGTCGCTCACCTCGATACCGAAGTGCTCGGCAAGCGCGGCAGTCACCTCTTTCACCGTGAGGTACGGGTCCTCGTCAGTCGTGTCGTAGTCGAACGCTTTCAGTACATCCTGGTCGCGCATCTTCGGCCCAAACCGGCCCTGGTCATCACGGCCCTGCGTACTCATGACTAGCGATTGGAGACATGGGTCGATAACCGCTTGGTCTGCACCAACCCGTGGAAGACATAGGCCGAGATGTTCGAGATCATAGAGAATCGAGGCGGATACCCGCGTCTTCAGGCGTCCCGAGAACGCCAGAGGCGTTCTCGTGGGCTGCACGAGACGAACCGCGTCTCGTGAACGCGGGAGGAAGCCGACAGGGTGCCGTCTTTCCCACTGTTCTTCGACCGTCCGGTTTCCGAACGTGAGCGGTACTGCTAACTGAGTGTTGATTGTGTGTCATGGTACTGCATCCGAGCCAAAATGACTCGGGTGTAGGGGCACCCGTAGGCGTGCCCCGGATTAAACATCCCGGCGATGTGCAGAAACTCGGGGCCGATGCCGCCGTCCCTCCGGGTCGGAGTAACCGACTCGTGAAACGACCGCGTTCGAGGCCACCGAGAATTAAAGCGGTGTGAGTCAGCCGGTCGGTCCGTCGTGGACCGAACGTGCCTCTCCATAGGCCAGCGCCTCTCCGGATAAAGCCCGGAGAGAGTACGTCCGAGGAACCTACCATGCTATATAATGGCACAGTTTGAAGAGCTCTCGGCGAGCTATTACGTCGGCCAGCTCTACATCGAACCGACCGACGGGGAGCACGCCGTCATGGAGCGCGAGCAGCACGAGGCGGCCAACGAGCAGATCTACACCACTGGCGAGAGGGTCGAGCGGGTAGATCACCCACTCATCGTGAAGCTCGACGAAACGCATTTCCTCATCTTCGGCGCCGAAGACGTACCAAAGGAAATGCTCGGTCTCCCCGACGCAGTCCTCGAGGCGACTCAGGTGGACACACCACCGACGCTCCGATCGGTCTTGGTGGCCAAGGCAGCGCGAGCTGCCCAATTGCTGGACTGGTATACCCCCTATACTGTGACCGAATCTGCCGTTGCGTAGTCCTACAGCCGGCCACTAGAGGAATCGCGACGTGTTCGGATCGAGTACTGGCGATCTCATTCCCGAGTTTTGAGCCACTCGTCGAGTAGATCCCGGATTGCCGCCTCCCGATTTTCTCGATGCTCGGCGAATGCCTTCTCGTCGACGGCCTCGATCGTTTCGTCCTCCAGTTCGAGCGTGACCGTTTCGAGGTCCGCGAGGGACTCGTCCATCGAGATGCCTCGATGAGACGTGGCTTCAAATAGCTCAGTCAGACGACCGTCGGGCGAACGTGTGCGTGTGGCGTACGTGGTGACGACTGATTGAGGAGACGGTTGGGGTTCGTTGGCTTGCGTTCTTACCAAACATCGGTCTCGGACTATCCTACGTTGTTTGGTAAGACACGCTTCAATAACCGCATCCAAACTGCACCGACGACCTATTGTGCTTCGTCGGTACGCGCTTCTGCAAATGCTCTGGAGCGGCTGCTGCCAGGGAGTACGTGTACTGTCCCGGCAGAACGTGTCTGGTTCTCCGCACGGGCACATCCAGACCAACGCGAGCCGGCATCGCGAGATTTTCCCTCGAATCGCAGTAATGTTCTTACTCTTTGTCGGTGAATTGGATGATGAATGGCGGAATTCCGCCGGGCGGGGGATGAGCAGGTCAATGTCTTCGAGATCGACGAGACGTACCTGTTCAAGCACTACTTCGACGGGGAGGACGTGTTCGACCGCCTGAAACGTTACTACAACAACCAGCAGTATCGTTTCGAGGTCCCGGTCGGTGCCTTCGAGGACCTCCGCTCGTTTCTCGCAGAGCACGGATACGGGCTCGTGGTCGTCGACGCGGTCGCGGAGTTCGCCGTCGTCGTCAAGAAGTACACCCAGCACCCGGAGAACATCTTCAAGGGGTCGGTGATCCACCGCAGTGTCGACGGCTACAACGCGTTCCTGATGACCGACCAGGCGGCGGTCGACCGGGCAACTCGCGAGGGCGCGATCCGACTCACCAACACGGGCCTCGAGAATCCCTTTTAGCTTGGACGTGGCGGTTGGGGCTCAGAGCGTTCGGGAATCCGGTTCGACGACGCTGGCGAACGCGACGTTCTGGCGAACATCGTCGATCTCGATGGTCGGTTCGTCGCCGGGCTGGGCATCCGGGACGATGACGACATATCCCCGCTCGACTTTCGCGATGCCATCACCCTGGTCACCGAGCGTCTCGACCGTCACCTCTCGAACCTCGCCCTCCTTGACCGGTGGCTCCGGCGGGCCCTGCTGACGGGCGGCCTCGGAACGGGTCGACCCCTGCGAGGCCTCGTCGCGACGCCCCTCGGACGTAGGAGACGAGAGCATTGCAACGCGGTAGGTCTCGCCAGCGGTAACGGCGTCGTGGTCGATCTCTCTCGACGGAACCTCAAGCACGTACGTGCCGTCCTGTTCCTGCACAGTCGTACTGAAGATAGATCGCAGCGAATCTGGAATCTCGACCATCGGAATCGTAGACACTCGGACGGTACAACACTTAGTTCCGAGGTAAGTCAACGCGATAGCAGGAGTGTCGCACGAATAGTGCAGCCCGAGGGTTTCCTCCAAGTGGAGCGGTTACTTGGCATCCAGGAGTTGACCGATGGCTGTCAGTCTGTTCGCATCGTACGTCGTGAGATCGTAGATGGTGGCGTTATTCCGGTTGGTCAAAATCGAGAGAACATCGAGTTTCGCGAGGAGGACGAGCGTCTGGCCCAGACCGCGGGTGCCGATCTGGGGGTCTGGAATATTCTCGTAGATATGCCTAACACGGGCGTAGTTCCGGTCCGTATTGTCCAGACCTTGCTTGGCATCGTCCCAGTACCCGTCGAGATAGCCGTAGCCCTGCGGGTTCTCCTGTTTCATGTCCGTGAGGAGAGCTGTCAGGTCGGCTGTTTCAACGCTCATGGTCATTAGTACGGCAGTGTGTGGTCATCTCACAAAAACCATGCAGACTGGCTTCTCACAGCGAAAATTGCCCGGCTGGCCAGTTATATTGGTTGCTCGCTGCTGGTCGAGACGGTTCGTGATCTGGCGGAGGAGCGTTGAGACGTGGACCGTGCGCTCACTCCCCGATGAGCCAGAGGGTAATCCCCACACCGCCGAGGACGGCGACCGCGATGGCAAGCACCGGGATCACGCCCGTCCTACCCAGACCCGAACTGAGCCACAGGCCGACGAGGGCAACAACCAGGACTACGACGCCGACACCAACGGCCCATTTCCGCTGGCCCATTAGAAGGGAGCCGTCTCCTGAGGACGTGTTCGGCGGGTCATTATTCAGGACCATACATCCAGTAAAGAGAAGAGTGGAATAAATCCGATGGGTACGTCCTGATTTTCGTCGAAGCGCTATTGGACTACCTCCATTAGCCTCATCGTAGCGGGGAATGTTCATTCAGCTTTCTGCCAATACAAAAGCAAGGGGTCAGTCGGTTTATAATAGAAAATACTGGAACTTCGGCAGTCAGCCGATCTAACGATGCTGGGGACGGTGTGGAAGAGCTCAAAGGGGATCAAGCGGGTTATGTGGTGTGTGATTTCCGGCCCCAGTAATCTTTGAATTCATATATCCACGACATGGGCTGGGTGAGAGTCAGAGCGGGTGCGCCTTGTCTGTCGATTATTACTTACGCCCGTCTGGATAGTTTAATAACATTTGATTTTGATAACGGTGATAAATAGTGATAGATTTTGGCCTGCTGATGAAACCCGGCGAAGGAAAAAGTGATACGGAATCGCTGATCGGCTGCCTAGCCAGTGCAACGGCTCTTACTCAAGTAGCGAAGTGCAAGGTCAAAAAACGGAAGAGTGATCCTCAGATCAAACGATCCAGACAAAACAGAACGATTGGTACAGACCCCCCAAGTGGAGGTTCACGAAACCGCCGACGTGGCGTGGAAGGGACCCAGTGGAGAATTCGAGCCCGTCGTTACCCCCGGCCGTGTGAAGGAGACAGTCACGGACGACGCGCCCCCGGAGAGTGCTACGGTGGTCGTGGTAAACGGCGATTGACCGGCACTCGCGGAGACCTAACTCCGACCCGATCAGAGCTACGACCCCCACTATCGCCCGCTAGACAGCGAGAGCTTCGGATGGCCGTGACGCTGAATTCGCCGGCAGGAGAATCAATCGCCTCAGCCGATCCCATACCAGACCCAGATGTGGTCAAGGTTCTCGACATCGAATTGGCCTTTGGTGACTCCGCGCCCGTGACGGAAGGGAATGATCTCCTGAATTCCATGCTGATCAAGTCGACCGCATCGGCTGCCACAGAGCCCGGCACCATCCGTTCGGTCGAAGACGCCCCAACTCAACCCCTCATGCCAAACCTGCAAACACCGCGGGAGGGGAGTGACCCTGATGGGATACTGGATGCGGCCGCAAACTTCGTCGAGTCAGATCAGTACGTGGAGAAGATAAATGCGGTATTGTTCTCGTTGTCCGACCTTTTCGACGGCACAGGTTGCGGAGTTCGGCCGCTTCCAATCGGGGGTCCGTCCGATGGCGCGTGACGATGAATACGGTCACATGGACGACCGACCGCTGGCACAACCGTGTCTCGCTCGGATCGAGCGCCTGCTTGACCACTGCGACGAGGTAGCCGAGATGCTCGATGTGATCGGCAGGACGCTCGTCGACGAGCGTGACGACGACGTCGGGTCGACCGTCGCCGAGGTGCTCGATGAGGTCGAGGAGACGTTCGTCGACGAGCGCGACGCCGAGGTCGAGTCGATGGTCGCCGACCTCCTAGAGGCGGTCCGGAGTGCTCGACAGGACACGTACGAGACGTTGGACAGAGAGCTCTCCAAGCTCCTCGCAGCTGATCCGGGATACGGAAGCGACGAACTCACGCCCGGAACGAAGGATCGCTATATCGGGGAGCTGACCGACCACCACGACCGGCTCTGTGCGGTCACCGCGGGCCTCTCGGACCGGATCGAGGAGGGTGACCACGAGGGAGCACTGGCTTGCGTCGACGAAGCGCGGACGGCGCTCCGGCATCTGGAGTCGGCCACTCTCCACCTCAAGTGTATGCTCAGGAGCGACGGGACGTCGGTCGTCCCGGCAGACGGGGCCGACGGCGGGTCAGTTGTAAAGGGGCGGATCACCCAGGACGGGACGGCCGCCAGCGGGCTGACGGTCCGGGCGTACGACCGCGATCTCAGGGGACACGAACGGCTCGGGGAGGCGACCACTAACGCCGACGGCCGCTACCGAATCGCGTACGGTCCCGACGTGTTCGCGGCCGGCGAGCGCGCGTCGGCGGACCTCCTGATTCGGGTCTACGACGAGGTCGGCGGGCGGCTCGCCGCTTCTGATGTGCGGTACAACGCCGACGCCAGCGAGACGATCGACTTGGAGATCCCACCGGAGGTCGTCGTCGAGCCCAGCGAGTATGCGCGGCTTAGACACGAGCTGAAAGCGGTGCTGAACGGCGTCGAACTGACGGACCTGTCCAAGGAGGACGTGGAGTTCCTCCGGCACGAACTTGATCTGGCCGGGCGGGCCGCGTACCCCGCCGGCGGCGAGACGCTGACGACGCTACTCGAGGCGGCGGCGCTGGAGGAGCGGTTCCCCGCGGACACGGAACTGCTGTACGGGCTTGGCAGGCAGGACGTGGAGCTTCGTGTCGAAACGTTCGCGACGACCTCCACCGAAGAGATGATGATATGCTACGAGACGGCTGTCGCCGAAAACATCGTGGGCCACCGGGAGAATGCCGAGTCTGACATCACGGCGATCCAGCGGCGCGCCTCCCGCAGCGTCGAGCGGCGAGACTGGCAGTCGAGGGCTGTCATCTTCGAGGTCATCGACGTGGACGGCGATCCCGCCCCGGGGTACCGTCTTAGCCTCGCGGACCAGCTGAGTGGGCGCTCGATCGCCAGCGGGACGACCGACGCGGAGGGGCGGGTAACCATCCAGGTGACGATGCCCCCCGGCGACGACGCGATGCGGGCCCTGGACGCGACCGTCACGAACCAGGTCGGCGAAGCCATCGTGAGCAAACAGCTGTCG
Organism: Salinirubellus litoreus; assembly: GCF_037335815.1. Lineage (NCBI taxonomy): Archaea > Methanobacteriati > Methanobacteriota > Halobacteria > Halobacteriales > Natronomonadaceae > Salinirubellus > Salinirubellus litoreus. Next base: position 295,243 of record NZ_CP147842.1, on the reverse strand, counting down.
GTGACGGCGGGATCGCCGTCGACGGTGACGCTCCCACGCGGCGTCGGCGACGACGGGACCGCGATTGGGGAGCTCGATCCCAGAACGATCGGACTCCCGGAGGAGGCCACCGCGGCACTGGAGGCTGTCAGTCTGGCGGAGATCAGGTCGGCCGGCGACGTCGCCAGTCTCGGCATCGACTTAAACAGTGAGGTCGGCGACCATGTGGCGGATGTGGCTCGCCTCGCCCTGATGGCCGACCTCGAAACGGCCTCGGCCCTCGCGACGGCGGGATACGACAGCCCGGTAAGCGTCGCGGACACTCCCGTCGAGACGTTCGTTGAGTCTATCGGTGACGGGGTCGACCCGGACGTAGCCAGGGAGATCCACACGACGTCCCAAGTCCAGTCGGCGGTCCTCTCGGCGACACTCGCCGGGCGCCGGGCGGCGGTTGCGAACGGGACTGACGTGCCCGCCTTTGATATTGGGGGTGATGCCTGATGTCCGCCGAAAACGAGACACTGCCGCCGGAACTGAAGGCTCACAAGTGCAGTTGCAGCGACTGCGATTCCGCCGTGAGCCCGCGCGCCTACCTGGCCGCCCTCCTCAAGTACGTGACCACCCATGTCACGCTCGAAGACGAAAGCGAATCGGGTAGCTCCGGGGATCCGATCACGCTGTCGGACATCTCGAACCTGTTCCATCAGCCGATGGCCGACCTGCCGGCGACCTGCGACGGGGACGAGGAGGGGGTGCGACACATCCGCATCTGTGTCGAGGCGTTGCTAGGCCTGCTCGAGGATAAGGAGGGGGATCTGGACGGTTTCACCGCCCACGCCGCGACGAGCGAGTACCGCAAGGCGGTGTACCAGGCCCTGCTCTCGGAGTGGGGAACCTCGCTCCAGGAACTCAGAGAGGCCAACCGCGACGAGGAGACCCGGACTCTCGTCGCCGATGTCGTCGGGGTTCCCGAGTCGGAGGTGTCGTCGCTGCGGCTCGATCCGTCGGCGCCGCGCTCCGACGACAACGCAGTGACGGAGGCCGAACTGGCCGCCCGGTTCGGGTACCCACAAACGACGAAGAAGGCGTCGGGCACTTGGACCCGCGCGGATCCGCTGAGCGAGCCAACTCCGCCCGCGATCGGAAACTGGCGGCTCGATCGCCTCCGTCATGAGTGGGCTTCGGAGGACTACTCGGAGGATCCCTTCGCACTCCATCATCAATTGCCCGGGGGACCGTCGGTAGACAAGGCCGGCGAGCAGCCGGTGATCGATCCGGACGTGATAAGCCCCGACGAACTGCGGTATCCCGAGTCGGGGACCCCGGCCTACGACCTCTGGAAGCGGCGCCGGGAGTGGGTTGACAACCAGCTCGCGGCCATGTGGGAACACGCCCCATCCGGCGTGGAGCGGGCCCTCGTATGGGTCGACAGCGGCTTCGAGTACCCCGTCGGTGGCCAGTCCCGGCCGAGCCCGTGGGACGGCTGGAACCGGGGTAACTGGTCGGGGACGACCACGGTCGAGAAGTTCCAGTCGATCGCCGCGGACCTGGACGCCGCCGCCGACACGGCGGCGGAGACGGCACGGACGGCCGTCACCGAGGGGCTCCATCTCCCGATCAGCGCGTTCACGCGACTCGTCGAACTCTGCACCACGGCGGTCGAAAGCACGAGCGGTGGCCTCTCGGACGCCGGGTACTGGGAGTTGGGGTCGATCCTCGTCGAGTCACGCAAGGGCAGCCTGACGGCCGAGTGGTTGGCGGAGGAGGAAAGCGAGGGGATCGACCTCGGTCCGGGGACATTCTGGCTCTCCCAGCGCGAACCGAAGGAGGGAGACCGTGTCGACGAGGAGCTAGAGGGGATCGCGGCCGTCGAGACGGGCAGCTTCACGACCCCGACCGAACCGGGTAGCGTCTCCGTCAGGGACGTCGGGTTCCGGCCGGACCTGGTGGTCCTGCGGACCGCGGCGGCGACGGCCCCGGAACAGTCCGGAACGAGCGGCGGGCTGTCGGGAACCATCGGTTGGGGACACGGCGCCGTCCGTGCCGTCGGCGACGACGGGATCGAACAGACGGCGACGAGTCTCACGAGCGACGCGGCCGGCAGCGACGAGGCGACCGCCGAGGTGCGGACCGACGCGGTCCTGACGCTCAGAGGCCACGACGGCGGCCCCTCGGGGACGCTGCGCGCGTCGGCGACCGGGCTGACGCCCGCGGGGTTCGATGTCAGCTTCGAGCGGGTCGACGCCTTCGCCGAGGACGGACTGGTCGTCGAGTACACGGCCTACAAGACCGCCGCCGGGGCTCGGGCGGACGTCGGCCACTTCCGGACGCCGGACGCCACGGCCGGCCACGTCCAGGAGATCCCGCTGGCGGTCGACGCCAGCCACGTCCGATTGATCGGGAACGGCGGCGCCACGACCGTCGACACGACCCGTATCGCCGGTGACCACGCTGCGATCTCGCACGGCGAGGTTGTCGGGAAGTCCGTCACTGGCCAGTCGGTCAGGAGCGTTACGCTCGGACTTGACGACGACGACGGCTACGCGGCCGCCGCCTACGACGACAGGGCGCTGTATCTTCCCTTCCAGACGGGCGGTTCCATCGACGGGGAAACGTCCGCGAGCGCGACGGGGCTCGGCGAGACGCTGACCCTCGACTACGGCTCGATCTACCAGGGCGCCGGCGACGACCCGGTCCCCCGGCGGCTGGTCACCTACGTCGCCGTCGAGACTGGAAGCGTCGCTGAGCCCGAGATCGGACACGTACGGAGTCCGGACTCGACCGGGACGGTCCCGGTCTCGACAGGTTTCCGGCCGGCGCTGATCGAACTCTCCGCGTGGGGGCCGATCGACACCATCGGATCCTCGTCGATGACTGATGCCGGCTCGCTGGCCTGGTCGTCGGGCGCGGCGACCGCGACGGACCGCCAGCGCGTGATTGGCGCGAGCCACAGCGGCCCGGACGCAAGTGGCCACGCGGGCGCGAGCGGAACCGGCAACGCCGTGACCGTCGCCTACGTAGAGGCCGACGGCACAGTCACCGGAACGGACACCGCCGCGGTGTCGTCGATCTCCGATTCCGGCTTCGAACTGGACTTCTCGTCGGTCGCGACGACGGGTGACTCGACGACGGAGCACGACCGGATCCTCGTGTTCTACCGGGCGTGGCCCCGCGCCGTCGGCATCGACGAACGAACGGAGCCGTTCATCGATCCACAGCGGATGGCCCGTTCGGATCTCCCGGAGCGGACGTTCGCCGGGACCGCACGGATGCTGTACGACGACCGGGCCGACCAGATTGAGGCCATCCGCGAGGAGGTCGCCGGGGCGTACCACGGAGCAGCCAGCGGCCAGAACCCCATCGACGCCGCGCTGACTACGGTCTACGGCTCGCGGAACTGGGAATCGGAGCTGCGCTCAATCCGGATTGCGCTCGACGCCGGGCGTTCGCCCCTGGCGCTGGAGCAACTCGGCATCGACGCCGACACGTTCGACACGCTCTGGCGACTCAGGAGCGTCACCGGACCGACGGGTGCGGGCGGCGATCCGGACACCGCGACGCTGGAGGACCTGTTCGGGACCCTCGCCCGGATCGGGAAACGCCGCCGCAAGTACGATACGGGCGACTGGCGGGCCGAGGAGCGCGACGAGGGAATCGATCAGTACTGGCAGGCCTACAAGGCGACGCTTCCGCCGCACAGGGCCAGCTTGGAGCGGCGAAAGACCTGGCAGCGGGCGCTGCTGGCCCGGGGGAGCAACCCGACGATCGATCCGGATCTGATCGAGTCCGTCGACGAGTTCCCGTCGCCGGCGGCCGGGACCGACCAGTTCGACGTCTGGACCGACCGCCAGCAGCAACTCGGTTCCTGGACTCGCCCGGGGACGCAACTCGAGGGGATGATCCAGACGGGCATCTCCGAGACGACTGGGTCGGCCCCCTACGACTTCTCGACCGCGCAGTCGTCTTTCGAGACGGTCCTAGCGGACCAGCTCGATCTGACGGCCAGCGAGTTCGCGACGTTGATCGAGCGGCGCCACAACGGCAAGGACATCTCGGCGCGCATCGCCCAGTTGAACCTCGGCATCGCCGAGTTCGACCACCTCACGACGGTCAGGTCGTCGCTGATCGATCGGGTGCCGCTGACCGACGAGGAGTGGGAGAGCGTCCAGAATATCATCGTGCAGGCCCGCAAGCGACGGCAGTTCGGTGTCTGGCGGCGCGTCGAACGGGCTTACAGGATCACGCTGCGACCGGAGCTGTTCGACCTCCCCGACCAGGGCGACCGGGTCCCGAACGTCGACGACGACGATCCGTTCCGCTGGCGGTTCAATGCGGCAGTGCGGCGCAACTGGCTGGACATGCTGGAGTCCCGCACCGACCAGCGGACGGCGATCGGCGACGAGATCGGCGAGGCGGTCGCCAGGGCGGAGGTCGAGGCGTTGCCGATCCGCAACGAGCGCCTGATCGACGAGCTCTCGCTGCCGTCGTCCGTCCCGGTCGACGAGCGCCCGGAGTACCTCAGCGAGCGGCTGTTCATCGACACGGAGGCCCACGAGTCGAAGATGACTACCCGGGTGAGCCAGGCGATCACCTCCCTGCAGTCGCTGGTGGTGGACCTGAGCCGCCGGAAGATGGAACTCCCCGGCCGGACCCTGCGGCTCACCGAGGGCGACGAGGGATTCGAGACGCGCTGGGAGTGGCTGGGGACCTACCCGGCTTGGAAGGCCGCGATGGGCGTGTTCTTCTACCCCGAGAACATCCTGAACCCGTCGCTGCGGCGGAACAAGACGCCCGGATTCGAGGAACTCGAACGGCGGTTCCCCTCCGGCGGCGGCACACCACGCCGGATCGTCGACGCAGTCGACGCGTACCAGGAGTACTACCGCGACGTGGCGACGCTCACGGCCGAGGCTGCCTGTATGGCCAGGAACCCGAAGGTGAGGGAGTCGCTCACGAGCAATCCCTACGACGCGATATACGTGTTCGGCCGTGGCAACGCGACTGATACCGTGTACTACCGATGGTGTGGCGAGCCGAACGTGGTCCAAGAGCCCGACACGGCGCCGAGTCTTTGGCGACCTATCGAGACAAAAAAGGACATCAGCGAGGTCATCGGTGCGTGGAATAACACATCGACAATCTACCTGTTCGTGCGTACCGACGACGGGTCGCTCGGGTACTACACCGACGAACCGGCCGAGGGGTGGGGCGAGTTCACGGAGATTTCCATACCCAGTGGACTGGACGACCTCCACTCGGCACACATCGTCGTATCCGACAGCATTCACGACCCTCCTGAACTGTTCGTTATGGGGGACGACGACGATGACACCTACACCGGCGCCCACTACGCCACGTTCAACGACGACAGGACGCCGCCGGATGGCAGCCAGTGGGACTTCCTCCACAACAGCATCGTCCGGAACATCGAACTGGTCGCCAACTTCAATGGCGAGGTAGTCTGGGTCGACGACAGCGACATCTACTATCAGGAGCTGAACCATGCCGCCCCGGCCAAATCTGAATCGCTTGACACTCTCTCTGACAAATCTGATTTCATCTGTACCGCAGCGGCGTTCATCCCCGGAGGCTCGTTCACCGACAAGATCATTCTCTTCGATTACTCCTACCGAATTTATCAGGGAGAGTACAAGAAGGAGACGATGGTAGTTGACAACCCCGGGGTCCTCAATTCTCCGACTGGGGATCCGAAGGACGCAGTGTCGTCGCTGTCGGTCGGTTCAATGTCAGCGTTCCCGGATTCTGCACCCGACCTTGTACAAGTGAACAACCTCTCACTGGACACGAAGGACCCGATCGGCGAAGCGACGGCGTTCTTCCTCAACGAGCTGCCGACGCTGGATACGAGCGGTCACAGCACCCGGAACGCCGGCGTGCGGCTCACCGGCCTCCTCAAATTCACGTCAGACGACACCTACATTGAAATCCCTGGTGAACTGTACAAGGTGCCGGCGGAGACGTTCCACCCCAACACGAAGTGGGGGCTCGGCTTAGCGGCACTGTGGGGCATCGACTTCGAGGCCAGCGACGGCGACCTCAGGATCGACGTTTCGCCGGCCCAGCAGGAGACACTGAAGGACAAGACGAAGGAACTCGTCGACACGCACAACCAAACGGGCTGGGAACAAAACGAGGTCTACATCGAGGAGGCATACTTCCACGTCCCGCTGTTCGTAGCCCGGAAGCTGTCGGAGGCCGGTTACTATGAGGCCGCCCTGGAACTCTACCGGGTGATCTACGAGTGGACGGCGGACGAGGACGCGCTTGCCAGTACGGGTGGCGAAGCCGTCTGGCACGGGCTCGCGAAGGAGCAACAGCGGTCGCCGGTCCGGGAGTTCACCCCCAGTTCCGACTGGCTCCGGGACCCGATCGATCCTCACGCGCTCGCGGAGGGGCGATCGAACGCGTACACGCGGTTCACCCTGTTCTCGATCCTGCAGTGCCTGCTGGATTACGCCGACGACGAGTTCGCCACGGACACCCGCGAGTCGATCGCCCAGGCCCGGACCCTCTACGAGGGAGCGCTGGACGTCCTCTCACACGACGTGCTCCGCGATGACGAGGATCCATGCACGAAGCTCACCTCCGACTTCGAGGCGAAGCTCCAGACGCTATTGATCGAGGGCGAGGCGTGGAACTGGTCCGGCGACCTCGCGCAGGACGAGGTCTACGCTCGCAAGGAGGAACTCCACGACGCGGTCACCGGGCTCCGATCCTTCGAGGACCGGTACCGGGCGGCGACGGCGGTAGTCACGCACCTCCGGAACGAGGACCTGCAGGCGGCGCTCGACGCAGCAAACGAGTGGGCCGAGCGCGACGAGCGACTCACGACCTACGCCGACCTCTCCTCCAGTAGGACGGCGAAGACGGCGATGCTGAGAGACGCGTCCACGAGCGTGACGGTACGGAACGCAGCCGCCCAGTTCAGGCGTCTTCAGGTGACCGACCGGCCCGGCGGGAATTGGGACCTGTTCGGCCGGGCGGTGGGCCCCGACGGACCGATCGGGATCGGATCGGTCGGCAGCGGGATCTCGAGTGGCACCGGTGTCGGTGCCGATGGCAGTATCTCTGACACGAACATCACGGCGATCCCCGGACCGGTGTACTCCGATCCTGGGCTCTGGAGTCGGATCGGGCGATCGACCGTCGAGCGCGTCGATCCAGAACGCGACCGGGTCGATCGGCCGCCGGCGGACCAGCCCGACGAGGGGCGACCCGAGGAGGGCGAGCCCCGCGAGGACGACTCACGGCAGCCACGCGAAGAGGAACGAGAACACGAGGAGCGTGAGGAGATCAGCGGAGAGCGCGATGACGGCGATACTGCGGGGGACGGGGATGCCGAGACCGAGAGTGACACCACCGGCAGCGAGAGAACGAGTCCCGCCAGGGATGACGAAACGGCCAGCCCCTGGCAGCCCCAGTACGACAGCACGGCGGTCGTCTCGCAGGCGAGCATGGACCTGCTGGCGTCGACGCCCCACGAGTTCTGCGTGCCGAAGAACCCGGTATTAGACGCCCTTCGGCGCCATGCGTCGCTCAACCTCGAGAAGATTCGCAGCGGGCGCAACATCGCCGGGATCAAGCGATCGGTCGATCCGTACGCGGCGTCGACCGGCGTCGAGAGCGCCGCGCCCGACCTCGGGGGCGGCGCCGGCGGTGTGGCAGCCGCCGGGAGCGCACAGAGCACACAGGCCACCGACTACCGGTACGAGACGCTCATTGAGCGCGCCAAGGAGCTGGTGGCGGTCGCAGAACAGATGGAGAGCAAGTACATCCGTGCGCTAGAGAAGCTCCAGAGCGAGCAATTCAAGCTCACGAACGCCGAGCAGGACGTCGAGCTCTCCCGGGAGCGGGTCACCCTCCAAGACGCCCGGCTCCAACGCGCTGAGGACAGGATCGACCTGATCGAACTCCAAAAGCGGCGGGCCCAGATCCGCTCGGAGACGTACAAGAAGTGGATCGACGCGGGGCTCAACCAGTTCGAGCAGCAGATGATCAGCTCCTACAAGAGGGCTGGGCAGGCGACGATGCGGGCGAACCGGCTCGGCGCGATGGAACAGTTCCTCCAGTTCATGTCAAACGCCGCGACCGGCGGTGCGACCGCACCAGCCGCTATAGCGCTCGCCGCCGGGGCCCAAGTGTTCAACCTCATGGAGATGAGTGCACGCAACCAGGCTGTCGCGGCCCGAACGACCGCGAAGATCTCCTCGGTTCGAGCGAGCCAGGCCCGCCGCGAGCAACGATGGAAGCTCAAGCGCAAACTCGCACAGCACAACCAGCGCATCCAGGACCAGAAGATGACGCTGGCCGAGGACAGGATCGAGATCGTCGAGCAGGAGAAGGAGATCGCCCAGCTCAGAACCGAACACGCCCGTGACATGGTGAAATTCCACCGGAACAAGTTCTTCGATACGGAGATGTATCGGTGGATGAGCGGCGTGCTCAAGCGGATCTACCGGTACTTTCTCCAGCAGACGGCCTCTGTAGCACGGCTCGCCCAACGGCAACTGGCCTTCGAGCGCCAGTCGATGCCTCGACAGTTCATCCAGACCGACTACTGGGAGCTGCCTTCCAACGACGGTTCCAGCGACGGGCAGGGCGAGGAGCGGCGCGGGATCACGGGATCGGAGCGGCTCAGACAGGACATCACGGAACTGGACCAGTGGGAGTTCCGTACCGACGAGCGCAAGCTCCAGGTCGAGAAAACGATCTCCCTGTCGGACGTGGATCCGATCGCGCTCCAGCAGTTCCGTGAGACCGGCGTGCTCCCCTTCGAGACGACGTTGGACCAGTTCGATCGCGACCACCCGGGGCAGTATATGCGCCTGATCGAGGACGTGTCGGTCGATCTGGTCGCCCTGACGCCGCCCGACGAGGGGATCAACGCGACGCTGCGGACCAGCGGCACCTCGCGGGTCGTTGTCGGCGATACGCTCTTCCGGGAGAAGGAGATCTCACGGCGCCCCGAGACGGTCGTACTCAACCGGTCGACGGCGCCGGAGAGGAGGGATCGGACCCGACTTGAGCCCGATCGGAGCAAACGGCTCCGCCCCTTCGAGAACATGGGCGTGGCGGCCGACTGGGAGCTGCGAGTACCTAAGGCCGCTAACGACTTCGAGTACGCCACGATCCAGGACGTCCGGGTGACGATCAGTTACTCGGCGTTCGAGAGCTATCAGTACCGGCGGCAGATCCAGAGTCGGATCGGCACCCTGCGGAGCCGCCAGCGGGCGTTCAGCCTGAACGACGACTTCGCCGACGCCTGGTACGATCTCCACAACCCCGAGGGGACCGCGACCCCGGGGTCCGTCGAGTTAGAGGTCGACCAGACGGACGTTCCGGCGACGCTGTCGGACCTCGAGATGGGCGGCGTACGGTTGTACCTGGTCGGCCCCATCAGCGAGAACGAGCGCGAGGACCTCCAGGACATCGAGTTCACGCTCGGACTCCGCCGGCCAGACGGGACGACCGCCGAGGCGACCGAACGGCCGGTCGACGGGATCGTCTCCTCGGACAAGTTCAGCGGGATCGCCCCGACGGGCACCTGGAAGTTGACCGTCACGCCGCCGGACACCGGTCCCGTGAGCGAGCCGTTCCAGGACGGCCCGATCGAGGACGTGCTCGTGATCCTCGATCTGGAGGGCCGTGCACCGGGGTGGCCGGAATGAACGGCGGGACCCGATCGAGCGCGGAGGTGTGGCGATGAGCGACAAGTCCGGCGTCTCGGATCAGGTGATGTCGCTCCCGTCGGGCGGGGGTGCTCTCAAAGGAACCGGTGGGAAGTTCTCGACGCGGAAACAGACCGGCTCGGCGAGCTATACGATGCCGATCGACGTCCCCGACGGACGGAACGGCCTCCAGCCAGATCTGAACCTTGCGTACAGCTCGGGCAACGGCGACGGGCGGTACGGACTGGGCTGGGCGCTTGGCGTGCCGTCGATCAGCCGGAAAACAAAGACCGGCGTGCCCGTCTACGATGACGGAGAGGACACGTTCCTGCTGGGCGGGAAGGATCTCGTTCAGGTCGATCAGTACGACGAGTCCGACGGGACGCGTGTCACGCGGTACCGACCACGGATCGAGAGCGAGTTCGCACGCATTGAGCACCACCGCAGCCCGTCGACCGACCACTGGATCGTCGAGGCCAAAGACGAGACACGCCGTCGATACGGCACGCCCGACAGCGTTGGTAGTGATCCAGCAACCGTCGCCGATCCAAGCGATCGGACGAGGGTTTTCAAGTGGTACCTCACGGAGACAGTCGACACGCACGGTAACCGGATCGAGTACGAGTACGCCCGCGACACCGGCGAGACGGATCAGCATCACTGGGACCAGCTGTATCTCGACGCCATCAGCTACGTCGACTATGAGGATGAGAGCGGACGGTCGGACTTTCTCGTCACGGTCGAGTTCGAGTACGAACCCCGGCCAGAACCGATCGCCAGCTACACGTCCGGGTTTGAGATCCGGACGCGAAAGCGTGGCTCACGGATCATCGTCCGCACGCACGCGGATCGGGATCGTCCCATCCGCAGTTACGAGCTGACCTACGCCGATGAGCTGGCCGGCGAGTCCACGCCGAGAAACGGCGCGTCACAGCTCACACGTATCCAGGTCGTCGGCCATGACGACGGCGACACACAGCGGCTCCCTCCCGTTCAGCTATCGTATTCGCAGTTCGATCCGGAAGGTCGTGACTTCGAGTCACTTTCCGGGCCAGTGCCGAGCCAGTCGCTCTCAGCACCGGAAATCGAACTCGCTGACCTGTTCGGGAACGGCCTCCCCGACATAGTAGAGATTGACGATGAGATCCGGTATTGGCGCAACCTGGGCGACGGCGAGTTCGACGAGCCCCGGCCGATGGACGAATCTCCGGTCGGGCTGAGCCTCGCCGATACAGATGTACAGTTAATGGACGTCGACGGCGACGGGCGGATTGATCTCGTCACTTTCGATACGCCACTGAGTGGGTACTTCCCGCTCAACCGGGACGGCGGCTGGGCCGAATCCTCCTTTCAGGCGTTTGAAGGGCTCCCGAGCGTCAATCTTGACGCGCCGAACGTACAGATGACAGATCTCACCGGGGACGGCGTGACCGACATCGTCCGGACCAGCGAACAGTTCGAGTGTTTCTTTCAGGATCGAGAAAAGGGTTGGACAGAGACCCGGACCGTCACCGGCGGGATTGACGGGCTCAAACGGGTCGATTTCAGCGACCCACGGCTCCGGCTGGCGGACTGCTGTGGCGATGGACTTCAAGACATCGTCATGATCGACGACGGGCACGTCTCCTACTGGCCCAACCGGGGCTACGCTGACTGGGGTCGGCGGGTCAGAATGGATGACCCACCCAATCTGCCCAGGGGACACGATCCCGGGCGGATCTTGCTCGGCGACATCGACGGGGACGGCCTGACCGACCTTGTCTACGTCGAAGACGACCGAGTTCGGGTGTGGATGAACCAGTGTGGCAACAGCTGGAGCGAGCCCTACGAAATCACGGGAACACCGACAGTCACAGACACGGACGCCGTCCGCTTGGTTGACATTGAGGGCGACGGGATCGGCGGGCTGCTGTACAGCGACGGTGGACGCGCCGGCAGCGATGAGATGTACTTCCTCAACCTCATCGGCGACCGGAAGCCGTACCTGCTGACCGAGAGCCGGAACAACATGGGTGCCACGACCAGGATCAAGTACGCACCCTCGACGGCCTTCTACCTACAGTCCGAGCGCGAAGGCGAGGGCTGGAAAACGACACTCCCACAGCCGACCTGGGTGGTCGAGCGGGTCGAGAACGTCGACGAAATCTCCGGCGGACGGGAGACGACCGAGTACACCTATCACCACGGACACTACGACGGGGTCGAACGGGAGTACCGCGGGTTCGGGATGGTCGAACAGTCCGATAGCGAGTCGTTCGAATCGTACACGGAGAGCAGCACCGACGCCGACGTGTCGACCGGACGAATCGGTGGACGCGAACAGTTCTCGCCGCCTTCGTTGACGAGGACTTGGTTCGAGCTGGGGCCGGCTGGCAGGGCCCACGGCGACTGGCGGGAGATCGAGTACACGAACGAGTACTGGGACGGCGATTCCAGATTGATCGATCGACCGGCGGAGACGGAGCGTCTTCTCGATCGGCTAAAACGACGAGATCGACGCGATGCCGTCAGGGCATTACAGGGGCGGCCCATCCGAACGGAGGTGTACGCCCGAGACGGTGCGAGCAGGGACGACCGTCCTTACACCGTTTCTGAGCGGGCCTACGGTCTCCGTCAAGAGTCTGCGGGCGACAGCGGGGACGATCGGCGGACGGTATTCTATCCCTATCAAGCTCAATCACGAGAGACCTCCTGGGAACGCGGTGAGGATCCGAAGACGACGATCACTGTCGTCGGAGATTACGACCGCTATGGACAGCCACAAAACACGATCGAAATCGCGGCGCCGCAGGGCTGGGAGCCTGGCGCCGCAACCGACGGCTATCTCGTCACACAGGAGCGATCCAGGTTCGCGTACAGACGCGATGATACCCACTATCTTGTCGATCGGCTCGCGGCGAAACGCGCATACGAGATCGAAGTCGAGCGTGACAGGACCGTCGACGAATTGCTCGACGCAATTGCGGACGATGAGGTCACACGACGACTGATCGGCTTGACCCGGCACTTCTACGATGGAGAGGCTTTCGAAGGGCTGTCGCTAGGTGAACTCGGGGACTATGGGAACCGCGTAAGAACGACAGAGCTGGTCCTGACCAACGAGATCATCGCCGACGTCTATCCGGGGGGCGACAATCCGCCGGCCGCCGGTCCGCCGTCGTATCTCACGGCCGACGCACCGACCTGGTCAAGCGCCTATCCGACGGAGTTCAGGGACGGCATGGCCGAACGTGCCGGTTACGTCGTCAGACAGGACCTCCCGGACGCCACGAGTGCGACGACAGGTTACTTCGCAACGACCTACCGCGCCGCCTACGATGTCCAGCAGCCCGGCAGGAATAGTGACCGCGGACTCCTGGTGGCAACTCAGGATCCACTCGGGAACGAGACGACCCTCGCGTCCTACGACCCCTACGATCTGACTCCGACAGAAGTCATCGATCCCGCGGGCCTGTCCACGACCACGACCTACGACTACGCGGCGATGAAGCAACGGGAAACGACCGATCCAAACGGGAACAGAACTCGAAACGAGTACAACCCGCTGGGGAAGGTTAAGTCGGTCGCCAACCTCGGCAAACAGGGCGAGCAAAACGGAGATACCCCCGATCAGCCGAGCAAGCGGTTTGTCTACCACTTCCGCGCGTTCGAGCGCAGTCCGCCGGCGAATCCCGAACCGGCGTATGTCCACGCGATCGAGCGGACCCGCCACGCCTTTGACGTCATCGAGCAGGAGAACGAACGAAGGCGCGAGCGCGGGGAGTCGGAGTTGACTGAGGCAGATATCGAGGAGCTCTTCCCGCGGGACCCCACTGCAGACATACCCGAGCGGCCCGAAATCGAACAGTATCCCGAACGGTTCCAGCAGTCCCGAGAGTACTCGGACGGGTTCGGACGTATCGTCCAGAGCCAGTCCCAGGCGGAGACACGGATCTACGGCGAGGATGGAACCTTCGGTAAGGGGGTCCTCTCACTCGACCAGTCGGATCTTGAAGCTCACCCGGTTACTGTTCACGAGGTCAACGCAACCAAGCAACGCGTCCGAGTCAGCGGCTGGGAAACGTTCGACAACAAGGGCAACGTAGTCGAGGAGTACGAACCGTTCTTCCGTGTCAGCGAGGGCTGGGACTTCCTCTCGCGGAGCGAGGCCGCCACCTCGAACCGGGAGACGATCGGTCGGCACACGGACACCTACTACGACCCACTCGGTCGGGAAGTCCGAAGCGTGTATCCCGACGGCTCCGAATCGCGGAGTATCCGCGGGAGCGTCCCGGAAGACAGCCTCAACGATCCAGACGCCTACGAACCCACACCCTGGGAGGTGTTCGAATACGACGCCAACGACAATGCGGGCCGAACGCACCCCGGCGAGTCGGGTGAGTACGATCACCACTGGAACACACCCACGAGTAGACGGTACGACCCGCTTGGACGCGTGATCGAGACCGTCGAGCGCAATCGGACGAGTGACGACGCGACGATCGAACGAGTGCAGACGGAACGCGAGTACGACATCCGTGGCAACGTCGTATCGGTCACCGACCAGCTCGGGCGAACGGCGTTCAAGTACGGCTATGACCTCGCGAATAATGAACTTCGTTCGGAGACGCGCGATCGCGGCACGAAGCGGATCGTGCTCGACGCGGCGGGTAACGAACTCGAACGGCGCGACGCCAAGGGTGCACTCGAGTGCCATCGATACGACCTAAAGAATCGTGTTACACACGCATGGGGGCGGGACGCTACTACGGAGTCAGTAACGCTTCGTAGGCGGGTCTATCATGGCGAGACGGACGACACGCTGTCGGCAGGCGACGCGCGCGACCGGAACATCCTCGGGCGGGTTAACCGGAGCTACGACGAGGCAGGGCGAGTGCAATTTGAGGCCTACGATTTCAAAGGAAATCCACAGAAGAAGCAACGACGCGTGCTTGACGACGATGCAGTAACGTCCGATGTGATCGACTGGACCCCTGTGAGCGGCAGCGACGTCGCCAGTCGCGAGAGAGACCTGCTCGCGAGCGGTACGTTCAGACTCGACATGGAGTACGACGCCTTGGGGCGGGTGCGCAGACGCCGGCTCCCGGCAGACGAGTCCGGCGATCGCAAGGAGTTCCGGATGTCGTACAACCGGGGCGGTGCGCTCGAACGCGTGGATCTGGCCTCGAACGTCGCTACGGAAGGCGAGCAGGTAGACTCGTACGTTGAGTGTATCGGCTACGACGCAGGTGGTGATCGGACGCTAATCGCGTACGGAAACGGCGTGATGACCCGCTACGCGTACGACGACCGGACACAGCGACTTCGGCGGCAGTTAACACAGCCTTACGAGACAACGGCCAGCGGAGGATACGAGCCAGACACGGACGCTTCGTCGGTCGTTCTCCAAGACTTCGGGTATGAATACGACAGGGTCGGCAACGTACGGACGATCGCCGACCGGACGCCGAACTCTGGCGTCAGAGATACCCCCGATGGAGTCGACGCACTTGAGAGAGAATTCGAGTACGACACCTTGAACCGGCTGACGAAAGCGACCGGGCGGGAGACATCGAATATGCCTCGACCACGACCGTGGGGCGATACGAGCCCGACGACCGATCAGGAGCAGCGTTACGGCGTCCCGGATGTGACCCGGACGAACGCGCCCGACCAGACTGCACTGTATGAGGAGACCTACCAATACGACGCAGCCGGCAACCTGACGAAGATAGGCCACGCTGGCGCATCAGACTGGTCGCGGACCTTTGGCATCGGAGGCACGCATCCAAGAGAATGGACCAGCAACGGGTGGGCGTCCACGCCGGCGAACAACCGGGTGACTCACGTCAGAGATCCCAACGGGCACTCGATGCCGACGCACACCTATGACAAGGCCGGGAATCTCCTGACGGAGCAAAACGCTACGTTCGGGTGGGACTACCGGGACCGCCTGCGGTACTACGAGGAGGCGGCGGGTGACGGTCCCCCGTCGGTCACGGCTTCCTACGCCTACGACGCTGGCGGCCAGCGCGTCAAGAAGGTAATTGAAAAGCAAGGGCAAACCGAGGTGACGGTGTACATCGACGGCATCTTCGAATATCGGTCGCGGGAGTTCGACTCCGATGGCAGGGAGGCTCGGGCGAACAACACAATCCACGTCATGGACGACACTGACCGCGTCGCGCTGGTCCGTGTCGGCTCACCACTGGATCCCTCGGATCCGACCCCCAGCGTTCGGTACCAGCATAGCGATCATCTCGACAGCAGCACGCTTGTAGTCGACGACGACGGCGACTGGGTCGACTATGAGGAGTTTACTCCCTTCGGAGCGACCGCCTTCGGCGGCTACGCTCGCAAGCGGTACCGCTTCACTGGCAAAGAACGTGACGAGGAGAGCGGTCTGTACTACCACGGCCAGCGCTACTACGCGCCGTGGCTTGTGCGGTGGACGACGACCGACCCCAAAGGGACCACGGATGGTCTTAACACGTACTCGTACGTGAAGAACAATCCGCTCCGAGCGACCGATCCGACTGGGACTTCTTCGGAGTATAATGAGGCCAACAAGTGTACCTCCGACGAGAACAAGGCGATGACAAAAAGCTCCAAAGCCTCGAACGCTGCGGAGGAGTACGTCAAACAGGGCGGAAAATCCACGCTGAGCGGGGAGACAAAAGGTGGTCGGTGCGTCCTCCAGTCGATGAAAAAGAAAGAATCGTTGTACAGACACGCTGAACTGGCGGCGACGCTCGTGTCGCCGACAGATACGGAGAAGACGCGTGATGTCGGTCACAAAGAGGCACGCGATCACGCCAAACAAATGTCCCACGAGGACGGGAAGTCGGCCCACCACGCGGATCCGCCAGAGGATTCGACGTACAAAAAGGGCAAACCGTCGGAAAAGGTCACTTTAGAGCCTGAACAGACTAGCGGCGGTAAGAGCACCTCGAAGTCGGGGAGTTCGAAATCCAGTTCCGGATCGGGATCGAAATCAAGCAGCGGAAAGCAGCCGAGACGACGTATCTGTCGAGAAACGATCAAAAAACGGAAGCAGGCCTACAAGAAACATCCCGTTAAGGCGCGATTGTGTGACGCACCCGAGAACCTCGTCGACAATGGCGAGTCCACGTCTGGCGGTGGCTCTGCTGGTAGTTCGTCAGGATCCGGCGGTAGTAACAGTGATGGTGGCAGTGGAAAGAGCAGAGGCGGCGGTGGCAGCAAAACTGGGGCTGACAGTGGAGGCGGCGCGAGTATGTCAAAAAGTGCAAAGCGATTCGGCAAAACGACGTTGAAAGCCGTCGGTCCCGATGCTGCCCTCTTTGTTCTCGATTATATGGCGAGACGAAACCTGGATCGTGCCCAGGATATACGTCAGCAATCCGGGAGACCAACCAAAGAAGAGATCGAGATAAACGAAGAGCAGGGATACCAATATAAAGGTACGGAGGAAGGTCAGGCCCAGTGGGAATTCGACCCACCGTGGTACATCGGCCTCAGGAACGGCATCATGTTCCTAGTGAACCCACCGATCGACAAGATGATCCGGCGGCGGCCAATGCCGGGCGATCCGGGATATCAGGGGCCGATATAGCAGTCAGTCCTTCGTCTGGAGGTAACGAGACATTCAATTGGCGCCACAGATGGCATCAGAACGTCTCCTAAGGCCACAGCATGATCTTCCTATTCATGTGGATACAGGCATGGCTGCAGTCGAATTTCTCTTAACGAAGCCCAGCTCTATTCCTCGCGAGCATGCGCTACGTCTACGACGGGAATAAGACGCCCGCTCTCGTTTCGAGGACGCTGATCTGTACGGTTGCTTGATTCCAAGGGCACCATGGAGCCGGAAGTGAGACAGTTACGAACGTAGCGCCCATCAAGACGACGCTCCCGGGCGGGTCGTTCGCCGTGCCCTCGGCCCGGCGAGTCGGCGGTTGGAAGGGACACGGCGATAGTAGTTATTATGAGACTGTCAGGGTGAGGATGGAAGGCGGACCGCCTGAGATAAACCACCACGGACGCGGTGGCCCTTGGCATCGCTGGGGGAGGCGTCGGTGTGAAGCCAGCGGAAGGAGCGGCGACGAATTTCATGACCCCCGATAGGGGTGGCTTCACATCGTACATCGATTCAGACATCTATGTCCTACTACTGTGTATACGTGTCTATGCTGAATGAACATTCAAAATGATTAGAATCGTGAACCTCGGAAAGACTGGCTTTGATGCGATTGCTTATAAGTCCCGATCCAATCATGATATATCATAATAGTCATTTTCTAATAGTTTAACTATCCGTGGCTTGCTTAACGATGCTCGGGTGCTATTTCGGCGGTCTTAGATGTCGGGTAACTATTGTATTACCTGTCAAATATGTAATTTTTTAATTGAAATCACCTTCGCGAAGTTATGGATGGCGTCGGGACGAATGAGCGTCCGACTGGCGTCCGCCGGGTCAGGAGTCGGTCTGATTCCATCTCACCGTTCTTTTTTCACCGCTATCTTCAGGACGGTGGTGTCGTAGCTCAGCCCCCGACCTGCTTTAATGCCGAGTGGTATCTTCAATCGAACGATGGTTTCGTTAGACCAACTCTTTGCCGTGATGATTAGGAGACGAGCGTCTCACTCCGTTGTGAAGGGGTACACTCACCTGTCTCTCCAGGGGCGTTGTGAGCAGTCTATCAGCTGGATGCCGGTTCGAATAACCGTCGGTCTCCTCCCTCGTTTACCAGTCGTTACTCCACATGCGGGTATCTGTCAGGGCCTGTGGGGTAACGTTCTTCAAGAGAGCCTCGATCTCCGACGGGTGTCGTGTTGATTGGCTCAGGTCTCTGGGTCAGTGATGCGGAGGTTGCCGTCGACCTCGTAGAGCCACCCGGAACTGAGCAGTCGTTCGATCGCATACTCGGCGTCGGTTGGCTCGTCCGGAAAGTCGCTGTGCCCGAGCAGCAGGTCGTACGCCCGCTCGTGGGAGAAACCCTCCTGACGGTCGGTGGACTGAGCGAGCAGGATCTCGTAGGCGTCCTGGATCCAGTCGGGCAGCGGCCGGGGTTCGTTTGACCACATCTGGGCTCACGCTCGACTCGCCGGCGTACGGTGATTCGGGCCAGGAGTACTTAAAACGCCGCCGTCTTTATGACCGAGATATGATATCTGAGGGCGCCCCACAATCGAGGGGCAGGGGCGTTGCTGGCCACGCGGGCGGGACAGAGTCCTGCTACTCGACGGGAGTCGCGAACGTCGGCCTTCCATCTCCCGTCGTAGTTACCACGCTCCTACAGTCGGGTGAGCGATGGAACGGTCGTATCCATTCGCCCCACCGCCACGCAGGACGGTGTTGGATCGGCTCTACGGAGGGGGCCTATTGCTCGCCGCTATCCCCATACGGGCCGGGCGGTCCACCGAAGCCGGTTTCCATCATCTCACACTCCCCGTTCTGGTTGATGAGGAGGCGGCCCTGATACCCACAGGTCCCGTTATTGTTGTACTTGCAGCGGGTACAACGACACTCGAGCGATTTGGCCGCGTCACGTTGGGCCATGGTCTCAGTATCGAGTCTGTGCGGTTGAGACTTCCCCTGCGACAACGGTCGAGCGATGGACGTCTGTGGAGGAATGATCCGCGGGGTTGCTTCATCACGCCGGGGCGATCGACAAGAACGATATGCTATTGACTCGGGTGGTTGGTCGACTACTCCCACTCAGCGGGCTCGGTCACTGGCTGCGCCCGGTAGAGCTTCTTGCGGGCGTCCGGGAGGTACACCTCTTCCGTGACCAGGCCCACGTTCTCGAGTTCACTCACTGCAGAGCGCGCGGTCCGGGCCGAAAGCATCGTTCGGTTAGACAGCTACTGGGTAGGGAGTTGGGACAGTCAGGAGAGTTGGGGTGGTGGCCGTTCGGGTCCGACTCGCGGCCTCCCCACCCCACGTTTCCGTCGTTCTGTCGGTCCCGTGACCGCCTCTCGTGAGTCCTCGCGGGATTCTGCTGCTCGGGGTCGATAGAGCTGTCCGCTCCGCGCTCCAGTCAGCCCGAGCGATCAGTGTCAGCTGACTCATCCCCGGATGCAGTCGTCTCCGAGTCCGGGTCTCTACCCGCGGTATGGGAGGGCGAGGGGTCGGCACCCGATCGAGGAGACCGCGTTGGAGTCGCATGCCAGATGGCGTCCTCGAGAGGGGCGTAGATACCCAGGTCGTACTCTCGGGCATCGTGTTCGGGGTCGACGTAGTAGCCTCGCGCAGGCACGGAAGCGTCAGCAGTATCAGGCGCAGCGTCACGAGGCCCCCAGGTATCGGGAGACGACGAGTACGCGCCCGGGTCGTCGAACACGGGGTCGGCGTCGGACGTATCGGCACGGTCGTCGAGTACGTTGAGTTGGCTCTCGAAGACGCGATTGCGATCGATGTCGATGGCTGGCTCGCTTGCAATACTGATGCAAACACTGGCGGTTTCGGGATCTGGACACCCGCTTGCGTCGAGTAGGAAGGCGAGCTCGCCGAGGTAGGGTGCAATCTCATCCGGTGCGACGGATGTCGGTGGTGTCGGGGCTTCGGCAGCTGTCGCGGCGTTGAGCCCGAGGTGTTGGCTGAGCGTGACCAGCCAGTCACGCAGCGCGATTGCGGCGGTGGGGTCGAGTTCGATGGTTCGTTCGGAGTGGTGGTTCATAGCTGGAGTCTGGCTCCACCCTGTGGGGCAGACAAACCACCGACCGTGATTCGAGGTGACGTCTGCATCTCCCGATAGCTGACAAACAGTAGACGGCAGGACCGATGCCCCGATCGACACGACGCGAGGGTGTGGTCGTCAGCCAAGGGGGTACTATCGTTACCCCACACTGGTCGGATGATGTGCCCCAACGTGGGGTAACGAGAGTCGCACGGCCGGACGCGCACGTCTCCACCGCAGCGATGCAGGTGCAATTCCCCTTTCTCGCCTCCCAGCCAGATGTCCATCGAGCAGGTCTGACGGCCCCGAAACGCCAAGAGTTACAAATCGATAACGGGGAGTCTGGACTGGCGTGTGTGGTGGATCCCCGTCACTCCCATCTCGGTTGTGGCTGTCGATATCGAGAGCAGCATTTACGACACTTATGTGATGTCTTCTCCGTCTACTTCATAGTAGATGGATTTTTACTCCTGGCCTATCTCCGTCACAGCATGAGCGAGAGCGACCGGGACGAGCGTGGGCGGTTCATCCCGAAGCACACCGATGACGACGTCCTCGCGGCGGTGGGGAAACACGAACCGGCAGCGACGAGTGAAGTCGCTGCTGAACTCGGAATCGAGCGACCCAGCGCTGATTACCGGCTGCGACGGCTCGAAGACATGGGTCGTGTCACGAGCAAAAAAATCGGCAACTCGCTTGCCTGGCGGCTCGGCGACGGGGAGTGACCGACCATGAGCACGAACACCGGCTCTCCAGCAACCACCCGGATCACGCTGACGTACGAAGAAGGAGCGGATGACGAAGACGGCTACTGGATCGCACGGGACGACAAACGGGGAGTCACTGTTCAGGCTCCCACCCGTGAGGAAGCCCTTGAGGCCCTTGATGAGGCCGTCGCGAATCGGACTGGATCGGCTGAGCACGAGTGGGAGATCGGCTCAGACGATCCGTTTTTCTCGGCCCCGACGTTCTCGAGTGGGCAGTCTGACGTCTCTGAGAACGTCGACGAATACCTCACAGAGGATCTCTATCGGGACAAAGTTGCCTCCGACGATGAGTCCTGATCGTCGATGAGCGGGCTCGAGCCGACGCCGCTCTTCGTCGATACTGGGCCGTTCTACGCCCGGTTCGACGATGACGACGCGCATCACGACCGAACGATGCGTCTCTTCGAGCGGATCCGCACTGGTGAGCTCCTCTATCGGCCGGTGTACACCTCACGCTACATTCTCGCCGAGACGACGCGGCTGTTGCTCTATCGAGTCAGCCACGAGGCTGCGATCACGGCCCTCACGGCCATCCGCCAGGGCGAACTGTTCACTATACTCGATGTCGACGACGATCGCTTCGAGCGTGCCTGTGAGCAATTCGAGCAGTACGATGATCAGGAAATCACGCTCGTCGATCATCTGAGTGGCGTCCTCGCCGAGGAGCGAGACGTGACTCACGTCTTCACATTCGATCCCGATGACTTCCGCACTCTGGGCTTCACCGCTGTTCCTGTCGACACGGGGGATGCCTGATCAGAAGCAACGACCACCACGTGACTTCGGTACGTCTCCGGCATTTGTACTCATGATAAAAGACCGCGACTGACTTTGATTCACCGTGAACATGCTATACAGGGAGGGTCACTCAGCGCTGGAGGCTCAGCAGCCCCCGCTGGAAAACATCCCCTGGCCAATTCGACCACAAGCGAGGTTGTGGCTGCCGACGCCTCCGCGGCCCCTCACGGCGCCGCTCCCGGCGTCGGCAGCGGTGGGTGGGGAGGCGGGCGGGTTCGTGGGGGCGTGGCGAACCACCGCAAAAAAAGAGCCGCGTCGATTACTCCAGCCGCTCGGTGTCCCGCTCGAGGACGATCGTCGGATCGTCGGTACCGTGTCGCTCGATGTAGGCCGCCCGCAGCAGGCAGTTGTACCGGCTGACCCGCCCAGGGGTGGTTTCGACGATCTGGCTGACCGCCTCGGCGAGTTCCGACTGCGTCAGCCGCACACCGCCGATGAGCTTGGTGGCTGCGTAGACGGCCGCCGCCGCCACGGTCAGTCGTGGTGTCCCCGATCCGATCGCCAGCTCGTCCGCCAGATCCATGAGGTGGGAAGCCACCTGCCGAACCTCCAGATACGAACTTCCGAACCGACCGTCACGGTCATCCATCTGCTCGTCGAGCGACTCGAACACCACGTCGACGGCGTCCGGCCGCACCGGGGGACAGCTGTCGGTGAGTCCGAGTCCGAGTCGAACCTTCCGCGCCCCGGCACATCCGCGCTCCTCGGGGGTGCGTGCCCACGGGGTGATCGCGTCGATCGAGTGTGGACATCCTGCCTCCCGCATCGCCACGATGAGTGCCCCCGTGGCCACTGACTCGTAGGCCATCCGCCCGTCGGCCAGTCCGGCCTCGAGCGCGTCCCTGAACAGGTCGGTCGCCCGCTCGCGAACGAACTCGGGAAGGCCTGCACTCCGGCCCACCGCCCTGATGTCCATCAGCGCATCCGTCCGGAGCCGATCCGCCGAGTCACCCTCCCACCGGATCCGCTTTTCCATCCGCCGCACCCGCCTGAGCTGCGAGCCCGAGAGCGAATTACCCTTCCCGTCGTAGTAGGAGAATGAGAATGTCGACCCCATCGGGTCCGCGTGGTAGGGAGATGCCGTCTCGACCCGGGGAGCGCCGCCACTGTTCTGTCCCTTCCCCACATCGGCCAGCGTCGGGCCGTGCTCGAGGTGTGATTCCGAGACGACCAACCCGCACCGCTCGCAGTAGGAGTCGTACCGGGCCGCGACGACCTGTCCCTCGCATTCGGGGCAAATCGTCAGTGCCGACCGCTCGTGTTCGACTGACCACACCTTCGAGACGGGATCAGATGCCGTCTCTGGGTGTTCTGGTGTCTGTTCTACCGTACCTTTATAAGTGATGAACTCTCTAACTGACATTGGAATCACTGGTCCAAGTGCATTCCGTGAAGGCGCTCACTCGGCGCCTTTTCCGACTCCACGACTCTCCAGCCGCGGCTCTCGGCCTCCCAACCAACGCCGTCTCGCTCGACCAGCGCCACTCCATCATCGCTGCGCGCTCTCGCTCGCGCCTTCGCCCGTCGCCAGACGGGCGCGAGCGGAGCGCGCCCTCGAACCCGACCAACCAGCCACGCGCCCGGTGACCCGCCCGGAACGGTGAGCGGCCGGAGCGGCGCGACGGCCGCGAGCCGCACGCCCGGAACGGTCGGTGCCGAGCGTCGCGAGGCGCGACCAGCGTGGCCGACCGCAGGGAGGCCACGAGGGCGAGCGGTGACCGCAGGGAACCGCGAGCGTGGAGCGCCTCGATGCGAGCGGGGAGGCACGACCCGCGAGCACGCGGAGGGCGGCAGCGGCGAGCGGGGCGAGCCTCTGTGGGGCGGGAGTGAAAGGGGCCGCCGGTTCGGCGACCCCCGGCGACGGTGAGCCGAACGGAGTGAGGCGAACGTCGATGGACGAGCGACGCGAGTCCAGCGGAACAAGGACCACAGGAGCGAGCCGTGCGAGCGACGAGGACCGCAGCGAGCCGCGGGAGCGACGAGGACCGCAGCGAGCCGCGGGAGCTGAACCGGTGGGGGCTTTCGAGGTGTGGTACCCCGACGAGTCACCGCAGTATCCGTCCTAAGAACGACCACTCCGGGGTGCAAACGATTATATATGTGTCAACACGTAGATAATCGTATACACATGGGATCGACACTCACCACGCGCCTCCCGGACGACCTCGCGGCGGAGATCGAGCGCATCAGCGAAGAGGAGCAACTCGATAAGAGTGCCGTCGCCCGACGATTACTCGACCGCGCCGTGCGAGAACACCGGCGCGAGCAGGCGTTCGAGCGGTACGAGCGCGGGGAGATCTCGTTGGGAACGCTCGCCGAACAGGCTGACCTTTCGCTTCGACAGGTCCTCGCCGAACTCCGCGAACGCGGCGTCCATTTCCAGTATTCGAAAGAGAGTCTGCGCGAGGACTTCCCGGATGCCTGAGGGGGCAGTCGTCGCCGACTCGACGGTCTTGATCTTCCTCGGAAAACTTCGCCGGCTCGACTGGCTGCGTGCCGCGTACGAGCCCGTCCTCATTCCCACCAGAGTCTACGAAGAGGTCGTTGTGAACGGCAAGGAGCTGGGCGCACGGGATGCGGTCCTCGTGGAGAACGCAATCGACGACGGCTGGGTCGAGGTACACGAGATCGATCCGTGGAAGGCCATACAGAAGTACGACCTCGAGGCGGGTGAAACCGAGGTGCTCTCGCTGGCGCTGGCTCGGGAACACGACGAGGTCCTCGTCGACGAGGAGAGCGTCCGCGACGTCGCCCGGTTGCATGACCTCCGTCCACGCGGAACGCTCTATTTCCTGTTCAGGGCGGTTCGTGACGGTGAGATCACGTTCGACGAGTTTCTCGAGCTACTCGAAACGCTCCTCGAGGAGGGCTTCTATCTGGACGAAGCCGTCTATCTGGAGGCGATCCGAAAGGCACGCCAGCTCGCGGCCGAGCACGAGTAACCGTGGCGCAGGACCCGACTATCGGCCGGTCAGCCACACCGTAACGCGCGAACATTTACCAGTTCCAGTTCGCACTGAGGTCCCGGGCCGGCTACACCCACCGTGTCGAGACTGTTGCGACGCCGCTGTGCGGAGTACCAACTTCTTACCAAACTAATCGGGGAAAGAAGAGGGCTAGCTGTTTGGTAAGAGAACGTACTAATCGCTCCGATTCGACGCAGCTCCCCGAAATCCGCTCTGGCCAGAGATACTACCTCGGATGGCCTCCGGTGGCGGACGACTGGACGGTTCTACCTGGGGCTTTACGGCTGCGATCGACGGCGCACGCGGGGACACCCGTTTGCAATGACCTATCAGCCGAGATACCGTATGTAGACTAATGCACGACCTTACCGGATTCCAGTGAGATCTCCTGTACACGATCGCCGGCCTGGACGAACCCCACGGCCTCGAGATCAAGGAGGAGCTCGAGACCTACTACGAGACAGAGATCCATCACAGCCGGCTGTATCCGAACCTCGACACGCTTGTCGACAAGGGGCTGGTCGAGAAAGGTGAGATAGATCGGCGGACGAACTCCTACACGCTCACTCGGCGCGGTCGGCGCGAGATCGAAGACCGACGAGAGTGGGAGAACGAGTACGCCGAGAAAGCCATATCGGCGTAACACCCCCTCTGTAACTCGTCCTTCGATCGCCCAGAGGCAACTGATTGCTCTCCCCCCGATATCACGAAACCTACCCAGACCCGGTTCTCAGTTCTTCCTCGCTCCGATAGACCATCTGCATCGGCAATCCTCTCGCATCGACAGGTGGCTCTAGCGGGAGCGTCTGCAGCTTCACGTCGTCAGCACGGGCGGTGGGGGCCAGTACGAGAGCATCAAGAAGATCGTCCAGCTGGACAGTGTGATCCTCGTCCCCGAGCGCCCTTGCGAGTGTTCGCCAGTCGCCATCGCGGTACTCGGGAACGCCCGAAATCGCGGAGAATCGCTCGCCGACGCCGGGTGCCGTTTTCTTGCTGTGGGTGAGCGACTCGCCGTTGAATGCCCGGAAACAGACCTCCGGGTGCCCCTTGACCAAGATCTCTTCGTCCCCACCGTTCCGGAGCAGGTTCTCGACCTTGACGATACCCCTCGAGATGCTGGCGGCCTGCTGCGACAGTCCTTCCCCGGTGAGCACCCTGTTCTTCTCAGTGATTTCGGCGTACTCCTTGCCATCGGCGGCCAGTTCTGCTGCTCCCCGAGCGGGGCTGTGAACACCGAGCGATACTGATTCCCGACCACGCGTCTGGCGAGGTCGTCACACTCTCTAGAGAGTTCATCCTCTTCTTCCAGACAGGGGCACCCGTCTGCGTCAAGCGATTCACACAGGCCGATCGGGGCGTCGATGACGATCCGGTGACTTGTGTCCCCGTGCGTTTCCCAAAGCTCCTCTATCTCGTCGAAGATCCCAATATCGGGAGACCCCATACGATCAGAGTACACGACTGTGACCCACGCACCAGCTGACCAGTCGACGCCGACGTAATGTGTCCGTCCAGATCTCATGATGGCGCGGGGAACGCTGCAGATGCACCTATGTCTGGTGGCGCCACAGGGGAACCAAGTCGTCTCTGTTTGGAAGGGTCACCCTGTTCAGGTCTGTACGGATCGGAAGCGTTCACATTGATGAACTACCAGCGGCTGTACTGGTTCATAGGATTATATCGTGACCCCACCGATAGTGGTTCGACTGGTAGCGCGGTACCCGTTCCCGGTGAACGGGCGATCTGTAGCCCCCCTGCTTCAGGGGGTTTCGACACACTCGAGAGCGACCGGTGAGAATCCAGCGAACTCGACATCAGGTAGCGAGGCGCTACTGAAACCCTTCGACAGTGATGGATTTCAGTGACCGTGCTAAATATAGAGCGCGCATACAGCATGGTGCTATCTCCGAGAAAA
Source organism: Salinirubellus litoreus (assembly GCF_037335815.1). Taxonomy (NCBI): domain Archaea; kingdom Methanobacteriati; phylum Methanobacteriota; class Halobacteria; order Halobacteriales; family Natronomonadaceae; genus Salinirubellus; species Salinirubellus litoreus. Next base: position 268,489 of record NZ_CP147842.1, on the reverse strand, counting down.
CTCTACGCATCACTCATGATTGTTTTCCCAAAAACTTCACGCGATTGACTTTCTCTTATTCGTTCAAACCTGTGCTCAACGACTCAATACGTGTGATCCTGTGGTGCTTGCCCTAAAATATCGAAGGTGACTGCATGCCATAATATCTCGGAGGCAGCGACTTCCACGAATCTTGCTGGGAAAAACTCAGTGATGTCCTGTGTAGTAGCTGATGTGAATGGCATCATGATTCGCTGTCTTGCTTCAATCCACTCCTGATGTTCTATATCATCACTGACCGAGTAATATGCAGCCTCAGCCAGTTTTTCTTGTTCTTCTAATGACTCGACCGGGTACCCATCATCGGCTGTTTGGGCCATCGCCCACACGTCATCCCATTCCCACTCATCTCTGTCCTCATAACCAGTATATTCAATCGTTTTGTCAATAGTGTCTTGTTTTAATGCCTCGTATTTTGAAAAGTACTTATCAAGATCGTCGGGATCGTAGTCTAACTCCATACCCGTGATTTTCGACGAATAAATAAAATATTTGGTACTGTTCAGATCATCGTGCCGATTTCATGCTCTGTATCTCACACGCCAATCCTATTATATGAAATAATATGGTAGGTGAATATCTGGATTCTATTGTTAATCCTTGAGCCTCTGCCAGATCCGGGTCAAAATCCCAACGGAAGGAGGGGCGGACCGGTCTACTGATGTCTCAATCTGGCTCTCTCGGTCGGCTATCTTATTCCGAAGTGCCTCGACCTCAGTTTCGAGTTCCTCGACATGGTCGGTCAATCGTTTGATCATCGCCTCTTGGACACGGACGCGCTGTCTTAGAACCCGATTCTGCTCCTCAAGATATGCAGAGGTCGGTTTGGTGTTTTGTACAGTATGTTCATCTCCGACATGTCCTGTAGACGTCTTCACTCCGTCGGGAGTGTTCGAGGCCGAAGACTCTGCTCTTATTTCTGGATCGTAGAACTCACTGGTTCGAGCGATCGCGCGCTGGATCGTCTTGGCCCCGTACGTTGAGCCGTCGGCGTAATGCACCTCGTCCCACTTGGAGCGCATCAGCCCAGAGTCTCGAAACAGCGAATCCATCCAGCCAGCGTCCCCACGCGTCCAGAACGCCAGCAGACAGCAAAGAGCCATGTCGGCCTCCGAGTGGCTCTCGTACCCGGCAGTACTCCCATTCCACAGCCGCCGGAACTTCTCGCCGTTCGCCGCGTTACGGGCCTGCTCGAGGAGCTCTTCGTTAGTACGGTCGTCGGGACTATCGTCAGATGCTCCGACGTTTGGAAACCTGGGCGAGTCGTCAATACGCCCGGAATCCTCTGATGGCTCGTGAACAAACTGGTAGTAGACTCTCGCGAGATCCTCGGTCCGCTCGTGAACCTCCGTTGGTGTCTCCAAGACGTGTTCGCCGGTGACAGTGAAGAACCGCGCCGTCTCGTATAGCTCGACGTTCCCCCTGCGGTTGCGGCCACTCGGAAGCGATCCTCGGACGATCACGTGAAAGCCAGTCCCCGAGGGGCTCACTTCCGTGTAGGAGTCGAGGCGCTCGATAATGCTCGACGCGTAATCTCCAACTGCTCCGGTCTCGGGCTCGCGGCAGGCGTCGAGGTCCACCCCGACGAAATCGTCGGCCTCACTGAACACGAAGCCGAGACCGTCCGCTGCATCGATAGCATAGGCTCGGGCGGTCTCGAAGTCCGTCCACGTCGCCGGGTCGGTCGTCGAGGCGAAGCTCCCGGTCTGCGGATCCACGGGGACCTTCGTCGGTTTGTCCTGACCGTCTCGGACTTCCTCCCGCCAGCAGATCCACTGCTCGCAGTCCCGGAGGTCCGCTGGAATCGAGGCCTCGAAATCCTTCGAGTCTACATCTATTCCCACGGTCACGCCACCTCCGCTCGCGGACCGGCCAATCTCTCTCGGTTACAGCACCGCTCCTGCGATGGAGTACTCGCTACTCGTTTCCCTTCCTGTCTCGGATGACGACCTCGGTTCCTGGCCGTGGTGGCCCGAACAACCGCTTTCGACGGTATCCCCCACCCATATATTAGTCGATGATTGCTGTCACAGACCCCTGTTCCAATATCAAAAGTGTATGACTGCGTCTTGTGACAGCACTCCGTGACAGCCTGCGATATCTTGCTCGGCCTAACCGGGGCCGTCACAGGCTTCCGTAGTGCGGTTCCGGGAGCGGTTCTGTGACGGCATTCTTCGAGTCGGGATTTTCCCGTTACACACCACCAAAATCGATTAACTGCACCGGATTTCATAGCTCCTCTCCGGGTTCGACAAGTTCGATGCCAACGTAACAGCGGGTCAGCGTCCCGTCGATCCGCTTTCGAGCCCGTTCGATCTCGATGTGTTCGCCGAGCTTCTTGGAGAACCAGCTCTTGTTGCGGACTGGGATATCGTGCTCTGCCGCCGCAGATGAATACGCCGCGTAAGCCTCGGCCACGGGAAGGTAGTTTCCCTCAACGGCGGAAAGCCGGGCGTCGACGAACGCCCGGAGGAAGGAATCCTCGTCCTCGAAGACTACGTTGTCTCCACTCCTCGTCTCGGTAGCTGACTCGGGCTCCTCAGGGAGCACACGAGTAGGAACATCTGCTTCTGTGGAATCCTCGGATTCTGCCGAGAGGGACGGTGGTGAATCGAGTATCGTCGATAGCGGTGTGGTTTCGCCGCGTTCGTACAGGCGGGCGGTCTCCAACTGCCTGTCTCCGTCCTCGCCATCACCTCCGAGAATCACGATCGCATAGCTCTCACGAGCGTAATCAGGGACCGAAAGCTCGTGCTCGGGGACGAACGGCTGCTTCACCTTCACCCAGTTCTCGCGGAAGGCCGCCTTCGACTCGTAGTGGTGTGTTTCTCCGGCCTCGTGAACGGTGTAATCGCCGGTCGCACGGTCGTAACTGTAGACCGCGGGGAACCGATCCTTCGAGGCCGTGGCGATATCTGGTAGCCGGGCGTGTTCGGTTACCGCTGCATCAGTGAGAGCGTACTCGCCGTCCTGGCGTGTCCAGATGGTCCGACGCGAATCACCGGTCGTGAGACGCACGGCCGTCATGTTCTAACCGGAAAGATCGATCACATCCGTCGACAGTGCCGGTGCATAACTCTTAGTCACCGAAGGATCGAGCCCTGGGCTCGGCTACGTCGACAGGGGCGACTTCAACATCTCGTCCGAGCACCGGAACCACAACTGCTACTCGAAGCCGAAGTTGTCCCGGTATTGCCGGGCGTAGTGCTCCCACCGATCCTCTAATCTCTCGATCGCATCCTCGACATCAAAGTCCACTGGTAGAGAAGTGTCCTTGCCACCCTCCTCCGAGTAGAATCGGTCGATGTGGGGGCCGCCGTGTTTCCGGTCATCGATGCGTACAATGTGGACCTGTTCGGCGTCCTCGGCATTCTCAAGCGGAGACCAGAAAAAGAGCCAGACAGCGTAGTCGTCTGTGACTGCGCTTGCTTCATCTGTGACACGATCGCTATAATCAACTGCGAGGTAGACGGTCTTCCCCCCGATCTTGCCGAGAGGATAGTCGTAGTCGTACGATTCGGTGCGGTCCGGCATGTAGCCTCCGTATCCGTGCCAAGGCTCCAATGTTTATAAATACTATCTTTTCTGATAATAAATAAGTAATCAAATTCGAGACTGAATCAGGCTTCAGAACGCGCTAGAAACATTTTTAGTGTTTGAGCTTATATACAACGCTACTGAATCAGATATGACTGAATCGACTCCCCTTATTGAACCAAATGACGCCGGCCGAATCGATACTCGCCGAGAATACGCCAAGGCCCTCGCTCAGGAGGGGTACCAGCAGGTTCACGTGCTCTCGCTCGCCGATGCAGGGACGGTACTAACAGACCGACGCATCGAACTCATCGAGACCCTCCGGCAGAAGGAGTATCAGTCGGTGAGAGCACTGGCTCGTGACCTTGATCGTGACCAGGGAGCAGTCAGCCGTGATCTCTCGACGCTTGCAGAACACGGTATCACGACCCTGGAACGAGACGGGAATGCGAAGCGTCCGGTCCTCCGCGAGGGAACTGTCGTGGTCGAGCCCCTATTTGTCAATCGGGAGTAGTGGAAACGTCTCAAGTCACCAAACACGCCGCCTCGCATCCGTAGCCCGGACCATGGCTCCGTCAACGGCCCGCTTGACCTTGCGCTCGATCTCGGTGAGGACCCCGCGGACGACAACGCTGACACGTACCACGTCGACGAACCCCTGGCCGACGGCCTCGACGATCAGGACATCCGCTTCCCGATCCTAGGTGATGATCGCCCGACAGTCCCCAGCGCGGAGGGTATAGTACGGGTAGTTCGACAGCGGCTTGAGGCGGTGCTCGGTCCACTCCTGGGCCTCGCCGAGTTTCTTCAAGATGCGTTCGCGGGCCTCGGGGTCGAGGGGTTCCAGGTGGTCCTCAGCCTGCGGCGTGAACTCGACGCCAGTCATCTACGCCTATGCCCCGTCGACGTCGATGCCGTACTTCTCGGCCACCTCCTCGAGCGAGCGGGTCTCTCCCCGCTCGCGCTGCTCGCGGCTCACCGCGAGGTCCTCAAGGATCTCCTCGGAGAGCCGCACCGGTGGGTCGATCCACGCCCGAAGGGCGTCCCGGATCGCCTCCGACGGAGAGGTGTAGCCCCGCTCGGCGTACGCCTCGTCGATCTGTTCGACCAGGCGCGTCGGGACGCGGACGTCGATCTTGGTCATGCCCTCGCCGTCGCCCGGCTCCTCGGTGTCGGTACTCATACTGTGTGAGACGTACGTCTCACAGATACGTCCTCGAGAGATCGTGATCGGATCCGCCGAGTTCGTGGGGGTGCTTCCGGTGGCTCTACGAGCGCGCTACTGTCCCGGCTCTCGTGTCGCTGTGCTACTATGGGAGTAGTATCAGATCGAAGCTCGACCCCTTCACGGCCCGCTCTGGCCCTGCTCGCGAATACGCCATCAGGCAGTCCGGCCGATACCGAGGGCTCCAGGAAGACTCCCCTCCACACAGGACACTACCCAGGTTTTGTTGGCCCACAGTGGGGTACGAGAGCTGCCGCCTGGCCGATTTTTACCTCAGATCAGCCGAGTACCGGATTTTCGACGGGGGGTCTGACGCTGGGACGTCTCGGGTCGGCTGCTAAGAGTTACCCCCACGAATCGGCCCACTTGTACACCGAGTGGGGTAACTCAACTCGCCACTCCCACCTACCTGACCACCGGGCGAGCCCCCTTCACAGCGAACTACAAAGAGCGCTCAGTGCCCATACCTCCGGACGAAACCCGCGATTGTGTGGCGGCGCAGCGGCCGCAAGACCGTTCATCGACGACGCTCAGGTCGTAAGCGCGCTCAATCGCGTTGTGGAAACTGGCACCAAATGGTGCAAATGACGTTCGCTGAAAACCCGATTCAGCCGCGTGAGCCACACTCTACCCGAGAATCCGGTGAATCGGGTTTTTGTAGAAGGGTGTGAGACTACCCGTCGGCACCGTCAGCCACGGGGTCGCCGACTGGTTGGTGTCGATCTTATCGTCCACGGATTCGCCCCCGAGATCGTCGGGACCTTTTCCCGGAGTTCGCTCTGAGTTGGCGGAGCGCGAGGGAGACGAGAGCAGAGTAACGCTGGACGTCGACGAGCTGCCGCATCAACGACAGAGCAGCCGCGCGGTCCGGGCAGCCGATGGCCCCTGGCCGCCCCTTCACATGAAAGTACATCGAACATTCACCACCTAGACTCCGGACGTTACGCTCGATGTACCTCGACGCAGCACCGGCGAGACTGTTTATCGACGCTTCTCAGGCCGTGAGATCGGACTATCTCGATGTACAAACGACACTGTTCGGTGTCAACGGCGACGGCGCGAAATCTTATTCGGCCGAGTGAGACGACCTCCACCCGAGATTTCGGTGAATCAGCGGAGTACATACGAGGGTATGGGCTACTCGTTGACGATAGTCGCCTCGTCCGGCTGGACGATCTCGAGCGCCGTGGCACCCCGCCGATCGCCTCGGGAGTCGTGCCCGTCGCCTCAGCGACGAGCTCACTCAGCTCCTCGGGTGTGAGGGCATCCTCGCCCGGCGACTCCTGGCTCATACTCCGTCTCTAATCAGTCGACAAGCCGATCGAGGACAGTCCGCTCGCGGTCGATGATCCGGTCGGCATGCTCCGAGAACGATTCGTCGACCTCCTGTTCCTACCGGCTCATGGTGTCCTCCGTGTGCGGTCGCATATTTATTCCTCCGGCAGGCGATCGGTGCCGCTCCCCCGGGTGCGCGAGCCACGTCGCGAGTTCATCGACTCGGTCGGTACCGGCGTTGTTATCCTTCGAACCGACGTGTTCCCGGCTGGATGGGCGCGAGGACTCGCGACCGTCGAGTCGTTCATCGGCGCGCTGTCGATGGCATATTTCGTCTCGGTCCTGAGCCGCCGCGCGATCCGTAACGGTACTCGCCATTGAGTGCGCACTCCGGAGGCTTCTGATGGATACCTTCCGGATCGGACGCCGCGAATGAGGAGTGTTATCTACATAGCAACACGAGCCAACTCATGGGGTAATTCGCTAAGCGTCAACCATTCGTAGCGCTCGCGTGTGGCGTCAAGGACGTAGAAGTCAGCTTTCTCTTGGACGGTGTCCAGCGCGAGAACAGGAGGCACCGAGTACGCGCGTCAAATGAGATATACCCTACGCGCCTTCATTCTAGATGGAGGCGCGTAGTTGCTCTCCGGCGAACGCTGGGGAATCAACGTGTTCTGAGAAAAAGCACCTACTGAGCCATGGCTATGCTCCGCCTCTGTTCACTCGCTGTTCGGTCTCTGCTGAAGAGCCTGCCAGAGCCGCAGCGCCTGGGGGGGGGGGCGACCAGATGGTGGCAAAGCCCCGAGGGAAGAACACAGCAGGCGGCGACCGAAGGTTCGGGACGCTTGGATGCCCGATGTCGTCGCCGCCGACATCCGCGAGTACGGCCGTGAACGGAGGTTAGCGGGCGACGAAACCTGGGTAGTGCCCTCGACATCGACGGTCCGGCGCTGGGTCCATGAGGTCCGCCAGCAGCTCCGGGAGGAAACCGACGACTGGCGGGGGGACACGTCCCTTCGCACGACCTCCGCCGATCGTGGGCGACCTACCACCTCGTCGAGCGGTAGGTTGACGTCCGGACGATGATGGCCATCGGGGGGTGGTCCGATTACTCGGCGATCGAGCCTTATCTCACTGAACCGACCGAGACTCGAATCGGCGAGGCTATGCGCGAGTGATGGCCTGTTCGCTGACGGCCAGCCGGCGGAACGACTCGTCGGAATGCAGGACGAAGCGCAGCTTCGCTCTGTAATCGAAGCGCACGCGTAAACCAACGAGGGTCGATGAGTCTGCTGACGCGGATGACCGCTCACTGGGGGATATCGCTGGGGCCCTCGAATCGACACTGAAGGCTGATATCGGTGAGACGCTGGTCGGCCTGGCGTCCTACGAGGATGGCGAGTACGATGTCCTGTACCGAGACGAGGCGGGCGTCCTCACAGGACGCTGCGTCGGATATCCGGGCGATTCTAGAGCACATTCAGCTGGAAGCGACGGCACTGCAGTCTACGAGGAGTACCACGGAGAGTCGCTGCATGCGACCGTTCGCGTGTACGATACGCTGGTCACCATCACCGTACCAGTCAAGGAGACGACCGGGCTCGTTGTCGTGGTACGGAATGATGGCACACACGACCCCTATTCGATAACTGAGACGGTCGAAAGCGCGGTATAGGTGTCCACACAGGATAATTTCGGGATTCAGTTAGGACCATAACGTCTATCAGCCGATGCGAAGTAGTATTGTGTATAGATGGACAAAAAGGGCAATATCACTCGCCGGAGAGCACTCATCGCCGGCGGCACGATTCTCGCGTTCGGCGGTGGTGTCGCCTACATCGGGTCGCGATCCGATTCGAGCGGACAGCATTACGTCCCCGACACAACGCACGCTGGTTCCGGGACGACCGGATTCGACGTCGACCTCGACGGTCGCCCCATCGCCGGCAAACGTGATGCCCCGGTGGACATCTACTACTGGACGGACTATTTGTGCCCGTTCTGCAAGCAGTTCGAGACGGAGGCGCTCCCGGAGCTCGGCCGGACATTCCTCGACACCGGTGACGCACGCCTGGCCGTGCTGCCCTACCCGAACATCGGAGAGTACTCGATGCCGGCAGCGGTCTGGGGGCGTTGCGTGTGGTCGCAGGTCGCCGACAGCGACCCCGACGCGTTCTGGAACTGGCACACGGCGGCCTTCGCCGAACAGTCCGACTCCGGCACGGACTGGGCCGACGAGGAGACGTTCGCGGCGGTCACCGAACAGACGGCTGGCGTTGACCTGTCCGCGGTCGAAACCTGCCGCGAGGAACGCAGTTCGTCCATTCGGGAGCGCATCGAGCCGAACGTCGCCGTGGCCCGGGAGTCGAGAATCCAGGGGACGCCCGGGTTCGTACTCTACAACCGTGACTCCGGGGCGGCTGGAAAGCTCGTCGGCGCCCACCCCTACGAGAACTTCGCCGAGGCGATCAATCAGGTGATGGAGGCGTGACTGGGAACCGCGCCGCCGCGGGTCACGACTGGATCCGTGACCTCCGCGACGCGCTCGGCTATCCGCTCACGTCGGACGCGCGGTTGCTAGTGACCGCCGTCGTGACTGTCGCCACATACGCCGTCCTGGTGTTAAGCTCGTTCCCGCAGTTCTCGGTCCAGGTGCTCGCGACCGACCCGACCGACGTCGGCTACGCGGTTACGGCGCTCACACGAGAAGTGTACCTGACCACCGGCTATCTCGGGCTCGCGCTAGTCGCCGCGTACGCCGTTCTGACCGGTATCGCGGTGACCAACGCGCTCGCGCTGGTCCAGCGCGCACATCGCCGAGGCGCGTCAACGATCGTCGGGGTGCTCCCCGGACTGCTCGCCGCCGGCTGTGCGAGCTGTGGCGCCGGCGTGCTCGGCGCGCTGGGCTTCGTCGGCGCGATGGCGGCGCTGCCGTTCGACGGCAACCTCCTCAGACTCGGCGGTATCGCCCTGCTCCTCGTCTTCCTCGGTCAGGCGGGGGACCCGCGGACGTGCGCGGTCGGCAGAGGTGGGCGTGCATGACTGCGCTGCCACGTCCTCGGTTGCTCCGGAGTGTCGGCGTGAGCATCGGGGTGTTTGTCCTGTTCGGGGCGGTGACCGGCCTGCTGCCGAACCCGGTCTACGTCCGGATGGTCTCTCGGACCCCGGCGGACTACCTGTTCCTCGTCGCGACTGCGGCGTTCGCCGGCGCGTTCGTCTACCAGCGCTCGCTGGCCGAGGAGCCCATCGGCGATCGATTCGCCGCCGGAGGAATCGTCGGCGGATTCCTGGCGTTCGGCTGTCCGATCTGTAATGCCGTGCTGCTCGCGCTGTTCAGCTCGTCGGCGCTCATGACGTACTTCGACCCGCTCCGCCCAATCCTCGGCGCCGTGAGCGTCGTGTGCTTCGCCGCGCTTCTGGTCTACCAGCGCCGGCGCTGCGAGGTGTGCTGACCGTGCGAGCGACGGCCTCGACGACCCAAACGCACTTGGGTCAATCAGACGAAGGAGAGCCCAATCGATGACTAGTTCAGACGAGGGCGGGAGTGCCGAGGACGCGTCGACCCCTCCGTGGGGATTACTCGCTGTTGGCGGCGCGGTGAGCCTCTGCTGTCTCTTTGCGGCGCCGACGGCCGGTGCCGCCGCTGCCGGGGGAACGGCGGCTGCACTCGGTGGTGGGCTCATCAGAATCGTAGTGACTGCGATAACGGTCGGCGTGATTGGCACCCTATATTGGCTCTACTCTTCCGGCGATACCGACCAAAGCTGCGCGATACGAACATGACGTCGTTTGTGGCGAATTTGGTAATGGCCGGGCTACGGAACGGAAACCAGGCTTCTGCACTGCCGCTTGGCCATCACTGGCTCTCGTCGCTCTCGGTAGCGGCCCCCCTTGACAGCAAACTCACCCACGTATGAGCAATGTCACGCCCACCGAGTACGTGCGAGCACACCGAGAGGAACTGGTCGCGCTCGCCCTCGATCTCCTCGCGATTGAGACGTCGAATCCGCCCGGCGACACGCGCGAAATCGTCGCCAAAATCGAAAATTTCCTCAACCCGCTTCCGGTCGAAGTAGAGCGTTTTGCAGTCGATCCAGCAAAGCCAAATCTGCTCGTTCGACTACCGGGTGGGTCTGACCACACACTGTTATATAATGGCCACCTCGATACGGTACCCTTCGACGGAGATGCCTGGTCCCACGATCCACTTGGCGAGCGCGTCGATGAACACGTCTACGGTCGCGGTGCAACCGACATGAAGGGTGCCGTGGCGTCGATGCTGTTCGCAATACAGGCCTTCGCAGCCACCGACACTGAGCCACCTGTCGACCTCCAATTCGCGTTCGTGAGCGACGAGGAAGTGGGTGGTGACGCCGGCTTGCCAGCGTTACTGGACACTGGAGAGCTCGACGCTGACGCATGCGTGATTGGCGAGCCGACCTGCGAGGAAGGCCGCCACTCCGTCACAATCGCGGACCGGGGCAGCATCTGGCTGACACTCGAAGCCAGCGGTGAGGGGGCCCACGGCTCCCGACCGGTACTCGGCGTCAATGCCATCGATCGGCTCTACGACGCCGTCGAGACTATGCGCGAACGGTTTGGGACCCAGCGACTCGAGATCGACGCTGACGTGGCACCGATCGTCGAGGAGTCAGTCGAATACTACGCCCCCTCATTGGGTGAGGCCGCCGCTCGAGAGCTGTTCTGGTACCCCTCGATCAATCTCGGCGTCCTCGAGGGCGGGGACGCGATAAACAGCGTCCCGCAGTCTGTGCACGCCGAAATTGACGTGCGACTGACCGCAGGTGTCCAGACGCCCGACATGCTCGCGGAGATTCGGGAGTGCGTCGCCGACTGCGAAGGTATCACAATTGCCGACGTCTCCTGGAGCGTCGGTACGGCCGAAGCTCCTGACAGCCCGCTCGTCGAAGCCGTCGCGTCGACCGCGGAGGAGGCCACAGGCGATCGCGTCTTCCGGCGGAGCGCTACGGGTGGTGGTGACGCCAAGAACCTCCGGAATGCCGGCATCCCGACCGTCGAGTTCGCGCTAGGAACCGACACCGTCCACGCGCCGGATGAGTACGTTCCGGTCGACGTACTCGTCGACAACGCCGTCGTCTACGCTCAGCTACCAGCACGGTGGCAGTCACAGATCGGTCAGTAACGCCTCCAGACTGACAGTTCTACCGTACTGCTTAGGCAGTGAGGGGGTGGCTGAGCAAAATTGTATTGTATAGTTGGCCCAAGACTATTAATATTCGGTGCGTAGAGTCTCGTAATGGCAACACAGACAGCGGAGACGGACCGCGTGGTCTCGCTCGGTGACGACGACCTCGAAACTGTCGTCGAAGACAGCAGCGTCGCGCTCGTGGAGTTCTACACGGAGTGGTGTGGCACCTGCAAACGAATGAAGCCGGTCCTCGAAGCACTCACCGAAGACACTGACGCGACCATCCTGACGATCGACATCGAATCGAATCTCGAAACGGCGATCGAGTTCGGTGCCCAGAGCCCGCCCACGTTCGTCCTCTTCGTCGACGGGCACCCGGTGAAACAGCTTCGCGGCGGCCAGAACGGACAGACACTCCGCGACCTGATCGCCCGATATCGGGACTAATTCACCGACAACGAGATGACTCCCAGAGAACTCCGCGCCGACACGCCCGCCTTACACTAGGACGTCTACCTGAACTTCGGCGCCCACGGACCGAGTCCGCGGTACGTCGTCGAGGCTGCTGACGAGTTCATACGGTCACACGAGTACGAAACGAGCACGCAAAACGACCCCTACGAGGCGGCGTTCGACGCCTATGACCGCGTGCGGGAGCGCGTCGCCACCTTCGTCGGTGCGGATGACGACGAGATCGCGCTCACGGAGAGCACGACCGCGGGCATCAACGCCGTCGCGACCGCCATCGACTGGGAGCCCGGCGACACCGTCGTTCGAACCGACCTCGAACACCCGGCTGGGACGCTCCCGTGGCAACGCCTAGAACAGGAGGGCGTCGAGGTTCGCGTCGTCGAGACGGAGAACGGTCGCGTCGATCTCGACGCCTTCGCCGAGGCCGTCGCCGACGCACGCCTGGCCTGTTTCAGCGCGGTGACGTGGACGCATGGCACCCAGTTACCGGTCGCCGACCTCGTCGACATCGCTCACGAAGCTGGCGCGTTCGCGCTCGTCGACGCTGTGCAAGTGCCGGGACAGCTTCCCCTCGATGTCGGCGATTGGGGGGCCGATGCCGTCGCGGCGGCCGGTCACAAGTGGCTGCTGGGGCTGTGGGGCGGCGGCTTCCTCTACGTCGACCGGACGGCTGCTGATTCCCTGCTGCCCACCACAGTTGGTTACCGAAGCGACGGTCGACCGACTCGCGTCGGAGGGAATCGTCGTTCGCGCTTTGCCGATCCCGGACGCCGTCCGCGCATCAGTCCATGCGGTCAACACTCACGCTGAGGTCGAGCGGCTGCTGGACGCCCTCGAATCGGAGTGGACCTAACGCGACTACTGTTCTCCGCTGTCCTCCGCGACGGTAGTCTCTCAGAGTCCACTCGTTGAAATCGGACGCCGCTGCTGGAGTGGCTGTCGGTGGGGAACTGCTATCGAAGAGAAGTTCTGTCGGCTTCAGTCGACCTGCACGCGACCGCTCTCGTCGACGACGACGTCGTGACCACGATACGCGAATCGAACTTCGAGGTCAGACGCCGTCGAATTACCGACCAACCGTTCTACTGCATCCGGATCGACGACCTCGGCTAGCGGCGGATCGAGTGTGACCGGCTCGACGCCCTCCGCTTCCGCGACGGCATCGACAATCTGGGGAATCGGATTCTCGAGTTTGTTCATCGGAGTTCAGACGAGGAGCTGGATGTCGGCGTCGGCCATGTCTTGGAGGGCGGTCGCCGCACCGACGCCCGTGGTGACGCCGTCGTAGAAGTCGTCCTCGTCGTAGTCCATGAGGTCGATGGTCATCTGGCAAGCCTGGAACTCCACGCCCATGTCGAGGCTCGTCTCGATGAGTTCCTCGATGGTGGCGGTGTCGTTGTCCGCGATCTTCTTCTCCATCATCTTCGTCGTCACGCGGTCCATGCCAGGGAGCGCGGCGACGGCGTTCGGCACGGGCATGTTGGGGTTGCCGACGGAGCTGAGCTTGAGGTTCTTTGAGCGCTCCTCGTGGAGGATGTCCAGCCCCCAGAACGTGTGGAAGACGGTCACGTCGTAGCCGAACGCGGCCGCGGTGCTGGCGAGGATGAGCGGCGGGTACGCCATGTCCAGCGTCCCCTTCGTCGCGATGATGCTCATCTTCTTGGCGTCGTCCTCGCTCGTGGCTTCGGCGAGCGCGTCCTCCAGTTCGTCCACGCGTGCGGCCAGCTCCGCACGCGAGGGCGCGTCGTCGGCCGGCGCGTCGGGTGTGTCCGTGTTCATCGTTACTCCGTCTTGCGGACGTAGTGTTTGTAGACGTCGTCGCCTTCCTCCTGGTCGACGAGCTCGACGCCCTCTGTGCCGGCGGCCCAGCCGTCGATGTCGCTCATGCTTCCGGGGTCGGTCGCCAGCACTTCGAGGACCTCACCTTCCGCGAGGTCGTCGATGGCGGACTTCGTCTTCACTACTGGCATAGGGCACGATGCGCCTTTGACGTCGAGCGTCTCCGTGATGTCGAATTCAGCACTCATTGGTTATCTGCTCCGTGAGTCTGTATTGGAGCTATCGCACAATACCTCCCGCCCAAGTAAAAGATTGTCGATTCTTGTGGACACTGCCAACTACTCCACGCCCTAATTAAGGCACCGAACCGGGAATAATCCCCATAAAGGCGGTTTAATCCGGCTTTAGTGACGGAGCCCCAAAATAGTATTGTTCGAAAAAGGAACTACTATGCAAATTCTTTTGTGCGTTCACCCAGTAGAAGCGACTGCACAACATGAACTCTGACGACTTCCCGACTCCGGACGTCGACGTGGACTCCGTCGACCCGGAGGCGCTGAAGGATCGTATCGACGCCGGCGAGGACGTCACGCTCCTCGACGCGCGCATGCAATCGGACTACGAGGAGTGGCGTATCGACGGCGAGAACGTCACGTCGATCAACGTCCCGTACTTCGAGTTCCTCGAGGACGACATCGACGAGGACGTTCTCGAGCAGGTCCCCGACGACCGCGAGGTGACCGTCCTGTGTGCGAAGGGCGGCGCCAGCGAGTTCGTCGCTGGCACGCTCGCGGAGCGCGGCTACGACGTTGACCACCTCGAGGACGGCATGAACGGCTGGGCCAGCATCTACGGGGCCGTCGAGGTCGAGCGCTACGACGGCGCCGGCACCCTCCTCCAGTACCAGCGCCCCTCCTCGGGCTGCTTGGGTTACCTCCTCTACGACGACGGCGAGGCGGCGATCATCGATCCGCTCCGGGCGTTCACCGACCGCTACATCGAGGACGCCGACGACCTCGGCGTCGACCTAAAGTACGCCTCGGACACGCACGTCCACGCCGACCACATCTCCGGCGTTCGCGACCTCGACGAGGAAGGTGTCGAGGGCGTCATCCCCGAGGCTGCTGTCGACCGCGGCGTCACGTACGCGGACGAGCTGACCACGGCCGCGGACGGCGACACTTTCCAGGTCGGCGACGCCACCATCGAAGCTGTCTACACGCCCGGCCACACCACCGGAATGACCTCGTACCTCGTCGACGACAGTCTGCTCGCGACCGGCGACGGGCTGTTCGTCGAGAGCGTCGCCCGCCCTGACCTCGAAGAGGGCGACGACGGCGCGCCCGACGCCGCGCGCATGCTCTACGAGTCGCTCCAGGAGCGCGTGCTGACGCTGCCCGACGACACGCTCGTCGGTGGCGCGCACTTCAGCGACGCCGCCGAGCGCGCCGACGACGGCACCTACACCGCGCCCATCGGCGAACTCGTCGAGGAGATGGACGCGCTCACGATAGACGAGGACGAGTTCGTCGACCTGATCCTCTCGGATATGCCGCCGCGGCCGGCCAACTACGAGGACATCATCGCGACGAACCTTGGCCAGAACGTCGTCGACGACGAGGAGGCGTTCACCCTCGAACTCGGGCCGAACAACTGCGCAGCCAGCCAGGACTCCCTCGCGGGTGACTAACGACGCCGATGGTTGCTGACCCAGTACTGCTCCAAGCGGCTGCCGACCTGTTCCCCAACGGGATCAGTCGGTACGCCGTCGGCGGACTGCTCGTCGGGCTCGGGACCGTCCTGATCTACATCGGGACGGGAATCCCAGCCGGGGCGAGTACGTTCCTGGAGTCCACGCTGTCGTACGTCTCCGACCAGTCCCGCTTCCAGCAGTACGTCAGCTCGCGGGACTGGCGGGTCGTGTTCACGGCCGGCATCATCCTCGGCGGGCTAGCGTTCGCGGCGACGTTCCAGTCCGGACTGGTCACGAGTTCGCTGTACGAGCCAGGGACGACCGGCCAGCTGTATGAGGTCGCCGGGGTGACGCTCTGGACGACCGACGTCCAGCCGTGGCGGCTGTTCGTCGGCGGCATCCTCGTCGGCATCGGCACCCGGATTGGAAAGGGCTGTACGTCCGGGCACGGCGTCTGTGGCGTCGGTTCGGCGTCGAAGACGTCGCTGGTCGGCGTCCTGACGTTCCTGACGGTCGCAATCGGCACGGCACAGGTCGTCGCCGCGCTGGGGGTGAGCCCATGAGCGACCGCCACCCGCTGTTCAAGCCGCTGATCTTCGTCGGCGGCATCGTGTTCGGGGTTGGGCTCGGGTTTAGCCACATGGCGCGACCGGAGGTCGTGCTTAACTTCCTCCAGTTCGACGATCTCGGCCTCCCGTTCGTCATGTTCGGGGCCGCCATCGTCTCCGGCATCGCGTTCGCCCTGCTGCCGCGGATCCGGGACGCCGCCCCCCTCACGGGCGACCCCTACGAGCGCCGGCTGAAGCCGTTCGACCGGAACGTCCTCGTCGGCGGCGCCATCTTCGGCGTCGGCTGGGGGCTCTCCGGCATCTGCCCGGGCGCCGCGTACGCGAGCCTCGGCACCGGCAACGTCACGATACTCTGGGCGCTCGCCGGGATGTTCCTCGGCGCGTACGCCCAGGGCTACTGGCGGAGCCGCAGCCAGAGCCGCGACACGTCCCCAGCGGGCGCAGACTAACCCACTTCTATGGACCCCGCTCTCATCGCCCTCTTCGTCGGTGCAGCGCTCGCCAGCCTGTTCATGGCATGGGTCATCGGCGCCGGGTCGAGCGGCGCGACCCCCTTCGCGCCGGCCGTCGGCTCGAACGCCATCGCGACGATGCGCGCCGCATTACTCGTCGGCATCTTCGGCTTCGCCGGCGCCGTCACGCAGGGCGGCAACGTCTCGGAAGCCATCGGGAGCGGCCTCGTCGGCGGCATCAGCCTCCCCGTCGCCGGCGTCATCCTCGTGCTCGTGTTGGGCGCGGGGCTGATGGCGGTCGGGATCACGACCGGGTACCCGATCGCGACCGCGTTCACCGTGACCGGCGCAGTCATCGGCGTCGGGCTCGCGCTCGGCGGGTCGCCGGTCTGGCCGAAGTACCGCCAGATCGCTGCCGTCTGGGTGTTGACGCCGTTCGTCGGCGGCGGCATCGCGTTCACCATAGCGAGCCTCCTCCCGCGGCCCGACGTCCCCGAACGGTACAGCATCCCCGTCCTTACCGGGCTTGTCGGAGCCGCTCTCGTGAACATTCAGTTCAGCTTCCTCGGCGAGGGAAGCACGGCGGGAACCGTCCGCGGGCTCGGACAGCGAGTGCTGACCGTCGATGGACTGGTATCGGCGCTCGGAATCACCGGCCTCGCTGCGCTAGCCGTCGCAACGGTCGTCTGGTGGGACGTCAGTCGCGACGAGCGCGGTGGCCTGCGTCGGGTGCTGCTCGCGCTGGGTTCGCTCGTCGCGTTCTCCGCGGGCGGGAGCCAGGTCGGCCTCGCTGTCGGGCCGTTGCTGCCGCTGCTCGACGAGGTGGGGATGGTCTCGACGTTCGCCGTGCTCGTCGGCGGCGGCCTCGGAATGCTCGTCGGCTCGTGGACGGGCGCGCCGCGGATGATCAAGTCGCTCGCCCAGGACTACTCGTCGCTGGGGCCGCGGCGCTCTATCTCGGCGCTCGTACCGTCGTTCCTGATCGCACAGCTGGCAGTCCTGCTCGGCGTCCCGGTCTCGTTCAACGAGATCGTCGTCAGTGCCATCATCGGGAGCGGCGCCGCGGTCGGCGGTCGGGAGGCTGTGGATGCCAGAAAGATTCTCCTGACAGTCGGGGCGTGGGCAGGGTCGTTCGTCCTGTCGTTCGGCCTCGCGTACGGCACCGCGCTCCTCCTACTGTAACCCACAAATGAACCTGCTGAACTCACGAACTAATGCCTACGACAACTGAACTCGAACAAGGAATCCGCGAACACCTCGGGCAGTTCTCGCTGCACGTCCTGCTCGTCTTCGCGACTGGGCTGACCATCGGCTCCGAACGAACCGTCGTCCCCGTGCTGGGGGAGGACGTCCTCGGCGTTGAGTCGTTCCTCGTGATCGGCTCGTTCGTCGTGTCCTTCGGCGTCGTGAAGTCGATCCTCAATCTCTACGCCGGCAAGTGGGGTGAGGAGTACGGCCGCAAGCCCGTCCTCATCGCCGGGTGGGCAACGGCACTCCCGCTGCCGGTCATCCTCATTTTCGCCCCGAGCTGGGGCTGGATCACCGTCGGGAATATCCTGCTGGGTGTCAACCAGGCGTTGACCTGGAGCATGGCGATAAACGCGAAGATCGACCTCGCGGGCCCCGACCAGCGCGGGCTCGCAGTCGGGATCGACGAGGCGTTCGGCTACACCGGCCTAGCCGTCGGCGCCTGGATCACCGGCGTCATCGCCGGCCAGTGGGGGCTGCGCCCCGAACCGTTCTACTTCCTCGGCGTCGTCGTCGTGTTGGCGTTCCTCGTCTCGATCTTCCTGATCAAGGAGACCGTCCAGTACGCCCAAGCCGAGGGCGACGACGACCACCACGACGCGAATCTGCCGTTCGACGAGGTCCTAAAGCGCGCGACCTATGGCGACCGGACGCTGTTCGCCGCGGCGCAGGCCGGTCACATCGAGAACTTCGTCGACACGCTGTTTTGGATCGCCGTCCCGCTGTACCTGACGAGCCAGGGGCTCGGCATCGCGGCGGTCGGGGTCGTAGTCAGCGTCCACAGCGCGATGTACTTCCTCCAGATCGCGACCGGCGGGCTCGCCGACCGCATCGGCCGTCGCCCGCCCGTGATCGCCGGGATGTTCCTCGCGGGCGGGGGCGTCCTCGGGATGGTGCTCGTCGATAGCTACGTCCCGTGGGCAGTGCTGGCCGGCGTCTCCGGACTGGGGATGGCGCTGCTGTACCCGAACCTGATGACGGTTCCGAGCGATGCGGCCCACCCCACGTGGCGCTCGGCGGGGATGGGCGTCTACAGAATGTGGCGCGACTCTGGCTATGTCGTCGGTGCGGTCTTGATCGGACTCTCGATGGAGTTCGTGAACGCGGCTGCCGCGTTCTACTTAACCGCCGGCCTGATGTTCGCGTCCGGCGCCGTGGTGTACGTCTGGATGGAGGAGACCCATCCCGAGTTCGGTACTCACGAGCCACCGGCGCCAGCGAAAACCGAGTCTTCCGTGATGACTGCCCAAGACTAACAGTTTCTTTCGGTCGTAGTAGTCCGTTGCACTCCAACGTTGTGCCCGTTGGGGACGTGACGAGGGGCCAGCCGTAGCTGACGTAACGTACAGGATATTGGGGGTAGCCGGAGTTCCTTCTTTGTCCAGGTCGAGTGAGGCATGCACATGTTCGCCAAGGCCTGCGTTCGATTTCTATAACATATAGCGTACTGCTTCGATAGTATTGTATAGTATTTCCACAACTATTAAGTTCTGTAGTCGGTTAGGTAGAATCGAGTAGATTTCCATGAGGTTCACAATACTATCGGGGGTGTCGTGAGATGTTCGCTCTCGAAACGCTGAGCGGATCAGCACAGGCCGCAGTTACGGTTGGGATCGTCTTTCTGCAAGCTATCGTGCTGTACGTGGGGTACGGAGCACTGACGAGGTTCGCCCAGCCAACCGTACTCGACGCGCTGGGGGGTGAGTGATAATGGAGATACTCGGGTTGAGTCTTCTGATGGTCGGCGTGTTCGTTGGATTCGGGCTGCTCATCGGGACCCTCTTCGGGTTCTTCGGCATGGGTGGTTCGTTTCTCGTGACGCCCGCGCTGCTCGTGATGGGATATCCGTCGACGGTCGCCGTCGGCAGCGGGTTGGCGTTCGTCTTCGGGACGAGCGTGATCGGCGCGCTCCGCCACCGCGACCACGGGCAGGTCGACTACAAGCTCGCAGTCATCATGACTGTCGCGATGACCGTCGGTATCGAGGCCGGGAAGAGCGTCGTGTTCTTCCTCGAAGCGACCGGGATGGCCGATCTCGTCATCAACGTCGCATACGTCGGCCTGCTCGCTACCGTCGGCTGTTTACGCTCCGTGACTCCTGGGCTGACAGCAGTGACGACGGCGATGCCGGCACCGATCTCGCCGATCGCGTCCAGTCGATTCACCTCCCGCCGATGGTGACGTTGCGCGGTGGGGTCCGCGTATCAGGGACGATCGTCTTCGCTGTCGGTCTTGTCATCGGGATTCTGTCTGGGTTCCTCGGCGTCGGCGGGGGATTCCTCCCAATGCCCGCGATGATGTACGGGCTCGGCGTCCCCGCTGCGATCGCCGTGGGAACGGACATCCTGCAGATCACGATCTCGGGGGCGTTCGGCGCGTTCACCTACGCGCAATCCGGGGCTGTCGCGCTTCCAGTTGTCGCGTTCCTCCTCCTTGGGAGCGCTCTCGGTGCGCGCATCGGAGCGGGCGCGACAAATCTCGTCGACGAAGACGAGATTAAAGGGTACTTTGCCGCGATGCTACTCGCCGGCAGTCTCGCCGTCGCGTCGAACAAACTCGGGACCGTCTACGATATCGAGGTGCTCAACGTGTTGAGTACCGCGCTGATCTTCGGAGCCGCTTTCCTCGTTAGTGGTGCTGTCGTGGTTGCGGCCATCTGTCGATTGCGCTCCGATGTGACTGGGCGCTGGTGTCGTCTAACTACATCGCAATCAGGATAGTCCGCTTTCGATTACGATACCGGTTGGCGACTACGCAGGACTTTTACTCCGGATTTTGACCGAGTAAAGCCTGTGTAGCGCGTGATTGTGGAATCTATACACAAGCCTTTTATCGGCATAACCACTACGTAGTGATAACAATGCCAGATTCGATGTCTGAACAGCTCCGCAGTAACATGGAGTGCGAGGGGCTGCTGGAGTGCTTCCACGGCCTCAAAGAGCTCGACAAGGAATGCTTCCAGGCGCTCGTCGAGGCCGACGAACCGCTGACCGTCGACGAAATCGCCGACGCAGTCGACCGCGAACGCTCGACCGCCTACCGCGCCGTCCAGCGGCTGCTCCAGACCGGCTTCATGGAGAAGAACCAGATCAACTATGACCAGGGCGGCTACTACCACGTCTACTCGCCGACGGACCCCTCGAAGATAGCCAATGACATGCAGCGCTTGCTCAACGACGGGTACGCGAAGATGGGCCAGCTCATCCAGGAGTTCGAAACCAAGTACGAACAGACCGACACTGCGGCTCCTGCAGCCGAAAGCTAACGCTCTACTTTTCTCGATCTCTGGGTCAAAGACTCTCCACGGGAGCTGAATTTTGCGGTCTCGAGTTCCGATCGGTATTTTGGCTGACGATTTATCTTGGTTAGTATTGTAAATATCTCACAAAACTCTTAATTAGCGCTGGTGCATACGTACTGGTGATGGCAACTGATACTGCATCCGACGTTGGCACCGCGTCCACGAACGAACCGCTTCACGTCGACGGGCAGTCCCACCTCGACGACATCGTCGAAGAGAACGACGTTGTTCTCACGGACTTCTACGCCGACTGGTGTGGGCCGTGCCAGATGCTCGAACCGATCGTCGAGAAGTTGGCTGCCGAGACCGACGCGACCGTCGCCAAAGTCGACGTCGACGCCAACCAGGGGCTCGCTGCTGCCTACGGCGTCCAGGGCGTCCCGACGCTCGTCCTGTTCGCCGACGGTGAGCAGGTCGAAGAGGTCGTCGGGGTGCGGGGCGAAGAGCAGCTGCGCTCCTTGATCGGGAGGTACACCGAGTAAATGACCGAGGAGATCCGCAAGCTCGTCATCGCCGGCTCGGGAGTCGCCGGGCTCTCGGCGGCGGTCTACGCCGCGCGGGCCGACCTCGACCCGCTCGTGCTGGAGGGCGACGAACCGGGCGGTCAGCTCACGCTCACGACCGACGTCGAGAACTATCTCGGGTTCCCCGAGGGTGTCGGCGGGATGGAGCTGATTCTGCGCGGCAAGGAGCAGGCCGAGCAGTTCGGCGCCGAGTTCCAGCATGGCAGCATCGAGGCGGCCGGCTTGAACGGCCAGCCGCTGGAGCTATCGCTGTCGACCGGGGACACTGTCTACACGTGGGCATTGATCGTCGCGACCGGCGCGAGCGCCCGCTGGGTCGACGCTGAGAATGAGGACGAACTGATGGGCCACGGGCTGTCGACGTGTGCGACCTGTGACGGTGCGTTCCACCGCGGCGACGACGTCCTCATCGCCGGCGGCGGCGACAGTGCCATGGAGGAAGCGGTGTTCCTCGCGAAGTTCGCCGACAACGTGACGGTCGTCCACCGCCGCGAGGAGCTCCGCGCCTCGAAGATCACGGCCGACCGTGCCCGCGAACACGACGATACCGAGTTCGCCCGGAACACGGAACTCGTCACTATCCAGGGTTCACAGGAGGACGGCGTGACCGGTGCGACGCTCGTCTCCCACCCGAACGGGTACCCGAGGGAGAAGTACGAGGCTGGCGGGGATGTCGCAACTGAAGACTTCGGTGTTGGGGGTGTGTTCTATGCCGTGGGTCACGAGCCCAACACCGACTTCCTCCGGGAGACGCCCGTCGACCTTGACAAAGACGGCTACGTACAAACTGCAGACACCGGGGACGCGTGGGCGACGACGGCGACGGCGACCGATGGTGTCTTCGCGGCCGGTGACGTCATGGACCGCGAGTACCAGCAGGCGGTCACCGCCGCGGGAACGGGCAGTATGGCCGCCTTGGACGTCGAAGACTGGCTCGAATCGGCAGCCGAGGTAGCTACCGATAGCACCGAGCCCATCGCCACGGAGGCAGACGACTAATGAACAGAACCGACCGACGAACCGTCAATACGACTGACCCGAGTACCGTTGAGAATCAGGCGGATCGAGTCTGCGTCTCCTTCCGGCCGCCGGAGACCGATCCGGATGACACCGATGACTGGTGGGTCGCCGACAACGAGTGGCTACAGGAAAACATGACGGAACACACGTACCGCCAATACCTCCGACGGGCACACGCCGGGCAGGTTTCCATCGGCGATGAGTGGGACGAGTTCGTCAATTGCGGTTGTGCGAGCCCTGAGGACGTCACCCTCCGTGTAGAAGAAATCGATGGTGGGACTGCCATCGGGTCAGAGACGACGATCGACGTGGTCTCACGGAAAACTGTCGTCGAAAACGAACCCTCTGCCTCGCCGGCTGGCAACGAGCAGTAGCTTAACGTTGGCCTTCGGCTGTTTGGATAACCCCAGCAACTAGAATTGCTACGAAGCCGATTCCAAATAGTAGTCGTAGATTCATTGAGATGATTTCCTATCATGGTATTGCCAAATTCCACTTTTAAAACGTAGGTGCGTAGAACTCCGCGTTAAATGCAGATGCACATTTCGTGTCGTTCGCAACTACACTCGATGCTTCAAGTCAAGCACCTAAGTTAGTCTTCGCCGCCTAGCATCGGAATCCTCTCCTTAAACAGTCGATCGAGGGCGATCCAGAGAATCTCTGTTGGGATCGTCTTCTCAAACTGAGCACGTTCGTGGTTTCGTTCTCCTATTTCTGGGTTATGGTATTGGAAGTGAACCGGTCCGAGATCAGGGTGGTCATCGTCCCGATGCCAGCCACAATTGAATCCCGAGTTCGGGTCGGCATAGTGAATTCGATAATACGGGTCATCGCCGACGAACCGCCACTCGACATCGAGTGTCGGTGATTCCGGGCCGGTTGTCGGCACGACCCGACTGGGGTCAATCTGCGCTCGAAGGAACTGCTTGACGATGCTGTCCGGTTCGTACGTGACAGTCGTGACGAACGGGTGTCGCTGGAGGACATCTTTCAGCCCCTCGTAGACCGAGCTATCGGTCGTTCCCGGGAGACCCATCAGTTGCTATACGGAAATCGTATCTCGCTCGGTCGCCCAGTCGTACTCGTTGAGTGCAGCTCGGACGACCGGAATACGATCGTCGAGATGCTCCCACTCACTGGCGACTTCACGCCGTTTTTCGATCTCGTCAGTAGTATCGAGGTCCGCGATGCTCGCTCTGAGCTCACCCGGCGTCTCGACATCGTAGGTCTCTTTCCAGCCCGAAATCCGGGTACGCATCGACTCCAGCGTAGCGGTGAGTTCCTCGCGGTCGTGTTCGCGTTGGAGGGTGGCGACCTCACGATAGGTCGCCATAAGCTGGTCTATACAGTAGAGCAGCTGGTCGCCCTGTTCGACCGTCCGGAGGACGTTGTCCTCGACGAGCTGGTCGAGATACTTCTGTGCCGTCTTTACCGACACTTCCGTCTCCTCGGCGATTTGAGAGGCAGAACGGGGCGTCCGGAGCGTCCGTGCAGCGGCGCGTACCCGCTCTCCACGCGTCATCGACGCACGAACACGGTCGTCTTCCTGGTTCGAGTCGCCGGACATACCTGCAGCAAGGCTCTGTAGGAACATATATCCATCGTACTGGATATATGGTGTCCATCGATTTTTCTCCAGTGGCGAAGACATCAGGAACAACCCTCAGGGGGCAGTCGATGTCGAGCCTGCACCGATCGCTTGGTTCTCGTCGATTGAGAGGGAAGGGAAGTTGAGACTACAGGGGGTTTAGCAGGGCTGTGATGCGTGAATTTGACCGATTCGGCCAGCGGAAACTGCTCCAGATGGCTTTCCAGGCGGCTATTCCTGTCACACACTCAACTATATGGGCAAATTTTCGAGACTTCCAGCAGCGTAGCCACTCAGCGGCACGCTAACCCGAATAGAGTTCCTCACTACCCGATTCCAGTTTCCTTCTTCAGCAGCGTCAGCGTGTTGTCCGCTGTAATCACCGGTGAGTGCTCATACTCGCCAGTCAACTCGGCTTGGACGAGTAGATCGACAGCCCGCCAGATCGAGTACAGCAGACACGCGAACGCGAAGTAGAAGAACCGCAACCCGAAATCCTTTGACGTGGTGGCAGCCATGAACCGCTTGATCGACCTGTAGCCGCTCTCAATCTCCCACCGATACCCGTACTCCGTGAGGTGACCACTCCCGCCATTCGTCATGAACACCGAATACTGTCGATAGTCGTCGTGCTCGGAGTCCTCTTTCCGACGGTAGATCAGCGTCGTCTCGTGCCATTCGTTCTTCCCGAGATGGAGTTTCCGGTCGGTCTCGTATCGGTCCTGGTCACGCTGGAGCAATCGCTTCGCCTGCGCCTTCTCGCTGGTCTGCATCCGCTTCGGAACGACGTAGGAGAGTCCGCGCTGGCTGATCATCTCCAAGACGTGCTGGCTATCGAACTCCCGGTCCATCAGCACGTTATCGACGTGAACGAGGTCCTCAGCCGAATCCAGCAAATCCTCGACGATTTCCTTGCGTGACTCTCCTCGTCGAACCGGTCGTGCATCAAGCACGAGCGGAACGGCGTTGCCGACTAACTGGACTGTCGCCCACTGATAGGCGTACTCGTCAGTCTTCTCCTTTGTTCCGATGATCTCGTCCTCGTGACCAGTTCTATCGCCGGTGAACTGGTCAGCTTCGGTAATGTCGATCGCGACGATTCCGGCTCGAAAGAACTGCTCTGTCTCCGCAACTTCGCTCAGGAGCCGAGTGATGGCCTGCCGGTACATCGCTCGCACTTGGTCAACCGAGAGGTCGCGGATGTGCTCGCGATGGGCGTGCCCCAGCGGCGTCCGATCCCGAGTCGATTCGTAGACGAAACTGCGAGCCCCTTCCTTCGCAGCCAGCCGTTCGCGAAGTCCGAGATATGTCTGCAGACCCCAGTAGGCGTTCTCGTGGATCTCACAGCCCTCACCCCGATTCAGTGAGAAGGCTGGGAAGACGAATCGACTGACGTGTTCGGTAATCGTGCCAGCTTTGTCGAGGATAAGTTCGTCATCTGGGTCTGGTTCATCTGCGTCATCCTCACGACATGGGAGGGATTGTTCTGGTTCGCGGGGGACAGTGGCACCCGCGTTCTGCGCTTTGATGAGAATTGTTCGGGCCGCTTTCTGGGCCGTCTTACGAAGGTCATCGGTGAAGCGCATATGCCAACTGCGCCAGAGCGTCGACTGGTCAGGTACTCTGTCCAGCTCAAGACGCTCACACAGTTTGGGATGGCTTTCGAGGTACTCGAGGAGTGCTGTCTCGTGCTCCCACCCGTGGAGTTCCTTCAGGACGAACATCCGAAAGAGGGTGTCCATCTCGTAGCGTGTCGAGCGTCCATAGCGGTCGTGCGCATCGAGTCTGAAATACGCCAGCGGGAGTGCACAGGCGAATTCCTCAACAGAGTCATGTGCATCGTGTTTGAACCAAGCCTGTGAGACTGTCCGAATATCTGACGCCAGTCCGTCAGGCGAATCTCGCTCATACAACGGCGTCGCATCGTACACTGGCCAGTTAGCGTGTGGTCGTTGGGCAATCCGTCGAAAGACATCTCGACGAGATTCCTGAGTTGGTGGCATTACCAGTCGCTGGAAACGACATCTCCAATAAGTGAATCGTACCTCTTTGGAACAAAGACAGAAGTGCCGAATCTCAGATTCCCTCCCCGGGGCCGCACAGTTCAGATGGTCTCTTCCGATGTGATTACGACCTTTCCCTTCGCGCGACCGTCCTCGACATATCGGATAGCCTCGGGAACTTCACGCAGTTCGTATCGTCTATCGATAATAGGCGTGAGGTCACCGGATTCAAGCAGCTCTGTCACGAACGCCAGATCCTCACGGTCGGCCGTTAGATTGAAGCCTCCGAATTTTCGGTTGCTAGGCATCGAGAGCACTGGACCGAGGATCAGCGCTCGCAGGAATCGCCCGGTCGGCCCGCCCACCATGACGTACCGTCCCGTCGGGGTGAGCGCACGCCGGTAGGCGCTCATCGAATGGGAGCCCGCCGTATCGAGGATGAGGTCGTACTCCACTCCTGCAGTGGTGACGTCAGTCTCGGTGTAATCGATGACGTGGTCGGCGCCGATCGAGCGGACCAGTTCCATCTTCGCGGTACTACAGACCCCGGTGACTTCGGCTCCGAGATGTTTTGCGATCTGCACTGCGAACGTCCCCACACCGCCGGACGCCCCATTGATCAGGACGTGTTCGCCGGCTTGGAGCCGCCCGGCATCGCGGAGCGCCTGGAGAGCGGCGACGGCCGACGTCGGGACCGCCGCTGCCGCCTCGAACGGGACCGTGGCCGGCTTCGAGACGAGCGCTGTCGCCGGGACGCAGACGTACTCGGCAAAGCCACCGAACCCGTGTTCGGAGAGGTCGGCGATGACCTCGTCGCCCGGCTGGAACGCCGTGACGTTTCGACCGACTGACTCGACCCGTCCCGCGATGTCGACGCCTGGGGTCGGGAACTTCGGACGGCGATAGCCGCCGTAGACGAGCCGGACGAGGAACGGCGTTCCGCGCATGAGGTGCCAGTCACCGGCACCGACAGACGCGGCGACGATCAGAACGAGAGCTTCGTCGTCGGCCGGCGTCGGTCTCTCGACGTCGGTGTACTCGAGTACTTCGGGCCCTCCGTATTCCGATTGGATGACCGCGTGCATGCTGGCCGCGTCGCCGTCGGGCGTGACCGGCGACCGGGACGGTGGGGTGGGCCGCGGCTCCGTTCGTGCCATCAGGCCGCCTCCGCCGTCGCCGGTTGCTGCGTCTTGACTCCTCTCACGACCAGATAGAGCGCAAGGGCCATCTCCCCGACGACGGCCGTCACAAGGACGATCGTCGACGCAATCGGTTCGTAGGCGGGCACGAGCAGGAACGTGAAGCTCTCGGTCAAGTAGCCGAACGCCGCGAGGACGACGAGAACGCCGAGGAGCGCGGGGAACAGTTCGGATCGGTAGAGCAGGTACCCCAGTACGATCAGGTGGAACCCGAAGAAGATCCCGCCGATGAGATAGCCGTACCCGTGAGCGTTCAGCAACAGCAGCGCGAGCGCGTTCAGTTGCTCGGGGCTGAAGACAGTCGTGTACTCCGGACCCGTGAGGAGTTGCAGCGCCATGAACTGGTTGAGC
Organism: Salinirubellus litoreus; assembly: GCF_037335815.1. Taxonomy (NCBI): domain Archaea; kingdom Methanobacteriati; phylum Methanobacteriota; class Halobacteria; order Halobacteriales; family Natronomonadaceae; genus Salinirubellus; species Salinirubellus litoreus. Next base: position 241,045 of record NZ_CP147842.1, on the reverse strand, counting down.
ATATTGATGCTCGCGATTGCAGGGTGGGCGATCAGGCGGAGGGTCGCAGCCACCAGTGCAAGGGTCCTGCTCACGGGCCGAAGGAGGACGTACAGCAGGACGGCGACGACGGCATCGGCCGAGAATGCGATCAGGTCGCTCGCGACCCCGAGCCGGAACAGGCCCTCCGAAGCGAGGATATTCGCGGCCGTTGCGGTCGCATCCCCCGGTATGATCAGCGTGGCGCGAACGAACCCCTCGCTGAAGCCAGCGGTGACGAAAATCAGGATGTAGAGCAGTCCCGTGATCCGTGCGATCGTTTTGGTCGATACGGTCCGTTTGCGACGTGGTTGATGCGTCTCGACGGAGTCGGTTGTCGTGGTTGCCATTAGTGTAGCTCCGGTCATCCTGTCTGAACGACTCCGAGTGCGGGAGCGCCGAGGAACAGCGCTCCGGTCACTGGGGACCGTCGGAAAGAATTGGTATGAGAGTAAGGTGTCAGCGGACATAACACTTCCTGAGCGTTCGTAACTGGTGTAATCGATCGTCTCCGCCGTGTTACGATGCCCCTTTTTATCCGGTACCATACCGGCTACAGGTGTCATTAGACCAGTTCCCGCACCAGCCATTTCGGACAAGTAAACGCTATATTTTCGATTGACTTACATACACATATAAGCACTACTTCAACCCGGAGATTCCCGTCCGTCCAGGTACTGTTTGGTGACCTCGTCGTCGTCCTCGGCGTGTCGCTCCTGCTCGATACCACTGTCGTGTTCCCGACGTCTGCTCCGTTACTGTGCGCCCCGTCGCTGTCCGTCGTTGTCGGTGTGTGGGTGTTGTTCCAGAGTCGGCTCCAGAATATCGTCGGGGCGGCCGTCTTTATCACAATCGGGGCGGTCTGGCAGGCCGTCGCACTCGACTTCGCAACCGTCCACCGGATCAGTTCTCTGCCGGCATCTTCGGGGCGAACAGATCCTCCGGGATCACTCCGATCTGCGTGAGCATCGGAATCATGCCGGTCTCCTGCCACGTTTCGGCGATCTTGCCGTCCTCGAAGCGGTTGATTTCGATTCCGGTAATGGTCACCTCTTCATCCGTCGGCTCGATGGACCCCATCTCGCCGACGAACTTTCCGGTCTGGCTCCAGCGGAGGACAACGAACTCCCCCGCCGGGATCAACTGGTCGAGCTCCACAGGACCATCGAAGAATCCGTGCCACATCTCGGCCATCAGTCGGTACCCATCGGGGCCACTAGCCCACTCGGTACCCTGCGGCATCGACCGGTCGTGGAGGACGTAGTCCTTGGCTACGAGTTCGTCGGTCGCCTCGTAGTTGTGGTCCTGCCAGACCTCCTTGAATAGTCGTCGGGCGCTCGTCTCGTTGTTTTCGTTATTACTCATGGTGTTGGTCCACAGTTCCATAGGGGTCCTGAGGGGTTAAACATTAGTATATTGATATTAGAGGAGCTGGAAGGGACAGAGCAGAGCGGTCACTACAGGGCGCGTACTGCACGAACATTCTCGATGAGCAATGCCGTAACTTCGTCGGCGATGGTGACGGGAGAGAACTCGAGAAGCGAGTTTTCTTGAGAACTGTTACCTCTGAAACGGCCACATCACAGCCGTCGCTTGTTGTTTTCGTCGTATGCTCGGAGATCCTGCGCCGCGAGTTCGACTGTTCGTTTGATGCGCTTTTGCTTGGTCTCGTCCGTCTTAGCCTCCTCAACGGCCGTGATGAATGCGTGCTGGTCCGTGTTCGAGCAGTCCTGGAAGTTCTCCCAAGCGGTCTCGTTCTCACGCAGCGCCGCCTCAAGTTCGGCCGGAATTTCGTGATCGTCGCCGAGCCGATAGGCAGCCGCCCACTCGCCCGACTCCTTCGCCGCGTCGACGAGTTCCATTCCGGCCAGGGTCATCTTCCCCGCCTTGATCATCGCTGCGACCCGCTCCTTGTTCGCCTTCGACCACTTGCTGTCGGAGCTTCTAGGCGTAAACCGACGGGTGTACGTCTCGTCGTCGATACCCTTGACCAGACCGTCGATCCATCCGAAGCAGAGCGCTTCCTCAACCGACTCCCCATACCCGATACCAGATCTCTCGGCGTCGGCCTTGTAGTAGCCGACCCACAGATCTTTTTTCGTGTCGTGGTGCCCTTCCAACCAGGTGCGGAACTCGTTACGAGAGTCGAAGAATAGTGGGTCCATGGATCACCAAAGACCCCGCGCGTCTATAACCCTAGTCGGCCTTGTTGAAATCCGCGGTTGTTGATAGTTTGTCGGAGCCGTGTTGAATATCGAGGCTGAGTTCAGCACGTCTTTACTCTTTGATTTGCACTTGAGAAATTGGGTAGATTGAGCGGAGGAATGTACAGATTCGTCGCTTTGCGATTTACGCTTCCTGTTGGTCCCACACGAGACCGAGTGCCGCTCCGAGCGCCATCCCGACCCCGATTCCGAGACCGATATTATCGATGGCCACCCCCACGGCGACACCGAGAGCGAGGCCAACGCCGACGCCAAGCGCAACTCCTTGTCCCGTTGTTTCTGAGTCAGACACGGTGGGAAGAGAGTTCCGTCGAGGGCATAAGCTTACTCTCCCCCACTTTCGTTCGGTGGCGCCAGTCTCCCGTGACCGATACGCGCTGTGAGTTCAGCACGACTGCAGACATCTCACCGAGTTCTGTCAGTATCAGCGTGCGAGAGACAGAGGATTCACTCAGCGCCCCGTCCATGTTCGTCTCACACCACCATCGGTCGCATCACTCCTCACGAAGGGACGCGGACGCCTCACGGCGTCCCGCGCCTAACAGGAGGACGCCGAGCGCGACGAACCAGACAATCTGGGTAAGCCCGAAGATGCCACCGCCGATCTCACCGAGTGCTGGAATCGCCGAGATGATACCTGCAGTCCCGACCACGAGCCCGAAGTAGTTCACCAGTCGGTGGAGCGCCCGCGTCCGTAGCGCCACCACACTCACGAGTAGCGTCCAGAGCCCGCCGATAATCTCGTTACCGCCGCCCAACCCGTCGATGACCGGACTAACTGCCAGCCAGACCGTGGTCGCCTGCGTCGGGTCGGTACTGTAGAGGTCAACGACGACGCCCGTCGCGAGGGTGGCAATCATCCCGCTGGCGATGACGAGGCCGGCCCAGATGAGCCCGAACGCGGTCGTCGCGCGCATCAGCATCGGTGCGTCGGCTTTGAGATGCTCGTGGAGCGCCAGAACGAGCGCCACCAGTACGATACCGAAGACCACGTAGATGAGTAGGTTCATCGCGTACAGACTCGTCTCGTTCGCGACGAACAGTTCGACCTCTTGGAGCGACCCGGTGACACTCGCGAAATCGAGGATGACGAGGAAGTACGCGATACCGGCCACGTAGATGGCCGCCTCGGTGAGCGCGGCCAGTCCGCCGATACGCAGGTAGTTCCACCGACTCACACCGGTCGGCCGCTCAATACTCTCGACTGCTTGGTTAGTAGACGATGCCATTATTATCGCTGATGTTACAATAGCCATCTGAGAAGATAGTCGTGTCGGGGGTTTCTCAACCGCCAGTCAGACTGTCTTCGTCCATGCGGACGGTGCAGGATACGCTCGTCACCGTACTCGACGGTCAGCCAGAGACTGTGTCACTCCCAATTGACCGCGACAGGGGAGCGAACTACGTGAGTGGGTTTCGACCGAGTATCGTCGCAGTGCCGGCGAGCACACCCAGGAGCGGTCGCTGAATCACCCACGGGATTCCTGCGAGACGCACGTCCGAACGGTAATGAGAGAGGACTGCGGACACCGCGAATAGATCCGGTCGGCCCCCTGCCCCGGCCTCATAGAGCGCCCGAGTTGCGGCTTCGAACTCGCCGGGCGGGCGGAGGGTCGTCCGAACGACGAGGGTGTCGTCGTCGCGGTTTCGGATACTGTGGGCCTCTCCGGGTGCGATGGTCAGCGATTCGCCGGGAAGCAGGACGTGAGAGTCACCGCGAACCGTCACGCTGGCCCGCCCCGCCATCACCTTCGAGCGTACCTCCGACTGTGGGTGCAGACGGGCGGGCCCACTGTCTACTCCCGGCGGGAGAACGCCATCCATCATCAAGTACGCCCCCTGTTCATCGACACCGCGTTCGAGGAACGTGATACGTGCTCCCGTCGATAGATCCTCGACTGTGCTTGGATATCTGACTGAATCGTTCTCTGAGGGATCACCTGGTACCATCGACTGATGTTCGTTCGAAAATCGGCTCATCCGGTTCAATAATGCTCCAGCGGTCGTAACCATTCCGTACGTGCTGTTCGCTGGCTGGATGTGTCCTTCCTCCAACGGACCCTCGTCCCGTCGAGTCTATTCCCCGTAGCGGCTCTTCGAGTGTTCCCCCAGTAGTGGCCTAGGAGATACAGAGACCGAAGTGGGCAATGGGATTCACTGTGGAGCTCCGATCCGTGAAGATCAGAATAGTAGCCCAACGGAGAGCGTCAGTGACAAGACGTTCGCTCACGAGGGGCTACAGCTAGTATTTGACTGTTGTCGACGTTACTAGATGCATGGCCCACATCCTTACTGTGTTCGGAACCGGCGAGGGACAGACCGAAAAGATAGCCGACAGCATCACGGAGGAATTCAGAGTCCGTGGCCACAAGGCAACGACGGTAAACGTCGCGGAGATGGATTCCGAACTCGATGTCGACGAGTTCGACGCTGTCTTGATCGGTGCGTCGGTCCACTATGGGAGACAACAGAAGTCGGTGAGACAGTGGGTTAAAACGAACCGCGACGTGCTGGTGCGAACGCCGAACGGGTTCTTTCAAGTCTCCGGTGCGTCCGGGGCGAAAAACGACGAGGGGGTCGCGGAGGCGACGGGATATCTCGACAAGTTTATCGACGCCACGAACTGGCAGCCCGACAGAATCGCCCTCTTTGGCGGCGCGCTCCGCTTCTCAGAGTACGGGTTCCTCAAGCGAGCGCTGCTGAAGTTCATCGTGAGGAACCAGGAATTCGAGACGGACGAGTCGGGAGACGCCGAACTTACCGACTGGGAATCGGTCGTGTCGTTTGCCGGCGAGTTCGCCGTGTTCGTCGAGGAACGACTGGGCGAAGCGGTCGAAGCAGACTGAGTGGTTCATCAACCGTGGAGTTGCGGATTCGAGCGTCCCTAACTCACCTAAGTGAAAGCATCTGTGTGGGAGAGGTTGAACATCACGAGGGTGTCATAGAACGATTACCACACCAAAGAGCAGGGTGAATGCTGAGATGGTATGGCCTCAGCGACCCTGCAAGATGATCCTTCAGTAGAGACGTTCTTCAATGTCGCGGAGACGGAGACGTTAGCGCTGTTTGAGCATCTCTCCTTCGAGTTTCTCGAACTCTTCTATGACACCCTCGGAGTAACACCAATAAGATGTAGAGATCACCGGCGGCACCGATTACATTGATGAGTTCTATAACACCCTCAAACAAGGCAACGTATTAACATACTGGACGCCTTCAACTATCAAATGGACTCTCGCTTCTCGACGTTCGTCAATAGGTACGTTCTCATAATCTTCGTCGTGCAGATCCTGGGGTGGGTCGTGATCGCGGCGATGATCGATCCCTCCCCTAGACCAGCCATCGCATGGGTTCGGACGCTTCCCGAGTTCGTTCAGCTTCTGTTACTCCCGCTGGGCATCCTCTCGATTCCTGCAATCGGTATCTCCCTCGGTGTCGAGTGGGCGCTCTCACTTGTGGGGGTTTCGCCGGAATCGATCCCTGCGATTCTAAACGCTCGCGGCGACGTACTGGTGTTCGCAAGCGCATATGCTCTCGCAGTTATCGGTGCCTGGGGGATTACTCGGATCGCAGGTTCCAAGTAACGGCCCCACCCTCTCACAGGAGACTGCGGGGGCTCCTAGTCCTACTTCCGCGGTTTAGCAGATCGGCGTTATGAGCTTGTTTCCGCGAGTTACAGAGGGAGTCTCTCCGCCGCGTCTGTGCCGTATCAGCGGTGGGAGGTTCTCATGTCAGCTCCACGGTGAAGCGTATCCCATCGATGATGCCTTTCCAGATCGACCATCAAAACCGGCGGAGTGCACCACCTCTCGGGGGAATCGTGCTACACGTTCAGATTAAACCGCGGAAGTAGGAATATGCATTGAGCGCACCGGTCTCAACTTCAGGAGGGAATGAGTCGTATCGTCGTATGTGGTTTATGAACTCTCGAGATGTTCTCCCCAAACTTGCGAGCGCCGTCACGACCTTCCTACTGGTCGGCGCTGCGACCATCGAGATACTCAGTACGTGGTACGGTGAAAGTCTCGGCATTGGGATTCTTGCCGGCGGCGTGGGTGTCATCACGCCCCTGTTCGTCGGTGCCGTCGTCACGTTCACCGCCGGACGACTCTCCGGCCTGCGAGCAGCGGCCCTCGTGGCGGTCGGGGCATTCGGCGTCGCATTCCTCGCGATTGCTGGCCTGAGCTACGTGAACGTCCCTGGTGCCGACGAAGTGTTTACGTTCCCCCGTTCATCTCACGGTCTGTCTCGTGGTCGCGATCGTGGCCACCGTACTCGCCAGCCGTGGACGTGTGCCTCCGATCAGGATAAGTCCATGAGAGCGTCGGAGTTAACGCGAACAGGCAGCTTACGTAGCGGTCCGTCTGTCCCAGCCACCAGAGAGTGATAATAGTCGGTATAGGTGTAAACTATAGGTATAAGCGATAGGTGAATCGTACATTCGTACTCGTTCTTGACTGCCAGACCCACTGAAACGCCTGAATTCCGGAGATTCGGGAGATAGAAGCATGAAGGCCATAGAGTGATTGTGGGCGAAATACCCCCGAGATCTATTCTCAAATACAAACTCTGGCTGGAGACTACAAGCAAACGGTATAGTTGGATAATATAGTTAGAGTGTATAGCCACACCGTATAGCTACAAACTATAGCTGGCTGCTATCGCTATAACGTCTGACTTAGATTTATATTCACAGATTCAGAGTATCGGGCATATGCTGACCTATACACCGGTATCGGAGGCGGGGGGCGTCGGAAAGACCACGACCGCGGCGACGCTCGCAGTCAGTCACGCCCGGGCCGGGCACGACGTCCTCGCGATCGACATGGACACCCAGAACGGTAGTCTCACCTACCTGTTCGGGCCCGAGTACGATCGTGGAGACACCCAGATCGACAACCTCGTCCGGCACCTCGTCGGCCGGCCGAAGGGGAGCTTTCAGGACCTCGCACACGAGGTCGAACACGGTGTCGACCTCATTCCATCGCACAACATGCTCGAGGACCTCCACGAGTTCCTCCTGAACGAAAAAAATCAGGCGGAGAAGCTCGGGGAGTCCTACAGCATGTATCACCAGCTCCACCGGGTACTCCGTGAGACGAACGTCCGCGATGAGTACGACGTCGTCATCGTCGATTCGGCCGGGAAGGCCGGCCCGATCCTCTACAACGCGCTTGTGGCCGTCAGGAACGTCGTCATCCCGTTCGAGGCGACCGCCAAGGGCCAGGAGTCGATCGAGGGGCTCGACGACCTCGTGGAGGGTCTCGAGTCGAGTATCGGCGTCGACGTTGGCGTGCTCGCGGTGGTCCCGATCGGGTACAAGAACACCCGCGACCAGCGGGAGATCCTTGGAGAACTGCGAGAGAGCGGCTTCTCCGTTCCGGTCGTCATCGGCGAGCGAGGCTCGATGATGGAGGGCTGCTGGAAACAGCAGTGCAGTCCGTACACGTACGTCGAGCAGTACCGTGACCGAAAGCGCGACTACGAGCTCGATACACTCGATCAGTTCGACGACCTAGCCCGCCATCTCGAACGCGAAGCGGGCCTCGAAACCCCCGAGGTGATGGCCTGATGGGACTTAAATCCGGCTCACGTGACGCTGGCCTTGACGACGAGGAAGAGACCGTCGAAGAGGCGAATCGACCGAGCTCATCTGAGACCGAATCTGAGGACGCACCAAAGGCGAGCGACACATCCGAGACGGGTGACGCACCTACGCCAGAGGAATCATCCACGACCACGTTGACGCAGACCGAGTCACAGCGACCGACGATGCAATCGATCCCGTACAAGCTCCGTCGGGACCGGGTGAACGAAGGACGCGAACAGGTACCGTTCTTCCTCCGGGAGGACGTTATCGACGCCGAGGACGGACTGCAGAACAATCTTGAGGAGATGCTCGGTGAGGACGTTTACAAGTCCGACTACCGTGAGGCGGCGATGATCGTCGCCCAGCGCAACCCCGAACTCGTCGCCGAAGTCCTCCGAGAGTGGGGCTACGACCTCGATACGATGTGACGTTGGTCTGAAATCGTTAGTCTCACCCTATACAGGCGGCAGGCAAAGAATGGCAACGGTCATTTTCCCCTGACGTAACCGATATTCTCCCAGACACCGTGTAGTCCGACGGTGACTCCGCCGTGACTCCTGAGGGACTGGTTCGAACGCTACTCGACTCGCGGGGCCAGTCGGCCCTTGGCGCGGTAGATCGCGTAGCTCATCCAACGAAGATGCAAGCTATGCAAGCGCTCCTCAGGGAGAACCTTGCTGTACATGAACTCGCAGATGGGATAGATATCAGTAGACAGACGGCATATCGGGCTCTCGCTGCGTGCATCGATGGAGGGCTAGTTCGCTCAGTTGACTCAGAATATGCGCTTACCTGTTCAGGAGGTGCAGTTCTACGAGCCTATTACGAGACGGTCGAGGTAATCAAGAGAGATGCGTTCATTCGGCTTGCCCGCTCCAGACACCAGCCATGGGTCCTCGAAGCTCTCGACACGAGCCCTGCTCGGAAAGCGAACCTCGCGAGGAAGGCTCACCAGGAGGATGGCTCCTCCAGAGCGACAGTTCATCGAATCGTCGATGCACTCCTCGACGGCGACTACGTGGTCAAACACGCCGGCAACTACGAACTGACTGGAAGCGGTCGTGCCCTGCTTGAGGCGTACACCGACTTCAGAGAGACGGTCGCACAGGCGCTCGACAAACGCGAGTTCCTTCGGTGGTTGCCAGCTGATATCGAATCGTTCCCTGTCAGTGCTCTCAGTACATCGACACTCATCCAGAACAGTCCAGACCATCCTCACAACGTGCTGAATGCACTCCTACGTGTTGCAGACCCCTCACTCGAGACATTCGAGGGAATGGCGACCATCGTGAGCCCGACGATCGCACAGGCCTACCGACCAGTTCTCAGTGGAAACACCAGAGTGGCTGGGGTCTTTCCAGACGAGGTCCTCTTCGGCCTCCACAAAGATCCCGAGTTCATCGACTACGTGAAACAGCAGGGATTCACGTCCTATATCAGAGAAGGATTCGCCGCAAGGGATGCAGAGTTACTGTTTGTCCCGGAGCTGCCTCCGATTCACCTGGCTATCTTCGATGGCACTCGTGTAATCATCTCCCTGGCACCCTCAACAGGTGTGACTGACATCGAAGCGTCGGCGATCGACTCGACCGATCCCCAAATCGTCGAATGGGCGAAGACGTACTTCGAAAGCTACCACGAGAGGGGTCGACCGCCGCTACGGACGTTTCTCGACAGGAGCCTCGGCTACACGCCGGGACCTCAGCACCAGGCCGGAGACTAAATCTGATCGATCACATGGACTCCAGCGTCGAGGGGTCCTCGGATGCAGGTCGCGTGTCCAGCGGTCCGACTGCCATCTCGAATCCTGGACTGAACTGGATAACCGGGTCCATCGTCGGTGTCGGCAGGCCAGCGGCTTCGAACAGGGTATTTCGGCGGATCGTCGCCGTCGCCGGGCGGAGTTCCCACGGCTCACGTTCAATCGTTCCGACATACATCTCGTTCTGCTCGGAGCCGAACGCCCGGAGAACGTTAGCACGACGGTCTTCAGGTGCTGGAAGATAGTAGCGGAAGTGCTCGACACAGTGGGCCTCGAGGGTACCGGGGGCAGCCTGGTACGGCTCGCCCGTCGGGCGGTATCGAGCCTGGAACACAGCTTGCGATGAGTGGTCACCATCTCGCTGGCTCTGGAACGTAATTTCGTCGCCCCGGCGGGTCATCCGCATCCGAGCGTGATGGAAGGGGAGCCCGAACGCTCGGCGACCGACCGCTGCTGGAGCTCGTCTGCCACTATCGAGGGAAAGGAAGTAGACACCTGGCTCGTCGTCCATCGTCACGTAGGTTCTGAAATTGAGCTGCGGGAATCCACGCTGGAAACGTTTCGGGAGACGAGTCGAGCCTCCTGTTGAGATCCTGAATTCGGGAAGACGGCACTTTCCGAATCCGTTTCCGGAGCTCGCCGCCAGTCAAGCAAATATAGTTACCCCACATTCATAATAGCACTAGAATTGTGGGGTAATTAGTCTGAGCAGGACGTGTTTTCCAATAGGCTTCGGGGCAGTACGGGCTGGGACGAGGATCGTCAGTATCGGTTCCTGGTCAGCGTTCTGTCGTCCGGATGGATCGTGACCCTAATGCGTACTACAAATTGTTACGGAATGAATTATCTGTGTCCGACATCGCGGATCAACCGCGTAACCACGGGACATTCCGGTTCTGAGGTGTTCATCGAATACTGGGACTGCGGGCAGACCCTGCCGGCAGAGGTTACCGGTGTCTGGAGTATGGTTCGACGAATATCGCGACCGACGAAGTGTGATCTCCGGCGAGTCGAACTCGACGGGTCACGGAGTGGCCCGACCCACGCTTGTCACGCGGTGTTGGCATCAATCGATTCGACGTATTGGTTCTCCCACTTGCGCCGATCTTCGAGTTCACGGCGTCCGCGGCGCGTCGTCGTGTAGACGTTCGTTCGACGATCTTTCTCGCCTTTCTCGACGAGGCCTTTGTCGACGAGCGTGTCGAGGTTCGGGTAAAGTCGCCCGTGATGGATCTCCGACTCGTAGTACGACTCGAGTTCCTCCTTGATCGCGAGGCCGTGCGGTTCCTCGAGCCCAGCGAGCACGTACAGGAGATCGCGCTGGAAGCCAGTCAGATCGTGCATGGTAATATATCTATCATGCTGATAATTATATCTGTCCCAGTCGTGAGATCATCGAGCACGTCGGCCACGATGTGAGCGTGTCTTACGAAGAGGTGGTGTAATCAGTCACTGCCCCTTGCTATCGTACCCGGATATTCGGGGTTCAAACCAGCGTCTCGTTCTCGTGATGGAGCGTCACAACGAACAACGAGGCTGGCTCACGCAGCTCCATCCGATGACACTCGAACTACGGAGTTCGCACACCGAGTTTCCCGTGAATTCGGCCGCCAAATGGCCCAATTCGAGAGTTTTCGGCCCCATATTTCCACTCGAAACTCCCCGCCTGGGACCAGATTTCGACGCAGCGGGAGCCCGGGATTAGAAGAGACTGGTGAATCGCCCTGGCGCTTGCCCCCCGGAACATTCGCCTCAACCGTCTTGAAATCATCCAGCGTAACCAACTACGACGTGTTTCATCGGAAACGTGGTGTGAGAGTCTAGAGATCCCCTCGGAGTACCCCGACGGGTTCGCGAAGTCTTCGGGCAAACGGACCGCCGTGGACACCGCGTTTCCGGTGAAACTCCCAGCCTGACCGCTCTTTGACGCCGATCACTTGCAGGGTTAAAACGGCGTTAATTTTTTGGATAGTTACCCCACAAAGACGCACTTCAGTTACTCTTGTGGGGTAACCTTCGGAGCACCCAGTCGCACCGCGGCTGAGTTAGGGGCACACCGCGTTTCCGGTGAAAAGGGTCGGTTGAGACGTGACGGCGACGGCTCAGTCGATCGTATCAGCGAGGACGTTCTGGACGACGTCGGGCTCCTCGAGGAGCGTGTGTTCGGTGTAGCTCCCCTCTGCACTGCCACCGCTGTGGCGCGTCTGCTCGATCACGTCGAGAAAGGCGTGCTCCTTGAGGAGATCCCGAACGCGTCGCAACGAGAGCGCATCGGAGTTCTCCTGCCGACAGATTTCCTCGTACACCTCGTAGATCCGGGTCGTCCGGAACCCAGCGTTCTCGGAGTCGTCTTCGGTATGATTGAGCGAGAGGATCGTCAACGCCTGGAGCACGTATCGCGAGTGGGGCGTCGACCCACTGAGCAACTCGCGGAAGCGGTCGGTTTCGGCGCGCTCGCGTGCCTGCACCACGAATTCTTCCGAGACCGTCTTGGCGTTCGTCGACTGAGCGATCTCGCCAGCGTATCGGAGAATGTCGATCGCTTTCCGGGCGTCACCGTGTTCGCGAGCGGCCAGTGCTGCCGCCCGGGGAATCACGCCCTCCTCAAGGACGCCCTCGTGGAAGGCGTCGCTCCGGGCTTCCATGATGTCGTTGAGCTGGTTGGCGTCGTAGGGGGGAAAGACGAACTCGCGCTCACAGAGGCTGGACTTGACGCGTTCGTCCATCCGATCCTTGTATTTGATCTTGTTGCTGATCCCCATGACGCCGATCTTACAGTCCTCGATCTTCCCGGCCTCGCCCGCTCGCGAGAGCTGCATCAGGATGGCGTCGTCCTCGAGCTTGTCGATCTCGTCGAGGATCACCAGGACGACGTCATACTGTCCGTCCAGAATCTTCCAGAGCCGCTTGTAGTACGTTGCTGTGCTGATTCCCTTGTCCGGGATGTAGATGTCGGTGTCGGTGGTGTTGACAGTGTCGGCGATGGTCTGGACGGCCTGGGTTTCAGTGCCGTCCTGGGCACAGTCGACGTAGGCGAACGTCGCGTCGACGTCTTCTTCCTTCGCCGTGTCGACGAGCCGACCCGAGATGTACTTCGCACACAGGGACTTGCCGGTTCCCGTCTTCCCGTAGATGAGAACGTTGCTCGGACTCTGGCCGAAGATTGCCGGATTGACTGCATTGGCGAGCTGGCTGATCTCCTCGTCGCGCCCGACGATACGGTCTTCGTCCGGGAGGTGACTGATCTCGAGGAGTTCCTTGTTCACGAAAATCGGGTCCTCCCGGATGAACAGATCGTCGGATTCGGACATACCCTTACACACCACGTTTCCGGTGAAACGACTTGATACTTTCCCCCGCACACACACACCACGTTTCCGGTGAAACCGGTCTCGAGCGTGGCTCCGGTCCAGGCGAAACGGAGGTTAGGCACCATCGGAAACACGGTCGATCACAGTGTCAGCCTCATGCGCGGTCCAGCAGACCATACGTCGCGGACCAGATGGTCTGACGAACTCGGGAGAGAGAAGGTTGGAGAGGACGGTTGCGCCTGCAGGATGCCGGTCAATAGAGCGACAGACGTCGCTCTCTAGTACGGTCTGCGACGTACTCGGCGAGCGGTAGGACTGGTGGGGTTATAAATCTACGTCAGACAATAGCTCACGTTCTGATAGGTCCGGACGAGCGCTCCTCTTCTCCCGAATTTCACCGGAAACGTGGTGTGCTTCCCGCCGTGAGTGGACGAATCCGCTGAGTCTGGGCGTCGTATCCTCGCGGTTCCTTCCCATGACGGCTCTCCGAGTCGGTGGTGAGGATTGTCCGGCCCTCCCTCTGGACGGATTTCACCGGAAACGTGGTGTGCGTGTCTGCCGAGTTCGTCTCGATACCCAGCTCGAAGGACTGGTCTATACTCTCTCGAGCGTCCTCGTCACTATTTCCGCGATTTCTTCCCCGCCTGGTTCGTTCGGATGGACGCATCGCTGCTGTTCACGCCCCTTCTGAGCCATTCTATCCAACTCCCTGTAGGTTTCACCGGAAATCCGGTGTGCGTGTCTTGAATTTCATCAGCTGTTCCCTCTCTCATGTATATCTGGTAGTAAGGAGCGTTTCTGCACGGATTCACCGACTCCGATTCACCGGAAACGTGGTGTCCCCGTTCGTACTACTCTCTTTCAACATCATCGATGGGTTCCGGAGACTCTCCTATCGATGTGTTCTTTCTACCTTGATCCAACCACATCCATAGATCAGGGCTGCTCGAGCTATCCGCTCGACCAGCCATCTGCTCCACCAGCTCTTCATCTGGTCCAATCACCCCGAGGGAGCGTAGGACGAACGATATCGGAGCGTCCAAGCCCGAGAGATGAATAGCGACGATCGAGGGTACAGTCCTCAATGTGCTGACTCAACCCCGTGGTTAGGAACACATCGAACAGATCGATAGAGGGGTGTGTTTGGCTGAGCAGTGGCCACCGTCGATCCTCCATTTCTTGTTACTCTCTCGGGTTAACGGGAGCGATGTATTCGTTCTTCCAGGTGTCGCCCTCCCGCCACTGGAAGTAGTAGTATCTGTAGCTCTTCTCGCCGGTCTGTTTGGTCGTCTTAATCGTGATGTAGGCCCCGCTGGCTGGGACGTCCTCGTAATCCGTCGGGTCGGTCGAGATTCCGCGATCTTCCAACTCCTCAAGTTCCTCATCTTCGACTTCGTCCTCAGCTCGTCGACGTTCGAGTTCTAGCTGACGCTGACCGCGCTTCCACTCAGCGAGCTCTGTTGCGTACGTCGCTACCGTCTTCAGCCGTTTAGGAGATTGTTTTTCGAGAGGTTCACGGAGATACTTCGGGAGATCCGGTGTGGGCGGTTTCTCCGAGTCGTTTTCAGCCATAGTTACCCCACTAGCGCCATTATACATCAATTTGTGGGGTAACTCTATCTCACAACGAGATCAACACCTCGTCATCGAAGTGTAACTCGCTAAAAAGCGGGCGTTACCGCTCCCCGGGACGGGGCGCGTTCTCGTACTTGACCATCTTCTCGGGCTTGTCCGAGATGGTACTGTATATCTGCTGGAGCGTGTCCTCGGCTGCGAGCAGGTTGCGCGCCTCGAGGAAGTCACGTCCGTCGTCGGTGAGGCCGTAGAACTTCCAGGGGTAGCCCTGCCGGCGCTGACCGTCGTCGAGTGCGACCTCCTTGACGATGCCGGCGTCGATGAGCTTCTGGATATGCTTGTAGACGGTGGCCTCGCTAACGCTCGGATTCAGTTCCTCGAGTTCGTACATCGAGGGCAGCTGCTGGGGATGCTGGAGGATGTTGTTGATGAGCGCGAACCTCGTCTGTTGCGTGACGAAGTGGACGAGTTCACGGGTTTCCGTCCCCTCGACAGTCCCAAGATCGGTACTCATACGTCACAGTATGCGGCCTGGAGGCAAGTAGTTTACTCTTGAGTAAATCACTCTATGATAAATCGATTACTGGCTGAATAGGTAATTTACTCCATAAACCATATCTCATGTCCGCGAGAGGGAGTGATTATGACCGACGAGGAGCCGCCGCTCCCTGAGGAGGTTCTCACGAGTGCGAAGGAGCAACTCGACGAGGAGGAGATTTCGCTGGCGGACAACGAGGAGATCCTGCACGCCCTGAGTGAGCTGACGCCTGTCTACGAAAACGATCGATCGTACTTCGTCCTCGGCAACTACGACCGAGAGCCGATCCGACGGCTGAATCTGGTCGTGGATCGTCTCAATCGTCGAAACGACGCGTACGCCTTCCGGATGGTGGACATTCGTGGGGAGTGGGACAACAGTATTCAGAAGTTCTGCCTGATTGCTGATATCGTCACGTCCCTCGTCGGTGTCGCAGAGAAGGAACCAAGTGATTTCCTCGTCGAACAGGGACTCCTCGTCGGCACGATTGAGTATTTCGCGAAGAGCTACGTGCTCAAACGGGAGTATGAAGACGAGGACCAGCCATTCGGCTGGATGCAGGATGGCGTCTTCGAACTGTTCGATGCGGAAGGCCGCCTGTATCGCTGGCGAACTGAAGATGACCTCGTGGAGGTGACTGGTGAGCTGCCGTGATCTCGGTACGGACCCCAATTCCTCTCGAACGATATCGGAATTCGACACAGAGACGGCTGATTAGAGTAATTCGGTTCTGGGCGAAACGCTTTAGAGCGAACTGGAACGATCATCGATAATGAATGGATCGGGTCCGACGAGCGAGACTCGTGAGGACGCTCGCGAACGACTCAACGTCGTCACGCAAGAGACGCGGTTCTCGCTCGTCCAGGACATCCTCGGGCACCCGTCGGGACTGCCGACGCTGAAGGAACTGGACTACGTCAACCCGAGCAAGAGTCAGACGACGATCCGCCAGCATCTCCATCGGCTCGTCGACGTCGGCATCGTCGAGGAGGTCCTGCTTCCCGAGGATCGCCGACGGAACGACCTGCCGTACAAGTTCTACGGGCTCAGCGAGCTCGGGCGACGGTTCCTCGAGGAGCACAAACTCCTCCGTGCCGAGGAGACGCTTCGAGAGATCTACGCTCGCGTCGAGAAGGCTCCCGAGATCGAGCGGTACGAGAGCGCTCCGCGCCCCGAGCGGTAACGGAAAATTTGATCGAGAGTCACTCTACCGGTGGTCTGGGTTACCCCACGGAGAGGACAGTATGCCACTCGTGGGGTAACTCCTATTGCAAGCGACATACTTGGCGGTCTGTGACCGCTTTTACCAGCGATAACGAGTGTCGAAATCCTGTTAGCACTTTACACTTCCTTCATAGAGGTTCAGAATAGCTACCCTCATGACGGAGCACTGGACGCCACGGAATATCGGGGTCGAGGTTCCTCCGACCAAACTACACACCAACGACCCGATGTACGATCCACTCATCAGGCCAACACCAGCACAGCTCGTGGCCCTCGTGTCGGACGTCGTAACGATGGGCCACACCCGGAAGATGGGCGTCTTTCGACCCGTGTTCGAGACGCTCTCGACACTCGGGCTCGAACTCGACGGAGCAGATCCGGTCCGGTTTCTCGAGTTTCCAGAGACCGAGCGCGATATCGTTATCGTGCTCGGATTCGATTGTGACGCCTCAACATATCCATCTAGGTCGGCGATCGCCATCAGCCGGTCCGCGACTCGCACCAGCTCGATGCCGGTTCCGACGTCTACCTCGTCACCGAGCGCCACGACGACCCTGTCGACCGTCCTGTCTCGAATCGCCGGCGCCTCGACGTCCGTCTGCAGCCGGATCTTTCGGGCGGCTGCACACACCCGCTCTTCGAGGGCCTTTGCGTACCGCGCAATGTCCGTCGGAGACCGATCGATTCAGTAAGGTTTCGTGCTATCGAGACAGCCTGTTTGACGAAGCGGAACAGAATCTTCTGCACAAAGACGCCTCTTCCGCTTCATTTCAATCGTTCTGCCGACTTACCCCGGTGTCGTCCGTGAATTCAATAAAACCGTGTCTCATAGACCGCATCTGTCTTTGAGCTTCTCGAGAAACTTGGCACGATACTTCTACTCGACCTCCAGTGAGGAAAGGTGGTCAGTACGATCCATATCGTTAGTGGCATACCTGTGAATGGGATCTTTGAGTCGTGTGGGCGACCGAACCTCAGATAGTGGCAATAAGTTGAAATAAAGTTTAACTTAATCTTTCGGAACAACTTGGCAAGAGTTCCGAGTTGAGGTAGTTAGTAAGGCAAGGGTATTAACCAGTTGGCAAGGCTCGGCACGACCAGGGCCCGTATTTTATCAAAGTTAAGAGATACAATAATATGGTCAGCATCGTTTAGATACCCCGCCGTCAAGGATATCGCGAAGCGAAACGTCGACGCGGCAGGACTCGGCGATCGAACCATCTTCGAGCACGGCGATTACGAGACTGACACGTTCGAATCGAAGTGCCTCGCCTGCTATCTGCCTCTAAGGTCTCCTTGATCAGAGGTAGTCGATCCATTGGGCTGACCTCCGTGGGAGCCACCTTTCCCGGGGCAGGAGAGAACAGCCCGCAAAGACGCCACTGGCGTTGTTCGCCCAGTGCTCGTTTTCCGCTTCACTAGCCATCGCGGGCAGGCACCGATGGCGGTGAGCGGGCTGGATCCCGGTCGAATCCTCGCCGAACTCTACATTCGGAAGGACGGGTACAACAAGGGGAAATCCTATCACGTAACAGATGTCGAGCGAGGCGTCATCGGAATGGGAGGGATCATCGGCGCACAGGTTCCCGTGGCCGGCGGGAAGGCGCTGGCACAGCAGTTTCGCGATACGGAAGAGGTGAGCCTGGCCTACTTCGGCGAAGGGGCGAGCAACGAGGGAGCGATCCACGTGACGATCAACCTCGCCGCGATGTGGGACCTGCCACTGGTCCTCCTCTGTGTGAAAAACCAGTACAACATCTCCCAGCCTGTGGACGAGGCGGTGAAGGGGCCGTCGATCGCCTCCCGCGCCGCAGGCTACGGCATCCCCAGCAAGCTGGTGGACGGAAACGATCCTCTCGCGGTGTACCGGACCGTACGCGAGGCGGCGGCACGTGCCCGACGCGGGGGTGGATCGACGCTGATCGAGGCGCAGACGATCCGTCTCGACGGCCACCTCACGCACGACCCGCAGAAGTACCGTTCGGAGGGGGAGCTCGCCGACGCGTGGGCCCGAGATCCGATCGAGCGCTTTCGGGCCCGACTCGCCGCGGAGGACGTCCTCTCCGAGGCCGAATTCGAAGAGATGGAAACGGCTGTCGAGGCAGAGGTCGACGAGGCCGTCGAGTTCGCACGCGAGAGTCCGTATCCGGAGCCCGAGGAAGCCTACGAGGACCTGTGGTCATGACTGAAACGAGGATGCTGGACCGGACGCGGATACTGGAGCGGAACGCGTTCAGACGCGACGCCGCGCTCTCCGAGGAGGAACAGGACGCACCCAGCTTCCGTGGCGCACTACGCGAGGCGATGCGAGAGAAGATGCGACGCCTACAGGAGATCCACACCGGCAATCTTGATCCAGCCGAGGAGCCCGTCACGCAGCAATGGGTGTTGATGAATCTCGGGCTTACAGCCGGGGCTGCGACGCGGACGCTGGTGTCCGAGTTCGAGACGGGATTGATCCACTCGCTCTCAGGAGCCGATTCGCCATCTCACAGACCTCGTCGTGCGTGTCCGAATCCAGCTCAAGGAGCGGACGCAGACGCTCATCGCGGGCCTGTCTGGCAGCCTCGGCGCAAGCCGCGGCGATTGCTGTCGTCGTCGGGCGCTTTGCGGCGAGTTCGTCGAACCGATTGTTCAGCCACTTCGCGTGTCCGACCAGTCCGATCTCATCGCTGAGTTCGCCCGGGCGGCAGATTCCGTCCGTGACGTTCTGCTTCTCGGCTTCCAGTGCGAGCGAACGCTCGATGGACTCCAGTGACGTTCCGGCGAACTGCTCGGGTTCAGCGAGCAGGTCACCGAGACGGACGTACTCACCACCGGGCGTCAGGACCTCCAGATCGGCGGTCTCGATGCCGGTCGTGGTGTCGTCGTCCTCGAATTCCTCCGGTCGGTCGTCCGTCTGCAGGTCGTCGACAGCCGCGGAAGCGGTCGTCTCCGGTGCAGCCGTCCGGGTCGCGGATTCGTCGAGGCCACTGGCGACGCCAACGAACTGTTCGCCGGTCGGATCGACGAAGTTCGAGCTGGCGTTGCCGGGCGTCCAGGTCGCGAGATCGCCGGCAGCATCGGGCTCTAAGAGCGCGTCTGCGGGCTGACCGTTCGAGTTGGTCCGAGCTCTCATGAGCTGGCCTCGCTCGGGAACGACAGGGTCACCGTCGGGAGTGTAGCCGTACAGTCCGTCGACGGGTTCCGCTCGCGTTCCGAAGTCAGTCTTCGAGGCCGTCCGCTCCGTGAAGCGCGCTGGATCTGCATCCGGCTCCGTCGCGACGTCAGTGTCACGAGCAGAGCTGTCTGCAGTCGCTTGATCGACAATGGCCCAGAGCAACCCTGCCAGTCTGGTGACCAGCGTGGTCGTCCCGGCCGTGTCGGTCGAGCGGCGGCGCTCCTGTTCCTCCCGGTAGTCCCGGAAGTAGGGGGAGCGGCGGGCGTCGGTCCGCGAGTCTGCGGTCCCATTGGGGTTTCTGTGTGTCGTCGCCTCTACCGTCGCCGGTAGGTTCTTATCGCCGTTGTTGCTACTGTTCATTGCATTACTCCATTCCATTCGTGAGGCTCTAGCCAGCCTCACATTCTACACCGACCAGCGACGCATAGATGTATCGCCGCTAGAAGCCTCTATTCGAGCGTTTTCGAGGAATAACCCACACCGATCCCACAATCGATTTCTCTCGATTATCGAGCTCGCCGAGCCACTCGCATCCCCAAGGTACTTTATAGTTTATCTGTAATCCGTAATTAAGACGGACTCATGTCACGCACAGCCCGGGACGGCGATGTCGTTCGTGATCTCCTGTCGGTTGCTGCCCTCCTCGAGGAGCCCCCGCTGGCTCGACTGTACGCCTATGTCCATCGTGAGGGCCCTGCGACGGTTCGGGAAGCAATAGACGCTCTCGATCTCCCGCAGGGGACGGCCTACAGCTATGTCAACCGACTCCAGGAGGCGGGTGTTCTCGCTGTGGTCTCCGACGAGCAACCGCGCGAGTACGAAGCGGTCGACATCGAGCTCTCGCTCTCTGCCGACCGCGGCGAGCGCACGTACACGGTCGCGCCGATGCTGGTCGACGCTGTTGGACGGCGTGACGGGAACGACGACATCGACACCTACACCGATCGACACGGGATCGCCGGCCTCGCGACGGCGCTCACGTACGCCGTCGCTCGCGAGCGCGGCGAGGTCACACATCAGCTGATGGCGCGAGATCTGGATATCTCGCCGCTGGAGGCCGAGGTCATCCTCGGGGCACTCCGTCCGGTCGTCCACCATCATGTTGATGTGGGGGTCGAAGGCGTCGGTGCAGAGACGGTCCGGGGGACCAACGACTCGTAGAAGACCCTCCCTCAGCGTCATATATAGACCTCTGGTGTCTCTGCTGGAGTAAGACTTTTGAGGATTACCGGATTATTGGTAACTATTAGATGTACGAACTGTTCGATGAGACAGCGGCCCGCGTGCTGCTCGCGATTGAGTCCGGCAATTCGATCCGGCAGGTTGCCCAGCACCTCCACGCACCCTACGAGACGGTCCGGCAGGCGGTGAACCGGCTCGAGGACGCGGGCTATCTCGCGTACGACGATGGTCTGTTCGTCACCGACGATCGCGTTCGCGAAGCCGCACGCGATTTGCTGGCTGCGAGTGCTGGTGTGAGTCCGCCGTCCATCGAGGAGGCGTACGCCCTCCCGCAGTTCGGCGACTGGCCGTTCGCATTCGCCCGGATCGATGCAGTCTACGTCTGGACGCAGGGGGGCTACCAGGTCGGTCGCGATCCCGACGACTATCCGCTGTTTCTCGCCGTCCGCGACCAGGACGTCGAGGCGTGGCAGGACTTTTTCGAGCGGTTCGGGCTACCAGCGGCGTTCGAGCGACAGCCGCGGGATGGACTCGATGGTCCGCTCCAGATCGTCCTTGATCCGCGACCGACGCTTGAGGTCAACCACGTCGACGGCTACCCGGTCGTCCCGCGCGACGAGACCGTCGCCTACATGCGCGAGCACTACGCGCAGTTCCAGTCGGCGTTGTCGATGCTCGATCGTATGTACGACGACCTCGATCTCGACGTGGCCTACCGCGAGTCGGAACGGGTTCACTCGTGAGCTTCGACGACCGCAGTACTGCGTTGATCGAACTTCTTGAGGAGCTCAACGAGAGTGACCTTGAATACGTCCTCGTCGGTGGGTATGCGGTTTCAGCCTTCAACACGCGGTTCTCGACGGATCTCGATATCGTCGTCCTGCCCGATGAGAAAGACAGGTTCGTCGAGTTCCTCGAAACCCGCGACTTCGAGGAGACCGACAGCCACGCGAAGGAGTGGGTCTACGATACGGAAGTGGTCGAGTACGAGAAGCGACTGTCCCCCCAGCAACCGATCGGTTTCGATCTCCTCGTGAACGGCCTCGGATGCCGACAAACGGAGGCGCAGTGGTCGTTCGACTACCTCCACAAGCACAGCGCTCAGCAGGAGATCAGCGGTGGCACCGCGACGACCACCGCTCGTGTGGTCGACGGAGCAGTCCTCGTCGCTGCCAAACTCCACAGTGGTCGCGAAACCGACCTCCGCGACGTCCTTGCCATTGCCGAGGAGATCGATCTTGAGGCAGTGACGCCACATCTTCACCGAGGGGATGCAGATGCGCTCCGAGCACAACTCGAACGTGGTGTCGAGATCCTCGAGAGCGACGAACTTCGGCATGGATTTCGGAGCGACTTCGGTGCGTCGGCGGTCTCCGAGTCCACGGTGGCTGATCTCAAAGCGTATCTCTCCGTGCAGATCGACCGCCTCTCCTGAGGTCTCCGATTTATCTGCCCCGAAGGGAGCGAGGAACGGCGATCGTGCACATGCACAACCAAGTATTCATCCCTGCAGCTGACGGGGCTTGGCGGTTGGCGCCGCTCGATTCACGCTCGACCGCCTGATCTACATCGGTACGAGACCAACGACTACTTTCGACTACTACGGGATACTCACTCAACTTACGTTAGCCGGCATAGGTCTGACAGCGTTAGAGGGATAGAAACGTCTGCGTTCTCGATAGTCCCCACAAGATCCTCACCGTCCCTTGGTGAAGGACGGAGGATTTTCTGTGGCTAGTCCCAAAGCCCAATTACACAATACACGAATTATGAATCATATGTCGCAGGCCATCGACGAAGGCGATCCGGAACAAGCCATCAATGGGTTCATCTCGGTGGCACAGCTCCTCGAGGAACCCCGTTTCGCCCGGCTCTACACGTACATCCTCCGGGAGGGTGAGGTAACGATCGACGACATCGTCGAGGAGCTGGGGATGCCACGCACGACGGCGTACTCCGATGCGGGAACCCTTGCTGACCTCGGGGTGCTGACTCGCAATACCGAGCAGAAAACCCACACCTTCACCGCAATCCCGATCGTGCTGTCTGCGAATCTCGATGGGGACACCTACACGATCACGCCGACGTTCATCGAAGCGGTCGGACGGGCTCCGACTGATCTGGATCTGAATCTCCTGCTCGACCGGCACGGGATCGGCAAGCTCGCTGCTGCCCTCACGTATGCGATTCCTTTCGTCGAGGGGAAGATGAGCGAACGGCTCGCGGCCCGTGAACTCGACCTCCAGCCGGCCTTCGGGATCGCCGTCCTGCACGCGCTTCGGGACGTCATCCTCGAGATGAAAGCGCACGATTCGCATTTCGACCAGATCCGAACGGCTGTGCACGTGCCTCCGACTGAGGAGGCGTAAACCGCCGATCCGCTGGGTACGGCCCGGGGCGTCGTCATCCACTCTCAGTCCGTATTGGGGCGCTCAGAATCGGCATTCGTCATCATCGCCCCGACACTGGTTTATCGCCCCTAACGGGGGGAGGGCCGAGCGCGGGGAGAGAGGGCCCTCGGTGAGTCGATATGGCACTGAGAGACATCTACGAGCGGACGTTCGACGAGGACATCCCGGCGGAAACGCGGCCCACCGGACCCTGTCCTGAATGCGGCGGCACCGTCCAGACGAATACGATCGAAACGGCCTGTGCGGACTGCGGGCTGGTCCTCGAGGACCAGCCGATCGATCACGGGCCGGAGTGGCGTACCTTCGAGGACCAGCCGGGTGATCCCGAACGCACAGGACCACCGTTCACCCCCACTCGACACGATCGTGGACTATCGAGCGAGATAGGGTACGACCACACCGATGCCCACGGTACCGTCATTTCTGTTGGCAAGCGACGACAGGTCGGTCGTCTCCGGCGGGAGCAGACACGGGGGCGCTGGACCGGCAAGGCCGAGCAGAATCTCGCTCACGGACTGACCGAGATTCGCCGGATCGTGAGTGCGCTGGACCTCCCGACGAGTCTCCGTGATCAGGCCTGTGCGCTCTACCGGACGGCTGCTGGCGAGGACCTCATCCGGGGGCGTTCGATCGAGGCGATGGCCGCCGCCAGCGTCTATGCCGCCTGTCGGTGTACGGGATTGCCGCGGACGCTCGATGAGATCGATGCAGTGTCGGCCGTCTCTCGCAAGCGTATCAGCAACGCCTATCGCGTGCTCAACCGGGAACTCGAACTTCCGGCCGTCCCGGTTGCACCTGCCGAGTACGTTCCCAGACTCGTCTCGGAACTCGGGCTCTCGACGGAGGCGCGGCGTCGGGCGCTCGAGATCGCTCGACTGGCGAGCGAGGCCGGTGTTGGGAACGGGTGTCGGCCATCGGGCATCGCGGCGGCCTGTGTCTACGAGGCCGCTCGTGAACACGGCGAGCGAGTTACACAGGCCGCGCTTGGCGACCTCGCGGACGTGACGTCGATGACGCTCCGTGCCCAGTGGGAGAAGGTTCGGTCCGTTCTCGACGCCAGTCGATGCGAGCTGGTGGATGAGAGCGACGCGTCCCACTGATGAACACCAGCTATCGTCAATCGACGTACCGAGCGCGTCGATACCACGGTGAGCGAACCCTCGGGGGCTGTCTCGTCTACGCCGGCGACGATCTCCTCGACAAGCACCTCTCAGTTCATCCAGTGTCGCCCGGCGGCTTCGACTGGGGACCGGACGCAGCTCCTGAACGTGCCTGCCAGCTCGCCATCGCGCTACTCGCGCCGACACTCGGACTCGAAGTCGCTGTCGACGACTACCACCTCTTCGCAGAGAACTTCGTCCGTCGAGAACTCACTGGCGATGAATGGTCGGTTCGTCTCCAGGACCTCCGCGAGTCGAGCTATCGAGAGCAGTACATGCATCGGGACTATCCGAAGAATACCGCTCCTGCCCCTGCGGACGTCGAAATCGAGATCATCGACTTGGACACGATCACCTACGCCGAGGAACTCGCGCTGGTCCGCCGGTATGACGAGGTGCTCTGGAAGAAGGGGAACACTCGCGGCAATCTGGCCAGACTTCAGGCGATTCGACGTGGCGAGCGTGACCCGGCGGCCGAGCCGTTCTCCAAGCAGTGGCTCTCGACACATGGGCGGCTCACCTCGTCGGCGGCCAAACGTGCGCTTGGAGAGGAGTTCGAGACGATGGGCGAGTTCGCCGCCTGGGCCTGTTATGCCACTTCGCTCACGACGGTTGAGCACGTCGGGGAATCGACGGCGACGACGATTCGGGGCCTCCGGCCGACGCTCGTTCGATGGTTCGGGGGCGAGGAGTACATTCCTCAATTCGACGACGACCAAGAGACGCTCATGGTCTAGATGGAGTTACTGGAGGAAGTCGATGATTTCTCTATTCGTTACCAGGACTCTGTCAGAGAGCCAATCAACCGTGCCTCGATACGCTGTAGCTGTTCGGACACCGTTCCGGGAGCGATATCGAGTTCCCCGGCCAACTCCCGGTGGGTCGATGCTCGCGGACTCTCATAGTACCCGTTCCGAACTGCGACTGAAAGTACCTCTCGCTGTCTCTCGGTTAACGATGCGACGGGATCTGAAATGCCTTCAGAATAATCGCCCGTTCGAAGGAGTGATTGCTCAATCGCATCCGGAAACGCTGCAAACACATCAGTAAGAACAGATTCCGTTCCCAGCAAGGTCAGTTCGACTCCGAGCCCGTCTTCGGTGAACCGTATCGGCCACGATATGACGACGGCGTGGTCAGAGAATAAACTCATTAAATCGTCGAGGACAGGCGCCGATTCGTACTGGAGATACACGATTCCGTCAGTTTCCCCAGGAACCTCGAACTGGTTGACGTGTGGACTCTCATCGAAGAGTTCTCGGGCACGGGTCATATCGCCACGGAATCGACTGAGTTCGGCGTACCTCTCTCCGCGTACTGGATTGATGTAATAGATCGCCTCAACGCGGAGGTCTGGTTCAGCCGCGATGGCACTATTCAGCGGGAGCAACTCTGTGTTTTCCCACCGGAGCAGTACTGTCGCGTATCTCATCGGAAGCTGAACCGTTAGTGATCTAGTTCTTCGAAAGATAGGGTTCTCTATATAAATATCGCTGGGATGCTAGGGGACAATTCCTCTGTTGCGGTCGTTAATATGTACTCATGGCGACCGACCCACGCTACCCACCGGCCGACAGAATGAGCGGAGACACGGAACGACGACTATCTGGGACTCACGCCGTGCTTGGAACGGGCCAGGTCGGTCACGCTGTGACCCAACTTCTGTGTGCACGGAACGCGGATGTCCGGGTCGTCAACCGCTCCGGAACCGTTCCGGAAGACATCCGGACGGAGGTGGAAACAGTTTGCGCCGACGTTTCGAACCCGGACGCAGCCCGGAGTGCCTGCGAGGGTGCGTCGGTCGTCTACTTCTGTCTCCAGCCGCCGTACGACAAGTGGGCGGAACTCTTCCCACCGCTTCTCGATGGGGCGATCGCAGCCGCCGAAGCGGCCGGCGCGAGGTTCGTGATGGCGGACAATCTCTATATGTACGGTCCGGTCTCGGGCCCGGTCCACGAGAATCTCGACGCAACAGCAACTACCGGAAAAGGAGCGATCCGCGCCGAGATGGCACGGTCCGTACGTGAGGCACACGAGGAGGGTCGCGTTGGAGCAGCGATCGGTCGTGCGAGCGACTTCTACGGCCCGGGTGTCACGACGTCGATCGTCGGCGCGCAGGTGTTTGAGAAGGTCGTCGACGGCGGGACAGTGTGGTTCCCCGGGAATCCGGACGTTCCACACACCTACACGTACATTCGTGACTTCGCTCGTGCGCTCGTAACGCTGGGAGAATACGAGCGGGCACTGGGCGAGGTCTGGCACGTCCCAAGTGCGAGGACGCTCACGACGCGCCAGTTCGTGACCCTGGCCGGAGACGTAGCAGGCACCAACCCGACTGTGCGCGGTCTCCCGTCGTGGCTCGTCAGACCGCTGGGGGCCGTCTCACAAACACTCAGTCAACTGACAGACACGCAGTACCAGCGCTCGAAGCCGTTCGTCGTGGATAGTACGAAGTTCGAGCAGTCGTTCGATTTCAGGCCAACGCCCCATCGTGAGGCTCTCGAACAGACCGTTTCTTGGTACCGACTACTGACTGGTGTTGGACAATAAGCTACGAGCGGACTACTCCGATGTGCTCAGACAAACACACGATTCTGTTTCAGACCTGCCGCGATGAGTCTCTCCAGACATTCGGAGAGTGGTTCTATTCAGGACGGATCCTCGATACAATGTGGTGGTGGGCCTGGACTGTCAGTCGTGACTAACGATGAACTGTCCGATAATACGACCTGCACCACGTCGGATCGTCTCACTCGCACTCGACTTGTCGACGCCGAGCGTGTCTGCCAGTTCGGCGAGCGTACACTCTCGAGGCACGTCGAAGTACCCGCGACGGTGCGCGACGGTCAAGTACTTCCGTTGGCGATCGGTCAGCAGAGACTCCTGTTCGTCGGTGTGGACGAGCGTCAGGAGCTCGTACTGACGGCCGGTGTCGTCAAGTGCCGCGCCGAACGCCTCGAACTGCTCCCGTGTCGCAGTCAGGTCGAACTCCATCGCGCCGTTCTCGACGACGATCGGGAACTCCGGCGGGAGCGAGGACGCCCAGAGGAACTCGTAGAGGCCCTTCTCGTCGGCTTCGTACTGCCCGATGGCTCGCTGATCGTCCACGTACAGCTGGTCGTACCCGGAGATGTCCGGGTGCGTCCGGATCGCATCGGTGACCGCCTCCGGATCCTCGGCCCGGACTTCGCCGAGTTCGAGCGCACGATCGCCCTTCGGGACGCCGGTGAGCAGTCGGAGCGTCGCGTCCGGAAACGACGTCGATACCTCGGTGACCCAGATCCCCTCGGAGAGGGCCATACGGAAGCGGGCACGAATCATGGCCCCCTCGTCCGACGTGAGCGACGTGGCTAGAATTTCATCATCGTGGGTCGTCGTTCGCTCCGCCTCGGAAAAAGCGTCGACCCTTTCGTCACCCAGTGTCACGGGTCTCGTATCCCCGCCTCGGCCACTCTGATGTGCCGGCTCATGAGCCGTTTCGGTACCACAGCACCGCCCCGTACACGGATCCGATGACGACCGACGCGATGAGTGCGAGTACGATCGCGAACGCGAGATACCCGACCAAGGGATCGGCGTACGGCACCATCACGTCCTGGGGTGGTTCGACCGCCCACGGACTGATGTGGAAGTACGCGAGCATCCCGGCACTGAACGCGAAGAACCCGGCCCAGTACCGTGCCTCAACGCGGCGGGTCACCGTCAGATAGAGACTGATGGCGAGCAGCGGGTAGATGGCGAGGCTGTAGGTGAACGCGTTCACCTCGGGCGTGATCGGCCAGCCGACGTGATTCCCCCGGACGATGTGGTCGACGTGGTGGGCCACTCCTAACACCGTCGGTACCAGCACGAACAGGTAGAACGCCCGCGTCAAACTGGTGTCCGTCGTTGGCAGGTCGATCGAAAGCTCGTCTTCGACGTCCATATCTGTAGATCGTGGACTACCATGGTCAGAGTTTGTCCAACATGTTGGGTACAGTGCGTTTCGTCGGTCGCCCCGACCGTTGTTGAGGCTCTCATTATCTGACAGCAGACTATCATAATGCGGATAAGGAGTTGACAGTGAATATCTGCTCGGTAACGGATGTCAGGGCGGAGTTTCTACTCCAACATGTTGGGGTAATACTCAACCAGATGGCATCACATCGACATAACGGTGTCAGACAGTCACCGCCGGACTGACGAGCCGATCGCACAGCGGGTTGCCGCGAAGCGGAACGAGGAGTTCGTGGTCTTCCATATCGGCCTCCGGATCAACGCGTTCTGGAAGCTCCACCGATGGGTCCCGATCTTTCTGATCGCTCCACGGATGGTCCGGGAACTCGTCTCGGACTCGGAGTCGGGCTTGCTCGAGAGTCGAACGGTGGTCGGCCCCGGCATCCGAAACGTCGGGTTTGTCCAGTACTGGGACTCCTTCGAGGCCCTGCGTGAGTACGCGCGTGACAGCGATCGCCTCCACTTCCCCGCCTGGCAGGACTACTACGAGGACGGGACCAAGGAGGACGCCGCGGTCGGCATCTGGCACGAGACCTACGTCGTCGACCCCGACGAGTACGAGACGGTCTACAACAACATGCCGCCCCACGGCCTCGCCGCGAGCGACGATACGGAGATCGTGCCGGCTTCCGACCAGCGGAAGACCGCCGCTGGCCGAATGGGACAGACTGACGGGACCGATTCCCCACTCCAGACTGCTGAATCGAAGTGACGGCTACCGCAGGCTTCACGGCCGTCGTTTTCTCGTGGGCGCCGGGAACGTCAAGGAGACCGAGTGACTGTTCAGTCATCCATCCACACCAACGGGTTGTACCGACCTGTAACGTCACCGGGAACCGGGACGGAGCCGCTGACGACCCACTCGTCGGAGCGCCGTACCAGAACCGTCCCGCGGTGTGTCGCTGCGAACAGATGCCCATTCGCAGCAGTCATCCCGGTCACCATTTCGTCGGGGCGGGGGTGGTCGATCGGTTCGACGGTCTCGGCGTCGTGCGAGGCGAAGAGCATCGGGTCGGTATCATCGTCTTCCCACGTTGAGGAGTTCGCGAGCGCCCCGGCGGCGTAGAGCACCCCGTCAACCGCGACCACCGCCCGGAAGTATCGCTGGTCGAACCCCTGGTCCAGGCGCGTCCACGACCGTCCCGTGTCCGCCGTATAAAATAGCCCATAGCCCGTCGCGGCGACGAGTTCGCCGGGACCGACCACGTGGAGTTCGTGGATATCGTCGTGAACGCCCTCGGTGCGTTCCGTCCAAGTGTCGCCACCGTCGGTGCTGACGTGAACGCCACCGACTTCGACCCCCGCCACCACCCGATCAGGTGACGTGGGCAAGACGTGGACGTCCCGGACCTGTGCGACGTTCTCGTGACGGGGCAACCGCCACTCGTCGCGCGACGGTAGCTCCTGAAAGCCGTCAAGATCTCGCCATCCGAGTTCTTCCAGGGGGCCACTATCCGTCCGGGCGACGTATATGTGAGCCGGGCGGGTGCCAGCGTAGAGCCGCTCACCGTCGGGACTCGCGCCGACCGCGTACACCTTTTCATGGGGCACGCCGAGGTTCGTCCAGTCGGTTCCGTCCGATGAGTGATACAGGCCGGTTCCCGTTGCCGCGAAGACGCCGTCGATCTCCTCGAACGCCCGAACGCGTCTGACTCGCCCCGAGTCCAGAACCTTCTGCACGTCGGGATCGTCCGACTCGTGGACGCCGCGGAGTCGGTATATTCCGTCGTCACTCCCTGCGATGAGCATGTGGAGATATTTGCTATGGTTTACCAAAATGTCCACGGACGCTAGCACAGCGTCGAGGACTACCGTCGAGAAATCCGGAGATACCGTGTCAGTGCCGTCTCGAGGGGGAGAGAGTATCCCAAACGGATTGTATCATCTTCTGTCAGGAGCCACCATTCACTGCCCCGGCACTGTTCGTCACCACGACTCTGAATCCTCAGATATTCACCCCGATATCACCCGTCACGGCGTGGACGAGTCTGGCCTCGGCCTTCTGGAGGTGGGTGCTGGCGGTGCTCGGCGCACAGTCGAGCGTCTCGGCGATCTCCTCGTGGGTGGCCTCACGGGGCTGGTCGTAGTATCCGAGGTCAAGGGCGGCCTCGAGGGCCTCCCACTGCCGGTCGCTGAGTTCCGATGCCGGGTTGGCCCGGGCGCTCGGGAACTGCCCGATCTCGTCGACCCGGAGATCCAGTGCGTCGGGGGCCCTGTCGAGCACTGTCTGGAGCGCCTCGGGATCGCCGACGACGTGGCCGTGGATCCGCCCGTCGCGGTAGACGAGCGGCCGTCGGACGACCAAGCCGGCCCGGGCGAGTGCCTCCTCGATGACGCCGAACATCGCCACCTCGTCGTCGCACACGCTGAGGAGCGCGTACGAGCGCGGTTCGTCCAACGCCGAGAGCGCCACTGCCTCGACCCCGGTCGTGTCCTCGGCCGCCTCGCCGAACGGTTCGGCGTCGCCGTCGATCGCGTACAGGTGGGTGGTCATCTCCGCGGCGGCCCGGTTCCAGTCGACGGCCCGTGCCTCGGCGATATCCGGCGAATCCAGCAGATACGCGACGAACGGCGGTGCCCGGTCCGGGTCCGGACGAGCCGTGATCCGGATGTGCTTCATGCGTGAGAGCGGCCGATGGAGTGACTTAAACCCCCTGACCATACCTCACAGAACCGCTACCCGACTGCCAGGAGATAGCTGGAACTGCGATGTTCGGAGCATCCCACACGAGGTGCAGTTCGCACAGCGATGATCGGCGTACCGAGTCGTCCCTCTCGCAGTCCGTGGTGCATCCCTCCACGGTTGGCACGGGAGTGATGACCGCCCGGACGACGGATCGGGGGGTGACGGAGTCATGAGA
Organism: Salinirubellus litoreus; assembly: GCF_037335815.1. Classification (NCBI taxonomy): domain Archaea; kingdom Methanobacteriati; phylum Methanobacteriota; class Halobacteria; order Halobacteriales; family Natronomonadaceae; genus Salinirubellus; species Salinirubellus litoreus. The sequence goes on along the minus strand of NZ_CP147842.1, from coordinate 210,032 downwards.
GCCGTTCGGTACCACGACTACGGCGAGGCAGACGTGCTGGATGTCGATGAGATCGAACGGCCGGCGCCCGATGCCGACGAGGTGCTGGTCGAGATACGGGCAGCCAGCGTCAACCCAGTCGACCTGATGATCCGGACCGGCGCGTACGGGGACGTCCCACTTCCGTCCGTTCCGGGTGGTGACGGCGCCGGGGTCGTCGCAGCGGTCGGCGACGACGTCGCGTCGTTCGACGTCGGCGACCGGGTCTTCGCCTCTGGGATGGACCGCGCAGCGGGTGGCACCTTCGCCGAGTACGCCGCGATTCCCAAGACGAAACTGGCACACCTCCCCGAGAACGTCTCGTTCGAAATCGGCGCCGCGATTGCGAACGTCGGGGCGACTGCCTGGACGGCGCTCGCGGAGGTCGCTGACATCCAGCCCGGTGACCGGGTGCTGGTCCACGGCGGCTCGGGCGGGGTCGGCCACGCCGCCGTCCAGATCGCTGCCTGCGGTGGCGCCGACGTGATCGCGACCGCCGGTTCGGAGGACGCTCGTGACCGCGTCCGGGAGCTCGGCGCGACGGCGGTACTGGATTACGAGAGCGACGCGCTCGCCGAGGAAGTGCTGGCCGCGACCGACGGAGCGGGCGTCGAGACCGTCCTCGATCACAAACTCGAGGAGCACCTCGACGTCGACTTCCAGGCCGTCGCCGAGGGTGGCCAGATCGTCGCCATCATGGGCCACGTGCCCGAGGCGAGCGGCGTTCCGCTGTACACCAAGGAGATCACCGTCCGCGGGCTACGGATGGACAACCATCCCGTCAGGGCGCCGACGCTGGAGCGGCTGGCCCGGCTCATGGAGCGGGAGGAGCTGACCGCCGTCGTCGCGGACACCTACGACTTCGAGGAGACGACCCAGGCCCACCGCGACATGGCCACAGGTGGCTACGTCGGCAAGCTCGTCGTCACGCCCTGACTACCAGCAGCTACAGGAGTCACGGTGGATCCCCGACGAGAGGCGGCGACGGACCGATATTCCGGGAGGTGACTGCACAGTCCCAGATCCATCGGCTCGCGTTCGGATCGAAGTGGCAGATAGCGTGTGTGCGGGGGGTTCAGGCCGGTACAGCGGTCGTTCCGACGACGTGCAGCAGAACAGGCACGTGATGTGCGTGCGATCATCGGTCGATCGCTTGACGTCGAACGAACCACTCGAACAGCGGCGTGTGCCTGGTGACCGCGTTCCGGACCCGTCGGAGCGGCGCAGATTCGAGGAACGTCACGGCGGCCTCGATTCGGGCTTGCCGCTGCACGCGGGTGACGGCCGGCCGGCGTCGTGTCTCGAACTGCGCGAGCGCGTCGGAGACCCCGCCGGGAGACGCAGTCGCGAGCTCCTGGGCGAGCACGCGGGCGTCCTGCAGAGCCAGCGACGCACCCATCCCGGAGATGGGGTGGACCGCGTGGGCGGCATCGCCAACGAGGACGACGCGGTCGGTGTTCCACGACGCACACGAGATCTCACGAACGCGGTCGAAGAATGGCTCGTCGTCGGTGCTGTCGAGGATGGCGGGCAACCGCCAGTCGATCGCTTCCGCGTGCGCTCGCAACTCCTCGCGCCCGGGTGGCGCTGGCGGCGTCTCGAGTCGTGCCGCGAGATTGAACCCGACTCGGTCGCCGACCCGGGCGACGAAGCCCTCGCTGCCCGGTCCCCAGACGCTCACCATGTCGCTCCCGATGTCGGTGTCCTGTGGCGCCCAGAGCGACCAGACGTAGGTGTCCAGGTCCCGTTTCTTCCAGTTGGCGAAGCACTGCTCGCGAACGGTCGAGTGAACCCCGTCTGCGCCCACTACCAGGTCGAACGCTTCTGTCGTTCCGTCCTCGAAGGTGACGGTGACGCCGTCTGCGCGTTCTTCGACATCCCTCGGTTCCGTTCCCATCCGGATCCAGTCCGTCGGCACGGCCTCACGAAGCGCAGCGTGGAGGTCTGCCCGGTAGATCGCCAGCAACAGCGTCTGATCGGCCGGTACTATGGTCTGCGTCAGGACCTCCCCGCCGGTGGCGCGGATCTCGAACTGGTCGGGATCGGCCGCGTGCTTGCGGGCCGACTCGAGGCAACCGAGTTCGTCGAGGACCGCGAGCCCATCCTCCCAGAGGCCGATTCCGTACCCGCTCGCTCGCCACTCGTCGGCCTGCTCGACGATCGTCGGTTCGCGCCCCTGTCGAGCAAGGTACCCCGCCAGTGCGAGGCCGGCGAGTCCGCCGCCGACGATGAGGATGTCATCAGTCGAACCGCCCGACATAGCGTTCTTTTCATAGTTCGGCGACATAAATCACAGTGGAACCCCGATACTCCGCTATCCGCAAGCGACAGACAGCTGCCGCAGGGCTGCAAAACTATCGATACAAGGGACCGGTCGCCTTCCACGGTCAGCAGGAACGCCCCTCGTCAGACGGGCCCCCTGAGTGGACAGTATCGAGGGGTTACGACCGTAGTTTCAATATTGTAGTGGCAAACCGACACGTATGGGGTCCGAACAGACGGCAGACGAGGTCTTCCAACTGCTGTCCGACGAGATCCGACTCGACGTACTCCGGACCGTCGCGGTCGCTCAACACGAGAACAAACAGACGGGCGTCGCCGCGCTGTCGTTCTCGGAGATCTACGACCGAGTCGACGTCGACGACACGTCCAAACTCTCGTACCACCTCGGAGAGCTCACCGGGACGTTCCTCCGGAAACACGACGACGGCTACGCGTTCACCCACGCTGGCGAGCAGATGGTTCGCTTCGTCCTCGCCGAGAACTACCGCCAGCCCCCGGACGTCGGCCCCATCGAGACGGACGGAGGCTGCCTGTTCTGTGGCGAGACGTCCCTCCGGGCGGTGCTCGAGGACCAGTACTTCATGATGTACTGTACGGCCTGCGACCGGCCTGCGTACGCGTACCGCGTCCGGCCGGCGCAGGTGCGCGAGCGCACCGGAGACGATCTGATCGAGGCCGTGATCCGGGAACAAGCCGGCGATCTCCTCAAGACCCGTCGCGGCGTCTGTCCGGACTGCACGGGCCGCCTCGAGAAGCAGGTGGTGGCCGCCGAGAACCATCCGGCCTCCGGTGACGTGTCGCTCTCCTTCGCTACCGTCAGCGAATGTCAGGACTGTCTGCGGGTACTGAGCCTGCCACTGCCCACCGCCACCGGGTACCACCCGGAGTCGATCTCGTTCCACTGGGAGCACGGCCTCGACATCCTGGGATCCGGTGTGTGGGAGTTCAACCGCTACCTCCACGACAGTAAATGGACCTCCGAACGGATCGGCACCGACCCCGACGAGTACCGGGTCGAGTTCCGGCACGATACCACCTCGCTCCGCCTGTTCCTCGACGAACGCGCCGTCGTCACACGAACCGAGCGCGTGCGACGCAGAGACCAGAGCGAGTACCGTTCATAACAGAACTATTTCAAAAAGGCGGTTCAGCGAAAGAGGGCGAATCCGATGCTGATCGGGAAACCGGACTCATATAGGCTCTATTTCCGACCGAGTCGCTCAAATTCGATTTTGAAACGGTTCCGGTATTATATCAAATATTCAATAGTTCTTATGGGCGGGTAGTTCGAGGTATCGAGTGCGGAACACGGTGTTCGAACCAATGACGCCACCCAAAACCATCGACGAGAGTCAGTCTGAAGCATCGCTCGCCAGGTACGTCAACCGCCTCGCAGAGACCCACGGCGTGTCGGGCTACACGAGAACCCCTGACGGAACGCTCGTCTACGCCGCCTATGATGACGGTACGTACGACCTGTACACGACCGACGGCCGACTCACCGACGCCGACGGCGACATCACGTCCCCGACGTGGCTGCAGGAGCGTGGAACGATCCTCGCCTACCGCGACGAGCAGGGCAACGAACAGTTCGACCTGCTGGAAATCGATCCGGACACCGGGTCGATCACGCCGATCCTCGACGACCAGTTCCTCAACTTCAAGGCCCGACAGCACCCCACGGACCCGGACGTGGTCGCGTTCGTCTCCAACCGCGACCGCTCGCTGGACCTGTACACGGTCGCCCTCGACGACGGAACGGTCACGCGACGCTCCGAGGCTGACGAGTCAGTCATGGGGTACGCGTGGTCGCCCGGTGGCGACCGCCTCGTCTATCAGGCGGGGATGCTCGACGACTCGGCGCTCCGGGTCGTCGACTGCCGCACCGAGCGGGACGACATCTTCGTCGACGAGCCCGACTCGGAGCAGTCGTTCGCGTTCACCGACGACGGCTACGGCGCGTGGTCTGAGGAGGGAGTGGTCTTCACCACCAACCACGAGACGGGCTACCGGGAACTCGCCGTGGCCGACGCCGACGGCGAGTACGACCTTCGCTACGTGAACAACTACGACAAGTACGACCCCCAGTGGACGGCCGACGGCGACGTCGTCTTCCTCGAGAGCCACGGCGGCGATCGCAGGCTACGCCGGCTCGACGACGGCGAGGTCACGACGATCGAGCGGACCGGCATGAACATGGACGTGAAGTGCCTCGACGGGGCCGTCTACTACAAGCACTGGAGTCCGGCGACCGCCGGCGATCTCCGCCGGAACGGCGAGACCGTCGTCGACGAGGGGTGGGTCGACGTCCAGACGGTCGCGCCCGACGAGGTCACCTACGAGTCGTTCGACGGCACGGAGATCGCGGCACGGCTCTACCGGCCGGCGGGCGATCCGATCGGCGGGATCGTCAAAGCCCACGGCGGCCCGGAAGCCCAGCACTACAACCGGCTCGACATCGCCACCCAGGCGCTCGTCCACGCGGGGTTTGAGGTCTTGGCGCCGGACTTCCGCGGCAGCCTCGGGTACGGTCGGGCGTTCCGGACGGCGAGTGATGCTGACCTCGGCGGCGACGACCTCACGGACGTGGTCGCCGGAGCCAGTTACCTCCGGGATCGCGGCCGGGAGCAGGTCGGGATCTTCGGCGCGTCCTACGGCGGGTACATGGCGATGATGGGCGTGGGTGCGACCGACGCGTTCGACATGGGCGCGAGCGTCTGTGGCGTCGTCAACTGGGAGACGACCGTCGAGAACGCCAGAGCGTATCTCGGCGACGTGCTCATGCGCAAGCTCGACGGGACCCCCGACGAGAAGCCCGACCTCTACGAGGACCGGTCGCCCATCACCTACGTCGACAACATCGATGTCCCCCTGCTGGTCGTCCAGGGAGCGAACGATCCGCGAGTCCCCCAGAGCGAAGCCGAACAGCTGGTCTCCTCGCTGGAGGAGCGTGACGTCGATTACGACTACCTGCTGTTCGAGGACGAGGGCCACGGCGTCGAGCGGACCGAGAACCGCATCGAGTACATGACGCGGACGATCGAGTTCTTCAGCGCACACGTCTGACCCACACCAATGGCGAGACAATCCACCGATACGATGACGTCGACGGAAGACACGGAGCCAGTCCGGGTCAATCGAGCGGAGCGGCCAACCGAGGGCGACTCGATCCCGAATCGGCCGATGTCCATCTCGGACATCAAGGCATCGTACGCCGAATACGCGGACTGGATCCATCGGTTCGAGCGTCTCGACCGACTCGTCACCGGCCGCCATCGGCGCGATCGATTCGGCGACGTGAACGGCGAGGTACTGGATGTCGCCTGTGGCACTGGGACGAACTTCCGGTATCTGCCCGAGGCGGTCGAGCTCGTCGGGATCGACATCAGCCCGGAGATGCTGACAAAGGCCGAGGCCACCCTCACGGACCTCGGGAGAAACGGGACGCTCCGGGAGATGGACGCACAGGATCTCGCATTCCCCGACGATAGCTTCGATGCGGTGATCTCTGCGCTGTCGACCTGTACGTTCCCCGACCCCGTCGCGGCACTCCGGGAGATGGAGCGGGTCTGCAAGCCGGAGGGGACGATCCGCCTCGTCGAGCACGGCCGGAGTGACGTGGAACTCGTCGCGCGGTATCAGGAGTGGCGCGCGGATGCCCACTATGCGAAGACCGGCTGCCGCTGGACGCAGGAACCACGTGAAATCGTTACAGAGGCAGGGCTGTCGGTCCGAGACGTTCGAACCGGGTTAGCGGGTATGATCACCACCTTCGAGATCACTCCCGGAGAAGATACCGGGACCTGATGAACGCACAGGGACCGTGTTGTGATCGTGTTTGCTCGTCTGATCCTCGTCGGAACGTGCCTCTCGTATGGACTTGCTTGGTACAGTATCAATACGCTTCAGGAGGTCCGAGGGATAGTGGACAACGAGGCGACAAGCGCCGAATACCGATCCCTCGTGATTCGAAGGTCGTACCTCACGGCAATTTGCAGTACGGGCGTGATTTATCTCTTCTAATAGATTGAGGGGCGAACCAGCCGCGTTCTCCAACCATCGAGAGCCTCGGCCTTCGACGATCATGTCCACGCCAACACAACCAGACACAGCCACCGGTGACGACGCGCCACGCTCGATAGCGGCGACCGTTCCGGTCGCAGACCTGCTCGCCTGTGAGACGACCCTCTCCTTTGCTGGCCTCACTCCGGCCGACCAGGGCGACTATCCTGATGCGGTTTCATCGGAAGCTCGGTGTCTCGATCCCGATCCCCGATCGCTGAAGGAGGTCATCGCGACGCTCCCGCAGGCGAGTTCCGGAGAGCTCTGGGCGACCAACGAGTTCGTGGGCGTCGACGGGACTGTCGATACCGAGGCAATTCGCGACATTCACGGATTGGATGTCGACGTGCTCGAGGACGATGCGGGGTGTTCACTCGACGAGCTTGCGACGAGAGCGTCGTCGGACCCGTTGGTTCGTATCTGCGACCACCAGGACATCGTCGACGAGCCCCGGAAGGCGCTGTGTGCCCTCGGCTACGACGTCACGTTCCGCTGGCAGATCGCCTCGGACCGATATTCGATCATCAACCCACAGGAGGCATATCTCCCCATCATCGGTGCGCTCCAGCAGCGCGGTGAGACCGAGGCGTTCGGCTGGGCGAGCTACCGGGACTGGGGTGGCCTCCTCACGATGTTCGTCGTCTGTCCGGGCCTCGAACACACCGTCTCTGGGGGTGAGGACACCGAGTTCGACGACGACACCGACGGGGTAACGAGCGTTGGTGACTCGGATGAGACGGATTTGATCGTGTACGGTGGCTTCGAGACCGGGTATGACTTCCGCGGGACGCAGACGCTGTGGGCGTTCCACATTCGAGAACTACTAGTAGCCGCTAGTGGGTCGGGAACCGGTAGCCTGGACCGGACTAATCCTTCGAAGTTCCAGATATATCACGTAATTAGGCGAATCTGCTGAATACACAGAGCGGATTCATCATGGGAGGAGTACGGAAGAGAAATTCTATCGACCTGTTTCTGATTAGGTGCCCTCCTACGGCTTTTCGACCACGAAGAGGTACTGGTTGTAGTTGAAGAAATACTCGCCTGCTTCGGCCCGCTCGTGGAGGTCGTCAACCCACGCTTCGACATCGACTTCGTCGACGCCGCCCTGTTCGGTAGCAATCTCCTTGAGAGCCGGGATGAACGCTCCACTGACCGCGTCCTCGGTCAGTTCGGTCTCGAAGTGAACATATACATCCTGATCGTTCACCTCGAAGTTCGCCTGTTCGAGTTTCGGCTTGATTGTCCGGGCGAGACGCGGTTGGGTATAATGGGCGGCGAACGTATCGACGATCTGCTCTGAACGCGCCTCATCCGCGGCGTGGTACGTCATCGTGCTCGTGTCGGAGGTTAAGACGACGGCCCGTCCGCCGGGACGGAGAGCACGATACAACTCATCGAACGCGGTGTTGAGGTCGGGAACATACTCGTAGACTTGGACAGCGGCAGCCGCATCGAACGCTCCGTCTTCAATAGGCAGATTCGCAGCGTCGCCCTGCTCAAACGTTGCCCACGGCTGGTCTTCACACCGCTCACGGGCGGTCGCTAGCATCGGTTCCGCGGTATCGATCCCGTGCACTCGACCATTCTCGCCGACATCCTTAGCCAACCCTCGTGATTCGAATCCCGGCCCGGTCCCGACCGAGAGGACGTGTTCGCCCGGCTTGAGGGCCAACGCGTCCCTGACTCGTTGCCGTCGTTCGACCATCGATGTTGTCCGATAGATACGCTCCATCGCCGCAATTCGCTCTTCGTCGAACTCGGTCTCTTCACTCATGACGGATCACAGGCATACAGCCCAAAGCCGTGTCCACCTGTTTTGATCTACTGTGTTCCATGTGTGCTATTTGATAACAAATGTGAAGGCTCTTCCTATTGATGGGTCTAATCATAGGGTATCATAGCTAGACACCGTCAGTGAAAGGCTGTTGTCGAGATGTCCGGGAAATATAAATCAGATTGAATTTCTCGGGAAGTCTCCTGTTTGGCTGTACGCGAAACCAGTGGAGACTGCTCCATCGCTTGCCCATCGAAGGAGAACAACATCGCTACGCTCGATCGGAATACAATCTCGACGCCTCCGGGCGATCATCTGTCTTGGACTCTGAGCTGTGTTGTTTTTCGACCAGCCATGATTCCACTCATAGAATACTTTCGCCGGGGTGTGAAATGTTATCTCGTAGCACGATAATTACTAGAAACCGTTCTCTCCGAAGAGAAGAAGAGTGGGAGAGGAGTTGTTGCAGAGAACGTCAATAGAGCTGACTACCAATGGCAGAAACCACCGATCTGGACCCCACAATCGCGCAGGCCATGGAGGCTTTCAACGACCACGATACTGAACGGTTGATGGCTGAATTCGCCGAGGATATTACGTTTTCCGATCCTTTTCAGGACAAACTGAGCAAATCCGAACTTCAAGGATTTACAGCAGAAGTATTCGAGGCGTTTCCGGACGTCCGCTACGAACAACACCGTGTCATCTCGGGGGACGAACGAGCGACGGCGGTGGAGGTGACGATTCACGGTACTCACGAAGCAGAATTTAACGGTATTCCGCCGACCGGGCAAACGGTTGCTCTACCCGGCGTAACGATAATCGATGTCACCGAGGATGGAATCACATCTTGGCGGGATTACTTCGACAAGCAATCGTTCGCAGAACAACTAGAACTGGAATAATCGAAGGGGAAAGGGGCTATTGAATCTGTATTACTGATATTTTTCTGTTTTAATTGTTAACTAGTAACGTGTTTTGGAAATCGTTCCGAATTCACAGCGGAGTCAGCAGGGAAAGACGACAGATATCCGGAACCGGCGTCAGTTGACGAAGAGGCTATCCAGGAGCGGGGATGTCAACGTTCACGACGACTGGTCTGGAACCGACGAAACACACGAGAACGACGAGCTCCTCTTCGGTCGGGTCTACGTCACGGTGGACTGACTTCAGACTCCAGTTCAGCTGTCGAACGAATCAACCTCTCCGGCGTGAAGGGTTGAGCTTTGGGAGTTTGCGGGATACAGATGCGTCCCACAACAGCGTTACTTGCGCGCCAGAACCATCGTCTCGGGACCGGGCAACTCTCTGGCCTCGCCGCCTTCAAACCCGACCTCGTGCAGCCACTGGACACACTGACTCGGTGTGTAGTCGAATCCGTTCGGTGTTTCGACCAATATGTTCAAACTCATTAGCAGCGGCATTTCAGCCTCGCGGCGTTCCTCGTCGATCATCGTCCCATAGACGATGACAGTACCGCCCGAGTTCACCGCCTCGGACACTTTTTTGAGGATCTCCTGTTTCCGATCGAGACTCCAGTCGTGAAGGATATGCCCGAGGACGTAGACATCTGCCGGAGGGAGGGGATCGGTACCGAAGAAATCGCCGGTTCGGAATTCGATACGGTCGGTTGCGGGACTGTCACTTGTGAATTCACGGAAGTGCGGTTCGACTCGTGGCAGGTCGAGGCCGATGGCGGTGATGTGTTCGTTCTCTTCGGCGATTCGCGTCGGGACAACTCCCTCACTGGTTCCTAAATCGACTACTGTCTCGTGCTCCGACCACGGGAATTCACGTGCGAGCGCGTTCGCTACGCCCATACTCAGCCCGGTCATCGCACCGACGAATTGTTCGAGGTTCTCGTCGCTCTGGTAGATGGCTTCCGTGAAGGGGTGGGTCTGGTCGTCTTCGAGTTCGTTGGTTGGCCGTCCCGTCCGGAGTGCCTCTTCGAGATCTCCCCAAAAGCCGTAGAGGCGGTCGTTGGCCATCTCCAGCAATCCGCCGATGTAGGAGGGAGTCCCCGAGACGAGGAATGCCTCGGTCGCGGGCGTGTTCCGGTATCGACCCTCCTCGCGGTCGAGGACATTCAACGCGACGAGTGCGTCGAGGAAATCCTCCGAACCTCGGGGATGGAGGCCGAGTTCGTCTTCGATATCTTCACGCGTCTTGGGTCCGGCAGCGAGCGTGTCGAACACGCCGAGTTCGACTGCCGTCAGAAGGGTCTTCGACGCCTGGAAACCGAAGCCAAGTTCCATGAGGTGACCGGGTGTGGGGCCTTGGTCTGGCATGTGTGTTCGCCTCCGTGGTCGTTGTGACCACATCACGAATGACGTTTCGGCGAGATATATAATTTATGTGATATTTATAGGATTTTGTGATAGCAGTACCACTTAGTAACTATCGGTAAGTCCGAATCATCACTCATTCCGAATTGGGTAATGACTCGCTCTCGCTGTCCGCGTCGGTCCAATCGTCAGCCCAAGCTTCGATATCATCGAACATGATAGCGAGTGATTCGCCTTTCTCGGTCAGGTCATAGTACGTGGCAATGGGGCGATCTTCTAGACGCCGCCGAATGAGGTCTCGCTCCTCCAGTTCCTTGAGAACCCGTGAGAGAGTAGAGGAATCAGCAGGCGTATCCTCTTTTATGCTGTTGAACCGCTGTTCACCATTCATCACGAGGTAGTGCAAGATGACGAGTCGCCATTTCGATCCGATCTCCTCGAACGCTTGTGTCATCGGGCACACCGAAAAATGATTATCGTCGCCGGTTTCGGACTCGTGGGAATTTGGTGGCATCAGCGAACACCTGTGTGTGAACATCTACCACACACAGCCACAAAAAAGAATCACCCGTCAACATGGAGAGGCGTCAGATATTCTGAGCCGACGACTACGACACTCGCCACACCTTTTTCCCCAATACGTGGTAATGTATCACATGGAAGAGCCAGAGTCAGATATACCCGAATCTCCGCTTGAACTAGCGGCCGGGGCCGCCGAACCCCACGTAACCGAGGCGTTCAAACTGTTGAGCGACGAGATTCGATTGGCCATCCTGCTGGCACTGTGGGAGGTCTACGATCCCCGTGTACAGAACAACGCCGTTTCGTTTTCACAACTGCTGAACCGCGTCGGCGTGCGTGACAGCGGGAATTTCAGCTATCACCTCGACAAGTTGGTCGGCCACTACGTCGAGGAAATCGAGGACGGCTACCGGCTTCGAAACTCCGGGCTCAAAATCGTCCGGGCAGTTATCGCGGGATCGGGTCTCGAAACGCGTCACCTCTCGCCAACCGAGATTCCTCGGTCCTGCTACCACTGTGGTGCGCCAGTGGAACTCAGTTACGAGGACGAGCGACTCTATCAGATCTGTACCGAGTGCGAAGGGAATCTTGGCCCTGAGTCTACCGAACAGACGCCCGAGGGAACGCTCATCGTCTACGACGACTTCAACCCCGCCGGCTTGTCCCATCGGACGCCCGAGGGGGTATTCGTGGCAGGAACGATTGAGTACGTTCAAACCGTCAAGTTACTCATCAGGGGTGTTTGTCCGGAATGTTCCGGACCGATCGAGGAATCCCTGGAGATCTGTGATTCCCACGACGCTCCGTCGGAGGAACTCTGTCCCAATTGCGGCACGTCGATACGTGGTGGCTGGAACGAAGCCCGGGTCAGCTACGTGTGCTCGGTCTGCAAGCACAGCGCGTCCTATCCTGCGTGGGTGGCTGTCTTCGACCATCCTGCGGTCGTCGCGTTTTACCACGAGCACGGATTCGACATGACCTACGGCCTCGACGACCCCGAGGTCTGCGGCCGGTTGTTCGATCGCCTCAAAAAGGAACAGACGGTCGTGTCCAGAAATCCCGTTCGGATTCGCGTGACAGCCATATGTGATGGAGCGGAGCTCCACCTGACCCTCGATGAGAATCTCACTGTCGTAGATGTCAGCCGCAACGACTCCGGGACTGATCGTGACTTGGAGGGAGCTGCGAACAAGCGGGTTGTGAGTCATTCCTCTAGTGAGGTCTCTTCCACAGACAGACAGGAGAGCGATGATTCGGTCAGTCTTCCAGACACCGAGGACTGCCTACAGACGCTCCGACGCTCTCGGTGGCCGGATGGAACTCGATGTCCGAACTGCGACAGTATGGATACGATCAAGAAAGGAACGACGAGCAAGGGCGCACAACGGTACAAGTGCCACACTTGCGATGGCAAATTCAACGACCTGACGGGGACGCTCTTCGCCGACCATCAGCTTTCCATTCCGGAAATGACCCATATCATCCGAGAGATGAACACAACAGAAATCACGCAAATTGCGCGACAGCTCGATCGTTCCTACAAAGCTGTTCTAGAATTCGCTCACGAGGTTCGAGACAGCAGTACAGCGAATACCGAATCGACTGTCGTGACAGCCGTAACGCGGTCGAACTCGGTCTGACAATCGGCCTCCGATACACAACCGAAGTAACTGGATGTTCGGAAGTGCTCCGGGGCACTGAAATCAACCTCCACCTGTTCTATCACCTGGTCACAAACGAATCCAGGTCCGCGATCAGTCTTCTCGGACGGCGAACCGAGTTCACCCGACGAGACAGAACGAGAATACGATGCCTGATTCGAATCTCGTCCGAGTCCTGGTTTCTACATATGACTTCGTAGAGCCTTCGAACCCCATCCCCCGCGCCAGTCAGAACCGAGCCGTAGCCAGTAGCGCGCCTGTGTCGCCGAGACACGGCGTACAGAGTGGATCAGACAGACAGTGTGCTTACTGAAACCTCATACAGATTATACTTTTTGTCCTCCCAACAGTACCAGTAGGTGAGTCGTGAGGGCACGGTGCCAGCCGCCAATGCCCGCTAAATGACCTCGTGGACGATTGTCGGCACGGAGTATCACGCAGAACGTGACGCGGAAGCACGACCGACGCTGTCCAACTACACGGTGAGTACGCATGGCAGAAACCACATCAGACGAAAGAGAACACACGCCCGAAGAAAGTGAACCGGATCCGGAACACATCATGCAGGTGGCGACGGGGTTTTGGGGGACGAAAGTGTTGGGTGCAGCCGTCGATCTCGAACTTTTTACTGTTCTCGCAGACGGAGGGCTTCGAGCCTCCGAGATCGAACGGAAACTTGACCTGCATCCACGAGCGACCAGAGATTTTCTCGACACGCTCGCGTCGCTCGGGTTCCTCGAACGCGACGGCGACGGGGACGACCCTCGGTATCGGAACACCCCGGAGACTGCGGCATTCTTGAACAAGAACGATCCACGGTACATCGGTGGCGCAATCGACATCTTCAACCAGCAAACCTACGACGTGTGGGGAGGGCTCGAAGAGAGTCTGCGAACAGGCGAACCACAGGGAGTCATCGATGAGACGGGCGAACCGCTGTGGGAGGAGATGTACGATGACCCCATGGAACTGGAGGCGTTCGCCGAGGGGATGGCCGGGCTGTCGAAGGGGAACTTCGTCGCGTTTGCCAAGCAGTTCGATTTCTCGGACTACGATTCGATGACGGACGTTGGAGGTGCTCTCGGCGACCTGTCTCGGATCGTGGCCCGACGCGAACCCCACCTTTCGATCACTACGACGGACCTGCCGGAGGTGGCTGAACTGGCCCACGAGCGCATCCAGGCTGACGGCCTTGAGGATCGGATCGACGCCGTCAGCAGCGATTACAACGAGGAGCCCATTCCCGACGCGGACCTCGTGACAGCGAGTCTGGTCCTCCATCAGGAGAACCTGGAGACGAAAAAGACGCTCATGGAGAAGTTCTACGACGCTGTCAACCCGGGCGGAACCTTCGTCGCTATCGACCACATCATCGACGACGACCGCCAGGCAAATACCATGGGCCTGATGATGTCGCTGAACATGCTCGTGTACTACGGTGACGCCTTCGACTACACTGGCGAGCAGTTCGTGTCGTGGGCGGAGGACGCGGGCTTCGAGGACGTCCAGATTCAGCATTTGAACGGGCCAGCGAGTATGGGGATTGCACACAAGCGTTGAATTTCAGAGAGTATCCTCATCAGGCGGTTTCGCCGGTCTCGCTTCGCGTAACAGCAATCACCGAGACTTCTTCGTCGAGTACCAACGTGATGCTATGCCCGTTGGCGGTAAATGTGAGCCGAGACTCTAACGGGTCCGTCGAAACGACGTCCTGGTCATCGTGGGCAAGCGTTCGGCTCGCACGATCGAGTGATTCGGGGGTGAATGGATTGAGTCCATGAGCAGTGAGACACGCCAGCGGCTCCGTGTTGGCCAGGCTGGTCCCGGGCGCGATGGAGTTCGGGTCGTAGTTGCAGTTCGGACAGTAGAGGTCGAACGTCATCGCATAGCATCTCTCGCATTCGTCACAAACCCCGGTACTGGCGTCGTGGTTTTCACACACATCAACGGCCGTTTCGAGTTTGGCAGAGCACCGCGAGCAGACGCCAGCACTGTCGATAAAAAAGTCTGCGTGTCGCCACTCACCTGAATTGGCTGCTTAGGCAGAGACAGTAAATCACTCGGCATCGTATTGTAAGTGGAACCAATCGTTTTCAGGCTCGTATACGTACTCGACTCATGGGCCACGATAGCATACCGCACCAAAATACTGAGTCACCAATCGGTGACATCGCGTATCTCGCGCGGTCCGAACACCGCGTCCCGACACTCGTCGCGCTGACAGAGCGTCCTCGAAGTCGCTCTGAACTCTGTGAGTTGACCGGGGTTTCGTCCTCCACGATACGGCGGACACTGGATGAGTTCGAAGACCGCAACTGGACCCGCAAGGACGGATACAAGTACGAAATAACACAATCGGGAGAAGCAATCGCGTCCGGGATGGAAGAGCTGATTGCTCTGGTCAGCGCCGAGCGAAAGCTGCGTGACATCTGGCACTGGCTTCCTGACGATGCTACCGAATTCGCACTCGAACCGAGTTCAGGAGTGACCCTGTGCATCCCCGAATACGACGCCCCGTACCGTCCGATAAACCGATACAGATCGCTGCTTGAAGAGACCGATCGGTTCCGGTACCTCGGAGTCGGCATTACCCTGATTGAACCCTGTCGTGAACTGTTCAGACGGCGAGTTCTCGATGGGATGCAGACCGAGATCATCGATTCGTCGCGCGCCGCCAAATATGTCATATCGATGTACCCGGAAGCTTCCTCCGAGATCCTCGACTGCGACAATATGACTGGATTTATCCACGACGATGTGCCGTCCTACGGGCTCAACCTCTTCGATGACCGAATCGCTATCAGCGGCTGCGATCCCGATAGCGGGAGCGTAAAGGGGTTGATCGATACTGATGCATCAGACGCACGCGAGTGGGCGGAGTCGGTCTACGCCTCTTACAAATCCGACGCTCGGCCACTCGAATCCACACCCATCGTAGAGTGACGACTCCAGCGACGTGTGTGATTTCGATACCAGATCTGAAGTATTCGCAGCGGGTTCCATGGAGCGGTGACGAGCAGCGGTGAGCAGGACCCGGTTCCGCCACAACCGGGTTCAGGATAGTAGCAGTTGAGTGTTTTTCAGTCGGTACAGGAACGGCAGCCCCTGCAGAATTGGCACGAATTAGCTACAACAGCCTCGGCGTGGTAGTGACTTTGGGAGGGAGGCAACCCACATGACTGACGACCAGCAAACTGCACATGGTATCGAACTCGAAACACTCGAAGGGTTCGCCGCACACGCAGCAGAGAATCCAGAAGCCGTTCAACTTGGACTCGGAGCGTCCGCGACATACGAAGGGACAGCCGCGCACAGCCTGGCAAAGATCGATAGCTACGAGCTCGGAGGGGAGACGATTTCTCGTGACACGCGTGAATACACGATTCCCTACGGCGGCTGGAAGGAAGTGCTGGACGCTGGTGGATGGATGGGCGCGACCGACCGATTAGAGCCGGTCGAAGCGGCGCTATCGGCGCTGGCAGCCTGTATCAACGTCGGCATTTCTATCAACGCCGCCGCCAACGATGTCGACATCGAACACCTCCAGACGCGTGTTCGGACCGATTTCGATCCAGCGGTGCTGTTCAGCCTCAAGGAACTCAAAGGGGCCGACACAGTCTTCGAGAACCTAACCGCCGAGGTCGAAATCGACGGCGAGGACCTCGACCAGGACCTGATCGACGAGTGGGCACGACGAGCACCCGTCTACACGCTCGTCTCGCTCGCTCAGGACGTTGAGATGACCGTCGCTACGCCCGCCGAGGTGGCGGGAGACGACTAACCGGTGACCACCGATGAGCGAAGCACTCGACACGGACAAACTCGAACGCGAGGTCAAGTCGATGTACCAGGACGTCGCGGAGTCCGCCAACGCCGAGTTCCACTTCGAGACGGGGCGCGACCTCGCCGTCCGCCTCGGGTACGACCCCGACGACCTCGACTACGTTCCGGACGCGGCGATCGACTCGTTCGCGGGTGTCGGTTACTACTTCGACTTGGCAGAACTCGAATCAGGTGCGGACGTGCTCGATCTCGGTAGTGGCTGGGGGATGGACGCCTTTGTCGCCGGACTACACGTGACTGAGACGGGAACAGTGACAGGAATCGACATGACCACAGAGCAGGTCGAGAAGGCTACCGACCTCGCAACGAACAACGGCTTCCACAACCTCACGTTCCGCGAGGGCTATATCGAGGACCTCCCGTTCGCGGACGCCTCGTTCGATGCGGTGATCTCGAACGGGGTGATCAACCTCTCCGCCGAGAAGGGGACGGTATTCGAGGAGGCGAACCGGGTGCTCAAACCGGGCGGACGGTTGGCTCTGTCCGACATCATCAGCGAACAGCAGATGCCCGAGAGCATCAAGTCCGACGCGGATCTGTGGGCCGCCTGTATCGGTGGTGCCGAACAGGTCGACAGCTACACGTCGCTGATCGAAAGCGCTGGCTTCGACCTCGTGGAGGTCCAAGAGAACACTGAATACGAGTTTATTTCGGAACAGGCGGCGAACGCCTGTCAGAAGTACGGCGTCAAGAGCATCTCACTCGCGGCAATCAAGTGAATTGCCATGGCAGAATCACAAGACCAGCAAGAAGCGAACAAACGAGCAGCACAACAGATCTATGATGTTTGGGACGGCGGGGATGAGAACGTGCTTGATGACGTAATAGCCGAAGACGTAGTATTCGATAAACCAGACCACCTAGGTGGACAAGTTCATGGACGAGAAGCGTACAAGGACAACCTCAGAATGGTCCGGGCGGGATTCCCGGATTTGTTCTTTCGAGCCCATGAAGTCGTCGCCGAAGACGACAAAGTGATGGCGTATTGCACATTCGGGGGAACCCACGAAGGTAACCTAATGGGCGTCGAGCCGACCGGTGCCTCGGTCGAGGCATGGGACTTCGTGTACTACCGGTTCAACGACGGGAAGGTGGTAGAAGTGATCAGCTTCCCTGATCTATACGGTCTGTTCCTGCAGGTCGGCCTCGTCGAACCGCCCGGAGAGTAAACCAGGATATATATCCGTATTTTCATCACATCTCACTGTAGAATCCTCTTGCAGACAATACAACATGCTCTGTAGATACCGTTCTGCCGAATGCACTCGCTGAATCGGTGACTACGGTGATGGCAGGAATCCAGCAGTAGAGGATGACACTGCTGCATAGACCGCGCGTATCTCTCACTATCGTTCCTGCACCAGATCGACCAGTACCGGACGACACGGCCCGTTTCTCTACATGATTGATTCCCTTTGCAGATGTTGACTGATTTCCAGCGACTGCGTTGACGGCAGACGGTGCCAGAATTTTACGAGGTAACGTTGTGGCCCTCGCAGTCCTATTGGTAGTTTGCGGGAGGGTACGACATGGCATCAGAACAGACAGTACGGGAGATCGAAAAAACGTTCGGACAGGTACCCGGCTTTATGCAGATCATGGCAGAGCCGGCAAGCGACCACAGTTGGGGGATATTTCGGGACCTGCTCCTTGCCGAAACCGAGCTGTCCCCGCGCGAGAAAGCGCTCGCCGGAGTGAGTGCAGCCGCCGCTATGCAGTGTCCCTACTGCGCCTACTTCCACAAAGAAGAAGCACGATTCGCGGATGTCTCGGAGGCCGGAATCGAAGAGGCAGTCAACCTCGCTGGCAGTACCCGGTACTTCTCAACGCTGCTGCACGGAAACGAATATGAGCACGACGACTTCGCCGCCGAGACGGACGATATCTTTGAGCACCTCAGGGAACAAGAGGAATCCACGGCGGACGACTGACCCCGATCGAGTCGATCGGGTTCAGTATTGGCTGATATGACCTTACTAGCCATTCCACAGTACGATAGTGAGCAGATTCCTGATCGAGGTAGGCACGCGATCGTAGGTTTTCAGAACCTCTACTGTCCACTGAGTATGGCATTACTGGAACCGTGGAGAATTCGTTACGACTCGTGTCAGCGGTCATCACTGGCTTGGATTCCGTTCGGTGATTCGGAAACGCGGGAGGTGATCAATCGGTCATCGATTCCGAAATAACCTGTCGTGCGCTACACCGTTCCACGTATCACGAGTGGTGTAACTCTGTTCTGCAGGTGGATGTTCGTTCATTGCTCGATTCAGATACTTGGCGTGAGGACTCGCCACAGGATGCGGGGCCGGAACAGCGAGGTCGGGCGCTCTTCCATGATAATGACCCTGTTGAACGCATCAGCGACTTTGCCATCCGTCCGAGCCTTCCGTAACAGCCGCGAGAGATACTTGTTGATGAGATCTGTCCCGGTGGGTTTGGGCCCGGTGGTCTGTGGAAACTGGAAATCAGAGCCGACTGCGAGCATCCAGGCGTCGTCGACGACAGTTTCGGCTCGCTGGAAGAACCGATGTGCAAGGTCGTCGGTTCCGTCCGCCGCGAGGACGTGGTGTAGCTGGAGGGCTTCGAGCGCAGCGACCGACATACCCTGGCCGTAGATCGGATTGAAACTGGCTATTCCATCACCAACCACGACTAACCCGTCGGGAAAGCGGTCGATCTCCTCGTACCTGACCCGCTTGTTCGAGGGGAACGGATACTGCTCGATCATTTCGCTTGCCAGCCCGTACTCGTCGATAACACGCTTGAAATCAGGGATCGGCAAGCTGGCGGCGAAGTCAGCGAAACCCTCGGGATCCGGTGGGGCGTGTTCGCCATGGACCCCGAAGAGCGTCATCATCCACCGGCCGTTTTCGACCGGAAACATGCCACCGCCGCGTTTGCGCGGGGGGTTCGGCAGAACAACACGCGTTTGCTGTGCATCCACAGGTCGATTGACGAGAGCAGTGCTGTATACCACGTCAATATGAACTTCATCGACCGTCGGCGTCGGATAATCGTGTTCCGCCAGCCAGTCCGGGGTTCGGGAGGTTCGTCCAGTCGCATCGACAACCAGGTTCGCAGGGATCTCTTCTGTACGCCCGTCCTGACGTATCGATATCCCCTCGACGTTCGGTGCCGTCTCCCCGACGATGTAATCGATGAACTGGCAGTGTTCCCGGAGCGAGATATTATCGACGTCGTCAACTCGCCGTCGCGTGACCAATTCGAACAGCGGCCGACTGGCACAATACATCGGTAATCGACCCGGTCCGTGAGCCAGCACGTCCCCCTCGATGAACACGCGAGAGTCGCTGTTGATCTCGATTCGGTTCCCTCCAGCAGCGATCAAATCCTCGCTAAAACCGGGAAATAGATCTTCGAGTGTTCTTCTCCCGGCTTCGTGCAGGTTGTGAATGTGGTTTGCCTGCGGAACCCCCTTTCGGGTCACGGGGGCATCCGGCAGTGAATCCTTCTCGACGATCATCACTTGCTCGAAATGATCCGCCAACACGCGGGCTGCCAGCAGTCCCGCCATTCCCGCCCCCGCAACAACTGCATGCCCGGCCTTACGAGTGGTTTGGGCAGAACCGTACTCGGGAACAGTAGCTAACGTCATGGCAATCTCCCGTCTCATACGTTATCGCCACCCATCTATGTTAAGTGCTAGCACATAGATGTGATACGATTACAGCGCTTGCTGAACCGTGCCCGGTATTCAGGATGCCTGACGACGCTGGCGGATGGTCTACAGGAACTCTGTGAGGCGAGCATCATGAGCCGGGAGCCACAGACGAGATCCCGTCCGGCATCGAGTACTCCCGACCGAGAAAACCAAGCTCTACACTCTATCATTGAGGCGGTCGGCGACTTGATCGACGAGTGCGAAGATTCTACTGCCACACAAACCCCCGGACAGCACAGGGATTAAACGGATTCCTAGCGAGTCCACTTTTGCCTTATCCGGCGTTTTCGGCTGTTTCAGGAACTCTACTCCCCGCCGCGGATATCATTACTGAATCCGCGTAGAATTTGTGACGATTCGTGTCGGGGGTCATCGCTGGCCTGGATTCGCGTTCCACGACTCGGTGGCGGATTGAGGTAATCAAATCGGTCATTGATATCAATACGAACCCTCTCACGGCATCCTACACATCACCGGTACGCTGTTCGTCCATACGGACTGGTCCGTTGTCGAGGTTCTAGTAAATACGTACGGATATCGTGTAATTGGATCAACCTGCGGAACATTCCTAGAGGTACGTTTATTCGTTCTGCCACGCGATTAGTTACCATGGATCAAACTCGGTTCACTCCCGATCTGGACCTTGATGGACTCTCGCCAAATGAGGCCTTTGCCATTCTAGGAAATGAAATCCGGTTAGAGATTATCCGGGTTCTCTGGCGTGCAGACGCTGCTCACGAATACGATGACGGCTCTGATACAGCCAATACGATGTCGTATTCCGGGTTGCAAAATGAGGTTGATATCGACGATAATGGAAAATTCAACTACCACCTCTCACAACTGGCCCCTCATTTCATCCGCCGCACTGATGATGGATACCGCTTGAGCGGTGCGGGCAAACAAATTGCCAGAACGGTAATAGCTGTTTCCGGAACGGACCGACTCGACTTCTCTACGGAGATCGAAGACGATTGTCCGTTATGTGGAGCACACGTAGAGGCCACTTATGAGGACCAGTGGCTTCGGATCAGGTGTACTGAGTGCGATGGATTGTTCGGGGACCAGGCACCGACGGGGACGCTGTTCCTCACGAGTTATCCGGCCGCTGGAATGACGACCCGCAACCCTGACCAAGCACTCGCAACCGGCCTCTACCGGTGTGCGCTGGATATTACCTACATGATGTACGGTATTTGTCGGGAGTGTGCAGGCCACATCTCGTCGTCAGTAACGGTTTGTGAAGCGCACGAAAATCATAGGGGCGAACCATGCGCCACCTGTGGGACCCCGTTCTCGGTGTGGGCAGACATGCGGTGTGATACCTGCGGGTTCGCCAAGCGGTTGCCGGTAGAAATGTTTGCCACCGGTCTGGCCATGGCGACCGGATTGATAGACAATCAAGAACTGGATATCCATTCCCCCTCCTTCGAGGAGGCCGTCAGCTTGCTTCAAAGCAGCGTCGAGACCACTGTTTCGAAGGGGCCGCTTCGTGCCTCGATTACTATCGAGGGCGAGACGAGTACGTTCACTATCACGCTGGACGACGATATGAACGTCGTCGATCTCGACCGAAGGCTTCAATCTGAAACCGCTCCCTCGTAACCCGGATTTGCCTCAGTTCGATGGGAGAAATATTATTCTCCTAACATATATGTCCACTCTCGCCTCTAGTATCGTCTGCCAGTTGCGGAGCAAGACCCGAGCGACGTGGCGTCCGTCTCGTGGAAGGACGGAAAAGAAATATCGAGACCTCGGTTGGATGCCACAGGAGGCAGCCAATGACACCACTAAACAACACGAACCCGCACATCGACCGTTTCTGGTTGGGGGCGACAGCATGACGGCCACAGAGCAAAGCAGGCAGGATCGTATTCTCGATTGGGGAGATTTCCCTGGACGGTGGGAAATCACAAGATCGACTGAGGAGACGGACGGCGAGCTGTTGGAAATGCGATTTGAGATTGAATCCGTCCCCGAGGACGGCCCGTTTGTCCACACTCACCCAAACGCCGAGGAGAGCTACGAAGTGCTCTCGGGTGTTCTGGAAGTGTACGAAGACGGAGAGTGGATGGACGTTCCCGCTGGCGAAAAACACACCGTCCCTCCAGGGACGCCGCATACGTTCAGGAACAAGAGGCCCGTCGAGCTCATCAATATCCACGAGCCCGCGCTCCAGCACGAGGAGTTCTTCCGCAGGTTTCATCAGCTCGTCGCGGAGCGAGGAGTGTCATTACCGCCAGGGGGCTTCAGTGATATCGTGTTGATAGCGATGCTGACGACAGAACATGAAGAGGATATCCGCGCAGTAAGTCCACCGCAATGGGCTTTTCAAATCCTGGCTGGCATCGGCCGCGTACTAGGATACGATATACCGGACTAATCAGCGACGGTGAGTTACGGGACGAGAATCCGTACACAACTCCGAATATCACCTGTGCTCTCCGCCTCACATTCCACCGGTGTCAGTCTTTGATGGTTTCGAAATTACTAGCGGTGTCTGTGACATTATTGTGACCGACTATCCGCGAACCCTTGGACGAAACGGGGATGAAGCGGATTCTTTGAAACAGCGTACCGGAATCCCGGCGAATCTATCACTCAACGACCTCCAACAGCTGCTAGTAGTTCTTCAGTGTTGTGACCGAATCACTCAAAGGAATCGTCCGGCGACAGTGTTTTAAAGAATCCGCGGAAAGTGAAATACATGGCCAACGCCGCTTCCCGGGGCTCACATCCACTCGATGCGATGCTCGCCATCTCCGATGTCGTGACGAACCAGCGGTATGCGCAGATCTATGCCCGGGTGCTCACGCTCGATACGCCGACGGTCGAGGAACTCTCTGAAGGGCTCGATAGTTCGACGACGACCGTCTACGAGGACGTGAAACACCTCGTCGAGAGCGGCATCCTCGAGCGCGTTACCGACACCCAGCCGCATCGATACCGGGCCCGCCGGATCGACCTCAACGTTGGGACGGACGACGACTCCTATCATATCACGCCGGCCCTGTTCGTTGCGCTCGCCCGACGCGAGACGAACGAGAAAATTCAGCTGTATCTCGACCGACACGGAGTAGGTGGCCTAGCGACCGCTCTTGAGTACGCCCGTGACTACGTCCAGGGCCGAATGAATGCCCGGATCATGGCGCGCGAGCACGACCTCCCCGTGCTCGAAGCGGAGACGATCCTGCAGGAACTGCGCGACGTACTTCTGGATGTCGATCCCGATCTCGAAGCGAGCCCCGACGTTGACGAGCTGGACGCGGCGGTCGACGACCGTAGCGGGGAGTGAGTCGAGTGTCGGACCCGCTCTTTCCGGACGTGGAGGCATACGTCATCGATACGAATCTGTTCGTCACCTTCGAGCGCCACGGAACCGTCGCCCTGCTCGAACGGGCCGTCCGAGCCCACGATATCGTCCTCCTCCTACCGTCGCGGGTATACGAGGAGCTGACGCCAGCGAACTATCCGTATGAAACACCGCCGGTCGATGATGCGATCGAGGCTGGGTGGGTGGAGGTCCTCGAGGAAGTCGACTATACGAACCCCGTAGTCTCGGCGACGATGGACATGGTCCGTCGATACATCGCTGCCGCTGACGACCGTCCCGAACACGATATCGAGCAGGCCGATGCCGAGGTCGGTGGGGCAACGGCGATGCTCCTCGAACGTAGTGACGTTGACTCGGTCGCCGTCTACACGCATGATCTACCAGCGTTTCGAGGGATCGAACGGGCGTTGACCGAACACGGGTACGAGGATCGCGTCCAGTTGGTCCGAGCGTTCGATTTCGTCGACGCTGTCGAAGCCCGGTATCAGTTCGAGGGGTAATCGCTCCGCCCGAATTGTTGGATAGTATTACCGAACTACCACTGCATTCAGCACCGGCTCGACGATCTCCACGACGCATCCTGACCGCTGATTTTACCAACCCACAATCGGGTGGCGGGACTTCCACGCGAGTTCCGTCTCATATTCATGTCTGCATCCGACTCAGATCCAGCTGTCGATCGCCCCGAACCGCTCGTGGTCCTGTCCCACCTCGTCCATCGCCTGCTCAAGCGCGAGGGGGGTAGTGTCCCGCTCGAACGAGTTACCTTCCGGGTCAGCGACTACGTCGACATCGGCGATCAGGAGGCCGCCGACCTCATCGATGCCGGTGCTGCCGAGGGGATTTTCACTCTCGATCGGGGGTCCGGCGGGAGCACGACTATTGTCGGCGTCTCGCCACAGGAACCGGAGCCGGCTGTGATCACCGAGGCTTTCGGCGGTCCTGCTGATGCGACGGGTACTGCCGATTTTCAATCCATTGAGGTCGTCACCGAGAGTATCGCGACCGCACTTCGTGACGCCGGCTACGTGACATTCACCAATCTCGCGGACGCCGACCTCGACGACCTCGCTGGGTTAACCGGGACGCTAACCGAGAGTCGTGCGGAGGCGATCATCCAGGCAGCACCCCGGCACGTCCCAGTCGGCGTATGGCTCGCCCGGAGCGCTGACATCCGGTACGATCGTCGAGTCGACGAGACGACGGGCCGAGGAACAGCACGGGTACTCGACATCACGGCCGCCACCGAACCAGTCGGCGAACCCCGCTATCGATCCGAGGGAATCGAACCGGATTCTGTCGATGCCCAATATGTCTCCGATATCGGCCGGAACGAGCGGGATCCAGTACCGACTGGGTTACACATCCTCGACGACCCCGATCACCCCGACGTCCCGAAGGCCGCGACGCATCCCGAGGCGGGTGACGATGCCCTGCCGGTCGATGAATCGGGAAAAGTGGTTCCACCGGCGATTCCGACGGAGCCACGGCTCCAGCTTCCACTAGACGAGCTGCTCGCGAAGAAACTGGCCCGTGGGCTAGTTCCGGTCCGTCTGGTTGGCCCGCGCGGCTCCGGGAAGAACTACCTCGTCAAGTACCTGTGTCACCGGACGAACCGTGGCTACGTCTCGGTGGACTGTGACGAGGCGACCCACACGGAGGACCTGTTCGGACCGCTCACGCCCACCGAGGATGGGCTGATCGCGCCCCGGAACGGGCCGGCCAAGCAAGCGCTACTGAATGGATCGGTACTGGTGCTCAACGAGTTCCCCGTGATGCGTGCCGGCGCCGCGATGTCGCTCCATCGCCTGCTCAACGAGGGCAAACTCCTCGTGAAAGCGCATGGCGAGTTGGTAGAACCCCATCCGTCGGCACGAATCGTGATCACGATGAATCCGCCGACCCGTGAGTACCGCGATTCCGAGCCGATGAATTCGGCCACTCGTGGTCGGTTCCGGGCGCTCGAACAGCCCTACATCCAAGACATCGACGAGGAGGTCGCGACGCTGGATGCACAAGTGAACGCCAGTCACGAGGTTGTGGACCGAGGGACGCTCCGAAAGATCGTCCAGTTCGCCCACCAGACTAGACAGAACGAGAACTGGCCGACACTCTCGACGCGAAATCTGACGATTCTCTGCGAGCAAATCGAGGACGGCGCTTCTCCGAAGGCAGCGGTCAAGAACGAGGTGTGGGCGGTTGCGGAGCCGAATCAGTATCCCGACGACACCTACGAGACGCTCAACGACTATCTATAGTCGTTTAGGTTACCCCACAAATTAGATATTCTATCGTTCGTGGGGTAACGGCTCTGCAGGCGTTTATCACTTGGAAATGAACGAGGAGGCTAGGTGCTTCTCGTGATCACCATGTTCAATACCACTTCATTTACCGAGCCTACAGCACAGAAATTCGTCCCTGACGTGGCTGCTCAAGTGCGGACGTCATCCGGACGAACAGAGCGACTTCGTGCATTCATTCGTGGTCATCTGCCAACGGAGACCGATGTCGAGGTCGTTCTCACGCCAGCCGTCGAAACCGCTGCGGTCCTTCCTGCCAATCTCGATGCGCTCGTGGCCAGCGACGCAACTGAATTCGAGCGGCAGCAGGCCGAACAGCTCCTCGAGAACGTTGACGCCGAATTCCTCGTCCTCGTGACGACCCAACCGGCGCCGTTGGGCCGAATCCCGGTGAACGATCAGCTGACCGCCGATCACGCCCACCAGTTCGGGCTCGCCTTTCACGAACTGCTCCATATCCTCAAGACGGCTATCGGCCCCATCGCAGAACTCCTCGAAACCGAGATCGATACCGATTATCGCCAACAGGTCCACGATCTCGTCAACATCATCGAGGACGGGGCCATCGAACAGGAGGCCATTGAAGGGGCGAACTTCAGTGACAACGCCGAGATTCGCCTCGAACTCACCCGCCGAATCCACTCGCAGGTCCCCGATGATATTCCCGACGGTGAGCAGATTCGGTTCTCCTTCTGGGACGCCGTGACGAGTGCGCTCTACGAATGGGCGATCTATCCGACGGGCATCACGGAGGTACTCCTCGATGAGGACGACGAACGGATCGTCTTCGCGTCGGAGGCGGATGCCACGGGCTTCCATGCTGTTCAGGAAGCGCTCCAGCGGTTAGCGCGGGATGCCCTCGCGATCCGGAGCGCCAACCCCGAGGATATCACCCACAGCCACGACAAGACCGCATCCGTACGGCGAGCTCGGCTCGTCGTCGAGATCTGGCAGTCGACGATCCTCCCGCTCCTCGAGGACCGTTCCGAAGCATCCGCCGAGTCGCCAATGGAGGGCGATACTCAAGAGACCGCTGCGGACTCCGTCTCATCGCCGGATTTGGGCGACTCGGAAACAGCTAATCCTGAGACCGAACCCGACTCATCGAGCGACGAGGAGACTGATGGAGGGGGCGACGAGCGCCCGCAGTTCGAACGGAGCGCAACGGACGATCCATTCCAAGATGTCCTCGACCAGCCTACAATCACGCCGGATCCGCTCGACGAAGACCTCGACGAGACACCTGGCCTTGACGATCCGAACGCCCATACTGGCGATACCCCCGGCTCAGACTCTGATGGTTCATCCCAATCGGTGGGCAGCGATGAAGACCAGCCCTCGCCGACCTCGAAGCCTCTCGACCCCAGAGCGCGGGCACTCGCTCGCTCCATCGAGTGCCCGGACACAGAACCCGAGTCCTCGTACGGTGAACGTGCCTCCAGCGGCGACGAGGTGGATGACGGCTCTGATACCGCACAACAGTCGACCATCGGGGACTTCGACGCCGGCGGCGCTCCTCGTAACGACTGCTCCTCTAAGGAGACGGGTGACTCTCACGATGAGCGCGACGACGGCCACGATCAAGCCGAAAGCAAGGCCCCAACCACGAGTACCTCCTCTGAGGACGGATCGGAACCCACAGCCGCTCCCGAGCCGGCACACGCTGAGGTCCTCGATCGAGATCCTGCTGACGAGTCAGACACCTACGAGGAAGCACTCACCGCCGACCGGACTACGGCTCACGACGAGGCAGATCGAGAGAGCATCGATACCGACGCACTGGAGCGTGAGCTGGAGGACCTTGGTTACCGGCTCGGTCGGGGTAGTTCAGACGACGACCAAGCGGCCGGCGGGAGTTCTGCGGGACCGGGCCAGCTCGACGAACTAGAACTCGTTCCCATCGCTGATGACCATGCACCACCGGGGATGTGGGCCGACATCGAAGACGGCGCTGCCCGAGTTGCTGGCACGCTCGAGAAACAGCTCCGGCTCGACCGTCAGCGTGGTGTCCGGCGAGGATTGACCGCCGGTGGATACGACACCACCGCGGGCCACCGGCTTCTGATCGGCGATCCCCGGGTCTGCAAGGTTGACACGCCGGGCCGCGAGAAACGCTACGCGCTGGTGTTAGTCCTTGACCGCTCGGGCTCGATGCGAAACGGCGAGCCCCCGAAGATCGAGGTCGCGACGAAGGCGCTGGCGCGGTTCGCCGTCGCCGCAGAGGGGCTCGGGATCGAGGTGGCGATCGTCGATTTCGTCGACGGTCACGCTCGGCTCGTGAAGCCCTTCTCTGTCGAAACCCGCCACGTCCAAGCGGGACTACTCGACACGGACTGTGGTGGGGGAACGCCGTTGGCGGACGCTCTCGGACTTGCACGCCAACTCGTCGAGGATCACCGCGACGAACCCCTCATCGTTGCCGTGACCGACGGCGAGCCGAGTAGCGTCGACGACGTCATCGATCAGATTCGGGCCACCCATGCCCCCGTCTGCTCGCTCACCATCGCCACCGATACCCAGCCAGGCCATCTCTCGACCGACGCTTCGGAACTCGCCGACTATTATGAGCGCGAGACCACGGTGTACGGCAGAGAGCGACTCGACGACCGGCTCGATCAGTTCGCCAGTCTCCTCGTCGGATTCTGAGTACATATCTGAGCCTCTCACAGCTTTATCGGTCCGAACGGGATGTGGACAGAATCCAGAAACAGTGATTGATTCAGATGCCACGAAGACACATCCACGCCTCCTCGTCGATGCTACCGTCGCTGGGACTGTCGCCGGGGTCGCTAGCCGATATCGATACAGCCTACGACTACAATGTCGAAACCGACCCGCCGGCTATCGAGCCGGTCGAACATCGTATTCGCCTCGATTTCATGGCTGGTGGGACGATTCGGTACGATCAGCTCCTGACGAACTCCGATTCCCGAGAGCGCGACGCGGCCGAGTTCGACCCCTGGCATCGTGCAGGGCGTGCGAAGCCTCTCGGGATGCAGTACGCCGAAGGGACTTGTCAGCGCCGCCTCATCGAAGAGGCGCGGTACTACGAGAGCTATGACGACGAGGGTGCACTCGTCGATGCTCCGGCGTTTCTCGCCCATCGCCTTCGGCAAGCTCGCTCAGCTGCGGATCCGGAGGCTGCTCTCCGGTCAGAGCGCGACCGCCGGGAGACGTGGTACCGGACACTGATTCCCCGCCTCAACCTCTGTTCGGTGTTGAAGCGTTCCTCATACGGCACGCTCATCGACGACGGTTCCGGCGAGATGCCAGAGGACCACGATCTCCTCGAGTACAACGGATTCGTCGGGGTGATCGTCCTCGATCCCGATCACGATCCCGAGACATACGCCCGAGAGCGAAACCTCCCGTCACGATATGTCGTTCACGAGCAGGATCTCTCCAGTGGGAAAGCTGAGGAAGGAGCGTGTTCGAGCGAGTACGGGCTCGACCTACCGGCTCCGTTGCTCGTCGGTGAGTATGCGAGTGGAAGCCAATATCCGTTGCTCCCGTGGTCCGATGGGTTGGTCTGTTCGTGCCCATTCAAGACCGGCGCTCCGTGGCGGGTGATGTGTAAACACGAGTTGCTCGCGTCGATCGTCCTCGGTGCTCAGGAGTCGATCTTTCTGCCGGTGACCGACGGACTCGATGTCCCGTATCGCGCTCGCCGGTTTGTCAGTCCAACCGTAGCGAGCACTCATACGCCGCAACTCCCGGACGATGAATGGCCGTGATTCGCGCCGGGGGGCGCACAGTTGCGTGTCACGCAGCCTCTGAAATTACTTAGTAGAGTACCGCTGAGGAGGAAATAGACGAGATATGTCCTCGCGTCGTCGGCTCAGTCCAGACCGCCCGGACCAGCACCTGAGTCGTTCCCAGCGACGGGGATGGCAACGGCGAGGCCTTCTTGCGGCGGTTTCGTCAGCCGCGGGGGTATCGCTGGCGGGCTGTGCCAGTATTCTCGGGCAGCCAGACCCGGACGGCGATGCCCCGGCTGTCAGCGCTGGTGACGGGGAGAGGAGCGATGCCGATGACTCGAATTCGGGACGCACGACCGACACGGCAGAGCCAGCGACGACCTCCGGTGATGCGGAGCAGGATGAGACCAGCCGAGAGCCGTCAGAACGCAGCGGCGAGGTTATTGACGGTCCCGTCGACAGCCCTCCGACCAACGATCACCCCTGGGTCGACGATCCTGCCGATGGGCTGGGATTGACGGAGGTGACTCTCTCGATTGGTACGGACCGAACTCGGGATTTCCTCGGGACAGAGCCCGACGAGCTCTCGATTAGCGTCGACGACGACCGATTCACCGTCGACGGGCGAGGCCACCTCGAGTGGGACTGTGACGAATTCGCGCTCGCTCACGTCCTCGTCGACGCCCGAACGGCCGAGGTGTACGTCGAAGCCGCTCCCAACGATGCGTGCCGAACCAGTGACAACGACGAGGGACGAGGGCCGTGGGTTACACCCTTCACTGTGACCGGGCGCTTCGCCGGTGGACGACCGGACGCGCTGGAGGTTCACCTCGAGGGGCAGTACATTGAGGGAGACGGTCCGCGGGGAGGCTCGTTCGCGAGGGCCAACCAATCAGTTGCCCGTAACTGAAGTCTTCAGCTTTTAATTAGACTCCACTTTTGACTCAGTACCGGAGTGGACATAGAATACGCCGTTCAGGTTCAGCGTCCCTGACGCTAATGCACACTGATAGGGTGCGCTTCCACCCGAAGACATCTGCCTCAAGTAGATCGGCCATGAGATCTCGGTCAGTAATGGGGTTACTTCATGAGCATCTCACTTGCAGGGTGTGGGTGTCGAATTAGTGCTAACAGCGATTAACACCGCTTCTAACCCGCTCAAAACCACATGGTGGTGGAGAGGGAGGGGGTCTGACAATGGAATATCAGTCTCCATAACTACCTGCGTATTCGTGGTAGAGGGTGTCATAGAAGAGTTCTCACACCGTGATCACAGTACTGCCCGGATTGTCTCCGCGTTCGTAGTTGGTAATAGCGACAACGAGACGAAGGCACAGCGCGAGGATATATCTGCGCTCGTGCGTGGACGCGGCCTTGGGCGTG
Organism: Salinirubellus litoreus; assembly: GCF_037335815.1. Classification (NCBI taxonomy): domain Archaea; kingdom Methanobacteriati; phylum Methanobacteriota; class Halobacteria; order Halobacteriales; family Natronomonadaceae; genus Salinirubellus; species Salinirubellus litoreus. The sequence continues at coordinate 179,181 of NZ_CP147842.1, read as the reverse complement.
CGTTCGCCCGAGGCCGCAGTCCTTGACTGATTCGTTGGTTCGTTCAACTCCTGTCCGGCGGTTATACGTTTCGTATAGCGTCGATTGCTTCAGTTGAACGTCTTCGCTATGTTCCTCAATACGATCCTCGATCCTGTACTCGATATCTTTCGGGTCGTCGGTGTTTCGCGCGTTGTACGGAGCGACTGGCACGACCCCTGCGGCCAGCAGGTGGTCGTGCCAGTCGAGCGTATCGTAGGCGCTGTCACCGACCATCCAGATCGGCTTGGCGACGGCGAGCGCGTCACGTGTGACGCGCATCGCCGTCTCCTCTGGCGCCTGCTTACTCTCTGTGAACTCCGTTGCAATCGGGATCTTTTGCCCAGTCGAGACGATCGTACAGCCGTAGCCGTAGTAGTACTCGTCGTCGGTTGGATCGTAGCATTTCGACGCGTCTTGATCGGCGGGCATCGCCCTCACGTCGGTTGAATCGATGCAGTAGGTCAAGTCGAGTAGGCCACGCCGGGCGGCCTGCTTGACGAGCCGGTTGAAGACTTCGTCAACGACGTGTTCGAGGTCAGTGAGGAAGCGATCGACCGCGTCTCTCGACGGCGGTCGATCGAAGCCACAACTCAGCCAGACGATCGTGTTCCGAAGCTCCCGCTCAACCGGACGAATACCGTAGATGTCGTGGTAGTAGCAATGGAGGAAGCCACGCATCAGCTCTGGTGGTTCGTGCTCTCGTGTTCGCCCCGTCTGCGCCGGGGCGAACATGTCGAATTCGTCGAGAAACTCGAAGGAGAGATGCTCAAACAACGCTAACGTCTCGGTCTCCGCGACATTGAAGAACGACTCTACCGAAGGCTCATGCTGCAGGGTCGCTGAGTCCATACCACCTCAGCATTCACCCTGCTCTTTGGTGTGGTAATCGTTCTATGACACCTCGTGGTATCCGATTCTTTTCAGTTCGTTCTGACCATATTTATTGACCTGATCGTGATTTTTGTAACGAGAGCCCCCACCCAATTTCTTTACAATTAACAAATTTTTATCCTTCATGCCCCTAAGTTCGTTTCCAGTTTCATCATTGTCCAATGGATTTTTGCTCATCTCTACAATATCACCACGAGTCGCTTGGTCTGAGTCTGATTCTTCTAAGTATTTATCGAGAAGTGAAAGAATGATGTGCTGATGTGTTCCTCCTGTTATCTGTCCAGGTTGTCTTTCAGTGGAATCCGCCTTGCCACGCGCGACCTCACCCTGAAGTGATAAATTCACTCGAATATGTGTGATCTAACCATTAAAACGATTCAGATTTTTTTAATATATTCTCAATTTCTTCCACAGGATTCTCTGTTTCAGTTTCAATTACAATCTCTGTTCTCATTACGATGATAAGACAAACGGGATAGTTATCAATCTAAGGACGGACCGCGTTTGCAGAGGTCACATGGACGTCAGTTGACCGGATTTCACCCGGTAACAGGGCCAACAGGGACGCCTTTGTCGGCGAGCAGCAGGGGTCACAGTCGCCCAATCCTGTCATCTGTTCTTCGCTGATGACGTCACGGACTGCTCTTGCCACTCATCACCCTTTCAGCAACTTCTAGGGGCAGTTGCTGCAGTTCGCGACTCCATGTGATACACCTTGTGACGCGGAACCGTTCTACTCGTTGGCCCTCTCGCCCGCATGCAACTTTGGAGTCTCCATATAAACTCTAACTGCTGAGGAGACTACTTATATTTTCCTCTTGACAATATACGGAACTAAACTAGATCCAGACTCAGCCTCCGCGACTAAGGGGTGCTCGGTAAACTTTGACGGGTCTTCCGCCAAATTCGACAAGGGTCCACGGCTGTCCATCAACCAGTCGCTCAAGATTGCCGTCTCGATTAACACGGAAATTGGGGGGGAGCCTACTATTTGCTCGCGCGATCACTTCGAAATGACTAATATTCGCCATATTAGCGTGTTCTGCGATCATCTCGAATTTGTTAAACGCGGCGTTCCCTTTCCCAGCGAGTGTTATTGTACTTTCGGCCTTCACCTCAATAGGCACAAGCAGGCCCCTACGCTGGGTTGCGACATGATCAACCATATTGAGCCCTCTCGGGACTCCGAGGAGATCAGCAGCCGCTGTTTCGCCCGCTACGATGGAGTTCGGTCTTATACTCTTCCGATTCTGACTGTACCAGATCGCGCGATATTCCGTCTCAGCTTCCTCGAATGTCGCGTTCCTCCGCACTTCAGGATACCTTTTACGAATACGGTCAAGCTTGTGCGGTGGCGGTCCCTCCGAAAAACGCCTGGCGATAGGGTGTTCGGGGATTTCAAATCCGTCAGTGGACTCTCCCTTGACCTTCGCTCGGTGACGGGGCTTACCAGTAGATTGGGAGGTCATCTCGGGCGGTTTTTGGCTACTTTTTGGTGTCGCTTTCGAGCGGCCGACTAACACATCACGGGATTGTTGGACTTGCTCCAGAACTGCAGCCTCATCCCTGCTTATTTTTAAGCCCGCCGACCCCCTTGCACGACGCATCCGAGCTAGCAACCTATGTGCATCCTTGACTGGAATACGGGACAGTTCTTTTATAAACGGGAGCATTTCATTGGGGGGAATACGATGTTGCACTGCTAAAGCTGATAGTGTCTTCGCTGAATGAATCACTTGCTTTAACGTAGTCTTGGTTCCAGCAGCCACTCCTCGGAGAGCTGCCCTCCCAGCACGAGATACGCCTCGAACAGCAAACGGTACGAGAGTCAGCACGCCTATCAAGCCGCGTTCCCAATTATTCAATTGACGACCAGATATTAATCCTTCACCGGATGCTGCTTCGTAGATTGCTATCCCCTGGCCGAGAAAAGGGATATAATCTTTTATTATGTCAACACTACCCGCGATTGGTGCTGTGAGCTGAATTCCCATAACCCCTCTTGGATCTACCTTCAATGGAAGATCAACCCCGAATGGACTCGATAGCCGATCATGCTCGAAGACGAAATTCTCTACGAATGTGTAATCAAGTTCATTTTCCGATGCGAGCTTACGGATCCGCTGCTCCCATTTTTGTCTATCGCGAAGCAACCACTCTTTATGTTCCCGGTCTTCTTGACGTTCTTTAGCGATCTGGAGAATTCGTTCACGTTTCGCTTTCCATTCCTTTTCTTTATACTCTTCAACGGGAAATTGCGACCAGTACCACACCCAATCTGGATCTGTTATACCGTGAATTTCTGCATAACTTTCGAAAGCAGAATGTATGACTGTCTGAGCGGCAGAAACTGAACTAATTCCGTGAGAAGAGAGCTGCACTCTAAGGTTACTCGCTAGTACTTCAGCAGAACTAGATTGCCGGGCGATCCGTTCGCCCAGTAGTGAAAGGCGATATTCTCCAAGTCCACGGTCATCAACACCTTTGGAGCGGAGAATTTTCTCAATCTCCACGTCATTTTCTGCCCCGCGGAGAATATCGGGATCGATGCCACTAACGCTTGAGTCGATGAGGCCTCCTGGACCCGGTAATGTTCTGTTAATTCCCCGGTTGAGACTTGTTGAAGAGTTAGGTCCGTCACCCATGATTGATGTTTCTCTGGGCAACAGGGCTCTCAGCTTGTATATTATTCATTCTCATCATCATCCTTATCTGCCGAAATGACGGCAGTCGAATCGATACCTTCGACAATCACATGACGATCAACGTCTGGGTCACCGAAATCGGGATCCTCATCAAGTAGTCGGGCGGCATACCGAAGGTTCTCGAGTTCCTCCTGCCGGAGTTCGGCCCGTGCTTTCGCTGCATCGTAGCCGCGGTGTGCCAGCTTGAATCCTTCGAGGAGTTCCTTCTCTCCCAGAATTGCCTCCATGTAGAGCTGTCCCGTCGGTACCACCACAAGGTCGGTTTCACGACGGGGGTTCGCCAGCCGCTTGCGAATAATCTCCCCGATAGATGCTTCGAGGGCGTCGATTTCGGTCTGTCGCTCCTGCTCGGTCAGACTCTCGTCATTCACGAGTTCGTTGTGCTTGAGCTCCACGAACTGGCGCAACTCCTCGGAGGTGAACTCCGCGAGGTCATCCGGGTCTCGAATGCCGAAGTAGTCGTCGACGTACTCGTTCATCATGTAATCGGTGAGGAACGTGCAGGTCTTGAGTGGGAACGCGATGTAGTTCCCCTTGTAGCCTATCGGGTTGTCCAGGTCGGCGATTTCGATCAGACGAGCGGTGTTCTCCTCAGCGTCGTCGACAGGAATCGGGCTGGATTCGACTTCCACGACGTACCTGTCCCCGTCGACATCCACGAATCGCTTGAGACCGAGAAGTCCCGTCGACTCGTTCTCGTCCGCTTTCCGGAGAGTTAGCGTTACCGTCCCTGCACGGGGAACGTACACCTCCCTGTGGTAGAGGCGGAAGTACCGCTGGTCCGGCGGTTCGTAATCCCAGATCGCCTGCATGTAGTAGAGGATGTTCTCTTTGACGTGCATTCGCAACTGGTCGATCGCCGTCCGACGATTCGACCGCTCTTCGAGCGCGTCGGTGTAGGCGCGGGTGCCTTCGTTGAAAGCCCCCCGTTCGCTCTGTAGTCGCCCCTCCATTTCTTGAACCGAGGCTTCGAGGTACTCCAGTTCCATTTCGAGCGCCTCAACTTTTGCCTCAGCGTTTCCAATGTCGTGTTCCTCGTCGTCACCGGCGTACGTGTCCTCCCAGAAGTCTTGGGCCCATCCCTCACTATCTTCTTCCGTCTGTGCCTTCACTAACGCCGACCGTGAGCCAATGAGGCGCTCACGCAGGCCCTTTCGGATTCCCTTCTGTGAGTCGAGCGTCTCTTGCAGTGATTCGATTAGTTCCCTCTGTGTCTTCCAGTTTTGCTCCTTGATGTTCACGCTGAGTTCGTCCCCGGCGAACGAATCGTGCAGGTCGTCTAGCGCACCGTGGAAAGAGTCGTCGAGCAGAACGCGCCGGAGAACCCACTCGTGTTCTAACAGCCAGGCTTCGGTAATCTCGTGTGGAGCGGGGATGTCCTGTGCGACGAAGACCACCGGTGTGACCCGGTGAATGCGCTCCGAGATCCGGTACTGACGTTCCAGTTCGTAGAGGAGGTACGTGACGGTGAGTTCGTTGTTCGGGTTCGACAACTCGCCCGACGTCGTCGTCTCGCCGGTGAACGCTTCGGTGGTCGAGACTTCGAGGTTGCGTTCGTTTTTATACTCGTGTGATGCCTTGACTACCGCTTCTCGGAAATTTTTCTTGGTCTGTGCCGATTCACTTGCTTGGTTCATCGCGAATTCCGCGGTACTGGAAAACCATCCAGATGCGGATAGCTTGAACTTCGTGTCTTCCGTCGCCTTGCGGATAATTTCTGATTCCGCTCGATCCGTCACTGCCGATTCACCACGCTGAGTCGAGAGCGCCTTTTCGACCTCCTTCTCTGCCCGAGACCGCTTGACCGTCTCCTTCTTAGTGTACTTTCTCGTCTCGCCCGGTGCCAGCGGGATCGTCGAGACGAGGTCGGCTACCTGATACGGCCCCGGTTGCCACTCCTGTCGGTAGGTCGTTAGGATACCGTAGTTGACGCTGTTAGGTTCGAAGTAGTGGAACGAATAGGGTTCCGAGAGCCGCTCCCGAATCTCTTTCAGGAGGCGAGTGAGACGGGTTCGGGCTCCTGCGGGATTGGCCAGGATTTTAAGTCCTTTCTCGTATCGGACCTTTGTGGTTCCCATTCCAGTAGCAACCTCCTCTTGAAGGCCCTCGGGTTTCCATACGGAATCCCTTATCCGAAAGGCCATGACTTCAGGAATATCGTCTCTTGAGGCTTCCCAGAGACCTGCATTGGAGAGTCGAATTAACTCCTCTTGTTGCCCTTTTGATAAGAGATTCCACGTTTCGAATGTGGCCTCCTCCCAGAATCCCGAAACGTCCTCCGGCACGGGCTCGAGGAGTATCTCGCTCTCTCGCTCGACTTCCTTCAGGAACGCATTGATGTCCACTATTTCCTCGATTTCGACGAACGAGGGGAGTGTGACGCCGTACTCTTCGTGTAACTGAACGTGTGTGTCGTAGAGCTTCTCGACGTTCCCCTTGACGGAATCGTCGAACGCCTCCGTCCAGACGCCGGGGAACGCAAACTGCAATGCGTGGAAATCGTGGATCGAAGTCACGTTCGCCGGTCCACCGGACAACTGAAGCTGGTCGATGGAATCGCGGAGCTGTGCCAGGGTGTCCGCTGCTCGACCGTCACTGGCGTCAAATCGTGCGAGGTCGGTCAGCTGACCGAGCACTCGCTGGCGAAGCTCCGTTTCGAGGTTATCTCCGTCTGCCAGCACAGTCGCCTCGCCATCGATGTACACACTCACTTCGGGGTCGACGTCGATGTCGAGGACCTCACCCGTGTACTCGTAGCTATCGCGCCCACTTCTGCCGTCGACGCTCCCGGACGCCGTCCACTCGTCGGTTGCGGACTCGGCGATCGTATCGTCGGCGTTGTTCCACGCCCCCATTGCATTCGACTTCGCTAACGATCCGTTGACCGTGAACGAGTAGCTGCCACTCGGTTCCCCTTCGAAGGTGATCGTGGTTTTCGTCTCCGCGATGTCTTCTTCGTCTGGTATAAGACCCTGTTCGAGTAGGCTGCGGACGCGAGTGAGATCGTATCCCTTCTCCGAAGGGCGGAGGAGGGAACAGAAAACCTCCTCAGACTGCTGTATTTGTGTCGGTGGGCCGCCACTTTCCGGGAGTTCGAACCCGAACTGATCAGCCGTCTCCGAAGAGACAGTAGTGACGAGTGGATTCCTCTCCGTCTGACGCTCACGATACCGCTCGAGCGTCTCGCTCCCCGTCTGTCGTGCCTTGGTGATCGCAGTCGCCCTCGCCGTCTCGCCGTCGCTGTCCGAGACGAAGTACTCACTCGTCCGCTGGGACTTCGGGACGGTTGTGAATCTCCGTGTTTGTTTGCGGATCGTTTCGAGATTCTTCCGCGAACGATCGACTCGTGTCTGGGGTTCCTCTATTAGTCCTCTGTCGACGAGTCCGTCCTTGACTGTTTGATTGAACTCCGAGGCCTTGTCGATGGCTGCGAGATGGCGATTCGCCTCTATTGCAGGTTCAAACGATTCGATATCTCTCTGCAGAAGGGAGATTCCAGCCGTCTCGAGCTGTTTCTGGCTGAGTTGAATTAGATAGCTTTCCGTCTCTCCTGCTTCTACCCGGGTGATGTGCGAGTGGTGAAGAATCTGCCGCGAGAGGGGCGTCGCTGTTGGAAATCGACCATCCTCTCTCGACTCGACCTCATCGGCCTCTTGTGTCGTTTCTGGGCCCAGAATGAACAGGACCAGATCCGCTCGTGAGTTGTCTCGACCCCTCTCGCGATCCTCGTCGTACCGTAATTCGAACAGTCCTCCGCTGTCGGTGAGTACGGAACCCAACCGAGACGCTCCCTGACCTGCCAGTACGTTCCAGAGATCTTCTGCGCGTTCCTCCTCGAGATCGACATCCTCGCCCCTGTCGTCTACCGTACCGTCGACGCCCATGTCATACGCTACGACGAGTACGTCTGGAATCCCGTCGTGCTGTTCTTTCGACTCTACCTTGCCTGTGATAGTATTCATCGGGGTTGTTTCTAGGGAACGCCTGTCAAACAGTACTAATTATAGTTGAGACTATATAACTATTGTCCATTAAAATCATGAGTGATCGAGAGCCCGCTTACATGACACACATAGGGACCGTCACTGACCATTGGAATCCCCTTATAGACTCCTGAGGTCAAATGCTTAAACCGACGCACCATATATAGAAAAGCCGTGTTCTACGTGTCGAAATAAGTAGATCCTAAACTTCGTGTCTCGGTGTGCTAACCCGCCACAAGCCGAGGCGCTCAAAATGCAGTATATCAAATGACCGCTGAGTACCTCCGGCAGCGTGACGACGCGCTTATTGTAGATGTATGGTGCTTCCGTCGAGACTTCCCCGAGATGTGTTCGTCGAAAACCTCAACATCACTGCTGACGGACGAAATTTAACGCCTCGAATGGGGCGAGGGAGCTGGCGATTCTGCAACGCCAGTTTCCTCGGTACCCCATGCCCACCGACGATTCACAGCCGTCCGATCACGAACCGACAGACGACCATTCACGACTCTATCTCTCTATCCACCGCCAAGCAGTCTTCGGGACGGAGGGACTGGAGATCGAGACGGGTGCGGTCGAGACCACGCTCACCGATCACGGCATCGAGGTTGGTCATCAGCGATCGACCCGGCTCGATGTTCCCACGAGCGAGAGCTTCGTCGACGACCGGCCGCAAACGAGCGCTGGCAGTGTGGACGCCGGTGAACAGGAGCCGCTATTCGCTTCTTCGACCCCCGGCCAGCGGACACTCGACGACCGTGACGCCTCGATGGTCCCGCTTTTCGGTGATCGGTCCGACCGTCGATCATCGGATACTGCCGAGGAGTGAGTACCGATGGGATTCCGATCCACGGCGGCTCCAGGCGACCGAGTTACCCCACTATCGGCATTCAGATCTCATTTGTGGGGTAACCACTGCGAAGCAGCGGCCCAGTAGCCACTCATGTCCGAACGTTCCTCCCGGTCGATTCTGGAGGCGCTCCCTCCTGCGATGCTCCTCGAGACGGACAACCGGCGGCTCATCCGGGGTGGCCTTGCCTGTATGCACGACGTCGAGACAGTCCGAGAGTACGTGGGCTACGAGAACCAGCACCAACGCCGGCGCTGGGTGCTCCGGATGCTCGCCGATCGTGCTGCGGCGCTTCGGGAATCCGCCTCCGAAGATGGCTCAGCTGGGAGCCAGACTCATGGTCTGTACTGACGAATTGCTATCAGATCCCGGAGGATGATGACGGATGCCAGAACATCCCCCTAGTGGCGGTGACCGTGACTTCGTGACGATCTTCAAAACCGGCTCGGTCGACCGAGACGACTACCCCGACCTTGCTGAGCACCTCCTCGAGGGCCGGACGCAGCTCGCCTCGGAGACAGGGTACTTGATGAAGTTCGGTGACGTCTCACACCGGGGACTGACGCCGTTCGACGTTGCCTCGCTCCACGACGTTCCCGCGTATCCGCTCCCGGAGGCCGCGCTGGAGTCGCTGCCGGCTCACGTTCGAGCCGACCTGGAGCGCGACGGCGCCGTCCAGATGTTCTCCGTCTACAATCGGGAGCACCATCGGTTCGAAGACGTCGCGCTGGCCTGGGAAGAGCAGGATTTCCTCGAACGAATCGCCGATCTGGTGTCCGGCGATTGCTCGCTCCATGAAGCCGTCGACTGGACCGTCGTCGAGGAGGCCGAGCGCTACACTGTCGCCCAGTGGGCCGACATCAGAGGCGTCACCGAGGACGCCGTCCGCTCGAACGTCAATTCGGCCCGAGAGAAGTTGCTTGCCGAAGAAGATCGTGAATCGAGTGGAGAATCCCCCTAGGTTGATTTTCGATATCCGATACCCATCGGTATCAACAGAGTACCTCCGAAATCACTAGTCTGCCGGTCGCGCCTGCCCCGGCGGCGATATTCCCGGAAGACTCGAGACCGAGAGATCGATCCGCCGAAGCAACTGCGCGTTGATCGTGACGGTGACCGTACTCATAGACATCAGAAGCGCATCGATAGCAGGCGACAGGAGGATCCCGGTCGGGGCGAGTGGGCCTACAGCTAGCGGAACGGCGAAGACATTGTAGCCGGCGGCCCAGATGATGTTCTCCTGCATCTTGCGGTAACTCGCCTTGCTCAGTTTCACGAGTCGGACGACGTCCATGGGATTGTTTTGGACGAGGATGACATCCGCCGACTGAACGGCCACGTCTGTCCCGCTGCCGATGGCGATGCCGACGTCAGCCCGGGTCAACGCCGACGCGTCGTTGACGCCGTCACCGACCATCCCGACCAACTTCCCGTGGTCTTGGAGTTCCTGGACCTTCTCGTCCTTGTCCTCGGGAAGCACCTCTGCGAAGACGGTGTCGATACCCAGTTCGTCAGCGACCGCCTCGGCGACGTCGCTACGTTCCTCGTACTCCAGCGAACACGGACTCGTGGGTACGTGCTCTTCGGGTTCGGCGTACTGGCACTACCGCTTGGACTGCCGGCCCTCTACGAGGGGGACCGTCGAGCACGGAGCAACACCTGATCTTGATCGATCATTCCCGAGGTGGTGGATAGATCTCGTCACGCCTCAATCGCGACGTCAGTGAATCGAGCGGATACCGTAGGTCGTGATAGATGGTAGGCGGATATCTGCCTCAAGCGCAAACACCCATTCACTGCTGGCCGATGTTAGAAGGACGAAGTGAATAACACCACCAGATGGGCCAGGTCTCGTGGACGGGGTAATGAATGGATCCAGATTATTGGGCACCAGTGCGATTACCGTGTGGTTCTACAGACCCACTCATGTCGAGCCAAGCCATCGTGGACCGAGAAGAGACCCAGTCCGGAGGTGCTCACGTTATTGGCGGGGAAACCGTGAGCGTCGTCTGTGAGAGCGCCGACTGTGCTGGTGAATCGGCGCCAGTCGAGACGTTCTCGTTGCTGGCAAACGAGGATCGGCTGGCGATTCTCAAAGCAATCGTTCGAGCGGACGAGCGCGGTGAGACGCCGCTTTTCCTTTTCGACCCTTCGTGAGACGGTGGAGATTCGCGACAGTGGCCGCTTTTCGTACCACCTGCGGGAACTCACGGATCACTTTCTGGCCCGTTCGGCCGACGGCTATTCGCTCCACGGGGACTGTTGTGATCGCTTCGTTGCTGTCGTCGCATCGCTCGATATCTGAGACGCGTAGCAACGCTGGTGATCACGGAATCGGTCTCCTCGTGGCTGCTGGACCGTCGCTTGATACCCATCTTCTGGAGATAATAAACACCCCCACGTTGCTGGGAGCAAGGCCGACGCCGGCGTGCCGCGTTGTCACGAGTGGAGACGATGTGTAATCCAGAGAACGATACCACGACGCAGGCCGACACGAGAAGTTGCTGTGGCTCCGAGACACCGGAAACAGATCGCAACCGCGACACAGATTACTGGATCGACGAGGTCGACGTGCTCGACGCGCAACTGCCCGAGGAGCTGCGGTCGGCACTCGGACGCTTCGTCGGCACGGAATCGATCGACACGCTCGGGGAGTGGGCGACCGAGATTCGCCGTCTCACCGGCGGCGGGGCGATAGACGTCGACCAGCTGTGCCACACGGACACCGAAACCGAGCACTGGGGGGACGCTGGCGACGAGCGGTACTACTTCCAGTGTTTCTACGACGCGGCTATTCTGGCTGCCGTCGAAGATCGCCCGGTCGATATTCACACGGTGAGTCCCGGTGGAACGGTCGTCGAAGCACGGGCCGTCGGCAGCGACGAGCTCTCGGTCACGCCGGAAGAGGCCGTCTTCTCACTTGGTATCGGTACCGATGCACACGAGCAGTCCGGCGGGAATCCAACGTTACAGGACGGCTATGCGGCGATCTGCCCCTACGTCAAGGCCTTCCCCGACCGCGAGGCGTACGAACAGTGGTCGGACACGGTTCCGGCGGCGACGGTCGCACTGCCGCTGGCGGGAGCCACGGACGTGGCCAGCGCCCTCGTCGCCTGAGAAGACGCCGTTTGTAAACGCTCCCACTATTCTCGGCGTCATCCCTTCGGTGCGCCGTCCCGGATAGAGGGATGATGGTTGAACCCACCACCGACGAGGGCGCAACGCCGGCCTCGTCGACGGACGACAGTTCGCCACCCGTAGATACGCGGGTCCTCGCTGGCCACCCGCTACAGTCCATTGCTGACGTGCGGGAGACCTACCGCGACCAAGCGGCGACGATCGACCGGATGAGCTGGCTGAACCGGTTGCTCACAGGCCGGTATCGACGGCGACTGTTCGGTGACGCGAACGGCCGCGTCCTCGACGTCGCCTGTGGCGTCGGGACGAACGCCCGGTACCTCCCCGAGGACCGCGAGTACGTCGGCGTCGATATTAGCCCCGAGATGCTGGCCAGGGCAGCCCAACGTCTCGACGACCGGCCGCGCGAGACCACGCTCCACGAAATGGACGCCCAGGATCTGGCGTTTCCCGACGATAGCTTCGAGACGGTCATCTCGTCACTGTCGACGTGTACGTTCCCCGACCCGATCGAGGCGCTCTCGGAGATGGGGCGGGTCTGTGCGCCGGACGGGCAAATCCTGCTGCTGGAACACGGTCGCAGCAGCGTCGGGCCGATCGCCCGGTTCCAGGACTGGCGGGCCGACGCGCACTTCGAGAAGCACAGGTGCCGGTTGAACCAGAACCCACTCGATACCGTGGCACGGTCCCCGCTCGCGGTCGTCGAGACGTCAAGTGCGTTCCTCGGGATTATCACCGCCATCGAGGCCCGCCCCAAGTGAGGACCGGCTCACTCACCGCGACGTCAGCTGTGACCGCAGACGAGCGTTCCTCGTGGAGGTTACGTAATCACGCTTCTCCCCTATTACTGCTCACTTCGCTCGCGCGTGCGGAAGGCGACTCCGCCCGACCATTCAGTCGGCGGTCAGGCTCGGCACACGGGGTGATTCTCCTATTGCACCTCCCAGTATATTGGGCACAACACTGTAGGCACTCCTCGCTCAAGCGAACGGTATGCGCGAAGCCGAGGTCATCGTCTCCGATACGGACTTGGCAGCGATGGGCGTTGACGGACTCCTGTCGCTGGCTCGGGAGGCCGGACTCCGCACCGTGGAGGAACTCGCCTGCCGCGGAAACGGCGCCGTCCTGCAGGTCGAAGTCGAGACGAGAATCGACGAGGGGCGATTGACAGTGCTCGAGTGTGTCGACGAGTGGAATCACGTGGCCGAGCGACCCGACTCTCACGTGTACGTCATCTCGTTTACGGCCTCCGAGTTGCCGGAGAGTCTCGAGGAGACGGCGGCAGATCTCGTCGGCACGTGCGACCCGGAGGTCGACGACGGTGGTGCCACGATGTCGCTTGTCGGTCCGCACGACGCGATCTCCGGGCAGATCGGCGAGTACGAGCGAGCGGGCGTCTCGCCGACCCTCCAGCGCATCGGCGGCTACGAGGGCCCGGAGTATCTACTGGACGAGCTAACCGCCCGCCAGCGAGAAGTCATCGAGACGGCCTGGGAGATGGGCTACTACGAGGTCCCCAAAGAAGTCTCGGCCGACGATATCGCTGCCGAGATAGATCTCGAATCCTCGACAGTCAACGAGCACCTCCAGCGCGCCGAACGCAACCTGCTCGGTCAATTCCTCTGAATTACTGATTGTTCTCGAGGAATTCCCACTGGCCCTCCCCACAATACTGAGTTGACAAATGGATTCGTTGAGGAACTCGTCGTAGACGGTGAGGCCGTAATCACGCCGGTTCTCAAGAAGGAATGTGAGGGCACGTCACGACTCGAGCGCGTTCCTGATGATCGGCCAACTGAACGGTTCTGAGAAATCGAATTCCGCCGATGACGGTGGTTCATCGTTCATTGTCGGTGACTCCCATGCGCCTGCTGATCGCCGAGTGGACGATTCCGGTCACTCGGACGCCCCAGAAAATGGTGACGCCGAGACCTGCGAAGGCTAGCAAGTACACAAGGACTCAAATCAGGTACTCTGCAAGGGTCACTGCCTCTCCTGCGTGCAATACGACAACTCCTGTTGAAATTAATAGCGAAGGCATAGGTGGATGAACCCACCTACGCGGTTCGCAGTCCTCGGTACGACACTACGACTCCGACGAGGAAGACGACCGTCGCGAGGTAGATCGGGCCGAGATGCGTCACCCAATCGTGAGAGAACGCGTCCGCCGTCCAGTGCATCGGTAACGCGAGCGCGAGACCGACGACGGCGCTGACGATCGCGGTCGCCCACGCCCACGTGAGCCGCTGGCGGACGCCGTACCACGAGAGGGCCGCGACGGCGATGCCCGTCGAGATGATGAACGCCGCGGTGGCGACGTGGAGGTGACTGATGTAGTACGCCACCGTCGGATCGAGGTCGGCGGCCGTCATCCCGGCTAGCGTACTGACGCCGAGTTCGAAGCCACTCCCCACGAAATTCAACACGAGGAACACGACCCCGTAGCCGACGAACGCGATCCCGGCGAGTGCCATCAACAGTGCTCCGTTCCGGACGTGTGACTCGAACTGGACCTGTTCTCCCCGTTCGTCCGTGACTGATTGATCTGTTGCCATGATGATCAATTGGTTGCCCGGACTGTGACGCTCTTGACGCCGTACTTCTGACAGGCGTTCGCCGCCCGCTCCGAGATGAATTCGTACCCCGGGTTCTCGCGGACTTCCTCAACCTCGAAGCCGGCCATCTGGATAATGTCGGTATAGCTGTCGATCTGGGCAGCCCCGCCGATGCAGGCCGCCCAGAGGTCCGCGTCGGACTTGATGCTCTCCGGCATCTGCTGTTCGCTGATGATGTCGGAGACTGCCAACCGCCCACCGGGCTTCAGCACGCGATGGGCCTCCTCGAACACCTGCTGTTTCTCGGCGGAGAGATTGATCACGCCGTTCGAGACGACGGCGTCGAACGACGCGTCCTCGAATGGGAGGTCCTCAATGTATCCGTGGCGCACGCGGACGTTGTGGAAACCGTTATCGGACGCGAGTTCCCGGGCCTTCTCGACCTGTGCGTCCGTCATATCAACTCCCGTGACAGTCCCGGTCTCGGTGACGTGCAGGCCGGCGACGAACAGGTCCATTCCCGACCCGCTGCCGAGGTCCAGCACGGTTTCGCCCGCTTCGAGGCGGGCCAGGTCGAAGTGGTAGCCGACGCCGGCGAACGACTCTATCGCTGGGTCGGGCACGTACTCTAGGTCCCGGGGGTCGTAGCCGAGTCGCTCGGCCAGGTCCCGTCCCATCTCGAAGTGGAACTCGCTATCGGCGGACTCGGCGACCCCGTCGTACATTTCCTTGACCTCGCGCTCGAGTTTCTCGGTGTCGAGCGACTCGCTCATCGCGATCCCTCCACGACGAGGTCGGTCTCGAGCGGGACCTCGTTCGCGATCGAGTCCACCAGCGGCGAGGTGGCCTCAACGCGCTCGCGGAGTTCGGCGAGTTCCCCCTCGGGAGCGTCCGCGTCGACGTACGTCGTGACAGTCACCTCCTCGTAGCCAGCCCGGACGTCCTCCGAGATGCCGAGGAACCCCCGGAGGTCGACCTCGCCCGAGAGCTCGAACCGGAGGTCGTCGAGTTCGATGCCCATCGCCGCGGCGTTGGCTGCGTAGCCGACGCTCAGACAGGAGCCGAGCGCGGCGAGTAACAGTTCGACGGCGTTCGGTGCGGTGCGGTCGCCGAGGATCTGCTCCGGTTCGTCGCCCTCAACGTGGAACTCTCGCGTTCGGATCCGCTCGCCCGCTTGGTCGAACTCGTCGATCTCGGTGACGCACTTCAGCGCGTCCGTCCACTCGGTCTCCGCGTAAAATCTGAACTGACCGACCTCGGGGTTTTCGGAAACCGTCTCTATCGTTTCGGTGAGCTGTTCTGCGTCGACGCCGTGGATCACCTGTCGATCTGATGCCATCGGTTCGTTCGTAAAGATCGCCGTCTGCTGGCCAATAACACGGGGCTAGCTATCGTAAGCCGCGCTCAGTAGCGTCATCAGGGATGTCGAAGCTCCGTCAAGGAGCGTCATGTGGTCCGTTTTGATAGGGACTGCAGACTCGACGCATAGCATGGTGTTCCGGAGCGGAGATACGACGGGGATACCAACGGAAGAGAGTACGCGGCGTTATTCACGTTCGTTCGAACTGTCGGTCTCCGAGTCCGAGTCGAACAGCGCTTCGAACACCCGCGCCTCGCCGTGACGGAGATGCTTGTGGAGTGTGGGCGAGCTGATCCCGAGCGATTCGGCAACCTCTTCAGCGGTCGCGTCACGTGGCCATCGGAAGTATCCGCCTCGATACGCGGCTTCGAGTACCTCGAGTTGGCGGTCAGTAAGTGACTCTAGCGAATCCACCGTGGCGGGTACTTGATTCGTCTCGGTCGAGGTGGACCGATCGTGATCCTGTTTAGCAGCAAGTGACGCGGTCGGGCAGTGTTCACGAACACGCTCCAGCGTCGATCGCGTTTCGCTCCCCGACGCGATCTCGACCACAACCGTGCACGTCTGCTCGTCGGCGTGGATCGTGCGTACGTTACCCTTCCCTCCGACGAACGCCAGCAGGGGCGACCCCTCCGTAATGGTGAACTCGACGACGTTCGAGGCGTCGTCACCGACGACTCGGCTGGTCGGAATCTCATCAATCGTCTCCGCCGTCTCCGCGATGTCCGATGCGGGTACCGATACCGTGTCACAGTAGACGAGGATTCGGTCCTCACTGGCGGGGATGAACCCCTTGAGGGTGAGACTGCAGGAAGCATCCGCCGCGACGGTCTGCAGTGGCGTGTCGGGGCAGTCGATCCGGAGTTCCGTGACCGCATTCGAAAAGAGCAGGCGGCGATTCTCGACGGCATTGATCGCCTGACTGACCGTCTCGCCGAACCACTCGAGCACTGCGAGTTCGCGCTCGGAGAACGCCTCGGTACGCGTCGTTTGGAGTGCCAGGCCGCCGTAGACCGTCCGACCGAATCCTAACGAGACGAACGCCCAGGATTCGCCCCCATTGGCTTCCAGCTCGGGAAGCGGCAACGGTGCTTCGGGGAGGTTCACCAAGTTCTGATCGGTGAGACGAAGTGCTGTAGATGCGCCCGTCAGCTCTTGGTGGAGGGTGTCATGTTCAGTGTGCGCGATATCGGGCGGTATGTCGATGATTCTGACCTCCGTGTACAGTGTCGATTCGCGCATGCGGTTCCGGACGACCTCCTCGATCTCACTGCGGGACGTCGCGTTGACGAATTCGTGCGTGATCTCACGAACGAGCCCGTTGAGTCGATCAAGTAGTTCGAGATGATCCCGTTGTTGCTGCAGCAGTCGTTCTCGCCGTTTCTTGGCGGTGATATCGGCGAGAATGATGGTGTGACCGATCGTTCGATCATTCCGATCTGTGATCGTGGATATCCGCGCCTCGTAGGTTCGATCGTCGATGTGGAGTTCGCTGAGGGCGTCCGACACCCCGAGATCGATCGTATCGATGTCGATGAGCGCCTCGGCCGGGGTTCCGAGTGTGGATTCGATGTCACGCTCCAGGATCTCGGCCGCCCGGTGGTTGAGATAGATGAGGTCGAACGAATCGTCGAAGATGAGCACACCCTCCTGGAGCGTGGCGATGGCCGCATCGCGACTCAATCGGCGCGTGGCCGGGGCGAGGTCGAACAGACGACGGCGGAATAATGCGTACCCGAACGCCGGGCCCGTGGCGGCAAACGATACTGACGTAATCCCGATCCCTGGCGGGAAGATGACTCCCATTATCGATATTATCGCGGCGATCCACGGAATGAGACTGCCGATGCACAACAGGATTGCCTGGTCGAGATACAGGTAATCCGACCGGACGACGAGGCGTAAGAGGAGGGCTGTCCCGATGAACGTGATCGTGAGATTGTAGAGAGTAAACACCCCAAACCACGGCCCGTAGGTCAACTCGAGGATCGGGAGTCCATGTAGTTCGCCGATTGAAATCTCCCAGAGGAGTTGATGCATCGGGTTTGTGAGGAGGAGACCGATCGAGATCAGCGGAATGGCACAGACGAGGGCGATGGTCGCCGGAGAGAGATACTCATCGTATCCAGTGTACGCGACAGCGAACCAGATCCAGAACACCGGCATAATCATGATCGGAATCCATCGAATCCGGTGGAGAAGGATGTGAAGCGCGGAATCGAATACAAATGCGGAAATCGCGGAGTTGAGTGTCCACAACGATATCATCGCCATCAATCCGACGAAGGGCAGTGATCCTGGTTCTGTTCGTCGGTTCCAAGCGTAGACCGCCAGACTCCCCGTGATGACGCATGCGAGCAGGCGAAGCCCGATGACGGTGGCGGCGATTGTACTCACTGGTGATCGACGATCACGGTGACCATCTCGTCCAGCATTCGTCGCCAGAACCCGTCGTTACGGAGTTCAAGCAAGCCACGGCAAATCCGTCATGCTGGATCGGGGTGGTCTCTGGGTGCGATGACAGGAATCGGTCCCCCTCTATGTCTTCGAAGTCGTCCGACGTCCACCGTCTCGAGCAGGACGAAACGCCGGTCAAATCACAGAATTCAGAGCGACTCCGAGAACGCTCTGTCGGCGCAACGAGTGCCGGAATACGGTGTTTGGCCCGCGCGAGATACGCCATGTTGCTGATCGATGACTCCGAGCTCTCATGTTTCATGTTATCATTAGACATGAGACAGATACGCAGACGAGCGTGAAAACGGTTCGCCCTCTCGTGCAGACGAGCGTGAAAACGGTTCGCCGTACATGTTTCTCGTCCACGCCGGCATTATCGCATTCAATCTCGGTTACGAGTTCGACTTCACGGCTCTCATCCTCGTCGGCGTCACAGGCCTGTTCTACTATAGCGGCGTGTTGCTCACCCATGCCGAACGAAACTGGTTCGTCGGCATCAGAACGCCGTGGACGCTGAGCAGCGAGGAAGTGTGGAATCGGACGCATGCGCTCGGGGGCCGGCTGTTCAAACTGACAGCCGTGCGCACGCTGGCGGGCTTGCTGTTCGGTGACTACGCATTATATTTCCTTCTCGTCCCAGCACTCCTGACGGTCGGGATCACAATAGTGTACTCGTACTACGTGTACGAGCGGATCGAGCAAGGCTCGGATACTGGCTCGGGATCGAATCTGTAACTTCCTTGCCGCAGATAGACAGTCTCGATTCAGCTTGCTCTGACCGATGAGAGGCACGGTGTCGGAGGCATCGTTCTGACCGTGCCCAGCCGGGGTCTTCGAAGGTTCTCACGTGGCAGCGTCACAACTGACGTCGAATAGATATTCGAGATGGAGAGATGCGGTCAGCAAGCCACTGAACTACGTTTCACAGTCGGGTCGCCGAATATGCTGTACAAGCGTTCGTGTCTAGTTATCGTGCTGACGCTCTTCGATCTCTCGTGCTTGCTCACTGATTTTGGTGAGTTCCCGCAGTCGTTCGCCGTCTGTCCCTCCGTGTCCAACCCGTACAGACAAGTCGAGCGGGGACGGGACAAACCGACTCTCGTCTTCCTCCGCCTCGGACTCTTCACCGACCTCTTCACCCCCCTTGAACAGGGCGACGAACATCTCCCATATGGTGAGGGTCATACCGTGTGTCTGGATCCCATCGAGAATAAGTGTTCGTTCGCCAGTGTATCATGGCAAATCCCAGCGCCTGATTTCTCTGCGAACAACTGCAACTAAGGGAGAGTGGCGTAAGTGATTCACGCGCTGTGTGTCGCACACCCTCCATTCTATCAGTTTCAGCAATGTATACGGCCCAATAGGCTGCTCTGCGAGTCAGTCGAATGGAGGTTCGACGTTGTAGATGATGGCCTTTGGGCCGCATCGCCCGAATTCCCAATCTCATGTCAGCGAGACGTAGTCTTATGTAGTTGGTTCAGTATCTATTCCTCATGCCGCTCTATGCGCTCAAGGACCTCGACGATGCGCTTGACGCGACGAGAGCGTTCCCGTGGCCGGTGGACCGGTCGACCTGGATCAAGCTCGCGGTCGTCGTGTTCTTCGTGGGCGGCCCCGGAGCGAACCTCAATGCCTTCCAGTACAACGTTCCGGCCGATCAGGGCTCACTACCGGGTGACTTCCCGATGCCACCGGATATCGGGGCGACCATCTGGCTCATAATCGCGGTCGTCGTTGCTGCGGCGCTCTTGATCGGTCTCCTGTTCCTGCTCAACGGGTCGATCATGGAGTTCGTCCTCGTCGAGTCGCTCCGTCGGGAGGAGGTGACGGTCCGCCAGCACTGGGGCGAGCGCTGGCGCCAGGGTGCCCGACTGTTCGGGTTCCGGCTCGTGATCGGCCTGCTCGTCTTCGGCAGCGCGGCCGTCGCCGCCGTGCTCTTCCTCTTGCCGGTCGTCGTCGAAACCGGTACCGGGCCCGGTCCGGGCCCAGGCCCCGGTGGATTCTCCATAATTGGTTTCCTGCTGCTTCTCCCTATCGTCTTCGTGCTCGCACTCGTGGTCGGGCTGGTCAACGGCTTCACCACGGTGTTTCTCGTCCCGATCATGATCCTCGAGGACTGTGGCGTGCTCGCCGGCTGGCGGCGACTCTGGCCGACGATCACGACCAATCCCTGGCAATATCTCGCCTATGCTGTCGCCGGGTTTATTCTCAATATCCTGGCGGGGATTCTCGTCGCGATCGTCGTTGGGGTGGCCGTGCTCGTTCTGCTGATCCCGTTCGGTATTCTGGGCGCACTCGGGTTGTTCCTGCTCACGGTGGCTGAACCGTTTGGAATCGGTCTTCTGGTGGTGGTCGGGCTACTGTTCGGTCTCTCGGTGCTACTCGTCATCGCGTTCGCTCAAGTACCAGTGGTCGCGTACCTGCGCTACTACGCGCTGCTCGTGCTCGGTGATATCGAGAGCGATCTCGACCTCATCCCCGAGCAGCGTGCTGCGGTGCGTGCAGACGAAGGGTAGTATTGAGCTCGATATTCGGGATTCCTCGCTGACTTCGAGGAGGTCGAAACTTGTTGCAGTCCGATCGTCGTCAGCGATAGCTCAACAAACGGAGTCCGTTCAACGAGACGACCACAGTCGATCCTTCGTGCCCGATCACGGCAAGAGGAAGCGGAATCCCGCGCAGGAGGATCGTTCCCACCATCAGCGCGATCGCGCCGAACGCGATGGCGAGGTTGATCGTGAGCGTCCGGCGGGTTTTCTGGCCCAATCCCAGAACGTACGGGATCTTGCTGAGGTCGTCACCCATCAACACGACGTCGGCGGTTTCGAGCGCGACATCCGTCCCGGCACCGCCCATTGCGATTCCGAGCGTCGCAGTTGCCAACGCCGGTGCGTCGTTCACACCGTCACCGACCATCGCCACGTTTTCGTAGCGATCGACCAGTTCTTCGATGGTCGCCACCTTCTCCTCCGGCAGCAGTTCCGCCTGCACTTCGTCGATACCGACCTCGTCGGCAATCTGCTGTGCGACGCGTTCGTTGTCTCCCGTCAGCATGCTTGGCGCTGATCGTCGAACTCGCTAATGTATTTGGTAGCGGCGCGTGATGGCTGCCCGTATGGCGGCGGCGAACACGACCGGACTGGTCGGTCGGGTGTCGAAGCGAATCGGGCGGTACGTCAATCACGACGACGTCCTCGTCCGGTTCGTCTCCCTGTGGGTCGTCGTTGCGAGCGTGTTCACGGCGGCTTGGATTCTCAGCTACCTCTTCCTTCCCCAAGGGCTGTTACGCGGCGAGAACCCGGGCGCAGCCACTGGATACGCAGGGAGTATCACGCGAGAGTTCCTGTGGCTGTTCGGGTGGAACGTCGGGGTCTCCCTGATCGCTATCGGTGCGAACACGCTCCGGTCGGTGAACACGCCGATGGGATACGTTATCGAGGTCGTCCAGGCGCCCTGGTACGGGGCCGTCTGGGGGACCGGTTCACTCGCCATCGGGGCGGGTAAGCGAATCGAACCGTCGCTGGCCGTGCTCGTCGAACGAAGCGGGCCGATGGAGATCACCGCCATCGTTGCGATTGTTGTCTCGATGCGTGGCGTGATGATCTGGCACCAGAAATCCGGGCCCCGATGGAAGGAGGAGTTCGTCCGCGTACGATCGCCCAGCGACTGGTCACTGACACGCCGTGAGTTGGCGCTTCTGGTCGGCGGGTATCTGCTGCTGGCAATCGCTTGTTATCGGGAAGCTATCGCGATTGCGGAGGTCGCCGGGTGAGAATAACCGCGATCGTGTGAATCCAGATTCGGATAAATCGTCTCTGTTGACTATACAAGTATAGATGTCCTGTTAAATCCACGAGACGACCGACGATTCACGAATTGTGTATTCGGTATCCCCGCTTAAAGAGGAGGACGAATCCACCTGCGGCGACGAGTCCGAGCACCACGCCGAGAACACCCTCGCCGTTGACGACGAAGATCTGGCCTGCGACGAGTCCTTGGACGTTTCCATATATATCGCCGAGAATCCAGGGGTTGAGGATGTTCCAGATCAAGTGCAAGATCGCTACGGGGAGAACACTCCCGTCTGTGAGGTAGTAGGCGTACGCGAAGGGGAACGATACCACGAATACGGCGCTGGCCTGTACGACGGTCACTAACAGGGGATTCGCCACCCCAAGAACCGTTGCCGCGGTGTAGAGGAACGCCGAGTGATAGAGTCCCCAGACAACACCGACGGCTGCCGTCGCCGAGACTCGCCCCCACCGAGCGGTGAGTTGTGGGAGCAGATAGCCGCGCCACCCGAGCTCTTCACCGTACATGAGGGCCATGTTCAGCACAATAAATACGGGGACCAACGCAATCCCGCCCTGTTTGATGACCTGGCTGATAGCGTTGTCTGCGCCGGGTTGATAGGTTCCAAGCCCACTCGAAAGCGCGACGAGAGCGGCCACACCGATGAACAGAACGGGATAGATGACTGCGAACAGGAGCGCCGGTCCCGTCGTTCCACTGACCGAAGTCTTGATCGTTTGGATAATCGAATCGCCTTGGATTCGCCGCAGGGCCAGTGTCACGACCGCAGGAACGACCATTATGAGCGGTGTCGTGTACGCGGGAACTGTATCGCCAATCGTTACCAACGCGATCGTCCAGCTTACGAGCAATGTTGTAGTGACGAATGCACCGAGATAGACTGAGGAATCGGGGTCCGGTTGTGACATGAAAAATGCAGGTAGAAGAAATCCCATAAGCATACCGTCTATCGTATAACCCCCTCAGAGATCCCATAGTGCCGATAGTTTCAGTTAGCTCAGATCTGCTCGACGGAACCTGAGATATCCGACGAGAAGCGGGCCGACGGTCCAGGCGAACAGAATGATCATGAACACCGCTGGGTCGAGATAACTGGGTGCTGGACCGCCGATTCTCGCGTCCACGGCAGTTCCACCACCGAGCAACAGTCGCTGGACGAGCGCGTTGTACGCCCCAGTCGGACTGAACCCCTGTACGAGCAGGAACCACGCGGGCACGACTCCACCGGGCATCTCGCCGGTGACCAGCAAATGAAGCGCATTGGGAGCCAGATCCCAGAGTAGCGTCAGCCCGAGGTATGCCGTGATCGCCAGGGTCATCGCACGGGCTCGTGTGGCCGTTACGGCCGAAATCCCGATGGCGATACCGACGAACGATACGCCGAGAAGGATAGTCAAGGTCGTCGTCCCAATGAAAGCAACCACAGGTAGGTCGCCGTAGAGAACCGCCGTAACCACGCCTGAGACCACGAACCCTAGCGCAAGACCGATCGCGACCACACCGCTCCGGCCGAAAAACTTCCCGAGGAGCACTTCGCCCCGCGACGGCGGGAGCCCGAGTATCACCTTCAGACTTCCCGATTCCCGTTCGCCGGCGATCGCAAGATAGGCGGCGATCAGCGCCATGATCGGGACGAGGAGCCCCGCGAACTGCGAAGCGCCGCCGATGGCCATCTCGGCACCGCCTTCGACATCCGGGATGAGGAGTGAGATACCCGCGGACAGCGACGTCATCACGGCGATGATGACGACGATGCCCCAAATCATTCGCGCCCGGAGGGCGTCGGCGAATTCCTTGCGAGCGATCGTCAGCCAGATCATCCCAAGCGTCATCGCTCCACCCCCGAAGTATCGACTTCTGGGGGTGCATCGCCAGTGTAGGCGCTGAACAGATCTTCCAACGACGATTCCTCGATCGTCACGTCGAGAATTGCAGCGCCATCATCGCGTATGCGGTCGATCACATCGACTTTGGCTGTGGCCTCGTCGACGCTCACTCGAATCGTTCGGCCATCGACGGCAACATCGGAGATACCGGCTAGCTCCCCGATGGTCAGCGAGTCTGGGACAGCATCGACTGTGAGCGTTACCGTCGATCCGGTTCCGAGCGTGTCGCGAAGCCCGTCTATAGAATCGATGGCGACGAGTCGCCCACGGTTGAGTATCGCGACGCGATCACAGACCGCTTCGACCTGACTGAGAATATGGCTAGAGAAGAAGACGGTCTTCCCCCGGTCAGCGTGGTTTCGAGCGATCTCACGGACGAGGCGAACGCCGTTGGGATCGAGCCCCGAGGACGGCTCGTCGAGAATCAACAGTTCGGGATCGCCGACGAGGGCGATCGCGAGGGCCAATCGCTGCATCATCCCTTTCGAATAGCCACCGACGACTCGGTCAGCAGCTGCAGTATCGAGGCCGACTCGATCAAGCAGGTCGTCAACAGCGTCATCAGATTGCTTTAACGAAATCGCGTACTCCAGGTGCTTACGACCGGTGAGGCGGTCGTAGAGCCCGTATCCATCCGGAAGGATACCGACCCGTTCGTGAATTTCTCGCGTCTCTTCCTGGGCATCGTACCCCAGGACGGTTGCACTCCCGGCCGACGGGCGGACGTAGTCCATGATCACATCGATCGTTGTGGACTTTCCGGCCCCATTCGGCCCGAGAAAGCCGAATATCTCGCCTTCGTAGACTGTTAGATCGAGATCATCAACCGCGAGAACGTCTTTCCCATATCGTTTTGTCAATCCAGTCGTCCGGATAGCAGTCGCTTCATTGCCGGTCGACCCTCTCGAATCAGACGCGGGTCGAGATGAGATTTCCATACTGCTCGTACGTGTATTCCTCTGAAAGTCTCTCTGTGTACTGCTACGTATTGGGTGGACACCAGGATGAGACGCAGACAGATGCTGGGGTTGCTGGGAGTGGCTACCGATACGTCAGTCGCCGGATGCAGCGAGGACACCTATTCAGATCGCATCGAGGTCGACGTGACCAGCCGCCGCGGGACCGATCCCGCGGCGGCGTTCCTCGAGTCGCTCACCGAACTCCACGACCTTGACGACGCAGAATTTCTCGTCGACGGCATGGGCTACCTGACTGCCCTTGCCCGCCATCGGTTGAGCGGTCAGCTCGACTACAGCGACCGGAACCACATCGAAAAGTGGTTCCAGACCGTGACGATGCGGATCGACCGCTTTCACTCGTTCTGGCGGGGCAGTCAGGCCAGCGCCCGCCGGTGGTTACGGCAGTTCAGGTACCACTACAACCACGACCGACCGAATCAGGCGCTCGACGGCCGAACGCCTGTCGAGGAGGTGCTCAACTAGACAGTGCCGATATAACAATTATATAATATATGTGCCATATTTTCTCGACGTCGTGCAAGGTACCCAGCACGTATTCAGCATGGCTTGGTTGGCCGACCTTTTTCGGTCTCACATACCGGGAATGGGCTGTTCGTTTCCGACGTCCAAGGCGACCTATCTGTTCTGTGGAGGTGCTGGTGACGACGCTATCGCTCCATTCGTCACTCGTGCGGCGATGTAGGCCAGGAGTGCTCCTGCGAGTACCACCATTGGGAGTCCGAAGAGCAAGACCCAGAGGCCGTCAAGCGCGTTACCGAAAAAGAAGAGCGCGAATCCAACCGCCGTCGTAAAGACGTACGTCACGGTGGCGCCAGCGGCCGTCCAGAGCCGTCGGATAACCGGCTGTGAGATCGTTCCCGTCGCACGCACCGCGCGGTACTCGAGTGCCGTGTAGGTCGAGAACAGCGCAGTCAGACCCGCAGAGGCTCCCATTGGAATCCCTAGCATCAACGAGAGTTCGATCCAAGGGACCAGACCGACCGTGACACTAGCTCCGACGATCAAAAAGCAGAGCACCCCAACGAGGAGGCTACTGCCGGCTCGGTACATGACTCCCATACTAGACGTACGCTCGAACATACCCTCAATACGACTGGTGTATCCCAGCGAATGGGAACCACCTGCGGTTCACGTGATACGGGGCGAAATGGAGCGACTGGTCGTTTCACTGGTAAGTCGGACGGCAACCTCATCTCGCTGATGATAGTGAGAAGTAAAGCCAATGTGTACGATACATACTAGCGAAACGGTGTCATTATCAGATTGGGTATCGCGGCATCGGATCACCATTGCCCTCCTCTGGACAGGACTCGCGCTCGCTGCACTGGTGATTACTCCGCTGATACTGCAGACGACGACGCCGATCTTCCAGATGTTCTGGTTGATCGTTCCGTTTATCAGTCTCGTTCGGCATCGCGACACCGACCGTGTTGGATTCCGAACTCCTGACCGTGGGCAAGGACTTCGAGCGGCGATCGCTGCAGGCATCATTTATGCGATACTTCTCATCCTCGTCGAACCGTGGAGCGGTGTCTATGACCGATTGCTTGTTCTCGCGTTAGAAGGCCCGGATCCAACATTCGCGTGGTTGGTTCGTTTTGATGGGTTGGGTGGATGGGTGGGTCTGGCTCTGTTCAGCGGCTTCGTCACCCTGTATAGCGAGGAACTGTTCTTTCGGGGCTGGTTATTACAGACGTTGAATCGCCGGACACAACCGAGAGTAGCAATCATCGGCCAGGCAGTTGTATTTTCTCTCTTCCAGTCCATCTCCGTCTTCTTCTTCGAACCGTTTCAGACTGCGCTGTATCTCCTCATATATGCGTTCGGACTCGGCGTAATCGTCGGTGCAGCCGCCCAACGAACACAAAGTATCTGGCCCGGGCTAGCCGTCGTCACTGTCGCAAACCTCGTACTCACCGCTATACTGATCTGAGTTGATGGTTTGCAGGGCACCGAATCCTCCAGAGACCGGCGGTTCCGGCTACCCCAGGAAAAAGAAAAACGTGTTAGGTGGTATTGAACACGGACTAATACTCTCGACAAGCGAGAACCGCTCGGTGACTTGAGGCGCGGTCCTGATTTCACTCAGGTCTTTGATTTCCCCGCTCTACACAGCCCTCATCGAGATTCTCGGTGCGAGAGAGTGAGGCCGCCACTCTTTTTGACATCCTCCCACGACTGAAGTCGTGGGATTCCTCTCGTGGGAGTCTCAGTCGTCTGAATCCCCGAGAGCGATATTTCCACTCGATGCGGTACTCTGGTCTGTGTAGTCCTCGTTGGCCGTTGTCTCCGCGATGAAGGGCGGGCTATGGTGTTCCCGCTAGTCGTGATTGTTCCACTTGAGGTACACGGGCCGTGCCATCGACCCAACCGCGTTTTTCTGTCGTCTCAGGAACGATTCCGACGCCACGAGGTCTGCGTGTCCTTCAAACCCACACGGACACGTCAGCGTGTCCTCGTGGCGAACCGTCTCCTCGTGCTCGCCACACGCTGGACACGTCCGACTCGTCCACGCCTCGGACTCCTCCTCGACCGAGATGCCGTACTCTTCGCACACGTCTCCAAGGCGGTCGATGAATCGTCGGTACGCCCAGAAGTTGTGCGTCTTCTCGTTCACAATCGGCGACCAGTGCGTTGAGAGCACGCCCTTGAGGTCCCCAACGTACAGCGTCGAAACGCCCTCGTCGAACAGGCGTTCCACGAGGTCGCGGACGACGCTATCTTGAGCGTGGTTACGACGATTCATGCGCTTGCGATACAGGCGGTCGATGCGCTTGCTGGACTTTCGCTGTTCTTCGAGGAGCGACTGGTAGTGCGCGATTCGCTCTGTGGTGTCGCGGAACTCGTTGAAGAGGTCGCGTCCGTCGTACAGGAGGTTGGAACCGGTCGTTGTCGTGCAGGCGACGAGGTTGTTAGAGCCCACGTCCAGAGCGGCCTCTTCCGAGGCCAGTGGTGAATCCAGTCGAGAATCGTCGATAGTGACCGGTTGGAAAGCCCTGAACCTGTTTGCGAGTTCGTCGTAGACGAGTTCGAGTCGGCCCTGTTCGCCGCTCCACTTCGGGTCGCCCGCGACTTCAACGCGAAGGCGCTGGTTCCGGTTCAACCCAAGTTCATCTTTGAGTTCGGAACCGATTGGGACTTCGAGTCGGGAACGCTCCCCGTACTCGATGGTGTACTGGTCGTTACGGACGTAGGTGCGTAGCACTCTCCCGTCTTCTTCGTTGCCCCAGTATCCGGGTGGAGACGTTCGTTCATCGAGTTTTCCGGCGTGGTACTTCTCGTTACTGGAGAAGAACGACCGCCACGCTTCGCTGTTTTTGCGGATGAGTTGCTGGGCGACGGAACTGCTGAGGACACCTTTGTATTTGCTCTCGAGACTGCCGGTGTCGGCGTCCCAGACGTTTTCGCCGTCTTCGAGGAAGGCTTGGCGGCGAGCGTAGTTGCCTCGTTCCAGAGACTTGAAGAAGCGTCCAACCAGCGCACGAACACCTCACGCTCTTTCGCAGAGCGGGGGCGGACGGTAAACTGGTTGGCTCGCTTCATCACTACGTGCTACGACTTGTTAGTTTGTAAAGGAATGGGCTCGTGTGGGAGACTCGGGCCTGCCATCGCTCGGGGGTCGTGTCGTGTCGGATTCATCCTACGAGTAAACTCATGCGCTTTCTCATCGAATCTTTGTAATTCCGTTACTACAATGGCAGTATGCCTTCCACGACTGGCGACACACGAGCGGAGTCTCATCGGGGGCTTTCTGCAGTCGTCGTCATCGGCCTGAGCGTGTCGCTGTTCGGAGCACCGTTACTCGGACGGCTCGACGTTCCGCGCTGGGTCGACGCGTCGGTGACGCGATCGTTTCTTGCGAACTCACTCGCCAGCTGGCTGCTGGTCGCCGTCCTCCTCGTGATCGTCGTCTACTGGGAGCAGCGCCGGTTGACCTCTATCGGGCTACGGGTGCCAAGCCGCAGGGAGGCGGCCGTCGGAATCGGTGCTGGGCTGGGTGGGGTCGTCCTCGGTCTCATCGCAATCGGGGTTGCTGTCGCCACGCTACAACTCGAGCAACCTGAGACGCTGTCGGCGATCAACCGGCTCTCACTCCCCGTCCAGATCACCATCGTCGCGACGGCAGTCATCACCGAGGAGATCCTCTGGCGGGGCTATCCGATCGAACGACTGACCGAACTGACCGGAAACATATGGATCGGTGCAACGGTCAGTGGAGTCGTCTTTCTGGCCGTCCACTATCCTGCCTGGGGCCTCGTCGGTGCGATTCCACAGGCGGTCTTCACCCTCGTCATTGTGGGTGTGTACGTCTGGTCACGGAACGTCGTGGCCTGCATGTGTACCCACGGCGTCATCAATACGCTCACGATCCTCGTGTTACCCGCGCTTCTGTGAATTCATTCGTGCGAATCAGTCCAGCTGGAATGAGGGAGGGGGGAGGGGATTTTTCAGCAGTCAAGAGGATAGCCCTCGATATGGTCCCCGACTCGAAACGTCCACGGGATGGTGAACCGCGCGAAGAGGTCCTCCCTGGGTACGGATGGAGGTGAACACCCCGCTCCCGGATTCGACGAGGCGGCGCTCTACACCGTCGTTCGAGACGCCGTCAAGGACGCCCTCCTGGACGTGATCGGAACGGTGTTGCTGGTCGGAATCGCGTTCGTGCTCGTCATCGCGGGGGCACAGGCTGTCTTTTCGGCACTGTCGTTCGGTACGGTCGCCGTCGGGATCGGAGTGGCTGCTGTTGGAGTCTATCTCGCAGCTGCGACGCTCAAGATTATCCCACCGATCCGAGACTGGTTCTGACGACGCGGTACTTCTCACCCTGCGCTACGTGTGACGGACAGTTTCTCGCTGCGCACTCGGAAACATACGGACTGGTCGCCAGGCTCTGAGTTGATGACTGACTCAGGACGCTCTCCTGGTCCGATATAGCGTAAGCCTCGGGTTGACCGAACCGAAGGATTACCTTCGAGAGGTGAGTCGTCGTTCATAATGCCCTCCACGGCGGTTTCTCATCGGTACCGGGACGGCTGGCATCGCCACGCTGGCCGGATGCCAGGGCGCTCCGAAGCCTCGATACGTCGGTGAGAGTGGCGAGGAACCCGACACGAGATGGTGGCCCCAGCCCGAGTTCGACCGGATCGCTTCGTGCTACAATCCCCGATCGGTCGGTCCTCGTGAGGTAGTCACGGAACGGTGGAGTATCGATATCTCCGGCCCCTCCTCGCGTCCGGTCGTCGCCGACGGCATCGCGTATCTCCCGACTGCGACGGCCCTCCGAGCCGTCGACGCGAAGACCGGCGAGGAACGGTGGCGCGAGAACGGCGGCGACGAGCCGATGTGGCCCCGTCGCGTCCTCTGGTACGACGGAACCGTCTACGTCACGCAGATCGGCGAGCCGGCGCTCATCGCGCTCGATGCCGAAACGGGCGAGCGCGAATGGACGTTCACGCCGTCCAGATCGGGTATTCGAGCCCTGTTATCGGACCCGGAGGGAGGGGATCTGTACGCAGGCGACGGCCGTGGCAATGTCTATGCGCTCGACACCGACACGAGCGAACTGTCCTGGCAGCGGCAGGTGTTCGGCCCGGTCATCGCCTTCGCCCAGAGCATTCCGGAGCTCCTCGTCGCGACCGAAGCGGGGGAGGTCTACGGTCTCTCCCCAGACGACGGGCGTGGCTACTGGCGACAGAAGCTTCCCGGCTACATCGAGTCGCTGGCGACGGCCAACGGCCGCGGAGCGTTCGTCAGCGTCTTCGGAGGGCCGACGGTCGAACTCGAGTCCGAACGTGCCGGCGCGGTCCAGTGGCGACGCGACACATGGAGCAGCGACTCGTTCGTCGTGGCCGGCCGGACACTTATCGCCGCAGGACACCGTCTCACCGCGCTCGATATCCGTTCGGGAGGAGACCGACAGTGGACCGGTGGGAAGACCGCCCAGTGTGGGCCCGCAGCGGCGGGCGATACTATCTACGCGGCGTCCGAAGACCGAATCACTGCGTACGACTTCGGTGGCGGGATCGGCGTGGGTCCAGTCCGACCCGGAGCGAAGCGGTGGTCACATCCCGTGGAGGGGCGACCCGAGCAAGGCCTCGTCGTCGCTGATGACGCCGTCTTCGTACTCACCGAAGGTCACGAAGACGAGGCGTCGAAAGCGTACGCACTTGAGGCAGCATAGCACACATGCCTCTGTCGGCCAGCAGGACTGACTGGACCTGAGAAGTGATGGCTTCGGTACGATGGACTTGACCCATCAGACCCGCTCGCACACCTACAACACAAATTTTTATCGATACGGACAGAACCGTTGACCATGGTCCGAATTGGTCCCCTCTCCCTCCGAATGACCGAGACGTGGAAGTACGCCCTCATCGGCGGGCTAGCCTCCCTCCCGTTCACGATCGGTCTCTACTGGCTGTCGGGAATGGGGAACGAGTTCTCCCTCAACATGGTGTTCTTCGGCGGGCTCCTCGCCGGCTATCTCGCCAGCGTGGCAGCGACGGCGACGAACAGTTCCAGCGTCGGGTTCCGTGCCGGCGTCGTCGGAGGACTGCCGGGATTGTGGCTCCTGGTCGATCTGCTCGAGGCTGCGATCGCGTGGGCCAGTCCACTCTGGTTCCGCGTCGCCGCAGTCTCGATGCTAGCCGTCGGCTTCACGGCGGTGCTACTCGGGTTCGCCGGACTCGTCGGGCTTCTCGGGGCGAAGGTCGGTGGCTGGCTAGCCAAGAAGACCGGCGCGCACCGAACTCCACCCATCGGGAACTGACGGGCAGGTCGAGTGGCTGCTGGGTCTCTCTGTCCAGGTGAGAGTGGTACGTTCGGTCACCTTCTCTGTGGATCGCGGTTCCTCGTGTTCAGGGGGTCCCGACGCGGTCGTGACGTCGGTACAGGTAGTACGACAGCGCTGGGACCGACAGGACCAGCAACACCGAGAAGACGGCACCAACGAGGTGGACCAGTCCAGCAAGTCCCCACGCTGGATTCGGCGACCACGTCCCCTCCCCACCGAGCGCTCGGATATCTGCAAGCAGGCAGCCGAGGACGATCAGCGCCACGATGATACCGCCCCAGAACGCGGCGACTGAGAGGACGAACGACGCGATCCCGACCGCGAGGTTCGGCTCACCAGGGGCCGACGATGCAGCAATGAACGTACGGGAACCGAATCTGGCCAGGAATTCAAGGAGGAGGACGAGTGGAAACAGCGCGATGCCGTACCACCATGGGGACCTCGACATGGACTGTCGGTCGTGGGGGAGTTGAAAATACGTACCGAACACGAATTTGCTTTTGATCAGTAGGGGTTGTTGAAATCCTCAGTCGCTGATGACTTGTCGTGCCCGTGCTGCATACAGCGCGCAAGTCGGTCACCATCGATAGGGAGCTAACTAGTCCAGTCGATCCGTTCGACACAACATTATGTATTTCATTTCTCCGTTGCTCGTCGGGCACCAAGCGCCGCTCTATTGATTCCCCGCCGCGGAGACCCGGGTTGACAACTTATAGCACAGGCCGATGAATATTGATGTATGGCCTTGATAGCCCAATCAACCAGTAAGGCGCTGAAACTTCCCTTCTTCCGGAGTCTTTCACCCGTCGGGAAGACGCTCATGGCACTCGGAACCTACGTTGCTTGGACGGCGCTGACGTGGCTCTTGGAAGGGCGTATTCAAACATTCCTTCGTCCTGAGGCCGTGACGGACCGGCTGATTTACACTGGCCTAGCGAACATTGTCGTCGGGACGATTCTGGGCTTGCTGCTCGTCCGAGAATTCGTCGCGTCCGACTTCACTACGCGAATGAATCTAGGCTTCCGGTCAGGTCCCCGCACCATCGGCGGGATCATCGTCGGTGGTGTCCTCGGATTCGGACTCTACGTTCTGCAACAGCCTGCGACGACCGACCCTATCGTAATCATGAACGTGTTCGCACAGGTGCTCCCCGTCTCAATCGCCGAGGTGGTCGTCTGCTACGTTGTCGTCGGAGGCAGTATCGCCGCACTATTGCGTAATCGTGGAGTGAATCGGTACCTAACGATTGGAAGTGCACTCGTCGTCTCGTCAGTGCTTTTCGGCGTCTATCACTTCGCTCACAGCCCCCCCTTTAACACGGTCGGGATGGTCGGTCTCCTCACTGTGGTCGGTGTGGGAACGGGGCTGATCTACTTCGTTGGCGGGTCGTTCTACGGGGCGCTTGTATTCCACAACTTCATGGCGCTGTTCGGAATCGTCACTTCGCTCGCGGAAGCCGGACAGCTCGCGACGTATCAGCAACCACTCGTTCCCCTCCTGGCGACGGCGTTGGTCGCGTTGACGATTCTCGTTGGCATTGAACGCCTGTTCGTCAAGTCCTCGCAAGAGGACAGGACGACAGCTGCGGATGCCTGAGTGGAACACGCGACCGCTCTGACCTAGTTCTTCTCTATCCAGTTCGATTAGTCCAAGAGTTCCGAACAAGTAGCACACAACAATCCAGTGCTGCATACATTCTCTAAATTCATCACGGGATATTTATCAATCTTAACGTATTTCGACGGAGCACGCCAGTATTCTATGCTGTCGAAGCCCCCTCTCGTGAGAGCTGATACCCTTCCCAAAGGAGTGCAGAAGTGCCACCGACTAGGAGAACCATCGTCAACAGTCCGAATCGACCCTGCGAGAGGTTGTACCCACCCCACGAGAGAAAGAAGACGGCCTGGAAGAGTGGATAGTACTGCGATTGTCGCAGACGGTCGCTCGCCAGCACGAACACGTAGCCGACGAGGACGATCACGAAGAGATCGCCAGGGATCCCTTCGGCCCCCGCGAACTCGGGATACAGGATCGCCGTCCCGACGAAGGCGAGCGATATCGCTCCGGCGAGGAGGTACTGCAGTTCCTGCTTTCGTGCCCGGAGCATACTGCTCGTAGTGCTGTCACTCATAGGTTGTCGGTCACCTCGCCGGGTGTGCCCCACGGTGCGAGTCCCGACTGGTAGGGGATGACTGTCGCTCCGAGCCTCCGTACACCACCCCGACTACGAGACCGATCCAGGAGATCCTCGAGAGTGCTTCGTACACCCCCTGAACGACGAACAGTACCCCGATCGCCCCCATGACGAGCCGACTGGCTCTGGCCCGCTTGGAGAGACCCAACGCGACGACGGGGACGCCACCACAGAGGAGGATCGCGAGCTGGAGTGGCGGCTCCTCGATCACCGACCACTGAGACAGCACGACGACAGCGAGCACGAGCCCCGCGATGGCGGTCTTCCGATCAAGCACCATCGGCGACTCCGGGATCGATCGTCCGGTAGAATGCGACGGAGTAGACGCCGAAGAACCCACCGAACAGCGCGCCGAGGACGACGATGAGGAGTGCAACGCCGATGGTGCTGACCATCGAGAGCTGGGGGAGCGAGAGGACGGCCGTGGTCCGGGGTGAGACGAGGATCGATGCGACGCCGAAGACGCCGCCGGCGACAGCGCCGAACACGCCCACGAGTACCGTGTAGCCGAGCGTACTCGCGAGATGGACACGAACGACCGCGTAACTGTGTTTTAGCCCGTCGACGGCAGTGAGGTCGTCGATGACGATCGCCTGCCCGTAGAACTGGATGAAGAAGACGAACAGCAGATACGCGAGCACCACGACGACGGCGATCAGCCCGGCGATGGCGAGGACGGCGATACCGACGCCGCCACGCAGATCGCTGAAGACGGCGAAGCCGATCGGGATCGCCATGATGAACGCCGCGAATCCGATGGCGAAGTTGACGGCCACCAGGACGAGGTAGGCGACGAGCACCGAGACGTAGTTGGCCTTACCCTCTCTGAGGAAGCTCTCTAGCGAGGTTCGGCCGTCGAGTGCCTCGTCGGCCATGCCGATGACACCGGCCTGGAAGAACGGCATCACGAAGACGAACACCAGCGAGAACCCGAGTGAGACGACGCTGGCGAGGAGCGGGTTGATCGATTGTAGAACTAACTGCGGGACCTGGAACAGCATGAGTACGAGGATCGGGACGAACAGGACAGGGTTGCGCTGGAGGGCGCCCGGTGTCCGGCGGAGGGCGTTCAGGACGGCCATATCGAACGGTCATTCAGGATGCTGATTAGTATTTATCAAATGGTGGTTTGAGTCACGGGGGGTCGGGCTGTTCCGGTGATTCACCAGAGGCACCGGTCGGAGCGGACTCATTGAAAAACCAACAGGTGATATAATTTGGCGGTCGTGATATTGGTGAGCGCGTCTGTAGCGGTGAGTACGGGTGTGAGGCCGCACATCGCGACTAACTAGAAGGAGACCTCCAGCTTATCAAAACGAGATGTCGGACTCCAGTCGGTCGAGCCGTCAATCACTCGGAGTCCGTCTCTTCTACTGAGCTAACCGCGCGACTCCACTTGATCTCGAAGGCCACCGCGTACGCGAGTAGGAACGCTCCCAGCCAGACCAGTACGGCCTGCAACGTCGGATACAGTGCACCGACGTATCCGTCACCGACCCCGATGAGCGCGTCCGCCACGAACCCGACCGCCAACGAGACGAGTGTGAACCCCGTCAAACGGCGGTACGTTGGCGGATTCGAACTGTTGACCAGTACCCCGGCCACCGCAGCGACGACGAGGGTTGAAACCACGCCCGGCGTCGAAATCGACGTCGGGCCGACCGCTCGCTCCACGACAAACCTGACGGCGATTCCGACCGAGTACTGGAGGATGAGAAGGTAGACGAGTCCACGCCCCACCTGCCGGACGTACCCGGACATCGCCGCCCCGACCCCAGACCCCGACCGGCTCATCGTTCTGCCTCCTCCGGGTCGTAGGCACGGAGTGATCGCCCCACTCTCGCATAAAGCGCCCCGTCAGCACTCGCCATCCCGTAGATGCGTGCGTCCGTCCCTGACACTGCGTGGTTGAACCGGGTTGAGCCGTCGTTCGTATCGAGCGCAACCACCGCCGATTCGCCGGGTAGATACAGTGTTTCACCGGCAAGCACCGGGGCGACGAACGGCGAGGTCTCACCGACCGAGACCGACCATCGCCGGTCACCGCTCGCTGCATCCAGCGCGACGGCGGCCCCATCACCGACGACGTAGACGCGATCCCCGTCGGTGACCGGCGAGACGGGCTCTTCGAGGCCCGGTACCTCCGTCTGCCAGACCACGCTGCCGTCCTCAGCGTCGAACGCGGTGAGCATCGGGCCGCCGGCGTACACCCGTCCCTGGTTGATTGCGGGCGTCGCGAACGCGCCGAACAGTTCTGGATCGCGTGGCGTCCGCCAGCGGACGGTGCCGTCTCTCGGGTCACGCCCGACCAACCGGCCGGCCCCAGTCTCACTCGTGCCAGTGAGGAGGAGCGCGCTGTCCATCCCCCGATCCTCGGCTGCGGCGAACGCCAGTGGTACTTCGGAGGCCGCCTGTGACCAGCGCCGAAGCCCGGTCGATTGGTCGAGTGCGACGAGCTGATCACCGTTCGAGAGGGAGTTACCGATGACGACGAGATTGCCGACCGGCAGGACGTGTTCGAAACTACTGGTCGTCCGGAACGCCCACGTCGACTGTCCGGTGGCGGTAGCCTGTCCATACAGGGTCACTCCGCCGACGACGTAGACGCGGTCGTCACTGACCGTGGGGCCGGTCTGGAGGAACTCGAACGGGGGCTCACCGGCGAAGACGCCCGGGAACTGGTCGCGGCGGCGGCGCGTCCAGTCGAGCGAGCCGTCAGCGCTGGCGACCGCCTTTAGGGCGTAGCGCCCGACGGTGTACACCCG
Source organism: Salinirubellus litoreus (assembly GCF_037335815.1). Classification (NCBI taxonomy): domain Archaea; kingdom Methanobacteriati; phylum Methanobacteriota; class Halobacteria; order Halobacteriales; family Natronomonadaceae; genus Salinirubellus; species Salinirubellus litoreus. The sequence continues at coordinate 142,789 of NZ_CP147842.1, read as the reverse complement.
ACCGTCCGTCGCGACCAGTCCGGGACGGACGATGTTGACGGAGCCAACCGACTGGCGCCACCGTTCGACGAGGCCGACTTGAGGGCCGGCCTGCGGCTGGTAGCCGGTGCGCTGGGGGTCACGTTTCTCCATCGGCCACGCTCCGGCCGGCACTCGAGCGTTGAGCTGCAGCGGCGGGAGTACGGCGTCCGTACCGAGTCCCGCCGCGAGACCTATCGAGACAGTCCCGCCAAGGGCTGCGAGCAGTCCCCGTCGAGAGAGTGAGCTGTTGGAGGGCACGTCTGTCCGTTTGTGTCGTGTTCATATAGTCACGGGGACACAGCCAAGACGAGGACGGGCCGCCGAATACACGGTCTCTACCGGACAAGCGGTTACTGACAGAGTACGAGTAGCCGGGGAACCACCTGCTACATAGAGAGCGCGAATGTACTACTCCGGCTGACCCTCGCGGTACACTTTGATGAGGAGTATCGCGCTCAGGAGACTGCCAGCGAGAAAACCAAACCAGAGTCTCGAAAACGGCTCTCGACGGGCAGCTGCTTGAAACAGTATTCCCGTTAGAAGGGTGGCGACGACCAGCCTCGTCCGCCAAGTTACCATAGGTGAAATCGTCTCGAAACAACCAAAGGTGTGTTCGTCTCCTCGGTTCCTCTGGACGGACTACGTCGCTGAATACGTCTTCTGAACTCTACGCGGTACCCCCCGGCCCGACCGGTTCACCGTGGGTTCCATTATAGTAGCGTTTGGAAGTCGTTACTCACGAACGGGGGGACCGCCCCCGTCCGGAGTGTGTCATCGGTTCCAAACGCGACTATAGTTCGGATGGTGAGCGAACCCTAACCGTCCGTGACCGAATCATTGCTCCGCTGAGGACAGCGTTCCCGTAACGGAAACGTATCGTGGTCGAACGCTCTACCAGCTCAGGTGCGCTCTCGCCGATAGTTCTTCACCGCGGAGAACCCTCCGAACAGAGCGAGGATCAGGCCGACACCGATAAACAGGAGTTGCCTATTGGACGTCCGGTTCTCGAGAAACGCGGTTTCTGGATCGTCGGGGTCGACGTACGCAGTCGTCTTCGTCTCCGGTTCGTACTCGGCTATCGCGTTCCGAGCGGCGGACTCGGAATCGTATCTCGTCGGGACCGAACCAGGGAACAGTTCGTCCCCGGTGTACGTCTCCCCTTCGTATATGTAGGTGAACTCCACTACCGGTTCGTACTCGATGTCGCTACCGGTGCCGGCTGTGGATGACTCGGTCTCGACGCCCACCTCGGTGATCGTCGCTTCGGTCTCCACCGAGTCTCTCACCGCGTTCGTCGACTGGACGTAATCGACTGCCCCATAGCCGGCCAACCCGACTGCAACGAGGAGCAACAGGAGGGACTGTCCAAGGGTCTTCGGCCCGTTTATCGAGAGACCATCATCGCCCATCAGACTCAACTGCCATCTCAAATGCAACAAGGCTGTTGCTTCCAGAAGAGCGAGTCCGACCGAGCGCTCTATTCGAGACGGGATGTTCAGGGGTGGTCATCAGATCGGCTGTACTGCTGTTATACACTCTCAGGGCGTTGTTTAGACGCCAGCGTTCAGCGGTCTGCCCCCTCGATCGCGCGTTCGATGTTTCGCACCGCCGATTTCATGACAAGTTCACGGAATTGACCGAACCACGTTCTCGCCCACAGAGACGGGGCCGCCGGAGTGTCACCCATTGCGTTCGAGTTCTCGGTCGATAGCGTCCAGCTCTCGCTCGTCTGTGGCAGCCAGCGGGTCGGCGCACACCTCACAGAGTACCGTCTGCGTCGTCGACAGACCAATGAGTGGGACGCCGAGGAACACGAGTTCCCGGTACGTGGTGCGACGCTCCCCCGGACCTTCCCAATCGGTACAGGACTCACAGGGGGCCGTCTCGGAGAGCTGAATCGTCGTGGTTTCGGTCCGTTCGAATGGGCCCGACGCGATCCGTGGGTAGGGTGACGGCGACCCGGTCACGACCTGGACAACCACGTATCCGAGCCCGAGGACCAGCGCGAGCGCCAGCGGGAGCAGGAGGAAGCCCGAGGCACGAGCCATCGCTACGAACAGCACGAAGGCAAGGGCGACGACGGTCGCGACTTTGAGGTATCGTCGCATCTCGAGACTCCCGAGTCGGATCGAGATCAGCCTGTGCTCTCGTTCCCGGGCGTGTCCCGCTCGTTCGTGGGCGTGGCGTCGTCGGTCACGTCACGCGTAAGGGTGACGCCGCCCTCCGCCGGAACGTAGATGGTGTTGTCGTTCTCCCGGAGCGCCTCGATGTAGCGAAGGTCGAGCACTTCGGGGTTCTGGCGGAGCGCCTCGCCCTTGATGCGGATCTGTTCGGCCTCGGCTTCGGCCTCGATCACCTGCCGCTGTTTGTTCTTCTCGGCGACCTGGATCTCGTACTCGGCCTCCTCGATCTTCTGCTGTTTGACCTTCTTCTGCTCGATGGAGTTCGCGTACTCGGTGGGGAGCCGGACGTTGCGTATCTGGACGCTCTCGATGACGATACCGCTGCCATCGGTCTCGTTCTTGAGCGCTCGTTCGACGGCGAGCTTCAGGCGGGTCTGGCCCTCGCCGGTGTAGATGTCGGTCACGTCGATGTTCCCGCCCTCGGTCCGCAGCACCGAGCGGACCGTCGGGCGGATGAGGCGCGTCTCCGCGGTCGGGAGGTCGCGGTACTCCTCGTGGAACCGTGGGGCGTCGCGGGGGGTGACGCGATAGCGGACGGTCACGTCGACGTCGACGTGCAGGCCGTCCTGGGTGAGGACGCGCACCGAGTCGTCCTGGTTCGCGTTGTCACCCTCGCCGCTCTGGTGACTCATCGTGTACGTCTGGGGTCGTGTCGGGATGCTGACCGTCCCCTGGACGATGGGTGTGATGAAGTGCCAGCCGGGTTCAAGGACCGTGCCCGTGACCGCACCCTGATTCTTGACAACTTTCACGTTCCCCTCGTTGACGCCTTCGAACGCCATCACGCCGCCGACCATCGAGACGAGGAGGAGCAATACGAGACCGATCACCGTGGCGGACCTGGCGAGTCCACCAGCGTCTATTGGAGGGCTATCGCGCATGTACCATCTCGTGGTGTGAATCTGTGGTATATAATACTGGCTACTTACATGTGGCACCTGGGAATATATCGAACCCATATATCGCCTCCACTGACTTCGAACCGATCCAGTTGAGGCAGTGATACAGCGGAGTCTGTCGAAGCGGTACACACAGGTGGGAGCATTCGGAACTGTCGTTCATGGTTGGGCTTCCCACCTCCCCGCTCGGATTAGTCCTTCTCGCAGGGGTAACCGGAGGTGGCCTGCTTGCGCTCGGATTTGCGCTACGAGAGGTTGGTGCCATTCGACAGGTCATTGGCGGCACCTCGACGGACATCTATTCACTCTCGACGGGGACCAATGGTCCGATCAGCATCTCGGGAACGGCGGTCCTCTACGAAGAAACCCTCCTGAGCCCGTTCACCGGTACCGACTGTCTGGCCCTTGAGTACGAAGTCGAGGAACGTCGCACGACCCAACACGGCACATCGTGGGTCGAGATCGACTCCGGTCGCGCCGCAGTGCCGTTCCTGCTGGAAGACAAGACGGGCAGTGTGCTCGTCAAGCCGACCCGGGTGAGACTCGGGCTCGACACGAGTGAAACGATAGACGTCGATGGTGGTGAACCGCCGCCGGACCGGATTCAGGAGTTCATCGAACGGAACGCCGATGTCGACTCCGAGGAGCGAACTTGGGATCTGAAGATCGTCGAACTGAACGTCGGGGACGATCGCCGATACATCGAACGTCGGCTCGATTCCGGCGAGTCGGTGACGGTCTTCGGCGAGGTCCGAAACGAACCCGGAGTCAGCACCCGTGCCGGTCAGGTTAACGCGGTACTCGCGGCGGGTTCGCATCCGCTCGTCCTCTCCGAGACGACGCCGTACCGAACCGTACTGCGCGTGTTCTGGCCCGTGCTCGTGGCGGCCTGTCTCGGGATCGTACTCCTCGGTGCGGCGATCGCTCTCGTCCTGCTCTGAGGCGCTTACCATGCCCGAATCTGATCACGTCCCGGATGACCCCACGATCGACTGGGAACTCGACGTGACCGACGATCCGCTCTTACAGACGCTGGCATACGTGTTCCCGAGCGTTCTGGGGGGAGTCGTGGTTCTCGTCGGTGCAATCCTGTGCTGGCTCCTGCTCCAGGCCGTTCTGACGAGGGATTTCGCCCGAGTGATTGGACTCGTTGTTATCTCGCTGCTCGGCCTCCTCACTCGCCGCTACCATCCAGCCCTACTCACGACGAACATCGCCGATCCATTCCGGGAGCGGTACTCGCGGCGAGGACTCGTTGTGGGTAGTGTACTCGGTGCCATCGTCCTCCTCGGGAGTACGCGACTGCATCCCGACGCTCCCTTTGTCGTATTCGTCGCGAGCTGGGTTCCACTCGTACTCACCGCTGGCTTTCCCACGTGTGGCCACGTGGACCCGGAGACGGAGACGCTCGTCGTGGATGGTACCGAGGTTCCAGTTGACGCTGTCCAGGGCTTCCGTAGAGTTCGTATAGGGGCGTTCGTCATCTGCTGGCTATCGTATTTGCGGGGAAGTCCATCCGCGCCACGGATCATCGTGCTTCCGTCTGGATCTTTCGAGTCGGTGAGTCAGCTGGTTGACCGCGCATCGGGATCAGCGGAGCGAGAGCCGTCGACGATCGACCGAACGGAGCGAGTCGTTGCGAGCCTGTTCGGGCTGGGAATGGTTGCGATCGGACCGGTTCTATGGATTATCCTTCCGCCAGGAGATGGGCAACTCGTTGCGCTGTACGCAGGCGCACTGTTCGGGCTCTTCGGGATTGTTCTTCTCTGGTACGCCTATAGCGCCTGAGTACTTCTCGTTAGAGTCGATCTCGACCGCGTCACTGAATGTGCCTGCCACGCCGCTCCACATCCCTGGGTCGACATCAGGCTTTTTCGACTGGTTAGTGAAACGTGCATCATGGACGACGCTCGCAACGTCATCGCTGACAACGTCAGAGCGATTCTCGTCGTGATCGGGGTTGGCTTGCTTATGCTCGGCGGCGTTGGTCCCGGTCCAATCGGCACGGGTTCCGTCCTCGGAATCGTCACGTTGCTGGCCGCGGTGATCCTCGTCTCGCCGATTGCAGAACTCCTCCGAACCGATGAGGAGACCGAGAATGAGGATCCACTCGACGCTCTCCGAGACCAGTACATCTCCGGGGATATCGACGAAACGGAGTTCGAGCGACGGATGGAACGGTTGTTGGACGACACCGACTACGACCGCATCGGGATTGATACGGATGGCGATCGCCTCTCTCTTTCGTCCTCAATCCGTGACCCCGAAACGGAATGATACACCGTTCAGCTGTGAGGTCCCGGTTCGACACCTGAATGTTGACGCCTGAAACTAGTTGCACTGCGATATGAAGAACGGCCTTCCGAGGCTTCGGAGGTGGTCTTTTACTGACTGAAACAGTACGCCGCAGTATGGCGACGCACACGGAGGCCGCGCTACGGCAGCCCAAAGCCGAGCGGCCCGATCTTGAGTACGCGTTCGTCGCCGGGCTCTACGTCGCTTGCCTCGTGGTTCCCGCCCTCGTCATCGCCCTCTCTCGCGTGTTCGCAGACGCCGCCATACTCTACGTCGGCTTTCTGCTCGCCGTGATGGGTGTGACCGGCGTCGCGGGCTGGGTGATCTCCAAGATACCCGGATTCGCTATTCGGCTCGGCCGTCACGACGTCGTCTGGGTGCTCGTCGCACTCCCGTTCGGCTGGTTCGGCGGCGTGTTTGGTGCCGACGCGCTCCACGTCGACCCTCCCGCCATCGCGATACCGCTGGCGGTCTTCGCCACGGCCGGTGGGATGTTGCTAGGGATCATACTGGTGGCGATGAGTCGAACCCGGTATGCAGACGCCATCCTTGAGGGAGCGACCGAGTTCGCCGAGTGGGAAGCGCGGTGGCCACGACGATGGCGCCGTGTTGCTGGGGGTGTGATGATCTGCGCGTTCACCGCGAGTACCGTCGGGTTCGTCTCCGTCTTCGGATTCGGCATCGAGTGGGGCTGGCGGCTGTACTACGCCCTCTTCGTCGCGATCCCGCTCATGAACCTGCTGAACCCGCGGACGTTCCGGGTGACCGATGTTGGGCTCGTGATCCAGCACCCACTTCAGCGGCTGTTTCGGCCCTGGTCGGCCTTTTCTAGCTACGAACTTACCGCCGATACACTCGTGATCCGACCGGCCGCGTGGTGGCGCCCGGCCCATCGATGTGATCGGGCAGACATCGAGGATGCCGATGCCAGAGTCGCTGCGGTCGACGAGTGGCTTCCGAAACGACGGTAGTAACGCGAGACGGACAACACGACACGATCGGACTCAACACCTTCTCACGACGTCGACCCCTCACGATCGGTGGCCGAGCCCCTCGACAATACTTATCACCCATCCAATAATACGAACGACAATGGCCCTCCATGTCCGCCCTATTCCAGCTGACGGCGTCCTCGTGTTTCGTACCCCCAGATTCGTGGTGACCAGTGGGAGACCCCGGGGTCCAGAGATGCCGTGGATTCGTGACCGACTGAGGTCCCGTGCGTTCGAACGCCTGTCGTCAACGACAGTCCACCAGAGCAGCAAGCGGCCACAGGACGTCTGTGGGTCTATCGCGGAGCCATGAGTGAGGACTCCTGGCGCTTCACAGTCACAAGAGGGGTCGTGACCGTCCAGGAAGACGCCATTGGGATCCGGTCGACACCGGGGTACTTCCTCGCCGGACAGCGGAGCCGCTGGCGGTACGGTGACCGGTGGGAACGGGGGAAGCTCGTGGTCAGCGCCGGTGGCCTGCTCTTTTCGATACTCGGGACGGCCTACCACTTCTCGCAGGTGGGTATCGCAGGCGTGGGATCGCAGTCTGCCTCACACGTGTTCGCCGTCGTCCTGTTCGCCTACATGTTCTGGTCGAATCACGTCGGCGAGACCACGATCCCGCTGTCGACCGTCGACACCATCACGCTGGACGAGGAGGCAGGGACACTCGTGGTCAGACACGAGTCGAATCACGACTACTTTACCTCGTTCAGAAACGAGCCGACCGAAACGAAGCTCTCGATTCCGACCGAGGACGACGTCCGAGAGGCCACAGAGATCTTCCGGCTGCGTGGGATCGACGTCGAAGAACCCAGTACCGAGGCTCTGGAGACGACGTACCGAGTCATCGTGAAACGCGGCGTCTGTTTCTGTGAGCGCTGTCGCTCGCAGGTCTCACCGAGCGACGGTACCTGTCCCGCCTGTGGATACACGATTCGAGTGCGATCGAGGGGAGATCAGGCACCCGGTTCCGTCTCGGACGAGGCCGAATTCGTGTCCTGATCGGACGGTAGACCTGATCAATCACTCCACTCGATAGGGGGGCGTAAATCCATCCTCAGTTCACGATGGTCGATCGATGTTTCCGTCGGATGCGGGCTCGGACCTCGCCGCTGAGGCGTCAGGAACGTCGCACGCCGTACGTCACGAGCGCGGTCGTCAGGCCGAACAGGCCGACGAGCACCAGCCGCAGAATCAGTGGTCCGTTCTGTGGATCGACGACCGGTATCGCGACGAACGAACCGACACCCACCACGAAGAGAACGAGCGCGAGCAGTCGGTCGTACTTCGGGTCGTACTCGATGTTCGCAAGGCGAGCCCACATGTTGTCCGAGTCCTCCGGTGGGGATCGTAGTCGCCGCTCGACCCCCTCCGCCGTACGGACGGCGTAGAATCCGCGCCTGAGTCCGGCCAGGATCGCTCCGAACAACCCGCCGATCACGAGCCCTGCAACGAGGGCGTCGGTCCCACTGACGACGCTCAGGACGACTCCAACGAGGAGGGCCGGGAGGACGAACAGACCGAGGAGTTCGAGTGCGTCGACGAGTGGCGCTCGCGTCTCTGGTTGTGCGGACATGTCTCCTGGTTACCGTATTGTCCATCACTGTCGCCCGAAGGCGTACAACTCTTCCGACACTCCGAATCCGATAGCTGTGCTGCCATCGATTCGATCCCATCGGAATCGTCATCGACCGGACCTGGAGAGAAGTGCGTTGTGACTATATTTCACTGCGGGTATTAATGCGCGATCGGTCAGAACTACAGGACGTATACGCGCCCTGAGGAACGGTTCAAGAACAGTTTCACTCTACCGGTATTTTATCACTCGTCTGCTTCAACAGGTGATCGAGATACGATGCCTGAAACTGGGCCCTCTCCCCAAAAGGGAACGACGTGGAAGTACGCCCTCATCGGTGGGTTGGCTTCCCTCCCGTTTACGACCCTCAGTTACTGGCAAACGGGGTCCGAACTGTCACTCGGAGCGGTGTTGTTCGGTGGTATTCTCGCCGGCTATCTGGCCAACCGAGCTGGCAGTGAGAGCAGCGGGGTCGGAACCAGGGTCGGGATAGTTGGCGGACTTCCAGTACTCTGGGTCCTTTTCGACGTTCTTGCGGCCACATCAGGACTGGCCGGACCTGCCTGGTTCGTGACGGGCGCGACGCTGCTCACGATCGGGTTCACGATCGTGGTTGCAGTTCTCGGATTCGGACTCGCTGCGCTCATCGGTGAAGTCGGGGCGCGAATTGGGGGCTGGCTAGCCGGCAAACGACCCGACGGTTCGACCCCCGTTGCCAACGGTTGAGACCTGCCCCGAGCGGAATACTCGTCTCTCTTATCCACTCCGTCATCGACTAACCGTGTCCATTCGAAGCCGAGCAACCATCGCTCAATAGAGTCGCCACCGGAGCCGTACACCGTCTGTCGGCGACACGGTAAATCAGCTCTCCTGGTTCACTCACCGGTATTCGTCGATCTGAGCGCGTCTGTATATCCCTCGAAGAAGAATTTCCCCATCCACAGGAGAGCAATGACGACACCGACGAGCACGATAAGCGCCTGTGCGATACCGTCTACGACTCTGGCCGCCGAGAGAGTCCCTCCGAGCACGATGAGGATACCAAGTGTGTCGCGGAGTCTCCAGTCCGACATACGTCAAGACGTATTCATGGTCTAATGGGTCTTGTGTCCCGTGGTACGGTCGCGTGGGTCAGTCTTGGGGCCCCGACTTCACTGTGTGGAGCTCCATGTGAACCCTCCTCTGACACCTCCTTCGAGAGTTCTCGGGGAGATCACTACGTCCACTACACAGAGCTGTCTCGTTGTTGGCGAGTCGTGAGAGCTGCTATCTTTCACTCCGAATCACGTCAGTGAGCCCAACCGCTGATAGCCGCCGATTCGACGGAGTACGTATTCGATCCCTCCCACGACGAGGACGAGGCCGAGGAAGACGAACCACGCGCCGATATAGAACGCGTGGGGGTCATCCGGATTCGCCGCGAACTCCGCCTGAACGTCCCTGAGGACGAACATGGTCAGCAGGGTCGCCGGTGCGAGCAATCGATGGCGAACGAGCAGATAGAGCGGGATTGCGGCGAGTAGCCACATCCCGACCGCCCCGTACAGGTACAGCAGCACCTCGAACCCACTGGACATCGTTACCCCGAGTCGATACGCGAACCACACCATCACCGTGGCGTGCAACAGGCCACCGATCGCGGCGATACCCGCTGCTCGACGTTTGTGGGCAGGAATCGATAGCCACGAGATCGGTCTGGACACATCCGGGAGCCGTTCCCAGCGTGTTCTGGTGGCGTATTCGAGCAGCCCGACGAACAGGAAGCCCACGGTCCAGACCGATGCGTTGATCATGTAGCGAACGATGTACAGGCCGTTCTCGACGACGATGATCCCGGTCGGTTCGGCCAGTCGTTCGAGTTCGGCGACGTCTCGGAAGGTCGGACCCGGTGGCGTCAGCTCCATCCCGAGGACGTAGCCGGTCGTCACTATGAGCGCTACCAGCGGGGCGACGAGCCGGTATCGAAGCACGAGCCAGACAGGGACCGCTGCGACGACGACGAGGCCGCCGTAGCGCCAGCTCAGTCCGAGCACCGAGTAGTTCGACGGACCGACCGAGTAGCCGAGATCGAGGGCGACGAGGAGGAGACAGCCCGCATGAAGCGTTCCGACGAGGAGACTACTCAATACATGGCGTCTGGAGGGCATACGTACGCCTGCTCTCGCCTCCCGCTTCTGTATTGCCCTCGTCGATGGTACCCGTTACTCGAATCGAATGGACGACTGAGATCGGACCCGTTTGGACGCAGGTGATGCAACGACTGGAACGATGCTACAACCCGATAACTCGTTCGACGTTCTGTTGGACGGAGAAATGGCGCCCACCTCGCGCGATGTCGACGCCATAAAACGCCAGTGAGAAGGCTCCAACCGTTGCCACCACGAATAAAAAGAGATCCTGACCGGAGGCGGTCCCTGCGACGATTTCCGGTGCGTAGGTAACCGGCCACATGAGTGCGAACGTCACGTACGACAGGCCGACGAGGTGGCGCCACGACAGTGTAATCGGGCCCAGTGACAGTGCTGAGACGGTTCCAGCCAGGATCGCACCGAGACCAGCGAGTCCCATCAGAACGATCGGACTCGAGACCAGTACAGCTGGCCCAAAAACGGCTGCGAGACCTGCAATGAGGAGCAGATCGAGGAGTCCGAGGTAGAGGAACTGCGACTGCTTCATACCTGGCGCAATCCGTGGAGAGACAAAAATTGTACTGCCGGACAGCCTCATGTTTCAAAATCCTCGTGAACGCCTCTTCGTCATTACGAAGCTACATCCTCGAAGGTACGATCCGCTATCATCTCTCCGGAGTTCGACACGACTTTGTCATTCTCACAGAATCGTGTGCGTATGGTCCCCCTCCAAGCGTCCTCGCCCCAGCTCGGACCAGCCGTCGCCGCGCTCTTCGGACTCGTCCTCCTCGGAGCGATCGTCGGGGCGGTCGGGAATGCTATCGTCCGTCGACTGTCGAATCCCGTCGGGAAGTATCGTCTCCTGTATGCCGTGGTGCTGTTTCCGGTGACGCTCCTCGCCTACGGTCTCCTCGCACTGCTTGGGTTCGGTCCCGCGCTCGTGGGGAGTAACCCGGGCGTTCCGGACGTCCTCTACGCAGTCCTCACCAACTTCGTTGAATTCCTCGCTGCGGGACTCGTCTGGATCGCTGCTTATGCACCCACAGTGCGTGGTGTTCGGGAAGCTCGCGACATCGAAGTGTCGACACGGTCTGCGCTTGCGAAAATGGCCCGCTATGTCATCGGATTGAGTGGGGTGGTTGCGGTGCTAATCGCACCCCTGACGGTCGTCTCGTTTGGCGCCTCACCGTTCTGGTTCACGGTCGGTCTGGCCCTCGTGGGAGTCATCATCCTCTACGTCTCCCCGTGGATCGTTCCCCTCCTGCGTGAGACGAGTAAACCGACCGGTGAGTCGGCCGAGCGACTCTCGACGCTCCGCACCCACGCTGGTCTCGACGTTCGAGATGTGCTTGTACTCGACACCGACGACGAGGAGACGGCCAACACGCTCGTCCGTGGTCCTCCCGGGTACCGACGGCTGTTCGTCACGAGTACGTTCCTGAACGCTTTCGACGACGAGATCGCGACGGCCCTGCTGGCGATCGAGGCGGGCCGGCTTCGTTCGAACGTGTTCGAAATACGGGTGAGTACAGTGCTCGTCGCCGGGGTCGCCCTGATTGCCTCAGTAACCGGTATGGGTCCACAGTGGCTCCTCCTCGGCGCATCGTTCGGGGTGCTTCTCGTCGGCTTCTGGGCCTCCCGTCGTGGGATACGGACCGCCGACGAGTATGCCGCCGAGCGGGTCAGTGCGTCCATGGTTGCCGAAGCGCTCGATAGATACGCCGAGATTCACGCGATGGAGCCGTCACGGCGGCGTATACCGAATCCGCTATCGGTGAACGTCGCGCTTGGTGACCGAATTGACCGCCTCGATCATGGGACCAGCGCTTGAAAGTGTTACATTTCTCGGGTCAGATAGGGTGAACCCGTGCTGCTAAAATGTTCATCAGGTGAGGGGCACAGCGTGCTGCAGACAGTGGGTGTATCGCTCAGCTAGCCACGTAGCCAGTTACTTTGGTAAAGATAGCCGGTAATACCTGTAGTACACACTGCTGCAAGGCCGAATGCGGTTATTCCTGTAGGATCCGGGACGAACAGTATTCCAAGAGCACTTCCTGTGAACAGGCCGATTATGAGGCAAAGGACAAAACGGATGGAGGGACTGGCCATGCTCAAACCTTCAGCCGAGAATATAAATTATTGACCGAATCACGCGGTGTATTCAACACGGTCCCCACAAATCATCGCCGTTGAAGAGCTCATTAGAGCCAGTGAAACCGCTCAGAGGAGGTCAGTCTTCTCGAGCGTGACCGTGACCTCCGGCAGAAACGACTGCCAGGCCTCGGATTCTTGGGTCGAATATTCGAGGATCGGAGGCTCGAACTCGCCCCGGACGTACCTGGTTCCCGCCCCACGGATGTCGTCACCGTGAAGTTCGTACGTCTCGCTGGCAGTTCCACTTGGTTCGAGTGTGTGGACCAGCGGCGTGTCCTCCGTGCCGTAGTTACTGCGACTCGTTGCATCGACGTACTGACTCTCCTCGTATCGACTCGTCCAAAGGAGCGTCCCCCCAGCCTCTTCGATATCGAGCGACGGTACGAGTTCCAGCAGTCCGAACGGCCAGATACCCGTGTTCCGTACCCGTATAGGGGCGTCTCCCTGGTTAGTGACCGCGAATTCGAGCCCTGCCGGGTGCTCGATGACAGCGTCAGGCTCCATGATACTGACGTCTAGTCCGACGGGAGCTGACGACTGACCCACCCGAACGTCCGTAACAGTGTACTCGGTCGCCCCCAGACAGCCCGAGAGGCTCGCCATCGACGCGGCGGCAGCGCCGAGCAGCGTCCGTCGCCTCATCGGTCGACCTCCGTGATTTCCTCTACAGGAGCGTGTCCGCCCGTCACCGAGACGAATATCTCCTCAACCGTCCCGTCTGGGCCGACGTCCGTTTCGGTACTGAGTTCCTCGATAGAGCCCTCAGCGACGAGCCGCCCCTCGTGAAGAATGCCGATCCGATCGCAGACGAGTTCCACCTGCCCGAGCACGTGACTGGAGAAGAACACGGCGGCCCCACGTTCGTTCTCCTCGTGGACGATTTCCCGGACGGTCCGGACGCCGTGTGGGTCGAGCCCGGTGAACGGTTCGTCGAGGACGAGTAGTTCCGGTTCGCCGACGAGCGCCATCGCGAGCGCCAGTCGCTGCTCCATCCCTTGTGAAAACGTTGCCACGGACTGGTCGACCGCGTCCTCCAGTCCGACTCGATCGAGGAGCGTCTCGGGGCTATCACCGGCCCGTTTCGTGTCGATGATGAACTCCAGGTGTCGACGCGCGGTGAGGCCGTCATAGAGGCTGTATCGATCGGGTAGAATGCCCAGCCGATCGTGGACGTCGACGACGTCCGTCCGTGGATCACGGCCGAGGACGCGGACACGGCCATCGGTGGGTCGGATGTAGTCCATGAGGATACCGATCGTCGTGGACTTTCCAGCTCCGTTGGGGCCGAGGAAGCCGTAGATCTCGTCACGCTCGATCGTGAGGTCGAGGTCTTCGACAGCAGCCATCGACCCGTACTGCTTCGTCAGCGCCTCGGTCAGGATCGCGACGTCGCTCACACCACATCACCTCGCGTAAAGCGGTATCGGGCGAGTCCTAGTGGGACGACTAGCCAGGCAAGGAGCACGAGGAACCCGACGGCCTCGTGGAGGTAGACCGGGGCCGTACCGGGAGGGAACGTCGCCTCGACGACGTACGCATTCGTCGACGTCTGGGGCTGGAGTTTCGTGAGGACGTGGCTGTACATGTTCGCGGAGTTGCCGACTCCGAGCACCCAGTTCGAGACGACGTGATACGCACCCGCCGGGGAGAGCCGAAGCAGGAAGAACAGTGGACCCGAAGCCGGCGGTTCGAAGGGGTTGACGGGAACCCCGGTCATCTGCGTGAACACAGTCGTACTGATTCGTGTCCAGAACAGGACGAACGGGAGGAAGACTCCCGCGAAGACGGCCCCGGCGGCCGTCACCGTTCGACTGACGACGGCAGAGATGGAGACTGCCATCGAGACGAGCACACCGACGTAGAGGAGCGTCACGAACACGGTTCCGAGGAAGGGGAGCGGATCGAAGAGTCCGTGGTCGACCAGTCCGATTCCAGCTATGACGAGAAAGGCGACGGAGACGGGCCCTGCGATACCAGCCGTCCGTCCGACGACTTTTCCGAGGAGCACATCAGTCCTCGTCAAGGGGAGTCCGAGAACGAACTTGACGCTCCCGGAGGTTCGTTTACCGACGATCGACTGGTAACTCAGGAGGAGAACGCCGAGCGGGAGGAGCACTGTTCCCGCGACCTGGACGTATCCGGCGGTTATATTCGACCCGAGGCCATCCCAGCCGACGTAGCTGGGCCGATAGCCCCAGAGGACGAGGAGGACGGCGAGCAGCCAGACGCCCTTGGAGGTCGCGACTGTTCGGGCTTCTTTGCGAGCAAGCGGGGACCAACGCATTAATTTGTCTAATTCTACATGAGTGATATATCTTGTCGAGTGTGCCTCATTGAGAGAAGCGACGAGGCACCCGACCTGTACTATCCGTAAGAGACAGCTCTACGGGAGATATGTCGCAAGGAAATTGATGAGGCGGTCGAGTGGTCTGTTAATCTGCGCATCGTCATTCTCATCTCCGTCCGACTGGATGTCCGAATCCGAACGTCCCATACTCCCCAATTGGATTGAAGCCGGCTGTATCTTGCGTTGTCAGCGGAATATATCGGCTTCACGACTCTCCTTATCCTGGATAATACGCTAGAAACCACGCGAACGCGAAGAGAGCGGCAAGGATCAGCGTGCAGACCTCGTACCAGATTGCCACTACGGCGAGGACGATTCGACCGTCCAAGCCAGATTCAGTCGGTTGCCACCAGCCGTATCGCGGAACTACAATACTTCCGATTATCCACCCGCCGCCAGCGAGAACGAGTGTTACTCCAAGAAACCACCAACTGATCTGCACCCGTACGACGTAGTTCACGAGAGCACCAGCGAAGATGAGGACAACGTGGATGAAGGTGAAGACACCCATTCCTCCGACGTAGTTGAAGGCGATGTGGTCGAACGGCCCCGAGTCGAAGAGTCGTCGACAGCTCGAACTCACCAGTATCGGCAAGCAGAGAACGCCCATTCCGAGCCACAATCCGACGAAGCTCCCGATCGCAACCGAGAGAATGGAGGGCATTACGAACGAAACCGGAGTGGTCGTCAAAAACCACCCACTCTGGCAACCTTTTCGTCTCGTTATTCATTGAGCAGGGTAATCGGAATGTGGCGGGGATTTCACAGCCCAGCCATCGAACTTCGATCATCGACCACTCCCAAGTGCCGCTGTTAGCGCCCGAATTTGTCCCCAGCCGTTCTGCAGGAGTGCTGCGGGAAACCGCCGTCGCGCCCCAGCGAGTGCGTCTGTGAGGGCAGTCGGTGCGTTCTCGAACAGTCCGGTTCCATGCCCGACGAGAATGCGTTCGGGTGAGACATCTTCGAACACGCCACGGGGTGGAAAGAGACGACACAGGAGGTACGTCCCCAGTCGCTCCTCTCCGACAGTGAACAACGGTGCTGTTCCCAGCACGTCCGGGACGTACAGCGTTCCGTCAGCTTCGCGGTACGCGATGGCCTCATCCCACCCCGGAAACGGCGCACAACGACGGATCTCGAATCCAGAGGTTCCGATATTCTCGACCACGTACTCGGAGGGACTCTCGATTTGCTCGGCTACACGAGAGAGCCACTGGGGGAGGAAGACCGGAACGTCGTGGCGGGCAGCGAAGGTATCGGCATCGCGGGCGTGGTAGTTCGAGAGGACGACGACGCCCGCCACCTCACCGAACGTCTCGAGTTCGTCGTCGATGTCTGGGGCGTCCAGCGGGTCGACGACCCAGACACCGCCGTCGTCTCCGACGAACGCGTGACTTGCTCGCATCCCGGTTTCATGGGGGTATGCGAGCCACCCGATGCCGCCGGACCACCGGTCGATGATCACGGGATCTTCCGGCGCTCCCCGATCATACATCGGCACCGTCACTTCTCGGGGAAGACGGAACCGGGCTCTCGCGATTCGAACGGCCCGACGCGCTCGCCCGCCGTCGCGTAGCGATACAGCGCCGTCCTGACGATAGCCGTAACGGTCTGAGAACCAACAATTGCGGCGACGACGATGAGCCCACCGACGACGAGGGCGCCCGCTGCGATGGGTCCGTGGAGCACGAAGTAGCCGACGGCCAAGAGCACGAGGCCGGGGAGGGCTGCGATGAGGAAGATGAGACTGACTCCCAGCGTCGCGGACACGCTCTCACCCCACGTGTCCTTGAAGAGGGATCCGCTTCGGCGAAGCTGTCCCCGAATCCCCGTCTCCTGGTCCAGAACGATGACGGGGACGATGAAGTACGTCAGGAGCGCCCACGCGAGATCGAACACGAATCGTGCGAGGCTGCCGATCGCACCGAACTTCTCGTCGAGGATGTAGAGCACAGTGCCGAGGGTCGCCGCGACGACCGCCCAGAGCGCAATCTGCCGCCGGACGCGCCACGCGGCAGTGAGCCCGTCTCGGACTGACGTCTGCTCGCCGTCGAAGACCCGCGACGCACAGTGGACGACGGCGGCATTGAAGAACGTCGCAACGCTTGAGGAGATCGCAAACGCGCAGAACAGCGCTCCGTACTTGTAGAGGTCGTTGGTGAACAGCGAGTCGACGATGCCGAATCGGAACGCGACGGCGGCGAGGACGGCTAACGCACTTCCCACAGCGAGCAGGCTCAGGGCGGGGAGTACCGCGAGGCTCGTATGCTGTCTGAACACGTCGAGGCTGTCGGTCGTAATGTCGAGACCACGTCTGTACTTGGAGGGCATGGTGCTGGCTACTCGTCTTCACGAAATAAATCACGGGGAGAGACAGCTCTCTCGGAGGGACGTTCCGTTTCTGGGCTGTGCAGAGGGTAGTATTTCACAGCTCTCTACGTCATCGGTGCTAATGAGTTCAGACGAAGCGGGCGACAGTGTGGATGGGCAGATGATCGGTGTGGGTATTGCGATTGGGGCCGGTATCGGCGTTGCACTCGGAGTCGCGATGGACAATCTTGCATTGGGTATCGCTATTGGGATGGGCGCTGGTATCGCTATCGGCGCCGCGTTGGCGAACCGGTAGGCACGGATACCCCAAGAGTAGTCGATCAGTAGTGTTGGATCGCCGGGGCGATCGTCGTCGGACTCGGTTGTACGTATCCCATCTACGAGGAACGTGAACTATGGGGGGCAGAGACCGTCGCCCCGTCGATGCTCGTACTCATGGGGTACTCGTTCGTCGTGATCGTGGGAACGATCATCGGACTCGGAATCACGTGGTTCGGTCTCACTGGCAATCTCGTGCTGACTTCCTCCCACGACTGAAGTCGTGGGGTTCCACGGTCACAGACCGTGCCCCGACTTCGGGAGGTTC
Organism: Salinirubellus litoreus; assembly: GCF_037335815.1. Classification (NCBI taxonomy): domain Archaea; kingdom Methanobacteriati; phylum Methanobacteriota; class Halobacteria; order Halobacteriales; family Natronomonadaceae; genus Salinirubellus; species Salinirubellus litoreus. The sequence goes on along the minus strand of NZ_CP147842.1, from coordinate 125,273 downwards.
CCAACTCGTCGCACCGCACGGGTGGGTTGTGGGCCGAGCCAGTACGGCCCCCGACCGAGATAGCGGGCTTCATCTACCGCCCGATGGCGTGCATATCCTTACCTCGGACTCGGTACCACAACCGACAGGGCAGACCAACATAGTTGTTACGGAATTGTCGGATTCATCCCACGACTGAAGTCGTGGGCTTTCTCCTCGAACCACTGTAACGCGCATCCTCGTCGGTGGGCCCGGAATGTATCTCTGCCTTCCCGTCGGGATTCCGCTCCTTTCCTACTGGTATTCACAGCGACGGTATCAACGCTACGTCCTCGGTTGAGTTTCCGCTTTTTGGAAGGACACTGTGAAATCACCGGCGTCGAGTTAGGCTGGTATCACCGAACGTCGCTTGCCGAACAGGTACACGAAGTAGATGAGCGCCAACGGAATGAACGATAATCCTGCTCTGTTGAAATCCTTAGGAAGTGATACATTCTGGCCGGGGGTGGTCAGTATACCAAACTCACTTAACAGCGGGAACTGAATTCGAGATCATGGAATTAGATAGCTCTCTTACATCAACTGATTGGGCTTTGAGTCTGTTTGTGGCGGCCATTGTTATTGGATGGCAACTCTCCGCTGGCAATTCCTTCAGTTCAAAAATTGCAGGAGCCCTGACGTTCGGTGGTGTCGTTCTGGGGGTCTGTCTGTACGTGTCCGAATGGTATCGTGAGCGGTAAGCACTCTTCAGCGACCGGCTGTTTCAGACGACAATGTGTCTGAAGAATAGGATTTCAACAGAGCCGATAATCCCCCAAGCACCCCTCCGCCAACGACAGAGTCCAGTAGAGACCCACCAGATAGTGCCCTGCTCGCGATCCCGAGGAGGACGGGTATCACGAAAAGGACCCGAAGTATCTGCAGTTCTGTTTGCTTGAGCGCAAGGACGGGCATGCGGTACTGTTGAAATGAGGACAGTATATGCTTTTCCGGTAGCGTCAGCACACCCACCTACGTATCGGTAGGTGACGGACTCGATTCTGATGGAGTACGGCCCAGTTTGGCCTCGCTCTTACCACGATAATAGAGCCAGAAGAGCACAATCAGTGTGAGGGGAAAGAGGACGATGGCAATGATAGCCAGTGGAGGAAAGAGAATGAAGAGGGCAAAGGTCCCCCACGAGACGATCGTGTCACGGGGCATATGAGAACATCGTACGACCAGCAGATTGGTCTTGTGAAGTCATAGAGTTCGACTGAGTGTGGCGTGTGTCTGCTGTCTCTATCAGTTGTTTGAATCGAAATCCCATAGTCCATCAACGGAGTGAATCTCAAGGAACGTTCCGTCCGAGGAAGTGGTTACCTCGTTGTGGACCTGCACTCGGTTGAAGTTCGTTCGTGTCGTTGCGACGTTGAAGCTCCCGAGTGACTCGCCGTCCTCGGCCCACTGCGGGCTGGTGGTTCCGACCACATAGCGTACGGTATCGAACTGGTCGGTGAACGCGTTGTGTAGTGCATCGGAGACGACCGGGGCTCTAAGAACCGGAAACCGATCTGCCCAGTCCTCGTCGAGGGGTCCGAGTTCCGGTGGAGCGCTGTTCGGCTCGTAGCTAGCAGTGACACGAAGAATAGATGTTTGTTCAGTGTCCCCAGACCTCCTGGTGAGGCCAATGATCGACTTGAGCTGAATGTACCCTTCCACGCGTTCCGGAGAGTCAAGGCACCCTGCAATCGCAAATGTGGCACCAGAACCGAGTGTACCGAGAACCGTTCGTCTAGAGGGCATATCTTCGCGGTTACTGGTTAGATGGATATGTCTTTTCGAATAGCATGATGCATACCTGCGTTTAGGGTATTGCACTTGCAGTCGTGTCTAACCGATAGAGTTCAACAGAACCGATAGCGAAGTTCTCTGGATTGACCGGTTTAGGAAATTTGGACGAAAAAAGTGATCTGTTGCATGACGCCGTGGAACCCACAGTCGGTACGTTCACCGCCTCAGCTACTGACCGATTCCCAGACACCTCGTCGTCTCGCCTGAGATCCATAGTAGAGGAAACCAGCGCATCCGACGAGGATGAAGACCACGGCGAGCGTATTGAGCTCGCCAGTGGCGACTTCTGCCACGCCAACAAACGCGAAGACGAGCGCCTGCAGGATCTGGTATCCGACGGTTTCACCGAACGGTTTCAGCCCCTGAGTGGCGATGACGAGCGTCAGCAGGACGATCGCGAACGTCGTGAGCGGCGAGGGCTCATACTGTTCCAGCAAAACGAGAACGATCGCGAATACGCCGATCAGCGCGCCAAGTCCGAGAGGAAGCAATGAAACCGACTTGATAAGAGAGGACATACAAGGACCAAGCCGTCAGCGCGGTTAATGGATTGCGAAGTCGCTCTCCATCGGCGACAGATTTCGAGGAAGTCGGCCTCTCGCCACCCTCCCCTACGTCAGTACGGTCAATCGAATGATCTGGAGATTGCTCTTCTCGAATTCGTTGAATGAGGGAGAGAGCGACGACATAGTACGTCATCGGATTGAGGAACATGACTGCGCCGAGTACGGAGAGGATACCTTCCACCGCTACCCACACGCAGAATCAAGAGTGAATGAAGATTCGACCACCCTTTAAAGGACAGTTTGACTCGACACAGTGTTTATTCACGTTCGGAGCGTCATCTAGACGCGATGCCCTCCCTCGATTCATCGGTCGTCCGCCTCACGATGTTTCTCGCACTCGTCGCCGGAGGAGCTATCGTAGCCACCCGCTTCCCAACACTGACCATCGGCACGACCTCCTTTCAAACGAGTTTCGTCTGCGGGGTACTTGCCGGGCTAATGCTCCTCCCGTCGGTTGTCACTCATTACAAGGGTGGTGAACAGCGCAAGTCGCTGCAGTGGGGATTGTTCGCCGTCGGGATTCCGTTGTCACTCATGGACCACGCGCTCCTCCCGTGGCTCGGTGTCCTCGCTGTCCTCGGCAGTCTGGGGGTTGGGTGGGAAGTCGACCGTCGACTGTTTGAAGAAACCTCAGTATGAGTAGAGGCTCTATCGTCTCTGCCGGCCTCACCGTAACAACTAGTGATGTCATTCGACAATCACTCAGAGCTGGAGAGGCACCGACCGATTGACTAACACCGAAATCAGATACCGTCCGTATGGTCCTTCCCTCCATCAGTCTCCGTGACGCACGCACCGTTGCTGCTCTCGGAGGTGGTCTATATACGATCGTCGTGCTCTCGTGGCTGTTCTCGGCCGGCGTGTATTTCTCTTCTGGAAATAGCCTCATCGTCGTCGTCGGTTTCGGGTACGCCCTGGTCGGGATGTTTCTCACAGCGGCCGTTCCCCTCTATCTGTTCGGCCGTCTCTCGCTCGTCTCCGCACCACTCGCGACGCTCTGGGTTCTAGGGGAGACGGTATATCAGTGGCTCTACGGTACGCACCTTCATCCACTCTCGTCGTACCTCACCGTCTGGCCCATCCTCCTTGGGTTCGTTCTGACGGTCACACTCGTAGAAGCGGTATTGAGACTCGGACTCGATCGAGCTATCGGACGATTCGGCCTTCGGCCGGTCTTCTGACCGATCCTCAAACGCGGTCGGCATTCCGGTTCTCTCCTGCTCGCAGAGGTGTCTGCGTGTACGAGCGAGATCCAAGAAACTATCCTCGGCGAGGGCTCGTCTGTGCTACCTGCAGGAGTGACCAGTCGTCGGGATCGAGCTATATCTCGGGATTGGGGCCGGTGCTCGTGCTCGCGGACGACCTGGGACCACCGAGACCACCCTCTCCGTCAGCGAGCTGCAGGTACGCTGCCGCCGTAATGCCGTAGACGAACGTGAACAGGACGCTGTTGAGGAGCACGGACGCGACGTCGCCGAGCGCGGAGGCGCCGGCCAGCTGGAAGAGAGCTGGGATGGCGCCGACGAACGCACCGACGATGCCGGAGATGAGGACGATCGCGACGAGTCGAAGCCGATTGCCCTTCGAGAGGCCCCAGCTCCGCTTGAGTGCGCCGAGCACGCCCCGGTCCTCCACACCGACGGCGAAAATGAAGAACAGGAAGCACGCCGCGAGGAACACTCCTGGCAGGAACAGGAAGGCGAACCCGATCATGACGGCAACGAACACGACGATGCCGCCGACGAGCGTCGAGAGCGTGGCTCGACCGACCCGTCGGGTATACAGCTCCGTTGGGAACGAAGAGAGCTGTGGCAGCGGGCGAGCGAACGCGCGGGAGAGGACCACGAAGTAGACACCACTGAAGACGAACGTCCCGAGCAGGATGGCGCCCGCAACGGTCCCCGAGACCGGTATCGTGAGGCCGATCACGTCGGCTGCCTCGGGCGGAATTTCGGCTGCTAGCAGCGTGTTGATCGACGTGACGACCAACAGCTGCTGGGCGAGCAGAAGCACCAACAGGAGGCCGCCGGTTCGAGTCAGCACTCGTCTGGTTCCATCGGTAATCGCGTCGATGAGCTGGAGGGCCATCACTCACAACCACACCTGGCCGGGGTATAAATCCTCGAGACGCTCAAACGGGATTAGTACCCTCTTGGCATCCCTTGTCAGCGATCGATGATCTCCATCGTGGTGTCGCACAGGGGGTAACAGCCCGAGCCACTCACGTTATCGGCAAATCAACATGAAGACGTGAGACGTGTCGCCCGACGTTCCTACCGGCCATCCTCGTGAATGTCGTCAATCCAGAAGTGCGAGCACGACATACCCAATAACCAACGATGCCATGATGAAGAGGAGTGTCACGACCCCGTCGGGCCCGACGGTGTATCCGCGGTGTGCGAGCTCGATCTGGAGGATGACGCTCGCTGCTCCGCCGGCGAGAATAAGAATAGGTGTTAGTATCACCGCTCGGCGGGCGTGGTTCCACGCATCCCAGTCCCAGGCGAGGAGACGGGTTCTGAACTTGCGGAGCACGTCGGCCATAGTCGCCTCGTCACGGTCTGAACACGCATATCTTCCGGTCGAAGAATTCACTTGGATGGATACGGGAGGGTCGGTAGATTCGAAGGGATCCAGGTTAGCAGTACATCAAGGGCGTCGTAGACCGATCACAAGGGATCGGTCCCCCGACGTTCGTTGCATCGACTGGTAGGTCGGACCTGGTTAGTTATCGGTGGGCACAGGAGATTCACGAGCAAGCGCTATCCCGGCAGATACGCCGCCAAGCCAGAGACAACCCAAGAAGACCACGACTGGAAGTTCGTCGGAGAGAAGCATACTATTTGGCGTGATGAGCATTATTATGGGACCTAACCCGCCAATGAGACTGTACCAGAATCTGGAATATCCCTCAGGCGCAGACCACCTCGTTCGGTATTCGGGATACGCGAGAATCCCATATCCCGCTATCGCCGAAACAACTGCCAGAACACCGCCAATCCACAAGTCTCCTCGCTGTACACCAAAGAGATAGCCCAGGAAAGCACCGACCCCGATACTAATGAGCCACGAACCACGTGCGTTCATTGTTGGCGAATTGGCTAGATTTGGGTAAATAGTTCCGATAAATTGAGAAGTGTCGCCCGGCCATCACCAGCATGAACGAATGGATTACCGACACGCTCTCCAAGCTCTCGAGGATCGTGGGACGCTACGTCAACCACGACGACGTCCTGATCCGGTTCGTTTCGTTGTGGGTGATCGTCGCGATACTCTTCACCGTCGCCTGGGTCGGGGGTTACTCTCTCCTGCCGCAGGGACTCCTGCGGGGAGCGAATCCGGGAGCGACGGGCGAGTATGCCGGGAGCGTCACTCGGGAGTTCCTCTCTCTGTTCGCGTGGAACGTGGGTGTGTCTCTGATCGCGATCGGGGCAAACACCTTCCGATCGGTGAACACGCCGCTCGGATACGTACTCCAGGTCATCCAGGCGCCTCGATACGGCGTGGTATGGGGGACGGGCTCGCTGGCGCTCGGAAGTGGCGCTCGTATCACGCCGTCGCTCTCGGTACTCGTCGAGCGGAGCGGGCCGATGGAGCTCACGGCTGTCATCGCGATCGTCGTCGCCACCAGAGGTGTCATGATCTGGCATCAGACGTCGGGACCACGGTGGAAGGAGCCCTTCGAGAGAGTCCAGTCCCCCCGTGACTGGTCGTTGACCCGTCGGGAATGGGCGCTGTTCGTCGGCGGGTACGCGCTACTCGCAGTCGCGAACTATCGTGAAGCACTCGACATCGCCAGCGTTGCTGGATGAGGCACGTCAGGTCACGAGGGCGCGCAGCGCTTCGGGCAGATTCGTCTCGAACGGCCCCGAACGAGATCAGAGGAACGCTATCAGTACGAGCGATCCCTGGACGACGTTCACGGTCGCGTGGGTGACCGTGCTCGCCCCGGTCCCCCATCGCTCCCTGACGATGCCGAGAATCAGCGCGAGGACGACCACGGGGAGCACCCGTTCGAGCGACCCATCGACGAGAATATGTTTGAGCGAGAAGAGCGTCGCCGCGCCGAGGACACCAACCAGGGGACCCTGCTCTCTCGTGAGGGCTGTCTGGACGACACCCCGAAAGGCGAGTTCTTCGGTGATCGGAGCGACGAGACCGTGCGCGAGGAGGAAGAGGACGACCACCGGCAGTCCACCTGCAAGTCCCTCGATCAGGAGGCCACTGATCTGTTCGGGTTGCCCAAAGATCGCCTCAGTAACGGTGACGACCACCGTGAGGTTGAGAATGACGAGTCCCCCACCGACTATGAAACCAGACAGAAGCGCACGCGGCGTTCGGTCGTATCCCCAGTCACCGGGAGTGACGCCGTGTCGCTGGCCGTACCGAACGACGGCCCACGCGGCAATCGGAAACCCGAGCATGACGCCGACGAGACTCCCGACGAGGTAGTTCCCGACGACGGGCTCGAAGACGACCGCACCCCCGACCTGGGCCACGAGGTCGATAGCAAACCACAGCCCGCTCGCGAGGAAGGCGGCCCGACTCATTGCACCGAGGGGGCGAAATCTCGACCGGGACATCCTCCGGTATCATCCGGCTCGGCGACGCCGAATAAGAAACCCGATGAGTCGTTCTCAAATGGCTGTTTGAGCCAGAAGTTATTTTTTCAGAACAGAAACTCGAGTGGGACCTATGACGACGTCTCGTTCGAACGCCGACGTGGAGCGACGCCGATTCCTCGGACTGGGTGCGCTCGGAGCGACTCTCGGGATCGCCGGATGCATCGGAGCCGGATTCCAATCTCAGTCGGGTTCGGAAGGGTGGTCGAACCCGGGCTCGAACCAGCGGCAGGTCATGCTCCTCGGGACGATCCATCTCGCCATCTCCGAGGCTGGGGCCGGCGGAAACCTGATGGTCCACGACGCCGGGGACGTCCTCGGCGAGCAGCGCCAACAAGAGCTCGAGACCCTCACAGACCGGTTGATCGAGTGGGAGCCCGATCGAATCGCCGTCGAATTCCCATACGACCGGCAACCGGCCGTCGATCAAGCCTATGCGGCGTACCGCGATGACGCTCTGGATGCCCTTCCCGACGACATCGAACCGGCGGACGAGATCGTCCAGATCGGCTGTCGGCTGGCGGCGAAACTCGACCAAGAGCGCATGGCGTCGGTCGACTATCCCCAGAGCCTCGCCGCGCTGCTCACCGAGGCAGAACGACAACGGCTCGCTCCGCTCAATTCGTTGCTTCCCGATCCGTCCGCGGTCGACTACCCGCTTCCGGACGTCCGTGTCCAATTCCGAGAGGAACAACAGATGCTCGATGAACAGGCCTTACCCGAATTCTATCGTCACCTCAACCGTCTGGATCGGGCCCGGACGAACGACGAGATTCTCTTCTCCGGAGCGATCGGTGCGAGTGATCCGGGGTCGTTCGCTCCGATGAAGGTCCTGACCGCCTGGTATCAACGAAATCTGCGGATCGTCTCCAATCTCTGGAACGCGATTCCCGAGGGAAACGAGCGCGTCCTCCTCGTCTTCGGCGCCTCTCACCTCCCGAGTCTCAAATATTTCCTGGATACCGCTCCCATGTTCGCGCCGGTCGATCCGAAGCCGTACCTCCAGCCATAGGTGACCACGTACGACACTCACACCCCACGGCAGCGAGAAACTGACCGACCTGATCACGCAGTAAAAGGATACGTCCCTCGTCGCTCGGGCGTCAAGTAGGAAACGTGTCGGTCCGTTCAGCGGGCTGGTGAAACGGACACCAATCAGCTCGATTCTGTGGCCACCCAGTCATGCTGTATGACCCTTGATTCAACAAGTACACCATCCATCTCGAATGTAATGCTGTTGTTGTCGAGCCATCGCCGTCCAGTTCCATCGATACGTCGACCGAAACAAGCGTATCAATCGGTATAGGATACTGAAATTTCCGTAGAACTGTCCGACCGATTGAAATCTCATCGGGCGATTGAAATCTCATCGGGGGTGAGGATCGTACATGTCGGAACTCCTCCGCTCTGATATCGTCCCATCGGCGTGGCGATTCGCGATTATTGGCGCACTCGTTTCACTACCCGTCACAGTTCTCGTGAACTGGCTCCCGGATTCCGAGGCCGACATTGCAGGTGGTATCATGATTTTTGGAGCAGTCATCGCGGGAGTTATCGCTGCAAAACGTTCGACCAGCCCAGGTGCCGCCGGACTTCGAGCTGGCGTACTCGGGGGAATCACAGCACCACTCACGACTGTCGTAACGGTGGAGGGACCGTCTATCGCTACCTTGATGGCATGGCCATCACCGTACAGCTTGGTGATTTTGGCCGCGGTATCACTTGTTCTCGCCTCGCGAGTGGGATCAAGCATACATGTGAAAAAAGGGAGGAATGGATAAAGCGGAATAGTCCGGGAGCTCTCTCGTCTCGTTTTCACGATCCTCTGCGTGATTCTCCACCCGTCCATGCGGCAGTCGTCGACATCCACGACGACTGGGAATCATAAGTCGGGGTGCAATCAGTACGTGCTAATGGCACGGTCCACGAACGACAGACCGATAGGGAAGCGAATATCGACGACGTGTTGACCAAACTGGCGGAGTTAGAGGCGATCGTGGATAGAGAGGAGGAGTTAGAGCAGGTGCGGGAAACGATGCGAACCGCTCGACACGTTCGCCCGCAGGGAGTGATCGGTCGATTCCAGGACCAATTCGGCCCCCGTGATGCCGGGGAAGCGCTGGTCGGAAGTTTCGTCTTCGGGATGCCGATGATAGTCGAGGACGGCGCACTCGAAATTGGACGGTTCCTTTCGGCTCGTCCACCGTTTCTCTTCCTGACAGCCCTACTGGGAGTAGCTCTCGTTTTCGGTGTGCTACACGCCGGTGAGTTCGAACGGGTCGTCGAAGACCGGATCTTTGGGATCCTTCCGTTACGACCGGTTGGCATCATCAGTATCGCGGGGGTGATGGCTGTTGGGTTGATGACAGTCTGGGGCCGCGTTTCGTGGAGCGAACCGATGGTCGCGGGGAGTCAAACCCTGTTGATCGGTATCGTTATGGGCGTCGGTGCGTCTCTCGGGGATATTCTCCCAGAAAACTGAGCAGATTATTGAACGTCGTGATACGATTTTATCGATCCGAATTGGGTGGAGGGATCGATCGATCCCATCCTTCGACACTGGTGCTTCAGAATGGCCGTGACCGATTCATCGACGATTCCGGATAGTGAGGACGAACAACAACTTCGGGATGACACCCGCTCCAAGCGAGCGCGAGAGGACGATATGGACGTCGCACCACTTCATCGAGGAGGGTGCTACGAGGTCGACTCGGCGTCGGGCAACACGTACGAAGTCGATCTGCTGGACGAGACGTGTACGTGTCCCGACCATCAGAACCCAGAGACTCCGACGCCGTGTAAGCACGTCCAACGGGTCCAACTGGAACTCGATGCAGGACGGATTCCCCGCCCCGACGAACGACTGCCGGAGCTAGCACTATCGGTGCACTCTCTGGGCGACGAGCCAAGTGCTCACTTCGTGGGAACGCTTAGAACCAGAATTCGGGAGCGAGAAGATCGAATCGCCACCCTCGAGGCAGAGACTCAGGCGCTCCAGTTCGTCTGTGATGTCGCCGACGCGGTTGGAGGTGACGAGGAGTTCGAACTCAAACAGATCTTGTCTGATGAGTAAGGTCCAGCGAGCCAACTGTAACGACGTCCTCTCTGAAATTCTGGAGTTACCCCACGAAGAAGGAGAGCGTGCGCCACGTGGGGTAACTCCAGCTGGACGCGCTGACGCGGAGTGCTGGCACTACTCGTCAAGTGCCCGTTCCAGTCGATCTCGCCGCTCGATGACGTTCTGCTCGCGGTAGGATTGGTGGGTGGTCTCGATCGACTCGTGGCAGATGATCTCCTGGGCGGCTTCGGCGTCCTGTTCATAGAGAATCCTCACCTGCGATTATCACGTGCGACCCGAACGCGTGGGCCAGTCGCGCGACTGTCTCGTTCTCCATGTCGGCTCGCACGTGGAACATATTCGTCCGGCCACGCGTCGAGGTGTGGAAATCGATCCCGAAATCGCACGGGGCTAGAAAAATTCGTGTAGATGCGGTGGGCGATCCGGTAGGCGCTCGTACTCTCTTCCTTGCCCGGAAATGCCCGGTTGAGATCCCGTTCGTAGATTGGTAGATACCGTTCCTGAGTGATGAATCCGGGGACGTTTAGCACGGGCAGGCCGACGACACAGCCGTGAATATCGTCGTGATCCCACCCGTCGACCCCTTCTCTGACGACCTCTATGCCGTTGAAGTTCATCGCCGTGGATGGCCGCACTGAGAAAGCACGTGGGGCCCGGTTCGGCGCCGTTGACGATCGTCACTGGGATCCGCACCGGATCCCCGAGATACGTTTCGCTGATCGCAAACCGGAGTTTCTCGCTTTCACCCGGGGCGACGACCCCACCGTCGTACTCGAACGGCTCGACTGTGGACTCCATGCCAATCTCTCCTGGCGGTGTTATTGTGCCGGTGTGTGCCGGCCGGTTATCGTCTCGATCTCGATCTCGACGATCGTGATATCGATTTCGTCGATGGCTTCATCGAAGACCCGGATCGGCGAGAAGTGGCGATTGATCTCGGCGGTATCGAACCGTTCGTGTTCCGTCTCGGGGAGTTCGACGAGCTGGCCAGTGACCATGATGCTCCAGGAATCCAGTCCACGCGGGTCGTCGGTTGGCTCGGTTCCGTACAGGACGTAACAGGCTGTCTCGGTCGTCTCCCAGAATTCCCGTTTCGTGCTTCCCTCAGTCACGCCGAGACGGAAATACAGGCCGTCTCCGTCGTAGTAGTGGGCGAGGGGAATCGCATACGCGTCGCCGTCGCCGGAGAGGGCGAGGACGCCCGTCTCGGCTGTCTGTACTCTTCGATCTCCGAATCGTCCATGCCGCTCGTGTAGGCGTATTCGACGTGTTCCATGGGGGATCACCTCCAGGAGGGTCGCGTGACAGGGGATGCAGGGTAGTACTCGGGCGTCATTCTTCGGCCACCCGTTGTTCGATATCCACGTGGTAGCCTCGCAGGACGTCCCGTCCCAGAAGCACGGGATAGCTCATGTGGCTTCTGTCCTCGATACTGGCCGTCGTGGAGTGCCACCGATTGCCGAGCTTGACCTCGAGGTCCACGAGTGGGCGCTTCTGTCTCCCGTTCCGCGTGCCGGATTTCACGCGAGTCGTGTCGACGATCGGACCCGCCCCAATGGCCGCGGCGAGATCGATGTCGATGCTCGTTCGCTGGGCTCCCGTGTCCGACTTGGCCACCGCGTATTCGATCTTCCGTCCCCCGCTCACGGCCACGTGCTCGGTGTAGCCGACCGTCTCCGGACTCTCTGGCTTCGAATCGATCGAGGGTTTGCAGTCGGGCACGGAGTCGTCGAGTCTTGTGGCGAGCTCCGCGACCCGCTCTGACTCGACGCGTCCCTCCGCCCGCTCGATCGCGAGCCGGGCGATGTATGGTGCAGGACTTACGCCCGTCGCTTCGAAAAAGCCCTTGAACCCGGCTGTCGCGTTCACTTCGAGGACGTACCACGTGTCGTCACGCCGCAGCAGATCGACGCCCGCGTAGTCGAGATCGAGAACGGTCGTCGCCTCTGTCGCGAGGCGGGCGGCATCCTCGGGAAGGTCGTCTGAGATCCCTTCGACATCACCGCCGAGCGCGACGTTGGTCCGCCATTTATCGGCTGGCGCGTACCGTTTCATCGCGCCCACGATGTAATCGTCGACGACGTAGACGCGAACATCGAACGGTCGTTCGGCGTCGGTATCGAGGAACTGCTGGAGGAACGCCCGTCGTCGGGCGATCTGTGGAGAGACGGCCTCGTTCACGTCCACGAGTTCCATCCGGTCGCCGTTCGTCCCGATAGCGGGCTTGTGAACAGTCGGGCCGTCGACGGGATGATCGTCGTTATTGATGGTCTGATGAGCGAAGGCCATGTAGGCGTCCGGAACCGGGAGGCCCGCTGCAGCGAGGGTAGCCGCCGCGCCGTACTTGTGCATCGCCCGCATGACGGTTTCGGGCGTGTTCAGGACGGGACGGGCGGCGGCATAGCTCGTCGCCACACCGAGGTCATCGAGCGGTTGCGAGGCCTTCGTCGTCAGGAGTCTGTTCGCGACGATATCGACGTCTGGGTCGAAATGGAGCGTCCCGTTTTCCATCCAGGTACGGGTGTTCTCTTCGCGAAGCCAGACTGGCTGGTGCCCGAGCGCCCGCACCGCATTACAAATCGCCTTGGTTTCTTTGCTATTATGGAAACTCAACACTCCGACACGGACGCTCGTCGCCGGCTCCTCTAGAATCGTGCGACTCGTAGCGAAGGCTTCGCTCATATCTAAAAACTATGCTCTATGTCGGGTTAGTTCCGACTGGCAGTTCCTATTCTCCTGGAATCCCACCTGCATGTGTTCACTCAAAACCAAACAGTGCACTGCCGGAATCGTTCGACCCGTATCACTCGTGGAGAGATATACGAGCCAAAAGTCACTGGCCTGTCACCGTGTGGGAATGTCTTATAGACTATTGTCCCGGTAGCCAAGACCGAGACAAATGTACAAAACAATTCTCGTGCCGACGGACGGTAGCGAGGGGGCGAACGCGGCTGCCGAACATGCAGTTGATATCGCGAGTAGATATGACGCGACGCTACATGCTCTCTATGTAGTCGATGTCCGAATGAGTCCTATCAGCACGGAAATGGACCGTGACGAGGTCATCCAGTTGCTCGATCAATCGGGCAAGAGGCCGACCACTCCGGTTCTGGACCAAGCGGAGGAGAAGGATATTCCCGCGACTGAGGCGATTCGGCTCGGCGTTCCACACGAGATCATTCGTGAATACATCGACGAAAACGATGTCGATCTCGTGGTTATTGGAACGCATGGCCGGACTGGCCTTGAGCACACACTCCTGGGTAGTACGACGGAACGGGTCGTCCGTACCGTTGATGTACCAGTTTTGACGGTCCATCTCGACACGAGCAAAGAGCCGGGATGAGCCGAGAGGAGGATATCGCTATCCAACCAGTCGGGGAGTATATCTTAATATCTATCCGGGAGTTCGGGGGAGCCACTCTGCGTTCTCGGTGGAGCGGCGGGACGTGCTACTATGAGAGAGGAGTGTTTTGCTACACAAGGAGGGATCGGGGGGATTGGGACTATAACGGGTTTCTACGGCTTTTCCACGAATGCGCGAATGAGTCGGTCTCAAGTAGACGACCGACGATCGTGAAAAGAGACAACGCCGATGCTCCCTAATCACGAAAAAAATCACGAGTTCGCCTCGGGGGAATATCGGTGAGCCCACCGGCAGTTTGCTTACGTGCCCCGGTAGCCCTGGAACGAACGAGGCTCCTATCACTATCTGGGAATTGCCAGCGACTACAAAGCGACTCGTCGCGTCTCAAACAGTATGTACGATACGATTCTGGTCGCGACCGATGGTAGCGCCGACGCAAACCGCGCAGCAACACACGCGATTGAACAGGCCGAACAGCATGACGCTGAACTTCATGCAATCTTCGTCGTCGATACCGATCGATACGCTGAGCCAGCCCTGAGTAGCATGGAATTGGAAACCAACGAGATTGAAGACTGGGGCAATCAGGAACTCTCCGAGATCACTGACCGGGGCGAACAACTCGGGATTGAGGTTACGACCCGGTGTTGTCACGGGAAGCCATATCTGGAGATCATTAACTACGCCGACGAGATTGACGCCGACCTGATCGTGCTCGGCTACCACGGACACTCCCACGCAGAGGGGAAGCAGATCGGGAGCGTGACCGACCGTGTCGTCCAGAACGCGGGAAGACCGGTCTTGGTCGCCACCTGAACCGAGGACGGTCAGTACGCTCGTAATGTGGATGAACCGCACTTCTTTCAGTCAGAGAGGACGAATCGCTACCGACCGAATGTATTTCAGTACATCGACGAGGAGGAGTTCATCTCAGTGAAGTAAGGTAACATGCTATCGTGACGGGCACGGGTTCCCCAATATGAAGACAGGGTCGTCAACGGAATTGATGCGACGGTCGCCCGTTACGAATTCCCTCCGAAAAGTCGGATGAGCAGGTCGCGTTTCCGATATCCGACCGCGGAAATCACGACGAGAATGACGGCGAGCGCCACCGCGGCTGGGAACTGATCGGTGCCGAGCAGATCACCGACGACGTTAACGAGGAAGAACGCCGGTGCTCGTCCGATTGCGGCGAGAACGACGAGTTGCCACAGTGGGATATTGGTGAGTCCGCCGGCAAAACAGATGACGTCGTCCGGGAGTCCCGGAACCAGAAAGAAGAAAAATAGCGCGGGTTTGCCGTAGTCGTCGCTGACAGTATCGAACCGAGCAAGTGCCTCTTCGTGGACGATGGTCTCCACGTACGCACGACCGTATCGACGGGATATCCAGAACGCGATGGTACTTCCGATGGTAATGCCGATCATGTTGTAGAGCGTTCCCCACCATGCGCCGAAGAGATAGCCGGCGACAACTGCAAGGATCTGTCCAGGAATCGGTGCAGCGACGACTTGGACTGCTTGGAGAACAATGAGTACGCCGGGCGCCAAGATACCGTACCCCCGAATGAACTCGCGCAAAGCCTGCGCATCGGTCAGGAAGCCGAAGTGACGTTGAACGAGAACAGTCACGACGACAAACGCGAGTCCGAGTGCGAGCAGATGGACGAAGAAGCGCCGCCTGCTCCGAGACGAGGCAAAGACCCGAGTGTTTTCGAGCCGGGCACG
Organism: Salinirubellus litoreus; assembly: GCF_037335815.1. NCBI lineage: Archaea > Methanobacteriati > Methanobacteriota > Halobacteria > Halobacteriales > Natronomonadaceae > Salinirubellus > Salinirubellus litoreus. The sequence continues at coordinate 110,100 of NZ_CP147842.1, read as the reverse complement.
CAAGCGATTGAGAGCAGTATCCATAGATTCCGAAGGATCGCTGTTTGACAGGTATTAGAGGTTCAACGCATGAGCGTGACGATCGAGCACCGTGTCGAGTGTGACGTCTTTCTCCTCGAGTTCGTAGCGAACCCGTACAATAGGGCTGTCTACGTCGATCAGTCGCGCGAGATCGTGGGGCGTCCCCGAGATCACTACATCGGGTGCTGCGTTCCGGATCGTCGCTTCCAGATCCCGAATCTGTGCGTCGCTATAGCCCATCGCCGGGAGCACCGCATCGAGGTGCTCGTATTCCTCGAAAACGCGCTGGAGCGAACCGACGGCCGCCGGTTCGGGATCGACGATTTCCGCAGCTCCGTATTTCCGGGCGGCAATCAAGCCGGCACCATAGGGTGCGTCACCGTGGGTGAGCGTCGGTCCGTCTTCGACGACGAGAACGCGTTTCCCAGCGATGGCGTTCCTGTCGGCCGTAATCGTCGAGTTCGCGTGAATGATTTCCGCGTCCGGATTCGTTTGCCGAACGTTTGCTTCGACTTCGCGAATCCCGGCCACGTCGGCGGTGTTCTCCTTATTGATGATGACGTAATCCGCTAACCGGAGGTTGGTTTCACCCGGATGGTATCGCAGTTCGGACCCGGCACGGTGGGGGTCGGCCACGACGACGTGGACATCGGGGACGTAAAAGGGGAGCTCGTTGTTGCCGCCGTCCCAGACGATGATCTCGGCGTCGGTTTGGACGCGGTCCAGAATGGCCTCATAGTCGACACCCGCATACACGACGTGACCACGTTCGATGTGACTCTCGTACTCCTCTCGCTCTTCGATGGTCACGTTGCTCTCGTCGAGGTCGTCCATCGACTCGAACCGTTGGACCCGTTGGGCGACGAGATCACCGTACGGCATCGGCTCCCGGACGACGGCCACGTCCGTCCCCCGTTCGCGTAGCAGATCGGCGAACTTCCGCGCCGTCTGTGACTTTCCGCACCCGGTTCGAACTGCGTCGACGGCGACGACGGGGACCTCGGCGTGGAGCATCATTCGGTCCGGGCCGATCAGTCGGAAGTCAGCACCGGCGGCGAGTACACGCGATGCCTGATGCATCACGTGTTCGTGTGAGACGTCGGAATAGGAGAACACGACCGTATCCACGTCTTCCTCGTCGACGATCGTCTCGAGGTCCGATTCGGCGCGGATCGGGATGCCATCAGGATAGTCCTCACCGGCCAACTCCGAGGGATAGTGGCGGTTGGGGAGCTCATCGAGTTCGCCGATGTTCTGTGTGCTGGTGTGTGTGAACGCGACGACATCGAAACGCTCGTCGCCTCTGAAGACGGTATTGAAGTCGTGGAAGTCCCGGCCCGCTGCGCCCATGATGACTATCCGCGTCTGACTCATGGTACTAACTACGCGTGGGAAGTGGAATTAGTATGGGCGGCACCTCTCACGAGACGGGAACGGATCCGATCGTCGTGGCGTTGGGCGGAAACACGCTGCTCGGTGAGCACGGTCTTGGGACGATCGACGAACAGCTCGACGTGATAGCGCGAACGGCTCGACAGATCTCGGAAGCGATTCGGGCCGGCTACGATGTCGTACTCACCCACGGCAACGGACCGCAAGTGGGCAACCTCCTCTTACAGCAAGAGCGCGTCAGCGAGACGCCTGAGTTACCGCTCGACGTGCTGGTCGCCGAAACCCAGGCACAGATCGGCTATCTCCTCCAACAGGCCCTTGACAACGAACTTACCGACTCACCCGACTTCATCACCGTTGTGACGCAGGTGGTCGTCGACGCCGACGATCCTGCGTTCCAGGACCCGACGAAGCCCGTCGGACCGTTCTACACCGAAGCGGAAGCTGCGGAGAAATCATTCGAGGCACGACGCGTATCGACCGGTGACCGTCCGTACCGTCGTGTCGTCCCGTCTCCCGAGCCCGTCGAGATCGTCGAAGGAGAGGAACTCACTCGTCTCGTGGAGCGGGGGAACCTCGTGATCACCGCTGGTGGTGGGGGTGTCCCCGTCGTTCGTGACGACGGGCTCCGGGGTATCGAAGCAGTCGTCGATAAGGACAAGGCTTCGCAACTGCTCGCCTCGGCACTCGGCTCTGATACCCTCGTCATCCTGACGGATGTCGAGTTCGCGTACGTGAACTACGATACGCCCGATCAGCGCCCGCTCCGTCGGCCTTCACCCAAGGAGTTGCGCACGCATCTCGACGCGGGTGAGTTCGGCGAGGGCAGCATGGAACCGAAGATAGAGGCCTGTCTCCGCTTTATCGAACAGGGTGGAGAGCGGGCCGTGATTACCTCTCCCGAGCATCTGATGGACGCACTGGCCGGGGAGACCGGGACACAGGTCCGAGCCTGAATCTACCCTATAACGGGAACTGAGGTCTTCCCAGCGTCTCGTAATCGACAGTCTCTCTTTGTCCCTCCGACAACGAAGATCCGATATGTACGATCAGATATTGGTTCCGACGGACGGAAGTGAAGGGACAAGAGGTGCCGTCGAACACGCGATCGATCTCGCAACGACCTACGACGCCGCACTCCATACGATCTATGTCGCCGATACGAACGTCGGTATCGATTCCTCGGTCCCCGGAACGCTTGATGCCCTCGAAGAGGCTGGTGAGAACGCGATCGATGAGGTGATCCAGCAAGCAGAGGCAGCTGGTGTGAACACGATCGAAGGTGTAGTGGCACAGGGAGCACCCCACCAGGCCATTCTCGATTACGTCGACGAACACGACATCGATCTCGTGGTTATGGGGACGCATGGCCGCACGGGCCTAGATCGATATCTTCTGGGCAGCGTCACCGAGAAAGTCGTCCGGCTCTCGGATGCGCCGGTGTTGACGGTTCGTATGCCAGCTGAATCAGCTGATGAGTCTTCGTGAATAGACAGAGCGGTCTCACAGATTAGGAATTAGAGGTGTTGATAAGGCCGTACTATTCGATGGTAGACTTGGTATCGAGTAATGACTCCTGATTCATCGACGAGTTTCGTGAAGACGACAGAACTGGGGACCGAATCGCCGACCCTCATCGAGGGACTTCCCGGATTGGGATTAGTTGCGGCGATTGCTGTCGATCAAATCACGAAGCAACTCGAGCTGGACCAGCACGGAACCATCGTTTCCGACGATTTCCCACCGGTTGCAGCATTCGACGACGGCCGGGTTCGTGACGCAGTACGCGTCTACGCAGGGGAGGATCCGGCTGTAATGACCCTCCAGAGTGACATCCCGATCCCGCCTGCTGCAGTTGATTCTCTGAGCCAGTGTGTCCTGAGCGACTTGGCGGAGGAATTCGAACAGGCTATTTTCCTCGCGGGGACTCCAGCGGAGTCCGAAGACGAGATCGGCGAGGTCGTTGGCGTTGCCACGACGGATGATCTGGAGACCGCTCTCGTCGATGCAGGAATCACCTTGGCCGACGGCTCTGGTGTCGTCGGTGGCGTGACTGGTGCGCTGCTGGCTGATTGTTACCACGACGACGTTCCAGCCGCGGTGCTCATCGTGCGTTCGAACCCCTATATACCCGATCCAGCGGCTGCCCGTGCTGTGATCGAAGAAGCTCTCGAACCGCTCGTCGAGTTTGATATCGACACGCAGGAACTGCTCGAACAGGCCGAGGAGATCCAGAAACAGAAACAACAGATCGCGGAGCAACTCAAGCAGTATCAGCAACAACAGGACCAGCAACCGGCGATGCCAGGAATGTACCAGTAGGACTCTCGAAGACGTGTTTCGCTCGATATCGGATCTTCTGTGATTGTAGGATGATGAGAACTCTCAATACGTCAGAAACTATTCCCTTCTAGTATGGATTCGGTGATCGGGGGACGACTGTCGGCTCTCGTCGAACACTCTCAGGACATCATCATGATCGTCGACGAGGAGGGGACGATCTCGTTCGTCAACGAAGCCGTCGACCGTATCCTCGGCTACGAGTCGGACGAGATGACCGGAACGAACGCGTTCGAATACATCCATCCGGACGACCGAGAGGTCGTCGTCAATCGGTTCTCTGACGTAATAAACAATCCCGAGCACGTGACTGACCGCAGCACGCATCGATTACAGCATGCGGATGGACACTGGGAATGGTTCGAATCTGTCGGGAGCAACCGTACCAATACGGCGCTCGATGGATACGTCATCAATAGTCGTGAAATCACCGAGCGCAAAAAATATGAACAACGTCTCGAACAGCAGCGTGATAACCTTGACCTCCTCAATCAGATGCTGCGACACGACATCCGGAACGACCTTCAGCTGGTAACAGCCTACGCGGAGTTGTTAGAGAAAGAATGTGACGATCAAGAGGTACACGACTATATCGAGACAGTGTTCGAAAGTGCCGACCATGCAGTGGACCTCACAACGACGGCAGGGGAGTTGTCCGACGTGATGCTTTCGACTGAAGAGGATTTACAACAGGTCAACCTCCAGTCATCGTTCCGAAGCGAACTCGATGATATCCGGTCGGCATATTCTCAGGCGATTGTCACCTGTGAGACAGATATTCCGGACGTAACGGTTCGAGCGAACGAGATGCTCGATTCAGTCTTCCGAAATCTACTCAAAAATGCTATCGAGCACAACGATAAGGACGAGCCCGAAATCATCGTTTCAGCAACAAACCGATCCGATTCGATCCTCGTCCAGATCACAGATAACGGGCCTGGCGTGCCGGATAGCCAGAAGGACGAGATCTTCGGGAAGGGCGAGAAAGGACTGGAAAGCCAGGGAACGGGTATCGGGTTGTACCTCGTCCAGACGCTCCTCGAGATCTACGGTGGTGACGTATGGGTTGAAGACAACGAGCCAGAAGGAGCGGAGTTTATCGTAGAGCTGCCGAAAGCCGAGTGAACTCCTCCACTCCGCTCGTTACTGTTGGAGTGAATGAATATGATCGCCGTACTGCTGGACGCGTCCTCGGTATTGTTCTCCGATGGTTGATGGCCGGGATGGATTCTCACTCGACTGGAATTACCGACGATCCCTATTTCGTCTCGCTCCAACTGAAATCGATAATGGGATTACTTAACGAGAGACTCCGAGTCCAGGTTGATCCGAAACTGATCGAGCGGATAATCGTTCAGGAGGTGGAGATGTGACCGAACACATTCTCGTCCCACTCGATGGCTCGCCGCTGTCACGAAGAGCGCTTCGTCATGCCCTCGAAGAATTCCCGGATGCGTCGATCACGGTGCTCCACGTGGTTGATCTCTTCGAGCCCGGCTACGGTGCCTATCCTGACTTCGAAACCTCGTATGAACCATTGATGGGATCCGAAGAGTGGTACGAGCGGGCTGAAGAAGTCTCAGAGCAACTCTTCGATGAGGCTCGAGAATTCGCTGATGAGTACGGCCGCGAGGTCTCCACCACGTCCGAGATCGGTGATCCAAAGCGGATCATCGTGGATTACGCCGACGAGGAGGAGATCGACCACATCGTTCTCGGAGCGCACGGACGAACGGAGGAGGAACGACCCGTATTCGGGAGCATCGCGGAGATCGTGTCACGGCGGGCAACGGTTCCTGTGACACTCATCCGATGAGAGAAACTGTGATTGAGTAAGCGTTCGATATGAGAGACGTCGTCAGTCTCGGGAGCATCAACGTGGACAAAATACATCACGTGTCCGACGGCGAGATCGCCGATCTCAGAGACCGATATAGCTGGTTTCCAGACCGCGGCCAGACTGTCCAGATCGATGACCTCCCGACGGATTTCTCAGTCGATCCCGATAGTATTCGTCATGGAGGGAAAGGTGCGAACCAGGCCGTGGCTGCGGCGAAGGCCGGAGCAAAGACGGAAATGCTCGGCAAGGTAGGCCCCGATGGCAGGGAATTCGGGGTCCGCAGTCATCTCACGGAAGCCGGAGTCGGTGTCACTCAGATCGGAACTGCCTCAGAACCAACTGGAACGGCCTACGTGTTCGTCGGGCAGGAGGGCGACAACTGGATCATCGTCCGACCAGGGGCGAATAGTGCTATCGATAGTACCTACATCCGAGAGCAGTACGACACGATTCTCTCAGCCGAGTGTCTCCTCCTGCAAAACGAGATTCCGATCGAGCCGGTTATGACACTACTTTCGGAGTTGGCTGCCCAACGGGACCGACCGACTATTATCCTCGACCCCGCGCCTGCAGATGGAATCGAAGAACTCCTTGGTTGTGATGCGGTCGACTACCTCACCCCGAATGAACACGAGTATCGGGCGCTACAGTCCCCCCTTGGAGAGTTCGATGGAGTCCTCATTCGCAAACGAGGTGCCGACGACGTCATCGTCGAAGCGGAGCGACGGTTCACTGTAACGCCACCGACGGTCAAAGCGGTCGATACGACCGGTGCCGGCGATGTCCTGAACGGCTTCTTGGCGGCCCAACTCGCAGCCGGGGCGTCATTGCAGGAAGCCATCAAAATTGGAACGATCGCCGGGTCACTCTCCACGCGCGAGAAGGGTGCTCGACGAGGTATCCCGATGCTTGAAGATGTTCAAACGTATCGAACGTCCGAGGATGTCACCGAGTGAACAGGGACGTCTGTCCGTCCGTTGGCGGCGTCTAGTCGAGCAGTCGTCGTCGGAATCTGTTCTCCCAGGGCGGACGCAGAGTGTGGTATTTTCCTTCGATTGCAACTCGATAGCACGTTCCGAAAATCAGCGCGCCGCCTCCAGTCAATGACCACTCTGCCCAAACCAGATGTGTCCAACGAAACCGTCGTCGAGACGTATCACCGGTTGGCGGCACTGTACGACTGGTTCATCACACCGTTGCAAGCGGGCACACGGCAGCGGGCTTTGGACGTGCTCGCTATCGAATGTGGGGAACACGTCGTGGAGGTCGGATGTGGACCCGGGCATGCAGTAGTCGCGCTCGCCGAGCGAGTCGGCCCAGAGGGAGCCATCGTCGGGCTCGATGCCGCAGCGAGTATGGCGAATCGGGCCCGCAGGCGGGCCGTTCGAGAGGGAGCAAAGACGCACATCGAGATCTGTCTCGGAGACGCTCGATCACTCCCGTTTCGAGCGAACGTCGCCGACATCGCTTTTATCGAGGACACGTTAGAACTGTTTGCGGAAGACGAGATACCGACAGTTGTCGGGGAACTCAAGCGCATCCTCCGGCCGGATGGTCGGCTCTGTGTCGTGACGATGGAACGGGCTGGCGCTGAAGATGACCTGTTCGTGCGAGCGTACGACTGGCTGTTCGAACGGGTTCCGGGCTACGAACGGTTCGGGTGTCGACCGATTTACGCCTCTCGAACGCTTGAAGAAGCGGGATTCGTGGTTGAACGACAAGAGCATCTCCATCGGGCGTGGGTATGGCCAGTCGAAATCCTGATTGCTCGACCGATGTAACGTTCTTCGCGCCGTTCATGGCGCAGTTCCCCGTGCCGCAGCCGGGGTATGTACCGGTTCACTCCAGTGCTTCCCCGCCATCCTCGTCTTCCTCTTCTTCAGTCGGAAGCTTCCGGATTATCAACACCGGCCGGTCGGTCCGTTTGATGAGTTGACCTGGCACGTCACCGATGACTTGCTCGATGAGCGACGGCTCAGACTCGCCGATGACCAGCACGTCGTGATTGGCCGCGGCATCGACGATATCGTCAACAGGAGTGTCGGATTCGAGGCTCACTGTGTCGATACGGTCGGCGTCGACACCGGCGTCGAGCAGTTCGTCGCCTGCGCCCCTGAGCATGACTTTCCCGGCCTCGGTGTCCTCGTCGGCTTCTGCGGCATGCAGGAGCGTGACAGTCGCCTCGCTATCCGTCAGCAAGACGCCGACGACCGAGAGAATCGCCGAGAGGTTGACATCGGCCCGGATCGCCACGAGGATACGCTCGACCCGCTGAACGGCTCTGGGGACCAAGACGACCCCGCAGTCGTACTCGTCGGCGAGCCGGTCGATCGTCGTCGACCGATCCCGGGTGAAGACGACGACCGTCTCGACCGCCGTGTCGGTGTCCTGGAACTCGGCTGCGATGGCCTCGATGCGCTCGATCGCCTCGTCCTCGTGGGCCTCCTGGAGCTGTTCGGGGGGCGTCTGGTCGGGGACGGGATACCAGCCACCGAGGACGATCCGGGCGGGTTCGAGGAGTTCGAGGAGCTGCGGGTCGGGCCGCTCGTCTGTCGAAACGTCGACGGGCACGAGCACCGACGGCCTGTTGCTGTTCTCGGGCATCGAAATCATCGCTCCTTGCGGACCACGAGGACTGCTCGTCCGGTTCGGGCGTGGATCCGATCCGGCAGTTCGCTGAGGACGCGCTCGGCGAGTGACGGCTCCTCCTCGCCCATGATGACGAAGTCGTGTTCGTCGGCCAGTTCGAGCAGGTCGGTCGTCTGGGTCTCGGCGGTCGGCTCGCGCCAAGTGATGCGGTTTCGTTCGAGGCCCCGTTCGGTCAGCCAGTCAGTCGCACCGCGAAGCAGGAGTTCCGAGATGGCGCTCCCTTTCTCAATGCTCTCGGAGTGAAACAGCGTCACGTCGGGATCGGTCTCTTCCAGCAAGAGGCCGACCACCTCGAGGACCCTGAACATGTTCTGCTCGTCCTTCAGTGAAACGAGGACGTCGCTTAAGTCTCCGACGGACCCCGGGACGAGCACTGCGTCGCAGTCGTGCTCGTTAGCCACGCGGTCGATCGACGTGACGTGGTCTCGTGTGAATACCAGCACCGACTCGACATCGGTTCCTTGCTCCACGAACCGGCGGACGACCGGTTCCATCGCATCCTTCGCCTCCGTCTCGTGGGCCTCCTGGAGCTGTTGGGGAGCGGCCTGATCGGGCACCGGGTAGTGACCGAGCACGACGATGTGGAGTGGTTCCAGGAGGTCCACGAGTGCCTGTGGTGGGTCCTCCGGGGCCGATGCGTCGATGGGGGATCAGCAGGGTGGGATCTTCAATCATGAGTGGTGGGTGATGTCCAGCGGGTGCGGGCGGTGCGTGCGTGACCGGTCAAACGCGGCTGTCCGCCGCCCATTCCCGACGTACGGCGTCCAGCTGTCAGCCATCCTCCGCTACCTCCTCGGCACGTTTCGCCGGGGCGTCGAAGTCGAACTCCACCTCGACTTCAATCTCGAGCGGGACCGCGCCGCGGTACATCGCCAGCGCGCTGGTGTCCACAACGCGGCGGCGGACATAAGTACGTACCAGACGATGCCCCCGACGACGAGTCCGGCGGCCAGCAGTACTTCCGGCAGTTCCATGAATCCGATGAGAGCGAACGAGAGGACGGCACCCAGTGCCGGGACCGCCGGATAGAATGGCACTTCGAAGTCCGGATCGTAGCCGCCGGCGCGGGTCTCCCGGAAGACGATGAGCGAGACGTTCAATAGGCCGTAGACCAGCAGGTGCAGGACGCTCCCCGCCCGTGCGAGGCTGTTGACCTCCCCTACGACGATGAACACGAGAATGAGCCCACCGGTCAGCAGGATAGAGCGGTGTGGCGTGTCGAACCGCTCGTGGATGGCCGAGAGTCGGTCGTCCATCAGGCCGTCCCGGCCCATTGCGTAGTTGATACGAGAAGCCGACAGTACCGACGCGTTCGCCGACGAGGCGGTTGCAAGCAGCCCGCCGAAGGTGAGCAGACCGACGCCGACGACGCCGCTCCCGAACGCGCCGAAGACGACGGCCGCACCGTCCGCGATCGCCGTCCCGGAGCCGGCGATGGCAGCGCGTTCGACGACGCCGAGCAGGATGACCATTGACACCGCGTAGACGGCCGTGACCAGGAGAACGCCGCCGACCATCGCTCGCAGGAGGTTCGTTCCGGGCTGCTTGATCTCCCCGGCGACGGTCGCCACCTGGGCGAACCCGAGGTAGGAGACGAACACCAGCGCGGTGGCGAGGAACACCGATTCAGGGCCCTCGGGAAACAGGGGGCGGAGCGTCGCGACGTCAGCCTGGGTCACCCCGAGGAGGATGAACAGGCCGAGGATTCCGAGTAGTACGATGACGATGACGTTCTGTAAGTCGCCGGTTCCTTTCGTGCTGAGGTAGTTGACGCCGATGAAGAGGACGGCGGCGACGAGTCCGCCGAGCTGGGGCCCGGAGAGCGGCAGGGGCCCGATGCCGAGGGGTGGGAGTATCCCGCTCACCAGCGGCGCGACGTAGTTGCCGAACCCGACCGCGTAGAACGCCGTCGCGAACGCCAGCCCGAGCCAGTTGCCCAGCCCGGCGATACTCCCGAAGACGGGCCCCAGCCCCCGATTGATGAAGTGATACGGGCCACCGGAGGCCGGCATCGCAGTGGCGAGTTCGCTCGCCGAGAGCGCGGTCAGAACGGCGAGCCCGCCCGCGGCCACGAACGCAACGGCTGCCGCGGGGCCGGCGAGGGCGGCCGCCGGACCGGGGAGGACAAAGATGCCCGCGCCCACCATGGTTCCGACGCCGATGGTCAAGGCCTCCCTGAATCCGAGCGTGCGTTCGAGTTGGGTCTCGGTCCGGCTCGCCATTACATGTCGAGATGCAGACGGAGCGTAAAATAGTCCCCCAGGATTAGCCGCGGAAGAGGTTCAGCACCTCGTCAAGGACGTCAGGTTCCACGCCGACGATATAATACTCGCCGGGTTCAAGCTCCATATCGGCACGTGCGATCTGTGTTCGGTTCCGATCCGAGATGACAAGGCTCCCTTTCGGGAGGCTGATCTCCGCGAGCGTATGTCCGGCGACCGGGGCGTCCTCGGCCACCTTGATCTCCAGAATTTCGAGGTCGTGGTGGGTGCCGATAATGGTCCGCACTTCGTCGCCAGAAAGGATGTCCGCGGCCGTGTTCGCGCTGAGTTCTTGGGGCAGGATCGTCGCGTCGGCAATCTCGTCGTACTCGTCCTCGGTCCCTGTGCCGGTTCGAGCGAGAGTTCGGATGTGCGGTGCGATTCGCTTTGCCTCCATACAAATCGCGAGGTTGGTCCCGGGTTCATCGGTCAACGCGGCGATGGCGTCAGCCCGCTCGAGATCCGCCTGCTCGAGAATCGAGGGCGCTGTCGCGTCCCCTTGCAAGACCATCGCGACGTATTCATCCGCGACCTCCTCTGACCGAGCCTCCTCTTTTTCGATCAATACGATCTCGTATCCGCGGTCTGCGAGCTCCTGTGCGGTTCGTAATCCAATACGGCCGCCGCCGGCGATGACGATACGTTTCGTGTCTGGCATGGATTTCTCCCTATATTGGCTTACTCGAGGGTAGACCGTCGCTCTCGGCCTCCTCGAATATTCGACTAGGCCACATTTCAACTCCCCCGTCATTCCAGCGATTCAGGAATCCGATACTGTGGACTGCTCAGGCCCATATTTTACAGTATTAGGCGCAATGGACCGTGACTATTACTGACGTGGGTGCGGCGTTTGACCGAGGCTAGCCGGTGATAGTGACCGGCCGCTCGGCCGAGAGCATTACGTCCTGCGTGATGCTCCCCATGAGTACTTCCTGGAGCCCCGACCGCTTGCGCCCGCCCATGACGATGCTGTCGGCATCGCGTTCCGCTGCCACGTCGAGTATCTTCCGGGCCACCTCACCCCCGATGGCGACACGGTCGACTGGGACCTCCTCGTCTTCGAGGGCATCGGCCGCCTCGACGGCCGCGTCGATCTCCTCGAACGTGTGGGGAGGGGCCCCCTTGTAGTCCTGGTGACGGAACACGACGAGCACCGTCGCTTCGACCGTCTCCGCCGCCTCGGGCAACCCGGCAACGTACGCCGCTTGATGATGGGCGCGTTCCACGTCGGCGTCGACCGGGACGAGAACCTGTCGGATTCCTTCGCTGGGCACGGCCGTCTCACTCGTGATGGTAACCGGCCGCTCGGCCGAGAGCATAACGTCTTGGACCGTGCTACCGAGAAGCACGCGGGAGACACCTGACCGCTTGCGCCCACCCATAACGATCTCGTCGGCCTCCAGTCCCTCAGCGGAACGGACAATCTGGTCCGAGATGCCACCGTCGTCCACGGTTCGGGTCACGGAAACACCCTCGCCTTCGAGAAGGTTGGCCGCCCCGACAGCCGCATCGATATTCGAGAACTCCACCGCGTCGGCGTCGCTGAACTCATCGGGGGGCACCACGTACAGCACCGTCGCCTGGACATCGTCGGTGGCGTTCGGAAGCTGTGACACGTACTGTGCTTGGTGGAACGCGCGTTCCTCACTTCTGTCGACCGGAACAAGTACCCTATACATCACATTCAGACATAGTGTTTATTAGCCTATAATCTCGTCAGTATTTCCCATAGGACGATAACTGCTGAATTCAGGAACAGTGACGCCGAACCGAGGAGTCAGAGATCCTGAGCAAATTTACAGTCCCCAGAACGTGGCGATCCCGAGGGTCGTGACGATGGCCAGGTTCACCTGAAGCGGCCCGCCGACCCGGGCGTAGTCGATGAACTCGTATCGACGAGGGCCATAGACGAAGAGGTTAGTTCGATCCCCGATCGGCGAAATAAACGCCGTACTGGCCGCGAACGTGACTGCGAGGACGAACGCGAATGCGTTTGCTTCCAACCCGGCGGCCGCGTCGACAGCGACGGGGATGAGCAACACGACGCTGGCCTGGTTGCTAATAAGGTTGGTCATCGCAGTGGTCAGCAGATAGAACAGGCCGAGAACGGTGATTGCGGGCAGGAAGTCAGCCGTCGAGCCGACGACCGTACCGAGCAGATCGGCACCGCCCATCTCCGACAGCGCTCTGCCGATCGGGATGACGCCGGCCAGGAAGAAGATCACGTCCCACTGGACGGCCTCGTAGGCCTCCCCCGGCTTGACGATTCCAGTCACAATCATCATCATGACGCCGCCAAGTGCGGCGACCATGACCGGAGGTTGCCGAGTGCTGTCACTCCGACGACCGAGAGCACGACGCCGACTGCGATCGGGAGTTTCGACGACCGGAACTGCTGGAGGGCGAGTTCGCCAGCCACGATCACGTTCGGATCGTCCGCAAGTCGGTCGACGGTGTCCGGTTCAGACTCGATAAGGAGTAGGTCGCCCGGACGGATTCGATACTCTGTGAGGCGTTCGTAGGCGGTCTCACTGCCACGGCGGATGGCCAGAACAGCCGTCTGATACTGGTCTTGAAACCGTGACGACTCGACCGTTTCACCGACGAGATCGGACCCGGCGGTGACGACGATTTCGTTGAGCGTTTGCCCGGGGCCGAGCGCGTCGAGACCACTTGGCGGCGTGACTTCCGGAACGAACTCGATCCCGTTCTACTCGTGTAGCGTCCATAACGCGTCTTCCGTGAACCGGATCGTGAAGGTGTCCCCCTCCCGTATCGTCATCGACAGTCTCGGCTCTCGATGATAGGCACCAGCACGAATCAGTTGGGTGACGTTCGCTTCGAAGTCGACCTCTTCGAGCGCTTCCCGGATCGTGGAGCCGACGAACGGTGATTCGTCGCCCACGATCACCTCGGTGAGAAACTCCTCCTGTTGTGTCGTTTCGAGCTTACTGCGGGGCGTCACGTGAGACGGAGCAAGCCAGTATCCGACCGTAAGGAGGTGCACCCCGGTGACGAGAAACACCACGAGACTGAGGTGGGTGAACTCGAACATCGAGAACGCGTGCAAGGAGTGATAGTCGGTGGCAAGTCGAATCGCCATGTCGCTGGCCAGAAGGTTCGTGGACGTTCCGATGAGCGTGAGCATCCCACCGGCCATCGACGCGTAGGAGAGCGGAATGAGCAACTTTGACGGCGATGTCCCGTTCTCGTGAGCAATATCGCTCGCCATCGGCAACAAGACGGTGACGGCAGCAGTGTTCTTGATGATTTTCGAGAGCGGGCCGACGAGCCCGACCGTTGCGCCGAGTTGCCCTTGTTCGCTCTCCCCGTGTAGGAGGCGACTGTCTTTTCGAGACGCTGAATCGCACCCGTCCGACGGACGCCTTCGCTTAGGATCATCATTGCGAGAATCGTGATCGTTGCCGGGGTCGAGAATCCGAAGACCCCTCGCGCGGCGAAACGCCCGTCCACGAACCGAGTATCATAAGCGTGACCATGATCCCGATCGCTGTGACGTCGATCGGGACCGGCTCGGTGACGAACAAAACGAAAGCGACGAGAATAAGCAGAAAGACAAGAACCGTTCCAACAGTCACTGCAGGCATCGATATATGCTGATATCATGATGGGAGTTGGATGTACTGGTCGACGATTACTATCTAGCGGGAATAGCTGTCGGGGTATTTAGACATCGACCACGATAGAGGAGACGCTGAAACAGTACTCCCCGATCATGACCTACACGCTCGAAATCAGCGACGAACTCAAAGACCGACTGGACGACCACCTCGAAGAGGACGAATCGTACGAGGAGTTCATCACGGAGTTAGTTTCCATCTACGAGACGGAAGGGGAATTCCTCCAAGAGGGATATTCGGAGTGAGTCACCGTTCGAGGTGAACGTCCGCTATGGAAGAGCGCGTCTCCGGCTTTCGTGTCCGCGGATCGTGGGATGAGGTCGTCGCACACGGTGAGCGGATCGCCCGAGCGTTGCGAGAGAGCGACGTCGATGGGGACGCACTCGCCGAGTGGGACGACTGGCGGCCGAAAGCCCACGAAGAACTCGGCGAGGAAGTGAGCGAGAAGACCGTCGAACAGGCTCGCATCGAAGAAGGTGCTGGCGAACAGGCAGGACAGGCAGCTAGAGAGAATCTCGAACGGGCAAGCGAGCATGCCCTCGAATCGCTCGAGAAGGCCAAAGGGGATGGCCCTGAAGACATGCTCGAAAAGTGGGAGGACGCCATCGAACATGGGCTTCGTGCCGTCGACACGACCACTAGAAAGGCCATCCGCACGTTCGAACGGTGGTCTACGAGCAGGTCATGACCCGATTTACGCCGTATTACTTCGATAACGATCTCGTGAGTGCGAACATTCGCGAGGCAACGAGGTCGGAAAACGGTACTGAGTTCGCCTTCGAAGTGAACGTCAACGACGACCAACTCAAGCAAGAAGTCAGCCAGCGACTCAGCACGGCAGAGAACGCCGAGTGGGAGAAATCGTGACCCTACAGGACCGCACATCGTGGACTGAACCGGATAACATCGAGACGGCCGTCGAAGACATCCGTTCTCGGACACACGAACTGGAACACCCCGAGGATCTGGATCGCTTCGTCGAGCGGTTCGGTGATCGAACGTACGTATTGCTCGGCCCGGACCTGTACCCGTGGGGATTCTGAGAATAATTCTCCAGTCGGACGCTCGATAGAGCCATTGTACTGGGTGTCGTCGTACTGTCTTCGAGCTACCCGTCTGATCTCTGGAGCCCTCTCTGACACCGATACACTGCCGAATATATCGAACAAGAGGGTCATACGGGATGGTGATGATATCTGGGGCTCGTCGCGGCATGACCCCTGTACGTTGCTTTCCAGATATCGAGAACGACCAGCGAGCACTTGTGAACCCATACCGAAATATCATCTATCGGCAGCGCACTTGCGACCGAATCGACCGACATCCAACCAGAGCGGACATACACTCACAGCCATGGACATTGCCGACATCGTCTCGGAAGACTACGTAGAATTCGCCCCGGATACGCCCGTCTCGAAACTCGTCGGGACGTTCGATGATCCCACAGTCAAGGGTGTCGTGGTACGCGGCGACGTGTTCGAGGGGATCATCACCAGGAGACAGCTCGCCACCTCACATCATCAGCCTAACGAGAAGATCGGGTCGCTGGTCTGGCACGTTCCCCGACTTGTCCCCGACGAGGACGTCCGCAAGGTCGCCCAGCTCATGATCGACAGCGATACACGGCTCCTTCCGGTCTTCGACGGGGGTAAGCTGGTGGGCGTCGTCACCGTCGGCGCGATTCTCGAGAAGGTCCAGCCGTTTCTCGACGCGGCGACCGTCGCTGAGGCTTACACTGCTGATCTCGTCACGCTCGATCCGGCATCGACCTTCGGTGAAGCGCTCCACGTCTTCCGAGAAAATCGGATCACCCATCTCCCGGTCGTCGAGGACGGTACAGCGATCGGTATCCTGAGCCTCTACGACGTGACCGCTCTCACGGTTCGCTCCACGACGCAGAGCCAGGGGGGCGATGCAGGCGGGACGGATTCGTTCGGTGGGGACGTCTCCGCCAGTACCGGACGGGCTCACGGTGGCTTCGGTGCCCGGGAGGGGGAACTCGCCCGTATCCTCGATCTCCCGGTCCGAGACGTCATGGTCTCCCCGGTACACACCATTCATCCGGAGGCGACACTCGAGACGGCTGTCGAAGAAATGTTCGCTATCGACGGATCGTCGCTCGTCGTCACTGAAAACGGCCGGCCGTACGGGGTCGTCACGAAAACGGATGTCCTCGATTCGCTCACGTGGGAGGCCGGTGGCAATCGGGCCGGCCAGATCTACGGCACTGATCTACTGGACGACGTGCGATACGAGGACGTCGTGGCGATGGTCGAGAAGTTCGACGACCGAGACCACGGGATGAGTGTTCTGGACGCAAAGATCCACCTCCACGAGCACGACGAGAAACTCCGGGGAACGCCCCTCTTACTCGCTCGCATCCGACTACACACTGACCGAGGGCTGTACATCGCCTCCGGAGAAGGCTATGGGGCGAGTCACGCACTCAACGAGGCGCGAGACGTGCTCGAGCGACAGATACGTGACCGCAAGACGTACGGTGAGAGCAAGAAACCTCCGAGCGAGGAGTTCTGGGAGAAGCGGTTCGGCTGGATGCTCGAGGGATGACCGATAGTTTCCGCTCGTGGGAGGATCGTATCACTCTCCGGGCTTCCGTCGGCAGGCGAGTGAGGATCGTACTCTTTCAGCGATGACGCCACCGTTTGATTTGAAAGACACTTTGTAGACAGGTGTTTCTGTAGTTCATGGAGCGATCGCAGTGTTCTCGTCTACCAGCGATTCCCCAATCCCCTGTGGCTCCCCACCATGAGTGCCGCAGTCGATATCATCCAGATCGTCGTGACGATCATGGGGTTAGGCGCCGCTGCGCAAGTCCTCGCAGATCGACTCCGGATCCCGAGTGTCGTCTTTTTGATCCTTGCAGGCGTCATCGTCGGGCCGGAGGGGCTCGGTCTCGTCACTCCCGCAATCTTCGGAAACGCGCTCCAGGCGATCGTCGGGTTGAGCGTCGCGATCATCGTGTTCGAGGGGGCCTTCCACCTTCGCATCGACCGGATTCGCAGTGCGCAGCGAGAGACGCTTCGACTGATCACGTTCGGGGCGTTCGGGTCACTTGTTGGGACGGCCCTCGTCGTGCACTACATTCTCGGGGTGCCGTGGGACGTCGCGTTCCTCATCGGAGCGCTACTCATCGCAACCGGCCCCACCGTGATTACCCCAATTATGAACGTCGTTCCCGTCCGTGAACGCGTCGCCTCGACGCTCGAAACGGAAGGCGTTGTCAACGACGTCACGGCGGCCATCCTGGCGATCGTCATGTTTGAGTATGTCGTAAGGGGGTCACACGGATTACCGACGCTCGTCCGGGAATTCGCCGTCCGGTTCGGCCTCGGGATCCTCGTCGGGACGACGGTGGCAGGCGTCCTGTGGTACGTTCTTCGATACGGGAGGCAGGCGGTCGAGAATGCACCTCAGAACGCTCGCCTGATGGTACTCGTATCTTCGTTGACGATGTACGGGATTGCCGAAGTGCTGGGGGCAGCGTTTGGGGCGTCGGAAGCCGGTATCGCTGCAGTCGCGACTGGTGGATTCCTCCTCGGCAACGCGGACATCCCCTACCGGGACACGATCCAGCAGTTCAAAGGTGACGTCTCGATTCTCGTGATCGCGTTCGTGTTCATCACGCTCGCGTCGTTGCTCTCGCTCCGGGATTTCCTCGAACTGGGTGTCGCCGGCATCATCGCCGTTATCGCCATCGCCGCCATCATTCGGCCAGCAGTTGTTCTCATCAGTACCGTCGGTGACCGACTGACCGTTCCCGAACGGCTCTTCATCAGTGCACTCGGCCCTCGAGGGATCATTCCCGCAAGCGTTGCGACGCTGTTCGCGCTCGAACTCCAGTCGACGAACCCGACTGCGGCGACGACGCTGATCGGCACGGTCTTTCTCGTCATCTTCGTGACCGTCGTGTTTGAAGGCGGGCTGGCCCGTCATATCGCCCAGACACTCGACGTGATCCCGATGCGTGCGCTCATTGTCGGCGGTGGACGAGTCGGACGAGAGCTCGCAGAACGACTCGAACGCCGGGGGGAAGAGGTCGTCATCATCGAGAGCGACCAACAGGTGGTCGAGGAGTTGCGCCGGGCGGGGCATACGGTTCACAACGGCGATGGAACTGAACAGCAGGTTCTCGAGAAGGCTGGTATCGAGAACGCGAAAATCGTCGCACTGGCGACGAGAGACGACGACGTGAATCTCCTCGTCGGACAACTCGCGAGAAACACGTACGACGCCGAGACCGCGGTGGCCCGCGTGAATGAGCCCTCGAATCTCGACGCGTTCGAGGATATCGATATCGAAGCGATCTCGACGTCAATGTCGGTCGCGTGGTCGATGGACAACGTCATCGAGCGCCCCGGAATCTCACAGTGGATGCGGGAACTCGACCGGGACGGCGACGTTCAGGAGGTCGAAGTCACATCGAAAGAGCACGCCGGAAAGACGGTGTCTGAATTGACAGACGAGCTACCGGAGGGGTGTCACCTGGCACTGATCAGTCGGGACGAGGCGAACCGACTCCCGGAGCCCGACGATCAGATCGAGATGGGCGACCACTTGACGTTCATCGGTCGGAGAGAGGCCGTTCGCGATGCGATCGCGTATTGTACAACGTAACACGGAGAACAAGTGATAGCCATTCAAAGAGAACTCCGATTTCGTCGAGAAACGGTTCCAACTGACGGAAGCGGAATAGGGGGAGGGACAGCGTACAGCCGATACCCTCCGTTTGTCATCAGGTGATAATATCGCGCCCGCTTTTTGTGTGTCCGCACTGTCGTTGAAGTCGTGTTCGAGGAGATTCTCTTTCCCACCGACGGGAGTGACGGGGCAGCATTCGCGTTCGATCACGTATTAGATCTCGCAGCCCGCCACGACGCGACAGTACACATCCTCAACGTTGCAGATACGACGCAGAATGGTCTTCTGGAGATTCGAGGCGACGATGTTGATGCCCTCGAACAGGAGGGGGACCGAATCGTCCGCGAGGCAGCTGAGCAAGCTGACAAACGGGGGGTAGACACCGTGACTGACGTTGTCCGGGGCGAACCGTATCGCGAAATCGTCGACTATGCCGAAAAACACGGACTCGATCTCGTCGTGATGCCGACGCATGGTCGCCGCGGGCTCGAACGGTTCCTGCTCGGGAGCACCAGCGAGCGGGTCATCCGTCGGGCGGACGTCCCCGTGCTCACGATGCGGCCCGACGACGATGTCACGATCTCTCACCCCTATCAGGACATCCTCGTCCCGACCGACGGGAGTGACTGTGCGAACCAAGCGCTCGCCATCGGCGTCGATATCACGGATGCCGAAGACGCAGCACTGCATCTCCTCACTGCGATTGCAATAACGACCTTGGGAGTCGATGTCCGTCCTGATATCCAGATGAGGATGTTGGAAAAAAGTGCCCACGAACTCCTTGAGGGGGCCGCGGCGTTCGCGGACGACGCTGGTGTCGAGCCAGCGTCAACATCGGTCGAATATGGCCCCTCGATTCACCAAGTGATCCTCACCTATATCGACGAACACGATATTGACCTCGTCGTGGTCGGCACTCACGGGCGAACTGGCTTCGACCGATACGTCCTGGGGAGCGTCACTGAGTATCTCGTTCGCACGTCGCCGATTCCGGTACTGACGGTCCGAGCGCCCAACACCGACACATAGGCGTTCACGGAGCGTACAGAGAACAAGAGGCGCACTCCGGGAGCGTTTTGTGCAATGCCGGTGTCTCGTCGCGTACCTGTAACACGCGGTCGATCGGAGTTGGACGAGTTCAGCGTAGAACCGAGCCGCGTGTGGCGTCCCTCGACAGTATGACTCGCTCCAATTCGGACACGATTCGCTCGCAACCCTGGCACGCAACGTCGACTGACGATGTCTTCTCAGCGTTAACGACCGACGAGACGGGGCTCTCATCTGACGAAGCGGATCGCAGACTATCGGAGTACGGCACGAACGATATCCACGACGCTGAACGGACATCAGTTCTCGATCTGCTTGTCACGCAGTTCCGCGACCCGCTCATCTATCTCCTCGTCGTGGCGGCAATTCTGTCGCTCGGTGTCGGATTTCTTCCTGGTGGCCACCCCAATTACACCGAGGCGGCGTTTATCGTCCTCATCATCGGTGCGAACGGGCTGTTCGGATTTGTCCAAGATTATCAGGCCACCCGGTCGATCGAGGCCCTTCGAGAACTCGCAAGTCCCAATGGGACCGTGGTCCGCGATAGCCAAAAACAGGTTATTGACGCAGAACAGATCGTCCCCGGTGATCTCATTCACCTCGAACAGGGAGACGCGGTTCCGGCCGACGCTCGAGTCCTCGACGCTGACGAATTGCGGACGAACGAGTCACCACTCACTGGAGAGAGTACGCCTGTCGAGAAGACGACCGGAACTGTCGACGACAACACGCCGCTGGCCGAGCGTCACAACATGGTCTACAAGAACACGACCGTCGTGAAAGGCCATGGACGCGCGGTCGTCGTCGAAACCGGCATGGAGACCGAGGTCGGTGGGATCGCGACTCAACTCGGAGAGGGTGACGACCACCAGACGCCGTTTCAGGCCGAGGTCGAACAGCTTGGAAAACAGATCGGTGGACTGGTCGTCGCGCTGATCGTCCTGGTCGTCGCTGTTCAATTTCTGTTCACCGCGACGGACTCGGTCGCGATCCTCCTCGTTGGAATCACGCTCGCCGTTGCGGGAGTGCCGGAGGGTTTGCCCGCGGTAGTGACGTTCACACTGGCGTTGGGCGCACGTGAGATGGTCGACCGGAACGCACTCGTCAGACGGCTTCCGGTCGTCGAAAGTCTCGGCTCGGTCGATGTCATCGTGACGGACAAGACGGGGACGCTCACCGAAAACCGGATGACAGTGACGCGGCTCTACGCCTCGGGCTCCGTCGTGGATCTGTCCGACTCGACTGTGCAATCAGGAAACGGAGTCCCCGAAGGCCGACAAATCGATGCTGACGGCAATGAACGTTCTCGTCCAGGAGTTGCCCCGCTGTTACGATGTGGGGCGCTCTGCAACAACGTCGACCGAACGGAAGACGAGTATCGAGGTGAGCCGACGGAGATCGCGCTCCTGCGGTTAGCGGATGAGGCGGGTATCGAGCCAACCGGAGAGCGAATCCGTGAAATTCAGTTTTCCTCGGAGCGGAAAAGGATGACCGTACTCGTCGACGATGGGGAGCTGACTGCCTATATGAAAGGGGCACCGGAAGTCGTCCTGGATCGATGTGACTCCATCCTCGAAGATGGCGAGGTGCACGAACTCACCGACGAAAAACGCCGAGAAATCCTCGACCAAACGACGTCGTTCGCAGAGGACGCGCTTCGGGTCCTGGGCTTCGCGTCGAAGACTATCGACGATCCGTCGGCCGACCCCGATCAGATCGAAGACAAAATGGTATTTCTCGGCCTGCAGGGGATGATCGATCCGCCCCGAGAGGAAGTCGAGGAGGCAATCGCTGACTGCCAATCGGCTGGCATCCGGACTGTACTGGCGACGGGTGATAACCTCACCACGGCCGAGGCCGTCGGCGAGCAGATTGGACTTGATCCCGAAGGTGCGCTCACTGGTAGTGACCTCGCCGAACAGTCGGACGACCAGCTCGCAAGCGCTGTCGAAGACGTCGATGTCTTCGCCCGAGTGACGCCAGATCATAAGGTCCGTCTTCTGAACGCGCTCCAGGACAACGGACACACCGTCGTGATGACTGGTGACGGCGTCAACGACGCACCCGCCCTCACGCAGGCGGATGTCGGGGTGGCGATGGGAGAACGCGGCACCGACGTCGCGCGGCAGGCGTCCGATATGATCCTTCGGGACGACAACTTCGCGACGATTCGTGACGCGATCCGGGAGGGACGGGGGATCTTCGAGAACGTGCGCAAGTTCGTCAACTATCTCGTCTCGACTAATACTGGTGAGGTACTGGTGGTGTTCCTCGGCGTATTGCTCGGAAGTCTCCTCTTCCCGGCCCAGTTCTCGGCGACATCAGAGGCGTTGATTTTGACGCCGATCCTGATTCTCTGGATCAACCTCGTTGCGGATACGCTTCCCGCGCTCGCGTTGGGTGCGGACCCTCACGCGGACGGCCTCATGGACCGCCCCCCTCGACCGACTGACGAGGGGGTGATCAATACCCGCGTACTCGTGTCAATACTGACAATCGCCATCCTGTTAGCAGTGGTTGGCTTGGGCATCTTCTTTCATGCCCTTGACCGCACGGGGTCGCTCCTCCGCGCTCAGTCGCTGCTGTTTACCTTCATTGTCGTTGTCGAACTGATCCGCATTCAGGTCATCCGCTCGCGGTACGACCAGACGCTTCGTTCGAATCTGTGGCTCGTCGGGGCTATCGGCGTGTCGCTCCTCGTCCACCTCGCAGTCCTGTATACACCGTTGCATGACTTCTTCCAGGTCGTTCCCCTCGCTCCTGTCGAGTGGGTGTGGATCGCAGTCGGATTCGTGGTGTTCCTCCTCCTCAATGTGGTCGTATCACGGCTGAACACGCGAATATTCGGGGATCAAACGTAGAAATAATAATATCGTCTTGTGTCCAGGTGAGGCTGTCTTGGCTGGTATCTGCGGCAGTGAAAACGTGGATTGTTGCTTCGTGTTCGGACGCTACCTGGAGCGCATCGACGGGAACCGCTTCTGTTGGAAGAAATCTCAGTTCTGACCTCTGTCTGGTCTGCCACCACGAGTAGGTCGAGAGCGCGTACGGCGAAACGACGGTCATCGGACTCGCTCTGGTATGTGAGAACTACTTTATCCTCAATCCGGAGCCGATCACACTCGAACGTCATCCATTAACCGTAGACGTAGTCGTCGCGTCGCACTTTGCCTTGATTGCAGTAGTCAAGTGGTGTTCATTTACTCCCGATCGAGACCTTTAGCGCTTCCAAGCCGGTCGGTGAGTCATCTCTGGACCGGTCATACATCGCTTTCGACGTCAGGGCCGAATGGACTCCGCTCCGGATAGAGAAAGCCGAGCAGAGATGACCGGATCATGAACCAATCCGACGACATCGAGACTGTTATCAGGCGAGTACGTGATGCCTTTGACGAGGCAGTGAACGAGGCCGAGGAACTGAGTAATCGAGCGCACGAGAGCTTCGAAGACGCGATTGACCATCCCGAACAGCGGATCGAATCTCTTCGTGGCGAGGAGTGATTGATCTCCTATCGAGTGAGGGAATCTTCCCTAGGTACTCGATCGAGCGATCGTGAAAATTCCCAGTCGAATCCCAAGTGTAAACCGAACGGGCGAAGATAGAGTGAGAACCCGACCCGATCAATCCCGGCAACATGAGGAGATCGCTTGCCGAGTGAACCGGTAGCCGAGGCTCGCGCTGACTGTCGAGACAACAGACGAGGCGTGGTTCTCATAGATTCGGAAAAGGAGCGCATCATATATCGGGAGACAACATTTCATCGTATACGATGAGTAGTGAAGAGGACAAGGAATACGTGTTCCTTTGTCCAGCGTGCGACGAATCTTTGAAGGTAAACGACTCGATGAAAGAGTCACTCGTCGATAGAGGATGTGTCATCTGTGGAACTTCCGTGACAATGGAGGCGTTCCGGAAAAACTCTACTGGGGACTCGTCTTGATTGCATTTTGCGACAACACTCTTGAGGATATCTCGACAAAATAGCGAGTCTGCCCTTCATCCAGGCCTTCTCGCTTTCCGGAGGAGGTCGAACGCCGGGGGCAGGTATTAAGGGCTGTCTCCTGTCGGTGGTCATACGGAGAACGATGACGCTGGATCAGGAAACCCAACTTTCACGAGAGGAGACGGATTCTATTCTCGGGCGCCACGAGACGGGAGTATTATCCCTGGCGCGGGAAGGCGAGCCGTACGCTATTCCCATCTCGTATGGGTATGACACCGAAGTACGTCGCTTCTATCTTCGGTTAGTTTCGACACCCGAAAGCGAAAAACGACGGTTCCTCGCATCCTCACCACACGCACGTCTCGTGGTGTATGAGGAAGACGATCCAATCTACCGGAGCGTCGTTACAACCGGGACACTCAACGAGGTTCCACGAGATGAATTGACCGTCGAACACATCGAGCAATACGGCGAGGCCAAACGACCGCTCTTCGAGATCTGGGGGGGATCTCGCCAAGATCTAGATATCCAACTGTACCAACTCGAACCGGACGAGTTGAGTGGTCGCCGTATCGAGATCGAGCGCGAGGATACCGACTCTTAATCTGTCTCGACCACGCTCGAATCGACCGCCCGGTGCTCGATTGAATGGAAGAGGGTATTCGGCTCTATCGAACTCATCATCAGTTGGTAGCATCAGTGTCGTGAGAGCACGCTGCTACTATGCACGATAGTCGGGGCTATTTCACTGCTTGATGCGACACGGTCAGTTGTTTCAGCCGCGTGCCAACGTTGACGCTGCTCCGGAGGTCTGTGGTGGCACCTGTATACTGAAGTTCCTCCATACTGTATGTTTTTGAGCCATCATGCCGTTTGGAATCCAGGCCGAAGTTGAGTTCGCTACTCCGGGCATCTGTCCGATCGTCGAACTCTCAGCGGCGGCAGAGACGACGATTGACTCGGTAGCGACGAACGTCTGTTCATCCGATTGTACGGAGAGTGTGACCGAGTTTTCGATGGGTTCAGATGGTGACTTCGAGGTAGATGCGACTCCGATTTTCTCACATGGGTCCTCAGATCGGTACCGGCTTACCCACGATGACGGTATGGACTGTCCGTGCGAATATCTCGGTCAATTCGGGTGTCCCGTCGCTCGATACGTTGCTCGGAATGGAACATTGACGATCGTGTTTCACGCGGCCGATTACGACCAACTCCAGGAGGTAATTGGCGAGCTTCGTGATCAGTTTCCCGAGGTAGATATCAAACGATTTGTCCAGTCTCCGGCCGGAGAGCAATCCCAAGATAGTGTGTTCGTAGACCGGAGCAAACTCACTCACCGACAGCTCGAGATCTTGGAAACCGCCTACGAGAAGGGATACTTCGATCGTCCACGGCGATCCAACGCGACGGAAATCGCGGCGGAACTCGATATCAATCCCTCCACATTCAGGGAACACCTCACGGCGGCGGAATCGAAAATTCTGGAAGACCTCCTCTAGAGGATGGGTGCCGCTGTCCTCGTTCCGTTCGCTCGGGTGTTGCCGGGCTTCCCTTGGCCCAAGTCGGAAGAATCCGAAGGTGTTCGTCTCGTTGTTATAAACCTGCCCGGGTAGTGTGGGTGTGTGTTACTCCTGATGGCCGCGGTCACAACCGTATATGAGCCAATCATCGATGGCATCTGCGACGGTCCGTCCATCCGAAGAGTCCACGAAAGACGTGCAAACTATCGTTGCCGAAAGTGCTGTTCAACAGCTCCTCAATGCGCTCGACGATGCTGACTGTCGTGCTATTCTCGATGCGACGGATGAAGAAGCGTTAACGGCAAACGAGGTCTCCGAAGCTCACGACCTTCCGCTGTCAACGACGTATCGCAAACTCGATCTCCTCACCGAGGCCGGGTTGCTCGAAGAACGGACCCGCATTCGTCAGTCCGGGAAACACGCCAGTGAGTATACCCGATTGGTCGACGATGTCGTCATTTCACTCGGGACTCGGGGAGAGACGGAGGTGCGGGTGTCACGGGGGAAGGCCCCCGGGCGGACCGGATCGCCCGCTTCGATACTGGGAGACTGAGAACCATGACAGATCGCCCCGATCGGAGCACGCATTTCGTAACGCTGTTCGAAACCATCACTGGCCAGTCGACGCTCACCGAACAGCAGCAGATCGAGATTCCTGTACGATACGATGAACACGGAGAAGAGACAGACATCGCGGACTATCTCGATACGACAGCGACAGCTCAGGGGTTCGATGACGTCATCGAGGAGCCGGAGATGTCCTAATTCGCTCGCGGAGTGTTTGAGCCGTAAACAAGTTCCTCGTTTCTAACAGTGATCTACGCGTTCTAATGCTCAACGCATCTGGATCGCTCTGCTGGTCGTAGACGAAGCCCTTCGAAACCATTAGTGCAGGTCCTCGCCAGGATCGGCCGGATTTTCGACGACGTTCTCGCCACTTAGGAACTGTAGTCGAAATTTATACGCGACCTGGACGATGTTCACGTTGATGTCCTACACGCGAGATCTCGCTGACTTCAAAGAGACGCTGGGGGATCTGATCGAAGAGGCACCGGAACTCGAGTCGTTCGTCGGGTTCGTGGAATCCGCAGAAGCGACCGACACGATCGACAACAAGACGAAGGAACTGATGTCGCTGGCGATCTCAGTAGTTGTCAGGTGCGACCACTGCATCCTCTGGCACACCGATGCAGCACTGGACGCTGGCGCGACTCACGACGAAATTGTCGATGCATTGAAAATCGCCGTCGTGATGGGTGGCGGACCTGCCATGACCTACGCCGTCGAAGCCTACCAGACGCTTGAGGCGCTTGAAGCGGAACGGGCCGAATAACCCAGCACACATACGCAGAACCTTCTTTTCGAAGTGATACAACCTCAATTCAACACACTATTTGTGTCTGCTATTGAGAATCGTAATACGAGCATTTTAGCGAATAATCGAATCCCCATCATGTGTCAGTCAATACTTGTTGGTGCTGGACACGCAGTCAGTACATAACCCGGTATCCTCATCGTAGTGGTCACTACATACGAGCGCACCACACCGCCGACACTGATAATTGGCAGGTGCCGATTCGCAGATCTGGCAGAGTGTTTCCACGCTCATGGAACTCACGCGGTCGTTAGCACTGGCACGTCGGCCCGCCTGACGATGCGTGCAGTCGTACTCCCGAGAAGCCGGTCTGTGTCCGCAGTTCGACCGCGAGTCCCCATCGCGATCACGTCGGCGTCAACACCTGACGCGTACTCGAGGATCTCCTCGTGGGGAACACCACGGAGAATGTCAGTTGTCACCGGAAGATTCAGCTCGCGAGCATCGGTCGCGATCTCCTCGACCGCGTTCTGCCCGCCCTGCTTGAGGAGGCCGACGATACTCCGGGGAGAGTCTTCGAACCCATAGGTCGTCGTGTCGACGACGTAGATCACGTGAACGTCGGCGCCGTAGCGCTCGGCGATGCCCAGTGCGTGATCAGCGGCCCGTTCGGCGGCATCGCTCCCGTCAGTGGGAATCACAACGTGGTCGTACATCCCATATCCCGATTCGGGAACGACATCGTCCTCAGCCAGACGGACGGCCATGACCGGGACGTTCGCGAGCGTAATCACCCGTTCCGTGGTACTGCCGAGCCGTGCTCGTTCGCCGCCGGTCCGGCCATGCGTTCCCATCACCACTAGGTCAATCTCGTTCTCGTCGATGTACTCGACTATCGCCCGATACGGGGTCCCCTCATGGACGGTCCGGACGGCATCAAGCCCGAGATCCGTCGCCCGCTCTTGGATCTGAACGGTCGCCTCCCGCCCGCGCTTTTCGGACTGCTGTCGGAATTCTTCAATATCCGTTGAATCCAGATTGACCGCGGTCAAGTCGGGACCGACGGCGTGAAGGACATGGATTGTCGCGTCGCCGGTTCGCGCGAGGTTGAAGGCACGGGCGGTCGCGTTTTCGGCACCTGGACTACCATCGGTGGGGACGAGGATATTGTCGTACATACGGATGTCTCCATACGAAGTCGAGGGGTAAGTATACTCTCCATGGCCAGGGACGAGCGCCCGGAACTCCCTCATGAGTGGGTGTCGACCATCAGGATTTCTCGAAGAATGGGAAGTATAGTGGGTAGTTTTTGGATTATCGGCCGTACTCCCTCACAGAGGCTTCCCCACGGAGGTTCATCACGATGAACGAACGCGCGACGGACGACGAAGACGACCAACTTCCGATCAAAGCGACTCCCGAAGACGTGCCCCCGATGTTAGCTGCTGAAATCATCGTCTCTCAAAACCGCCCCGCCGAATGCACGGTCTTTCCCCCGGACGCGACTGACTTCGAACGCCTGACCACCTGGATTACGGCGAAAGAAGGCTCGTTCATCAGTCTCGAAGACATGCGGTGAATTCCATTTATCGGGGACAAACCACTCTGTGAGGCCTGATGAAGAGACTCAAGATTCCCATCTACTGGTAGAAGCAGGTCGGCTATTTGTGAATAGTCAGCACATTTTTATGTGGATCATGCCAGTCAAGAATCTCGCGGTAGACGTTATCACGGCCAGCAGGGACGCATCAGTCAAAGAACTCGCCCAGACGATGCTGGACGAGGAACTCGGCGACCTCGTGATCGCCGAGGATGACAAGCCGGTTGGCATCGTCACCGACCGTGATATCGCCCTCGCCGTAGCCCGATATGACGACCTGTCCGACCTGACTGCCGACGACGTCATGACGCCAGATCCGGTGACAATCCACGAGGACGCCACGGCAGTCGACCTCCCCGCGACGATGGCCGAAGGTCGGGTTCGGCGGATTCCAGTCGTCGACGACGAGGGGACGCTCGTCGGAATCGCGACCCTCGACGACGTCATCGCGACGGCCGGCGAAATGCTAGATGACGCCGCAACGGTGATCGAGAGCCAGTCCCGTGAATTCGAACCGGACGAGTAACCCTGGGCCCGTCCCAACGGGGTTCATACATCAATGGTTTCGTCAGGTATTCAACCTCGCACTTAATCGGATTTCGTGGTGGATACGTCGAAATTGAGGCAGATCTCCGTTAGTAGCTCTTCTGTTATTGAACTCGTTAATTCCTCTCTTGTTCCCTCGCGTTTACTGCCAAGACTGGTATCTCCGCATGCCTGATGATCCGTTCGGTGGTGCTGCCCAGAAGATACCGATTGAGGCCTGTGCGGCCGGTGGTCCCCATCGTAATCAGGTCAATATCGTGTTCGTCAGCGTAGTCAAGGAGATCGCTCGCCGGAAATCCTTCACGAACTTCAGTAATCGCGTCAAGCCCCCGTGCTCGAGCCTGTGTAGCGATACGATCCGTCGCCGCTTCTCCCTCCGATTCGAGGTGCTCTATCACTTCTGTCGGAGGGGTATAGTTTGGACTGGCGGCAACGTCGCCGACGTCAACGATATTTACAGCGTGAATGCGAGCACCCGTCTTCTGTGCGATCGCGAGTCCATGATCGATCGCCATAGCTGCGGGCTCGCTTCCATCGGTGGGAATGAGGACCTCATCGTACTCTCCCACGAGCTGACTCTGGTCAGTTGCACGAACCGTAAGGACAGGGACGTCAGCGAGACGAACGACGCGTTCAGTCACACTGCCCGCAATATAGCGATTCAGTCCCGTCCGGCCGTGCGTTCCCATCGTAATCACGTCAACATCATGATCGTCCGCGTATTCGAGAATCGTCTCGGATGGCTCCCCCTTGACGACGGTAGTCGTCACCGAATCTCGTTCGCCAACGACGGCTTCGACTGCCTCGATCGCGGTTTCGCCCTCGGCGATGAGTTGATCATTGATACTCTGATCAATACCTCCAGCATCAAACATCCCCCCAGCGCCTTGGAGATCAACGACGTTGATCACATGAACCGTTGCATCGAACAATTGCGCGAGGGAGTGCCCGTGTTCGGCAGCACGAACGGAATGGTCACTACCATCAGTCGGAATAAGGACGGTGTCGTACATGGGGCTCTTCGGTCAAAGATGAGTCTGTGCTCACAATAAGTGCAGATGATTATCTTCATCATCCAAGAACGGCCGCAAATGCTTGGCTGGTCTAAAGAGGTGGATGGTTATACGAGGCGATATAACCACTCCTTCACTTACATATGCCATTCGTTCGAAAACGAGGTTTGTGTTGCCAGTTGACTACACCCAATCATTGCTTACCCCGATAGAATGAACGGATTGTTCCGCCGGTATCTCGTCGTCCTCTTCCGATTTCTGCCCTTCGCGCTGGCGTTTCTCCGTGATCGGCGGCGGTTCATTCTGTTCGGATCACGAAGGCGAGTCGCTGACGAGACACATCGACAGCGAGCCGAACAGATCCGCGATACGATGCTCGAACTTGGACCGGCATTCATCAAAGTCGGACAGGTACTCTCGACACGCCCCGATATCGTGCCGCCGGTCTATGCCGACGTTTTCGGAACCCTCCAAGATGAAGTTCCCGAAGACGTGGGGGGAGATCCGAAGCAGGTCGTTGACGAAGAACTTGGCGACGAACTCGATCGGTCGTCGCTCGAACCGATCGCCGGTGGATCACTCGCATACGTATATACTGTCAAATATCGGAATGAGCGAATCGCACTCAAGGTGCGACGTCCTGGACTGAAACCCGTGATCGAGCGTGATCTTCGGGTCGTCCGCGGACTGATTCCGCTGGTGAGCCTCTTCGCGAGCGACCGCCAGCAATATTCGATCGAAAACGCCGCCGACGACTTCGAGGACATCATCTTGAATGAGTTGGATTTCGACCGAGAAGGGGCGATCATGGCGGACATCAGGGAGAACTTCGTCGACGACGATCGAGTCGTCATCCCTGACGTCTATGAGACCCTGTCCTCGGAGCGTGTGCTGGCGATGGAGTACCTGACCGGCCGGAAAATAACCGACGACGACGCGTTCGACGATGTCGACGTGACGCCACACGAGATGGCAACACGGATCATCGAGGTGTATCTGGAGATGGGCCTCGTCGACGGGGTGTTCCACGCTGATCCCCATCCAGGTAACCTCGCTGTCACAGACGACGGCTGTCTGCTACTCTTCGACTTTGGGATGAGCGAACGCCTTCCAGCCACCGTGCAGGAGGATATCATCGGGCTCTATCGGGCGCTCGTCCGTCGCGACGTGGACGACCTGGTCGACGCGCTCATCGCGCTCGACGTCCTCGAACCACACGTCAATCGTGCCGAGGTCGCCCGGGTTCTCGAACTCGTCGTCGAGAATCTCGAAGGCCGATCGGAGATCACCTGGCGGATGATCATCACGGAGTTGACAACGATGCTCCGTGATTTCCCATTTCGTATTCCGCCGGATGTGATGCTACTCATTCGGGTCGGGACCGTCGGTGAAGGCGTCTGTCGACAGCTCGATCCCGAGTTTGACTTCCTCGCGGTCGTGCGCTCATTCCTCGTCGAGCAGGGACTCATCGAGAGCGAACTCGATGCAATCATCGAAGAGACGTGGACGGACATTCGCCGATCGCTCCCTGCCCTGGCACGAGTTCCGTCCCGATTCGATCGAACGTTGTACCGGCTCGAACGCGGCGAACTGGTCGTCCGTACGGAGCCAGTTGATGGACACAGGATGGGTGATCACGATCTCGGATATGCGGTGCTCGCCGGAGCGCTCGTCGTCGCAGCAGCGATTCTGACGTTCCACGACCGACCGTACGAACTCCCTGTACTTGCCGTCGCAGCCGGATTTCTCCTCGTCTACCTCGTTCGGCGTCGGATGTCATAACACCCTGACCCAGCGGGTACCCAGAAGAACGGAACAGACATCAATCCGTTCGGGGGTCGGGAACGAGAGTGACAGGAATATCGGTGAATCGCGTCACTCGATCGGCCGTGCTTCCGAACACGACATCTGGAAGTGACGATGCACCCCGTCGACTCAGGACGATGAGATCGGCATCGATCTCGTTGGCGTAGTCCAAAATCACCTCGTAGGCCGGATGTCCTCTCCTCACGTCGCTCTGGATCGAGACATCCGTCCAACTGTTACTGTCCACAATCGTCTCGACGAGATCGGTGATCGCTTGATTGATGTCTTCGACCTCGTCGATACCAAATGTGAGTGAACTCCGCGACGGTTCCACGACAGTAAGGACGTGGACTGTTGCGTTTATCTCGTCTGCGAGGCTAACTGCGTGTGCGAGAGCCCTACGTGAGGGATCGCTCCCGTCGAGGGGGACGAGAATTGTCCCGTACATGTGATGTCGGACTAGCTCACCCGGAGTACGACAATAAAGTCCACCTCTATTTGTAAAATAGCGATCATCGAGACCGGGCCTACTCGGTGTTACCAGCACCCGAGAATCGTCCTGTGAGGTAAGGCCAATGCACTCCAATCGTATGTGAACATGTCGAGCAAGCAAATCCTGATGATCGTCGGCGACTTCGGCGAGGACTACGAAATCATGGTTCCGTTCCAGGCGCTCCAGGCCGTCGGCCACGACGTCCATGCCGTCTGTCCCGAGAAAGATGGTGGGGAGACCGTCAAAACCGCGATTCACGACTTCCGCGGGGATCAGACCTACCTCGAAGAGCGCGGCCACGACTTTGAGCTAACCCACGGATTCGACGGTGTGAATCCGACGGACTACGATGCCTTGGTCGTCCCCGGGGGACGCGCCCCTGAGTATCTCCGGGGCTACGATGCCGTGCTTGACGCTGTTCGGCACTTCTTCGACGCCGAGAAACCGGTCGCAACCCTCTGTCACGGGCCGCAAATCCTCGCCGCTGCGGGCGTCCTCGACGGATACGAGATGACGTCCTACCCGGCCGTCCGGCCCGAAGTCGAAGCCGCCGGGTGTACGTGGGTCGATGAGGTCACGACCGACGGCGATCTCGTGACGGCACAGGCCTGGCCGGATCATCCGGAGTGGCTCGCCCAGTTCCTCGATCTCCTCGGGACACAAATCGAACACGGATCCGTAGCCACCGCAGCAGGGGACTGAGTTCGTTCATTCCCAACCTCATACTCAGACAAGCATCGGACAGATCCTGTCGCGATCGAAAAAGCACTCGAAGGACGATCGTGAACGCAGAGATCTACTTGTAGGCCTTTTCGCCCGCTTTGATGGCTACATCAAGCCAATTCTCCGTCGGCGGAAGCGGGCATTCGTAGTGGTCGGAATACGCACAGGTAGGATTGTAAGCCTCGTTGAAATCGAGAATCCATCTGTCGTCGTCTGTCTGGTGGGTATCTGTTTCGAGATCGAGATAGCGGCCTGCACCGTAGGTT
Source organism: Salinirubellus litoreus (assembly GCF_037335815.1). Taxonomy (NCBI): domain Archaea; kingdom Methanobacteriati; phylum Methanobacteriota; class Halobacteria; order Halobacteriales; family Natronomonadaceae; genus Salinirubellus; species Salinirubellus litoreus. Next base: position 77,021 of record NZ_CP147842.1, on the reverse strand, counting down.
TCCTCACCACTAGTCACATCCCGAAATGGCACCCACAATCGGTCGTCTTCGGGATCACTCTTGTACGCTTGGAGCGTAACGGTCTCCCCGTCGATCTCGAATCGAAACTCTCCCCATCGAAGATAGTCCTGCTCGCCTCCGGTACTCGTTCCGACTGTTACCGTTGCTTTGTCCTCGTGCTCGTGGAGCGGCAGCTCGAATCTATACTCTTCCCGTGGCGGATAGTAATCCAGACCGTCAAACGACTCTCTGTCCTCCGGCAGGATCGGTGAATGGGAGTTCGTTTCGAAGTAGTCGTCTTTCGCCCCGCGATCCTCTCGAATAGCAATCTTCCAGTCCGTTACCATAGTGACGGTATTGTTGCCGCTGGGTTTCTATGGTCTTGGCAATTCCACGTTGCTGAGAATGGTATACCGCCTCTTAGCGGATCGGTCACGTACTCCGAGTTATGACGGAGACATTCGTCGTTATCGGCGGGGACGCTGCCGGGATGAGTGCCGCAAGCAAAGCCAGACGCGAGGATTCTGATCTCGAGATTATTGCCTTCGAGAAGGGAGACTGGGTGTCGTACGCCGCGTGTGGGATGCCCTATTACGTGAAAGGCGACGTCGACTCGCTAGACGACCTCGTCCAAGTCACTCCCGACGCATTCCGAACAGAACGGGACATCGATCTGCGGACGAATCACGAGGTCGTCGGTATCGATCCCGAGACACAGACGGTGACGGTTTCGACGGATAACGGCCGATTCGAGCAGCCGTACGACCAGCTACTCATCGCGACGGGGGCACAGGCGATCGAACCGCCGTTCGCTGGCATGAACCTCGAAGGCGTCTTCACCATCCACGATATGGACGAGGCCGATGCGATTCACACGTACGTAACAGAGACCGATCCCGAGACGGCAGCCATCGTCGGCGGTGGCTACGTGGGAATCGAGATGGCCGAGGCACTCGCCGGCCGCGGGCTGGACATCCACCTGTTCGAGATGCTTCCGCACGTTCTCCAACCGTTCGGCGAGTCAGTCGCGACGGTCGTCGAAGACCATCTTCGCGAACAAGACGTCGAACTTCATCTGGACACACCGGTAGAAGGGTACGGTGGCGAAGAAACCGTCACCTCGGTTGAACTCGATTCGGGGACGGTGCCGGCAGATATCGCCATCGTCGGCGTCGGCGTCGAACCGAACGTCAAACTCGCCGAAGACGCTGGCATCGAAATCGGCGAGACCGGTGCTATCGCCACTGACGAGTACGGCCGGACGAACTACGAGACCGTCTTCGCAGCAGGAGACTGTGCCGAGGCGACGAACGTCGTCACCGGCGAGGCCGATCACGTCCCGTTAGCACTGACGGCGAACCGCTCAGGACGGGCGATCGGCCAGACGGTCACGGGAACGCCGACGGAAGTCGGTGAAATCGCCGGCACGGCGATCGTGAAAGCGTTCGACCTCGGCGCAGCACGAACAGGGAATATCGACGAAGCGCGTGCTCGTGACGCAGGATTCGATCCGGTTTCCGTCGAGATCACAGCACCGACGCGGGCCCATTACTATCCGGGGGCAGAAGAGCTGACGGTCACGCTCGTCGCCGACCGCGAATCGGAGCGCGTTCTCGGGGCGAGCGTCGTCGGACGCGAAGGGGCGAAACGGATCGACACGATCGCGACTGCACTTCACGCGGGCCTGACCGTTAGTGAGGTAGAGAACCTCGATCTGGCATATGCGCCACCGTTCAGCCCCGTCTGGGATCCGATCGCGACCGCAGCGAAGGTACTTGCGGGCTCGCTGGAGGAGGCAGCGTGACTCCACTCGATCTCCGTGCCGACATTCCCGCTCTCGAAGATGCTGTCTATCTCAATACCGGAGCGAGTGGTCCGAGTCCGCGCCGAGTCGTCACGGCCGCCGAGACGTTCCTCGAACACCACGAATTCGAAGCGCCGGCCGCCGAAGGCATGTACACGGCTGCATTCGATGCCTACGACGATGTCCGAGCAACCGTCGCAGAATTCCTCGGAGCCGATCCCGGCGAAATCGCCCTGACCCAAAGTACGACTGACGGGATCAACCGTGTTGCCTGCGCGCTTGAGTGGACGACGGACGATGTGGTCGTCCGGACAGACCTCGAGCACCCCGCCGGGATCCTCCCCTGGCAACGACTCGAGCGCACTCGTGGGATCGACGTTCGGGTCGTCGAAGGTGACGCGGGACGGCTGGATATCGACGCCTATCGGGCGACAGTCGAGGATGCAAAACTCGTCTGCGTCAGTTCGCTCACCTGGAACTACGGGACTCGACTGCCGATCGAGACGTTGGTCGACATCGCACACGATGCCGGTGCGCTTGTGTTGGTCGATGCCGTCCAGAGCGTGGGCCAGACGTCGATCGATGTCCACGAGTGGGGCGCAGACATCGTCGCAGCCGCGGGTCATAAATGGCTTCTCGGGCCCTGGGGCGCCGGTTTTCTGTACGTGTCTGATGACGTGATCGACACACTCAATCCGCGAACCATCGGGTACCGAGGCGTCGTAACGCCAACGGACGAAACCTACGAATTCGAACCCGACGCACGACGATTCGAAATCGGCACGACAAATCCAGCTCCTTACGTCGCATTACAAACAGCCATCGAAACGCTCGATGAAATTGGTCTCGACACAGTCGAATCCCGAATCCAGCAACTGACAACTCGTCTCGTCAACGGTGTCCCGGATGACCGGCTTTTGAGTCCGACGAGTCCTGAATCCGGTCTCGTTACGATCGATGTCGACGATCCAGCGACGGCTGTCGACCGTTCCAAAGAGGCCAATATCATTATCAGGTCACTTCCGGATCCAGACGCAATCAGAGCCTCTCTCCACGTGTTTAACACCCAAGAAGATATTGGGACACTTCTTGAAGAGCTCGGCAACGCTTGGTAATCCACGTCTCTCACCGTATTATGGTCGCTGTTTGACTCAAGCGTCGTCGTTCACTGTTGTGCCTGATTAACCCCCCGATGAGTATCCGGGAGATTCCAGACGATTAGGAATGGGCATCTCGGTATATGTGCACGCTCGGCGATGAACTACACGGAGGCAACAGCAATGCCAATCGAAGATCTCGCCCGAACAGAAGTCGTCAGTGCCAGCCCCGAAACATCGGTCTCCGAACTCGCCCAACAGATGCGAGACGAAAACGTGGGGAGCGTCGTCGTCACGAACGACAACAGCCCGACCGGGATCGTCACGGATCGGGACCTAACGACGCGCGTGCTTGCCGAAGAGACCACTCCGGCCGACCAGACTGCCGACGATGTCATGTCGACGGACCTGTGTACAGTCGGCCCCGACGCTGGGTTCTACGAGGCCGCACAGGCGATGAGCGAGAATGGCGTTCGTCGCCTGCCCGTCTGCGACGAGAACGACGAACTCGTGGGGATCATCACTGCCGACGATCTAACCGAACTCCTCGCCGACGAAAACCAGCAGCTGGCGTCGGTCATCCAGGCGCAACGACCCGAGTACTAAATACAAGCCCCGAACCGAAGACGGGGCTGCAAAACTGTTTTTAGAGGACCGTTGTCCCCGGTAAGATCACAGGGAAGACGTGCGAGGCGATGGCCGCAGCTTCCGGCTAGGGAGATGGCATCGGACGGGTTACGGAACGTGGTGTAATAGGAAGCGATATCTACCGCACAGTGAGTACGGGAACGTCACTCATTCGGACGGTCCGTTCAGTCACGCTACCAATGAGATAGCGTTCGAGACCGGTCCGACCGTGCGTCCCCATCGTGATGAGATCGATTCCTTCGCCGTCGACGTACTCTCGGATCGCCCGATACGGAGTTCCCTGGACGACGTCCGTCACGATGTCGACGTCACGGTTCTCACATTCGTCTTCGACTGCCGCGACAGCCTGCTCACATCCCTCTTCGAGGCTATCGAGCAGATGGGGAATGCCGGGTCCAGCATCGTAGGCGCCTGCGACGGCATTAACGTCGACGACCGAGAGCGCGTGGACAGTCGCATCGAATCGTTCGGCAATAGCGATCCCGAGGTCGATCGCTGCAGTCGCAGACTCACTGCCGTCTGTCGGAATCAAGATTCGATCGTAGCTCGAGCGGTCGTCTGGTTCATGTCGGGTCGTAAGAACGGGCACGTCACTCGTTCGAACGACGCGTTCTGTCACGCTGCCGAGCAGCAATCGGTCGAGCCCAGTTCGTCCGTGGGTCCCCATCGAAACGAGGTCGATGTCATGTTCTGCGACATAGGACTGAATCGCTTCGTGAGGAATTCCGCGTTCGACTGCCGTGTGGCACGTGACCGACGATTCAGAGACGAGTTCTTCGAGACGGTCGACAGCCTCAGTGGCCTGTTGTTCGAATTGCTCTCGTTGCTCTCCAATCGTCGGGTCGAGGTCCGCCAGAGCGCTGCTGTACGACCGTTCGTCAACGACACTCAGGAGATGAATCTGGCTATCGAATGCCGTCGCGAGATCCAGCCCGTGTCGCGCCGCGGCTTCAGCCCCTTCACTACCGTCGGTTGGAACGAGTATGGTGTCGTACATTCAGGAGTGTCCTCTTGTGGTGTTCGAGCACGGTTCTCATAAAGCAATATCAAATCGTTCGAGAAACATTACTGAAAGCTGCTCACGGTTCCGTCTGTTCGATGTTCAGGGCCCCTTCTTCGGTTGTCTGTGCTTCCCGCCACCACACCAGCTCGAATTCGATGCTCTGTTTGGCCTCCGTATCGCCCTCGGCCCAATCCGACTCGCCTTCGAGTTTGAACGTGATCGGATCGACGGGATCGAGATCTACGCGTTGATTTCCGAGTTCGAGCGTTACAGCGTCGCCTCCGTCGAGCTGATCGGCTAATTGGCGGAGATACGAGGCGATTTCGACTCGGGTTTTCTGCTCTTCTGTTTCAAGCTCTCCCATGAGGAGATATATCTCAAGAAGTCGTATATACTAAGGCCGTTAATCCCGCCAGTTGAGAACTCCTACGGCAGGGGTACTCCCGCCCCTTAACCATGGGGATTCTTCTCAGCCAATTGGTGGTGAGTTGACACAGGTTCGGTCAAAGCATCAGATGATACGCATCAACGAGAGATGGCTCACCGGGCCACAAGAATGCCGACCTCAGATCGACGTTCACATACGACACATCCGACGAGCCGTTGTGTCGACATTGATTCTAGCAGGTCGGTGGCGGTCGTGTGGAGCGAGAGGTTTAGGAGGTGTCTCGGAAGCGAACGCAACTGACCGTCGTAGCCAGTTGAACGCCAGCGATGGTGACGGCGGTGAGGAAAGCAAACGGGGCGTCTTCTGTAATGACGATCTCCCGAATAAGGAGTCTCCCTCGTTCGTGGGAATCGAGACCTGACTACTTACCTGCTGCCGGAGATGCTAGCACACAGGAGGAGCAGACGGGGATGAAAAACCAGGAAATCGCCACCTTACTCCGCGAGATTGCGGATCTCCTCGAAATCCAGGATGTCGAGTACAAGCCGCGTGCGTATCGGATGGCAGCACGGAACATCGAGTCGCTGTCCGAAGATATCGAAGACATCTACGAGCGCGGGGAACTCGAAGAGATCGAAGGCGTCGGGGAATCGATCAGTGAGAAGATCGCGGAATACCTCGAAACGGGGGAGTTGGCCTATTACGAGGATCTCAAAGCGGACCTCCCCGTTAACATCGAGGCAATCACCAGTGTAGAGGGGGTTGGTCCGAAGACTGCCAAGCAGCTGTATCTGGAACTCGATGTCCAGACGCTCGAAGATCTCGAACGTTCCGCCGAGGCGGGCGAGATTGCCGACCTCGAAGGATTCGGCGAGAAATCCGAGGAGAACATCCTTGATCACATCGATCGAGCGAAGGAAAGCCAGGAGCGGATGCTCCTGGGACGCGCCTTTCCGATCGCAGAGAACGTCGAATCACGTCTCCAAGCCACCGATGCGTTCGATCAGGTGGATATCGTCGGCTCGTTCCGGCGGCGACGACCGACTGTCGGCGATATCGACATCTTGGCGACCGCGTCTGACTCGGAGACGGCGATGGAAGTCTTCTGCACCCACGACGACGTGAAGGAGGTCCTGTCTCGAGGCGAAACAAAATCGTCGGTCGTAGTTTCCGGTGACCTCCAGATGGATCTTCGCATCATCGACGAGGCCGAGCACGGCTCTGCGCTCGTCTATTTCACGGGGTCAAAAGACCACAACATCTCTCTCCGGAATCGAGCTATCGATCGTGATTGGAAGCTCAACGAGTATGGCCTGTTCGACGTAAGTGAGGTCGATGACACTGATAACAGCCAGCGTGCCGGCGAGCGCATCGCCAGTGAAACGGAGAAACGCGTCTACAACGCACTGGATCTCACGTGGATCCCACCCGAACTCCGTGAGGACACTGGCGAAATCAACGCGGCCGCAACCGGGGAACTGCCCGATTTAGTCGAACTCGACGACGTTCGTGGTGACCTACAGCTGCACACCGACTACTCCGACGGCTCCCACAGTGTCCGTGAGATGGCCGAGGCCGCAGTCGACCGGGAGTTAGAGTACATCCTCGTCACCGATCACGGCCCACACACCCCGATTCCCAGCACGCTTGATGCGGAATCGTTCGACGAACAACGGGGCGATATCGAAGTGGTGAATGACGATCTAGATATCACGATCCTTCAGGGGATCGAGGCCGAGATCACGAGCGACGGACTGGAACTCCCCGAGGAGTGGTACGAACACTGCGACCTCGTCGTTGCAGGGATGCACAGCACCCCGTCCGATCCCACCGAACAGGTGATCAGCACGTTCGAAGACTTCCCGATCGATATCTTCGCCCACCCCACCAATCGATTGATCAACGAGCGGCGACCGCTGGATCTTGACACGAAAACGGTGATGGAAGCGGCTGCTGCGGAGAATGTGGCGATCGAGATCAACGCCCAACCCGAGCGACTGGATCTCGACTGGGCGTCCGTCAAAGAGTATCGCGATACAGTTGAGTACGTCATTTGCACCGACGCGCACACGACTGGTGAACTCGAGTTCATGCATCTCGGCGTCTCACAAGCACGCAGGGGGTGGTGTGAGGCGAACAACATTCTGAATACTCGATCGCTCGATGACCTGCTGTCATTTTTCGACTCCTAACCACTCGTCGGAGTCGGGGGGATTGCGTAGGGTATGGGCCCCATCTCTCAGTCACTCCCGTCAGCCCGTGGAGAAAGGACGTCGAAGCCGTATCTAATGCACAGTCCCTTTACTCGCGATCTTTGAGCGCCTCGATTCGCTGTTCGAGGTCGTCGATGGCCTCTTCGACGCTCTGTCTCGCTTGCTCGCTCATTTCCTCGGTTTCTTAACCACATTCTCGAAGGCGTCTCTGACCCGCTGAACCGCGTCGTTGACCTCGTCGAAGTCACTCATGATTCGGTTGACCTTCGTCTGCCAGTCGGTCAGTCTAATGCAGTAGTTCTTACCGATCAAGAAGACCGATAACCAATATTTTCGATTCCTCCGGTGAAACACCGCGAAAAGCCGCGATCATTCATCAACGCTTGAGCCTTCTCGTCGAGATTCCCTATCTGTATCGCAAACTCGCTGGTGAAATTGATACACGTCAGCTCCCGACCGACGAGGACACAGAGTGGGTGGAGAGTGACTTCTCGTGGCGTCGAATCAACACGGACGACTCCTGACGATCTGTGCCGCCATATTCTGCATGGCCGGAGTCGCAACAGTTCCCACGTCAGGAACACTCACCACGGCCGGTCAGTATGCGGTCGCGACGATGACGTTCGCGGCGATCCTCTGGGTGACCGGGGCCGTTCCACTCCCGCTCACTGCGCTGTTGATCCCGATTCTCCTGACAATCTTCGGCGTCTACCCGAATTTCGGGGACACAGTCGCCGGATTCGCCGATCCGGTCATCTTCCTCCTGCTCGCGGGATTCATGCTAGCCGAGGCGCTCCAGAAGCACGCTATCGACCGACGTATCGCGTTCACGATCCTCATCCGGTTCGGAACCTCGGCTCGGGGACTCGTCCTCGGTGTCATGGTGTCGACGGCACTCCTCTCGATGATCATCTCCAACACCGCGACGGTCGCGATGATGGTGCCCATCGTTCTCGGCATCGTCGAGAGCGTCACGGACGTAGCGAAATTCGAGGACGATTCGAACGGTGACACCCCGGCCAGCTCGAACCTCCAGATCGCCATGCTGCTCGGCGTCCCGTACGCGGCGAGCCTCGGTGGTGTCGGGACGCTGGTGGGGACGCCGCCAAACGCGATCGTCGTCGGACAACTCAGCGAACTCGTCGGCATCGAGATCACCTTCGTGGAGTGGCTGGCCATCGGGATGCCGATGGTCATCGTCACGCTCCCAGTCGCGTGGGTGCTCCTGACGTACGTCACGTATCCGCCCGAATCGTTCGACGTGAGCCGGGCCCGAGAGTGGGCGAACGAGCACCGCCGTTCGATGGGATCGCTATCGTCGCCGGCACACCGAACCGTCGCGATCTTCGGGGCGACGGCGTTCCTGTGGCTGCTCGGCGGGCTCGGGTTCCTGTTCGCGGATCTGCTCCCGCATACTTGATATGTCACCCTCTTCGGCGGGACAGCGACCAGCGTGTTCGGAACGGTCGGCCACGAAGGGGTTCTGTTCTATGTCCTCGTGGGGCTTCTCGCCGTGCCTGCACTGGTCGTCAGCGGTGCAGCGGCGTGGGACGACCTGCTCCACATCGATTGGGGGACGTTATTGCTCCTCGGAGGCGGCATCTCGCTGGCGAACGCGCTGGCGGATACGAACGCCACGAGATGGCTCGCCGAAGTGACGTTCGGCCAGTTCGAGGGGAGCTCGATCGTCGTCGTTCTCCTCGTCGTCGTGGCGATGACAATCGTCGTCGGCGAGCTAGCGTCGAATACGGCGATGGCAGCGCTTCTCGCTCCGCTCCTCGTCAACATCGGCCCGGTATACGCGGCCGCGTTCGGCACGTCGTCGGAGGTCGCATCAGTGTTGCTGGCGGTGACAGGCGGGATCGCCGCCAGTTACGGGTTCGCGTTGCCGGTTGCGACACCGCCCAACGCCATCGTGTTCGGTGCCGGATACATCCGACGCGAACATATGCTTCGCGCGGGAGCATTACTTGATGGCATCGTTATCCTTCTGACAACAGGAGTGGCGTACCTGCTCATCAGACTGGTCTGGCCGGTCCTGCTGGGTTGAGTTATGGAGCTACTGAGAGACGGGAAAGCCATCATATCGACCCGGGCGTGGGTCACAGCAAGAAGAACGTAGGAATGTATAATAATAGGCAAATGGCGGCTGCCTTCCGGTCAATCCCTTCTCGCCAGTAGAACAGGGCCAACACGAGGATGGAGACGACGAGCATGTAGGTCAGCGAGGGTTGCAGTGCGGAGATGTCATCGACGACGACGTCGAAAAAGAGCGCCCCGACGCCAAGCGAGAACACCGGGTCGGTGATGTTGCTCCCGAGGATCGCTCCGACAGAAATACCGCCCCGGCCTTCGTGGGCCGCGATCCCGGCGACGACGACCTCCGGAAGGGTCGTCCCCAGGCCGGTCAGCAGACCGACGAGGAACTCCGGGATACCAACCAATCTGGCAATAGCGACACCGTTCGTGACCATCACTTGCCCACCGACGACGACCAGCAGTAACCCGCCGACGATCCACGGGTACGTCTCACGTGGCGTCCGGGGTTCCTCGATGACCTCTTCGGCGATCTCCTCGCCACCCCTGTTCGTGTACAACGTGTAGATGAACTGGAGGTAGGCAAGCATCATCAGAAACCCCTCCGAGCGACCGATGATCCCGTCGTCGAGGGTCAACAGCATGATGATCATCGCGAGTATCATCGCGCTCCCGTAGACGAGGACGTCGCGTCGTTGCGTGACGAACGGGGCGATAAACGCGACGACCGCGATGGCGAGCGTGATCTGGGCGATTTCCGAGCCGACGATGTTCCCCACCACGAGGTCGCCCGCGCCGTAGTGGGCCGCGTAGACCGACGTGACCATCTCCGGGATCGAGGTACCGATCGAGATGAGCGTGACGCCGATGAAAAACGGCGAAACGCCGTAATAGAGCGCCAGATCCCCCGCGCCGGTGACCGCCCGATCAGCCCCAATGACGAGGGCTGCCAAGCCGCCCAGAAACAGTAGCGCCTCCACTAGCATTACCGATCGTCCCCTCTTGAGGAGTGGTAATATGTTCCCGTGGCATACGTCTCGTGGAGGGTTCGTCCTCCGCGGAGACGAACTAGAGTTCGTGGAGTCGTCATCGCAAGCGCCGTCTGCGATCTATTGGAACTATTACTCCCCCGTGAAGAGCGTGTCCCCGTCGCTGGCGAGCGCGTGTCATGCAGGGAGATAGGGGAAGACACACCTGAATTCTTGCTGTACTGATTCATTTCAGTCACCAGTAAATACTTCGTGGCGGCCATCGATCGATAGTTCGACCCGAATATTGTCGGGAACCGTCTGCCGCGTCCGGGTCACTCGGATCAAAAGCGTCGTAATTACTCTGTCCTCGGAATACGGGGGTTCATCCTCGAGAGACGCGATCACCGTGAGGTTCACGGTGCTCTCGGAGACGTCCGGTACACGGACCCGCATTGAGGAGTTGATGCCCCCGATCTGGACGACTCCAAGGTACTGTCTCCGGAAGTCAGTCCGCTCAATGAATTCCCGAGCATTGGTTTCCATGAGCCCATGCGGGTCGAAGGCGTTCGTCGCGGTCTCGTCCTCGACGAGGGCGGCGTAGAACTGCATCGATTGCTCGTCTTGGAGACCAGGACCGTACACTGCACCGTCGTCGATCTCGTGCGTTTGGTACGGCGGACCGCCTGATGATGGGGAGATCAGACACCCTGCGAGCGCACCGCCTAGAACGCTCGCCCCCGTGGTGAGCAGCGTCCGTCGGGGAACCGCTCCGGTGGGGATATCTCCGAGAAGTCGAAACAGTTCTACAGTGCGCATTTTCTTCCGTCATGCAACTTTACCCCTCGCCCAACGAAGGGTAACGTTGTAATTACCCCCAACTGGGAACTATCCATTCGCAAGACAGCTCGGTACCGGATGCAACAGTAGATTGACCATGACGGTGATCACCCATCTGTGGGGATAAGACACTCCCCTAACGCCAATAGCACCGCGTCCAGAATCACAGATCAATTGGTTCCGAATGTGACAACGCCGCTAATGGATGATACACGATCCTCGAGCCACGTCGCCGTAGCGGCGTTATCTTGGCGACGATATCCGGGAGGGACTAGATGACGACCCCAAAAGGACCGGGAGCGAGCGGGTCGGCAGTACCGACGCTACGTCGTGATTTGGGGCTCGTCGAGGTTGTTGTCTACGGTGTCGGACTCATCCTCGGCGCGGGTATCTACGCCATCTTGGGCGAGGCAACTGCCGTGGCCGGCGAGGCGGTCCCGTTCTCGTTTCTCCTGGCGGCGGTCATCGCCTCGTTCACCGGTCTGAGCTACGCCGAACTCGCGTCACGATTTCCGAAAGGTGAGGGCGATTATGTCTACGTCCGCGAGGCCATCCAGAGCAAGCGTCTCGCGGAGATAGCGGCGTTTCTCCGAGTCTTCGTCGGAGCCGTCTCGGCAGCAGCCGTGGCGCTTGCCTTCGCGGGATACCTCACGTCGTTCCTCCGGACGCCGGCCGTCGCCGTCGCCGTGGCTCTGGTGGTGGCCGCCTCAGCCGTCAACTTCTGGGGGATCGAAACCTCGGCGAAACTCAACTTGCTGTTCACGGTCGCTGAAGTGGCCGGGTTGGCACTGGTCATCTGGGTCGGGGGGAGGATCCTGGGGGACCGTCGCGCCGTTCGAGGTGCCGTACGGCGTTACTGGCGTGTTCGAGGCAACGTTCTTCGTATTCTTCGCCTACCTCGGGTTCGGCTCAATCGTTAACGTCGCCGAGGAAACGGAAGACCCCACACGAACCATCCCGCGAGCCATCCTCATCGCTATCGGCATCACGACGGTCCTCTACGTACTCGTCGCTGTCTCTGCGGTGGCCGTCGTCGACTGGCGGGCCCTCGGTGCGTCGGCGTCGCCGCTCGCGCTGGTCGCGGAGGTCGGTGGCGGGCCGGTACTCGGAACGCTCGTGGCGGCCATTGCGTTAACCTCGACGGCGAACACGGTCCTCATCCTGCTGGTCTCGACATCCCGTCTACTCTACGGCGTTTCAAAGTCGGAGTATCGGTCGTTCCCGACGGTATTCTCGCGAATTCACCGTACCCGTCGGACGCCGTACTTGGCGGTCGCTCTGGTCGGCGGTCTCACGGTTCCGTTCGTCCTGATTGGAGACCTCGGAGCCGTGGCTGGGCTGGCTAACGCAGCACTGCTCATCGTTTTCGTTCTGGTGAACGGGGCACTGTTGAAGCTGCGGTTTGACGCCCCACGCGTACGGGACGGGTTTACTGCCCCGCTCACCGTCGGACGGCTCTCGATTACCGCTCTCTTAGGGCTTGTCACCTCTCTCGGGCTTCTCGTCATCTTTCTCGGGGATCTGATGTAGATAAAGGTCCGTTCACGGAGGGGTCAGTCCGTGAACCTACCGCGCCGTTTTTCGAATTTTCCGACACCCTACGTTCCGTAGCTCTTTGATTTCGATGATATCTGATCGAATCCGGCTGCACTTGGTGGTCGCGAAAGCAGGATTCTCTCCCCATCAACCCGCGATTCGACCGAGTCACTAGAGTAGATTGCCCGCGGCCATGAACACATCTTCAACAGTAGACGCGGTCCAGTACTGGACTATTGCTACTACATGGTAGCCTTGATTCCGACGAAGGACCCGTCACCATACCCTTTGTCAACCGGTTCGGGCTCGTCAATATCGTCGGGCCAGTGGTAGATGGTCTGCACGAACTCGAACTCCGAGAACCCCGCAGCGTCAAGCGTATCGACGAGTTCGTCGGTCGAGACGAACACGGCCTCGTGATAGAACGGGTTCTCCGACTTCTTCTCCTGATAGATCTGACCGACGGGGCTGTCCTTGTCGATATAGCCGATGACGAGCGATCCGTCCGGGCGCAGCACTCGCTGGGCTTCAGCCAGTGTCTGGGGGATGTCGTCGACGAAGCAGATCGTCGTGACGATCAGCGCAGTGTCGAATGTCCTGTTTCTGAACGGGAGGGATTCGGCGACGCCTTTGACCACGTCGATCCCTCGCTCGCGAGCGCGAACCAGCATGTCGCCAGCAGGATCAAGTCCTACCTGCATCCCGAGCGGGACAGCGAACCGAGCGCTGCCGACGCCGACCTCGATACCGAATCCCGGCTGTGCGACCAGTCGCTGGAGCGCCTCGACTTCGGACTGATAGGCGGCTTCGTGTGTGTCGAACCAGCCTTCGTATCGCTCGGTGTATCGTTCGAAGGGTTCGGACTTGGGCATGGTAGTCGTTCACGCGTGGTTCCCTTACGAGTACTGGAGATCGCTCGATGCAGTCTGGGTCTGTGGGAGAGGTCTCTCAGATCAATCGTACCCCAGAACGAAGGAATCCCCCTACGGATCCATCGGCGGTCAAGTAAGGCGGCGCCCGATTCGAATGGGTCAAACTCGTGCTGTGCGAGAATTCGCTCCCCCGATCGCGGAAACGAACAGGACAGCCGAAAACGCCCTCAGAAGGATATCTCGCACTCGGCTAGACAAGTCGTAGAGGCATCCAGACCGAGTCCGCTGATGAGTTACAAGATTATAGTGAGGGCGATACTACCAGTCTCACCGATACACGTAGCTCCTGCCAACGGACGCTTTTTAACCTATTCCACGCAATCACTCACGTATGCGAGGATTTCGGATCGGTTCGGCGTTCGGGATCCCGATCAGGCTCAACTGGACCTTTCTGATCGTCCTGCCCCTGTTCGCTGCGTTCATCGCCTGGGACATCACTGAATTGGTACTCGTAATCAACGAGACATTTACCACAACGATCGACTCCGAGCAACTGACAAGCGGATATCTTCCGTGGATACTTGGACTGGCATCAGCTCTGGGCCTCTTTGCTGGCGTGCTCCTACACGAATTCGGCCACTCGCTGGTCGCACTGCGGTACGGGTACGAGATCGATTCGATTACCCTCTGGTTGCTCGGCGGCGTGGCGAGCTTCACCGAATTCCCTGAAGACTGGCAGCACGAGCTGGTGATTGCTATCGCCGGGCCAATCGTGAGTGTCCTCATCGGCATTGGCTCCTACGTCGCGTTCGTCTCACTACCGTCGAGTCTGAACCCCGCCCGCTTCGTCTTCGGCTATCTCACCATTCTCAACATCGTGCTCGCTGCGTTCAACCTCCTCCCCGGCTTTCCGATGGACGGGGGACGTATCCTCCGGGCGATTCTCGCTCGCAATCAGCCACACGCTCGGGCGACACAACAGGCAGCTTCCGTCGGAAAAGTGTTCGCGTTCATGTTGGGCCTGCTCGGCTTGTTCACCAATCTGTTTCTCGTCTTGTTGGCGTTCTTCATCTACATCGCCGCATCCGGTGAAGCGCAACAGATCTCGGTCAAAGCGGCCTTCGAAGGCGTCACCGTCGAGGACGTGATGACCCACAAAGAGGATCTTGAGACGGTTACCGGGGACACCTCAATCACCGACCTCGTTGCGCGGATGTTTAATGAACGGCATATCGGATATCCGGTGGTACGAAACGGTGATCTCATCGGAATGGTGACACTGGATGATGCGGGCGCTATCGAAGAGGTCGAACGAGACGCCTTCCGGGTCGAGGACGTGATGTCAACCGACATCAAGACGATTGCCCCCGATGCCGACGCGATGGAGGCGTTTCAGCAAATGCAGCAGAACGGCGTCGGTCGCCTGCCTGTCGTCGACGAAACCGGGAACCTCGTCGGGATCATCTCCCGGACAGATTTGATGCGGGCATTCAACGTGATCCAGAAAGGTGGTCTCCCACGGTCTGTTAGTCAGTCTGAGGCCGAAATCAGCAGTGTGTGAAATCCTGCAGCATACATCGAGCATTGTCGCCGGCACCTGCTGCAAACCCTGATGTGCCGGAGACATTATACCAGTCGCATTTCGGTCGGGTAGATAGAATTTGTCCGATACCACGCATTACAGCCCCGATACCCCAACTGTAGTTCCACTCCCCAAAGCGCTCAGTAGTTGAGGCCGCGTCTCGTAATGTGTGAGTTTTTCAGGATCTGTGGGTCCAGCTCGAGGCCGAAGCTGCGACCGATTGCGATAGAGAGTAGTGGTCCTCTCTGTGGCGGCTATATGTGTGGGTATTCGGCTACAGTTTATTTCTTCGTACCGTGAGCACGGGGATTGGAGAGTGGCGGACCACACGTTCAGCGACACTTCCCATCACGAAACGATCAACACCTGTCCGACCCCGGGTTTCCATCACAATAAGATCGATCCCATGAGTCGTACTCTACTCGAGAGTCTCTTGATGTGGAATTCCTTCAACAACCTCCGTGACGACAGAGAGGCTGGCTTGAGTTCCAGCCACCTCGAGTTCTCGCACTGCCTCTCGCCCTTCGCGCCGGAGCGATTCGATAAGCGGACCGGATCGCGACACTCGCGTATCGACCACGTACAAGGCATGAACCGTGGTCGCGGACTGTTGTGGGATTTCAAGTCCGTGTTCGATAGCTACCTGCGCTCCCTGGCTTCCATCCGTGGGGATCAGGATATCGAAGTACATGCTGTCTCCTAGGTCCGGTGAGAGATCAAGCCCCGTTCTACGGGAATCACCACGTAGAGTTTCCTGACTCCACTACGAATGAACAGATATGACCGTGGAAGAGGCATTCCGAGCGATCGATGACACCGTCCAAGAGGAGTTCGATCTTGAGACACGCCGTCAGGCGAAACAGAAGGAGGGGTCCCGTCGGAACGTGTACGAGAAGTCCCTACGAGAAGTCAACTGAGAGGTTACCCGATCTCGAGCTCGCCGCCGTCATCACCGTCTTCGGGCCATTCGAGTTCGAACTCGATACTCAACTCTTTCGGGCCGTTCGTCGGGCCTTCTCGTTCGGCTTTTACTTCGAAGGTGGGCTGTGTGGGGGGCTCAAGCGTCACCGAGTCACCACCACCCTGGAGTGTGATCGGTTCACCGGCGCTGAGGGTATCGACGACCGTCTGGAGGTACGATGCGATCTGTTCTCGACTCTGGCGCTGCTCAGACTTGAAGAGCACTTCCTCTGGCATACCAGAGGGTCTACGTTCCGTGAGAGGGAAAAGAGATGGGTCACTGTAGGTGTTCAAGCGAGAGCTGTCGAGATAGGGGGATGCAAGTGTGGCTGCAGTCAGATTGGCTTGCCTGCAGACTTTTCTCGTTTCGCGGTCTGATGTGTAGTCATGTCACGACAAATCCTCGTACCCGTGGACGGATCGCCGAAGTCTCTGGAGGGGCTGGAGTACGCGGTAACGACGTACCCCGAGGACCGGGTCACGGTTCTTTCTGTGATGACGCCACACGGCGCATGGAACGACGGCGATAAATCGCTCTCACAAGCCCAATTCGAGAACTGGTACGACGAAGCTCGGGAGGAAACCGACGACATACTCGACGAGGCACGGGAGGTGGCCTCCGATCATGGTGCGGAGATAACCACTGAGGTAGCCGTGGGCGAACCATGGCGGGCTATCGTCGAGTACGCCGAGGAGAACGACATCGATCACATCATTATGGGGAGCCACGGGAGAGACGACGATTCGCCACTTCCCTTGGGGAGTGTCGCCGAGACGGTCATGCGGCGGTCGCCCGTCCTCGTCTCAATTATCCGGTAGGGGTTCGTCCGGAGGTGAGTGGTTCGTCGACCGTAGAGTTGCGGGTTCGCGCTTCACCACTCATCTGTATCGTATTGGATAGTTCTCCGAGCGCCTGCAAGATGGAGGGCGCGAGTCGGTCACGGCGTACTCCCACCGGCTACGGTGCAACACCGACGGTCAACAACGTCCCCCACGTCCGATAGCGATCGACCATCGCTTCGCGCGTCTCCCACTCGTCGGTCGGGAACTGGTCTTCGGGAGGGATTCGATCTCCTCGTCCGGAATCGTGTCCTGTACAGCGACGCTCAATCCGGCCTCGCGGAACAGCGTTCGATACTCTTGTTGACTCCACAGGTACATCGGCGGATCGATTCGCTCCCGCCACTGGTGGGACTGTTCGGATTCCTCGAAGAAGTTCACCGCACAGAAGACCGTCCCACCGGGGCGGAGCACCCGCCGGATCTCCTCGAGCATCGTGACCGGTTCGTGCGCGAAGAAGAACGCCTCCATGCTCCAGACGTGGTCGATACTGTCGTCTGTGAACGGAAGGTGATGGAAGTCGCCGACCGTGTAACCGATAGAGTCGGCCTGAGTGTACTCGCGTGCGTTGGTCGCCATCTCCGGACTTCCGTCGAGACCCACACCCCGGTCGAGTTCGTGGATCTCGCTGAGCGCCCGAAGCGCATACCCCGAACCGGTGCCGAGATCGAGAACGGTGTCGCCCGCCTCGACGGGCATCATCGCCAGGGCTTGCTTTGCCGTGTGCCAGTGGTCATCCTCCATGTCGCGATCTCTCCCCGACGCGGCCCACTGGTCGAATTCCTGTTGAATGGTCATCATTCCCGGTTCCCGTCTTCGAAACTCGTCACCGTTGCTCAAGTGCTTCCCACGGACGACCCGGTTCCCGGGACATCGGCACCCCTAATCGTGTCCACGGAGTGTTCATTCCGATTGGCGAGCCAGCACGATCAACGCGGTACTCGCTTCAGTAGCGAGCGGCGAGATGTCCTGATCGCCCTCGAAGCGAGCGACGTCACCCGTTTCTATGTCATGGCTCTCCGAGCCGAGCTGGAGTTCAATAGCTCCGTCGATGACGTAGAAGACGATCTCCCTGTCAGGATGCCGATGTGGTTCGACCCGTTCGCCCGCTTCGAGGGTGAGTCGAATCGTCTTCGGTTCGGACTCGGGGAAGAGCTGTGCGTGCGGCGCTCCCGGACCCTCGTGAACGTTTTCGACGGTCGTCATCGTTTGATCATCCCGTTTCGGGGGTGTTTCGACCGGTCCACTTGGAACTACTGTCCTGCAGAGGAATCTGGTTCCACATCGGTAGTCACCCCCGGACGGCACTCACGATGGACCAAATCGCGATCAGGGCGATGACGGCTGGCACGTGCGCGATCGCGAGTAGCGGGAGCGTCCACATCCCGAGGTCAAGCGCACTCCCGACTGTTCGGACTCCGCTTCCCAACAGTGGGAGCGACACGAGTGCACCGACGGTAACGCCGCCACGGACTGGAACCGACTGTTCGTCGAGGTGCGCTCTGATATGCCTGATGTGATCGCGGATCATGTTTTAGGACCACCTAAACTAGTATAGCTGAGTCGAGAGGAGACGACTAAAAAAGTATTCCTCTCTGTCCAGCACCAGTATGGCTCTGACGAACGTAGGCCCGCTCCTTTTCCGATTGCATATGCTAATGGAAGCCAACGAGACACGGTGATTCTCGATGGATCAGCACGGAACACGTCAACACAGGAGAGTCCACACCGTCGAAGAGAATTGCATGGAGTAACGGATGAAAGAAGAAACGGTCCTCGTTATCATCCTGGGGTTGTTTCTGCTCCTTCTGTTTCTCGTCGGGATTGCGAGCGAGGCAGTTGCGGCAGCGATCCTTCCGGTGATCCGTTGAGAGGAGAGGATGTGGTCGAGGTTACCGTAGAAAAGGACGAGACCGATTGTCAATCCTTGATCCGGGGTCGGGAGTACGCTGCCATCAAACGAACCGATCTTGCGGAGTGCCGGGCGACTGTCCCCCGGCTGCAGAGTGTGGACAGGTCGTTACCGTGGATGCTCTGTTTCAGGAGCGTCGTCGAACCCGTCCTGTTCACACTGCTCAGCGCGCAGTCCCAGCCTCTTGTTTTCCGGTCACTTCATCGGGCGCGAGTCGGAAGAATCGGAACTCCAACGTGAGTGGATGGCTGTCGTACACGTCGACGAACGGGATGGTGACTCGCTCCATCGCATCAGCGACAGCTGGATCAAGGGCCGATTTCGTTATCTCTTCCAGCCTCCCCGTGGCGATGACGCTCCGCCAGCCGCTGTCCGTCTGGTCATACGTGACGAACGAAACCACCCTGTCTTCGTCTACAATATCTGCCTTCCCAGCGTCGTCGGGGCCAACGGCAAACCGGAAGTAGAAATGCCCTGTCTCTGCGTCGTATCCATACGAAACCGGACGGGAATACGGCGGTTCATCGCCCGGGGTATCGAACGAGATGATACCCGTTCCACCGCGGCCTAAAAATTCGTTCCGTTCGCCCTCACTCAACCGTACCGAGCGGACGTCTTCCATACGAGTACTTCGAATTGGGATGCCAAAAGATGTGGCCCCACACTCCAAACGCTATCGGACTTGTGGGTTTGCTATCAGGGGTTCTATTCAGGAATCGGGGGTGACATCTGATCCGGGTTCGCGAACCCACATTACCGGGACCGGAGATGTCCGGACGAGTTTGGCGCTGACACCACCCATGACGTATCTGCTGAAATCGGTTTGTCCGTGTGTCCCTAAAATTGCGAGTTCGATTTCGTTCTCGTCGATGTAGTTGCGGATCACGTTCGAGGGTTCACCGTGCTCAATTACGCTGGTGACTGCTTCAACTGACGCTTCCTCCACCGTCTCGGCGGCCTCAGCCATGATCTCGTTCGCTCGGCCAGTCAATTCGTTCTCTTTCAGGGCGGAACGAGCATCGGGCCCGAGGTTTCCCGTCTCGACGACGTGAAGCAGATGGAGCGTTGCCCCAGTCGCTCTCGCGACATCGATCCCTTCTGTCAGCGCGAGTTCGGCGCCACGGCTCCCATCCGTCGGGACGAGAACGCGCTGGGATGGGTACGCGAGTGGCCGATCTCGATCCGGATTGACCGCGATGACGGGCACCGCAGCAGTGTTGATGACGCGTTCGGTGACACTCCCGAGGAGGAACCGTTGAATCCCGCGGCGTCCGTGCGTCGGCATGACGATACAGTCGATATCCGACTGTTCGCTGTAGTCGACGATCGTTCTGTACGGGTCGCCCTGGAGGACCTCAGAAACGACGGCCACATCTCTAGCTCTCGCACGTTGCGCCGCTTCGTCCACAATCTCCTGCCCTTCTTCTTCAAGAACATCGATGACTTTCCCACGAATGGTCGTGAGGCTGTCTCGACCGGTGTCCGCGACATTGAGGACGTGAATTGTGGCCTCGTGTTCGGACGCGATTTGGAGTGCGTACTCCAGAACTGACTCTGCGGGATCACTTCCGTCCGTCGGGAACAGGATGTGGGTATACATAATGGACGCAATTTTTGAAGTACGAGTTAGTTGTCCGGCCAGCGGATCACGTATCGGAGTCCTCCGGCTGATCGACGGGTGTCTCGTCTGGTTGGGGACCTCCACCGGTTTGTGCTTCTTGGGCGTCACCCCAGCCTCCCGAATCGATCACGGCGAAGAGTTTGTGCCAGTTCTCGTCGTCTTCACTCTCCGGAAGTTGGTTCCGAAGCTGTTGCAGATCAGATGGTGGCACGAGGGTGCTCACGAGGTCCATGATAACCTGCGCGTGGTAGGCCGCTTCCGGTCGGTCTGCTCCCTCTATCTCGCTGACACGGTTGACGAACTCCCGCCAGTCGAATCGCTGGCCGTGCTCGCGGACGGCCCCGGTCAGGTACCATTTGACCTCCGTCGGGAGTGAGGCGGCGAGATCCTCGGCGTTCCCCTCCGGAATGCGCTGGCCCAGCGTCATCAACGTCGCCCGAATCGCTCGAACCGTTTCTCCGGTTCCCGGAAGTTCGAGCCGGTGCTGTACCTCGCCTGTGAATTCATCGAAATTCATGGATCTCTCCATGGAGCTACGAGACACGCTCTCATAATATCTTGGCCGTCGAAGTCACTCTGGCAAACGATGAAGGGAGTCGCTCTCAAAATCCCACTCACGATGTATGACCGTATCGTGATCGCCGTGGATGGGAGTGACGAAGCGAAGCGAGCAGCACGACGTGGGCTCCAACTCGCTCAGGGCTTCGACGCGACCGTCGATGTTCTGTCTGTCATTGAACAGAAGGCACTCCGGCTCACGGAAACCTCTGACGAGAAGACCCGGCTACGAGCACGTGGGGAAGAGGCCCTCACAGAAATAGAGGAACTCGCGTCAGAACTTGGCCATTCTGTTACCACGAGACTGACCGAAGGCAAGCCGGCAGTCCAGATTAGCGAGTATGCGGATGAGCAGGACGTAGATCTGATCGTCGTCGGGAGACAGGGATTGACCGGGCTTGGCCGGCGTCTTCTGGGCGGCGTTACCGAGCATCTCCTCCATCGAAGTGACGTCCCCGTGCTTGTCGTCTCGGGCGAGAACCACGACAGCGGGAGCGAGTCCGATTACTCACGAATCCTCATCACGACGGACGGGAGCGAAAACGCTGAAGTAGCGATCCCTCATGGAATAGCGATCGCTCAGCGCTATGAGTCAGACGTTCACGTGTTGAACGTCGTGGATCTGCAGGCTGCAGGCGGTGTCTTCAACGCCGGGGGGCTCGAAAAGGAATTCGTCGACCGGCTCGACGCGAGAGGGCAGGACGCTGTCGACAGAGTTGCAGACAAAATCGAGGAATCCGCCCCGAATCGGACTGTGAAGACTGCCGTCGAACGACTTCGTTCGTTCGAGGGTGCCGCTGGCGGTGTCCGTGAGTACGTCGAGGAAAACGACGTTGACCTCGTCGTCATGGGTTCTCACGGCCGGTCGAACCTCCAGCGGCAACTAATCGGGAGCGTCGCTTCGACCGTGCTTCGAACCGTCGATGTCCCTGTCCTTGTGGTAAAGCGATCCGATTGATCCCCCGAGGAGATCACGTACCTGTGGCTACCAGTTGCCCTCGTAATCACAGAATAGGAGCGATGAAGACTAAACTACAAACAGCCCGAATGGTGATCCGGTAGTCAATTACTGTGCTGTCCACCCGCCGTCAACGGGGATGTTCGCTCCTGTGATGTATGAGGCCTCGTCGGAGGCGAGGAACATTGCTAAGCCGGCGATCTCTTCTGGTTGTGCGACCCGCCCCATCGGGGTCTGCCCGTGGACGTACTCGTAGAATTCCTCCTCACCGAAGACGGGTTCGGTCATCGGTGTGTCGACGAACCCAGGGCAGATACTGTTGACTCGCACGTTCTGCTTGGCGTAATCGACGGCAACAGATCGTGTGAAGTTGACGATCCCGCCTTTGGCCGTCGCATAGGCGGTTGCTGCCGGCCCGGCGACGAGGCCGTAGATCGACGCGATATTGACGATACTTCCCTCGGACTCTTTCAGGTGTGGCACCGCGGCTCGCGTCCCGTGCATGACGCCGTTCAGATTGATCCGCATCACGTCGTGCCAGTCCTCGAGTGACATATCCTCGACTGACCCGACGCGACCGATGCCTGCGTTGTTCACCATCACGTCCAATCGGCCGTAGTCCTCGACGGTCGTCTCCACCAGCGCTTTCAGGTGCTCGTACTCGGCGACGTCACACTGGACGAAGTCACAACCGAGCTCCTCCGCCGTCGTTCGACCGGTCTCGGTCGAGCGATTCGCAATAACGACGTCGGCCCCGTACTCGAGGTACTTCTCTGCAGTCGCCCGTCCGATACCTGTCGACCCGCCCGTGACAATCGCAATCTTGTCATCGAGCACGGGAGCGCCTACACTCGGAGTCTGGATAAGAAGACTCCTGGACGACTACTCTATGATGTTTCGAGGGCTGAAGTAACACTGACTGGCTCGGTCGTCCGTCACCCTTCCGAACTGGTCGCGCCTGTTCGCGGCGGAGGTCAAAACGCTGGTCTGCCACAGCGCTGGACCGATAGTACTGTCAGCAGGATCGTTCCGACAACTTCCATTACGGACGAGAGTGAACAACCGGTAGTGAACGACCATCCGCACAGCCGTTCGGCCGAAGAGGTCCTGGAAGCCCACGACACCTCCACTGAAGGACTGACTTCTGAGGCGGCCCAGCAACGGCGCGCGGAGTACGGCGAGAACGAGGTCGCCCAGGCCAGCGAACGAACGCCACTAGCGATCTTCCTCGCACAGTTCAACAGCGTACTCATCTGGGTACTGCTGGCGGCGGCTGTACTCTCGGCCTGGGCCGGCCACTCCATCGACGCCGTTCTGATCGCCGTCATCGTTGTCGTGAACGGAATCTTCGGATTCGTCCAGGATTACCGCGCCGAGCAGAGCCTCGAGGCACTCCGTGAACTGACTGCACCGACGGCGACGGTTCGCCGGGACGGAACAACTGTCGAGATTGATGCGACCGAACTCGTTCCCGGAGACGTAATTGAACTGGAAAGCGGGGACGTCGTCCCCGCCGATGGACGGTTGCTCGAAGATACCGACCTCGAAATTGATGAAGCGGCGCTCACCGGTGAGAGTGCACCAGTCTCGAAGTCGCCGGAACCGGTCGATTCCGATACACCACTCGCCGAGCGGGACAATATGGTGTATAAAAGCACGAACGTCACGCGTGGCAGAGGAGTGGCGGCCGTCACCGCGATCGGGATGGAGACCGAAGTCGGTTCGATTGCACGGGAACTTGCGGCCACCGAAGAGACACAGACGCCGCTCCAGGAGGAACTGGACGAACTCGGCCGCCGGCTGGGCCTCGGCGTCTTCGCGCTGGCCGCGCTCGTGATCCCGCTGTTACTGTTCCGGGACACGCCACTCGTCGAGGCAGCGCTCACCGCAGTGTCGCTAGCCGTTGCAGCCATCCCTGAGGGACTGCCGGCCGTGGTGACGCTGACCCTCGCACTGGGGGTACGGACGATGGCCGAGGAGAACGCCCTCGTTCGCCGCCTGCCGGCCGTCGAAGCGCTGGGATCGGTGGACGTCATCTGCACCGACAAGACCGGGACGCTCACCGAGGGCCAGATGACCGTCAGCAAGGTGTGGGTGAACGACGCCGCCGTCGACCTCGACGACGCCGGCGTCGAGTCCTCGTCCGACCGCGTCGATCTCCTGTTATGGGCCGGGGGGCTCTGCAACGACGCCACCGCCGAGAAGGGTGATCCGACCGAGCAGGCGCTTGTCGCGGCGGGCGAAGACCACGGGCTCGACGTCGAGGCGCTCCGCGAGGAGCATCCCCGAACCGACGAGTTTCCGTTCTCTTCAGAGCAGAAGTGGATGGGAACCGTCCACGGCGACGTGGGGTACGTCAAGGGCGCCCCGGGGGTCGTCCTCTCGAAGTCCGCTCGCGTCCTCACCGACGACGGACCGACCGATCTCACCTCAGAGAGAGCCGAACGGTTCAGGAACAGGTCCGGACGTTCGCCGACGAAGCCCTCCGTGTGCTCGCGATCGCCTACACGGACGATCCAGAGAACTTGAAGGACGACCTGGTGTTCGTTGGGCTCGTCGGGATGATCGACCCGTCACGGACGGAGGTTGCCGACGCGCTCGCGGCGACCAAGCGGGCGGGGATCGACGTGAAGATGATTACCGGCGACAACGTCCGCACGGCCGCCGCGATCGCGGGAGAACTCGGGATGGGCCAAGAGGTGACAGAGGGACGTGACCTCGATCAGCTAGATGAGGAAGTACTGGCTGAACGGGTTGAGGAGGTCAACGTGTTCGCCCGCACTTCTCCCGAACACAAAGTACGCATCCTGCGGGCGCTCCAAGAGAACGGCCACATCGTCGCGATGACGGGTGACGGCGTCAACGACGCACCGGCGCTAAAGAACGCTGATGTCGGTGTCGCGATGGGTGTCCGAGGGACTGACGTGGCCAAACAGGCGAGCGACATGGTCTTGCTGGACGACAACTACGCCACGATCGAACGAGCGGTCGAACGCGGTCGAGCCATCTTCGACAACCTCTGGAAGTTCGTGGCCTTCCTGCTTAGTGCGAACGTGGCGGAAGTCGCACTCGTCTTTCTCGCATCGCTGTACGGCTACCTCGTGCTCCCTGCGGTTCAGCTACTGTGGATCAATCTGCTCACCGACGGGTTGCCTGCGCTGGCGCTGGGTGCAGACCCGCGAAGTGGCGACGTGATGGACCGACCACCGCGTGATCCCGACAAGGGCATTATCGAACGCCCCATGCTTGGCCTCATCGGGGGCGCGGGGACAGTCTCGGCCGTACTCATGCTCGGGTTGATGTTCTACGTGGTCGGTGGAGCGGCCGCAGTGACGCCGTATGCGATGACGATGGTGTTCACGGGGTTCGTCTTCCTGGAATTCGAGAAGCTGTACGTCATCCGCTGGCTCCGGGAGACGCCGACGTTCTCGAATCCGTGGCTCGCACTCGCGGTCGGGGGATCGGTGGTGTTGCAACTCGCCGTACTGTATACCCCACTCAATCAGTACTTTGGAACAGTGCCACTCGGCCTCGAAGACTGGGGGATCATCGGCGCTGTACTCGTCCTCGGCTTCCCCGCATACCTCGCTGTCGTGCTTGCAATCAAACGATATCTCCCGCTCGACGAGGACCCCGGAGAAAACCCTTACTGAGGTTTCACTGCTCATTCCTTCAAGCTTGAGACCCCTTATTGAGCCGCTACTCGCCGTGTCCAACGGTGATGACGGGCACTGGCGTGGAGCGGACAGTCTTTTCAGCGACGCTCCCGAGCAGGATTCGATCAGTCCCCCGCCTTCCCGTCGTCCCCATCACGACGGCGTGGATGTCGTTCGAATCGATAGTGTCGAGTATTTTCTCGATGGGTGCGCCGTGTTCGATGTGGCGGAGTGTATTTGTGACCCCGTGAGTCTCGGCCTCGGACACGACATCCTCGACGGCATCGGTCGCGGTCTGTTCACTATCCTGTCCGGACACGGTCGAGCGAACGTCCGGGCCAAGCGAGGTGTCGTCCACGACGGAGAGCACGTGAACGGTCGCATCGAGAGCCGCTGCAAGTGAGAGACCATGGCCCGCAGCGTGGATCGCACCATCACTCCCGTCTGTCGGGATGAGGATGTTCTCGTAGGGGAACATCAGTTGCTCGTCGGGCTGCATCCGTGCCGTAAGAACGGGGACAGACGCCAGACGGACGACCTTTTCCGTGACACTTCCGAGTAGATATCGTGACACCCCCTTCCGGCCGTGGGTTGGCATCACGATCACATCGTGGCCATATCGCTCAGCGTACTCAACGATCGTCGGCGCTGGATTCCCCTGGACGACATCGGAATCGTAGTCCACCCCGAGCGTGCGCAGTGTCTTCTCTGCCTCTTCAACGATAGCCTTGCCCTCCTGGACGAGGGCGTCGACGACCTGGGTTTCAACGACGGTGACGCTATCCCGTGTCGTATCCGCGACAAAGAGGACGTGGATGGTAGCGTCGGCCCAGTGTGCAATTTCGGCGGCGTGATGTAGTGCCTCCGCAGCCCCATCGCTGCCGTCGAACGGGAGCAGAATGTCTTCGTACATCTCTACTGTGCGTGACTACGGGAATCACGTCCAAATGGTTTGTCACCCACTCGATTCCGGCTCACGAACCCACATCCCCGGAACTGGTGTCGTTCGGACGATTTTCGCGCTTACGCCACCCATCATATATCGGCTGAAATCGATCTCCCCGTGCGTCCCAAGGACAGCGAGGTCAATCGCGTTCTCTTCATGTAGTTTCGTATCTCCTTGGACGGGACACCGGATTCGGTTTCGCTCTCGATGGCATCGAGTGACGACGCCTCTGCAGTCTCGATAGCTGTTGACACGATTTCGTTCACTCGCTCCGTCAACTCACCCTCTTTCAGGACGGATCGAGCGTCGGAACCCAGGCTCCCTACCTCGACGACGTGAAGCAGATGGAGCGTTGCGCCGGTGGCTTTCACTACGGCGATTCCCTCACCTAATGCGAGTTCGGCACCACGGCTTCCATCCGAAGAGCAGGCGACCCAAGCCTCCGAGTCTGCGGTCGAAACCAAGATTGAACACGAACGACCGTCGCGAGAACGAACCCGAATCCGGATGACCACCGTGCCGTAGCCATATCTCGGCGTGTGTCCAGCGAGCACTTAAATACCGGCTACCTGATTAGTGGGGGCTTCCCACTGACGGCCGACGTGGGACGGGGAGCGGGTCTTATCGAATAGCGGCAA
The DNA here is from genome assembly GCF_037335815.1 of Salinirubellus litoreus. NCBI lineage: Archaea > Methanobacteriati > Methanobacteriota > Halobacteria > Halobacteriales > Natronomonadaceae > Salinirubellus > Salinirubellus litoreus. The sequence continues at coordinate 49,944 of NZ_CP147842.1, read as the reverse complement.
TCCCTCGTGACGAGGTCGAAATGGAATGGTGATCGAACGCAGAATAGATCAAGCGACACGGCTGCAACAGCGTGATCTGTAAGTTACGCTCATGATGTCTGTCCAGCGAGCCCTGACACAGCCTCACTATCATCGCACAATGAGTACCGGAACATCACTCGTCCGGATCACGCGCTCGGTCACACTACCGAGAAGATAGCGTTCGAGGCCTGTCCGGCCGGGCGTCCCCATCGTGACGAGGCTGATCCCCTCGTCGTCGATGTACTGTTGGATCACACGGTACGGACTCCCCTCTGCCACGTTCGTAACGACATCAAGATCTCGGTCCGCGCATCGTTCTTCGACTGCTCCGACGGCCTGCTCACATCCTTCCTCAAGACTTTCTAGTACGTCGGAAGTGCCTGTTCCAACACCGTAGACCCCAGCTAGCGCACTAATATCGACGACGGAGAGCGCATGAATCGTCGCATCATGCTGTTCAGCGATCACTACCGCATGATCGGTTGCGCCAGTCGCGGCCTCACTTCCATCGGTTGGGATCAAGATATGGTCGTAGCCCGATTCGTCAACAAGCGCGAGTCGAGAGGTGAAAACGGGAACGTCACTCGTTCGAACGACACGTTCGGTCACGCTCCCGAGTAGCAATCGCTTGAGCCCCGTGCGACCGTGGGTGCCCATCGAGATGAGATCGATATCGTGGTCTGTAACGTGGGAAAGTTCGACTCGTGAGGAACCTCATGTTCGACCGCTGTGTGGCACGTGATAGATGAGTCGCTAGCGATGTCCTCGATATCAACAACTCTCTCGATCGCCTGTTGTTTGAGCATCTCTCGCTGGTCCCAAATCGCTGGATCGAGGTCCGTCAGATCGCTGCTATACGACCGTTCGTCGACGACACTCAGGACATGAATCCGACTATCGAACGCCGCCGCGAGCGTCCGTCCATGCTGTGCTGCAACTTCAGCCCCTTCGCTTCCGTCCGTTGGTATGAGGATCGTATCGTACATCGAGACTCCCCCTCGACGATCGGTTCTGGAATGAGCCACATTACGTGATGCCCATCGTCCTTTCCGAGAGGGTCACGCCAGAGTCCTTTTGACTCAGACGATACGTTTCAATAGCTACCAATCCGATCGGAGGCAGATCGAAGGGCGAACTTCTTTGTGTCGATCCATCGATAGCCAGACCATGGAAAAACTCTACGTCGACCAGATCATGTCCCGACCCGTCGAGACGGTCCTCCCGAGTACCCCGATCCACGACGCTGCAGAGGAGTTGATCAAACACGATGTCGGTGCCCTCGTCGTCGTTAACGATGCGAACCAAATCGAGGGACTCCTCACGGCGACTGATTTCGTCCTGATCGTCAGGGATCAGATGGTGTCGTCAGATGCGACCGTGGCCGAGTTCATGCGGACTGACGTTATTACGACTAAGCGGAGCGCGCCCGTGAGCGACGTTATCAATGCGATGCTCGAACACCTGATCCATCACGTCCCGGTCGTTGACGGAGGAGAAGTCATCGGGATGGTCACGACCATGGATCTCACTGCATCCTTGTCACGTTCCTCGTAGCCCCCGAGGGCGTCGCTTTCACTGTTCAACCGGATGCCAGGAGGGAGCCTATCTTTCTTCGAGGAGAGAATCCCGCCGTTTACGGGGGGCGTGAATCCGACACCTCCTCTCCAGACCACGCTCTGACGCTAATACGGATATTTACGTAACATCGCGTCCTAACATGACCCACACCGGGGCGGTCACACCGCCACCTAACGGCACAATATCGGGTCTCCGAGAACCAGAACGTTCGAGCCACACCCTCGAACCGCTGTGGTGTCTCGGTCAAGATACCTCCGAATCCCCTGCCGGGGATAGGAGTAACGGCGGTGTGGCCCCGCCATCGGCTCGTCATGCCGAGGAGTCGCAAACCAGCAAATATCCCAACCCAGCGGTGCGGGGCCGTGGGAAGCCCCGTCGTGAACGACGGGGAGGAGGTCACACAGCGTTAGCCGTGGGAGGGATCCGACGGCTCGTTCCTCGGGATGTTCGATCGACTTTTGCGCAAGTCTCAGGATAGCCCTATGGAGGGCTGTCGACCTTTCGGTGCGCTGGTCCGGGAGATCCAAACTTCTCTCTCTCTTTTCCGAGTCAGGGTAACCCCAGTCAACTACGCCGGTATGGTCGTGACCTCCAACGACCGCGTTCGTGGTCCGTCACACTCTATGAAAAGGATCGACTGCCACGTCCCGAGAGCGAGGTCACCGTCAACGACCGGGATGGAGACGCTTTCGCCGAGAAGCATCGCCCGTAGGTGGGCGTCCGCGTTATCGTCGATCGTATTGTGGTCGTACTCCTCATCGCGAGGGACGAGCCGCTCAAGTGCGTGCTCGATATCTGAAAGGAGGCGACTTTCGGGTTCATTGACCACGACTCCAGCCGTCGTATGTGGGACGAAAACAGTGCAGACGCCACGGTCGAACTCGGAGGGGAATATATCGATCACGTCCGACGTGACGTCCACGATGTCGATGCGTTCGGTAGTGTCGACTTGGATAGTCATACAGACAGGTACGATCGACGCGGTGATGAGTCTACCCGCTGCTTAATCGTCGAGCGCAAACGCGCGTTGGTCGTATAGCTCGTTCGAACACGCACTGCTCGTCGTTTCGGTTACGTCCCATTCGATACAATCGCCAACTGAGCCGCATATTGAGTCGTCCTAGTGTCTGCTCTCGTAACTTAGGAACCGACGAACCATTTTTATACGATCTGTCTCTTCTGTGTTTCCCAATGACAATCGACGAGTTTTCCGACTACGGCGTCGTCCAGATGGACGAGGACCAAATCAAGGGGTTTCTCTCGAGCCAGAACGTAGGCGTGCTCGGACTTCCCACTGATGGAGCACCCAGCATGCGTCCGCTGTCGTACTGGTTTGATGGGGAGTCCCATCTCTACTTTATTTACGTCCTCGGTTCGGAAAGTCGGAAGGCGGCGTTGAGCACGCGGACGGATGTCGCACGATTCCTCGTGTATCGTGCGGACACCATGTTCAACTGGCAGAGCGTGCTTCTCACCGGGACGATCAGCGAGGTGCCCGAGAGTGAGCGACAGGCCGTGGAGGACGTCATGGAGCTACGGCGGCGTCCCGACGCGCTCGAACAGGCCAGCGCGGTGGAGGAGACCAAACTCTACCGGTTCGAGATCGACGCACAGGTCGGGATCGAGCATATCGGGCTTCCACCGGGGTTCGAGAGGGAGTCCGACGAGGCGTGATCGGAACGATTCATTCGAGTCGGTCGGACCGACACTCGAACCGGGGGTTCGCAGGGTCAACAGCCCGGATCTCCCTGCTCGATACCGAGAGATATCCCGGACTGGACAGACAGTGAGGCGTGGACCCGCCAGTGGCATACCTCTCCCTTCACATCGCATACCTTCCCCGCAGTAGCGACCGGGTCCCGGATGTGACCGAACGACGGTACCTATCCCGAGTAGAGGGATCGCACCTCCTGTACTGACGGTCCCGTCGGTATGGCTGCGTCGCAGTCGTTTGCTCGTTTCGGTTCGGCAATCCGGAACCAGGCCGGAGGTGTTGGAACGGAATGAGGATCCTCGACGGGCTGATCGACGAACAGCGGATCGGGTGTTCGGTTGCGGGCGCAATCTTCCCCGCTCTCGAGACCGGGAACGGAGTGTTCGACGAGGCACGCTCGCGCTTCGTACAGAGCTGTTCCGAGCCACTGGGAACTACGGTACAGAGTTAATTGATTCCCGGCGACTACTACGTTATGGGAGTGATCATACTGGCCACGGATGGAAGCGAATACGCACGGCAGGCGGCCGAACGTGCCATCGACCTCGCCGAAGAGAGGGGGGAGACACTCCACGTCATCTGCGTGGTCGACCGGCGACGCTTCGAGGACCCGGTCCTCAGTTCGGCGGAGCTCGCGACCATCTACGCGGAGGACCACGCGGCGGTATGCGTCGATGAAGTGGTCGATATGGCCGAGGAACACAACGTGGTGGTCCGGGGGGAGACCCGACACGGGGTTCCTCACGACGTAATCCTCGAATACGCCGAGGAGGTGGACGCGGACGTCATCGTGATGGGCGAACACGGTGATCACGACGAACACTTCCGTGGGGTCGGGCGGAAAGTCGCGGATCTGGCTGACCGAGACATGGAAGTCGTCGAAGCCGGAGTGCAGTAGCCATGGAATCGAACGAGCCCGTTCGGACTATCGTGGGGCGGAGGGTTTCATCGGTAGGTATTCGACGCGCCCAGTGATCGGGAGTGTCGCTAGCAACAGCATGATTCGATTCGACAGTCGCGCCATTATCTCGGTACGTCGGTGGGACGAGGGACCCAGATGCCCGTCTCGCTCGTGGTGGAATCCGTCCGCTCCGAAGAGGCGCATCCGATGAGATTTCGGTTCTCCCAGCTGGCCGATGAACTCTCGTCTTCCCGTCTCCTCCCCATCGGTGCCGCCGGCGCGATCCTCCTGTTCCTGTTCGCCGTCCAGTTGCTCGGGACGGCCACGGACGCCGCGGCCCCGCTCCTCGAACGGGTGTTCCTCCGGGTCGTCGTCGGGGACGCCTCCGCGCTCGGGCTGAGTTGGTCGGGTGCGTACGCCCTCGCCAATGGGTCGGTGGTCGCGGCGCTGGCCCTCTCGCTGTTCACGGTCGACATCGTCTCCGCGCCACAGCTGTTCCTGATGGTCGCCGGGTCGCGGCTAGGCGCCGCGGCGATCGTCGTCTTCATCGGCGCGCTCGATTACCTCCAGAAGGAGCGCTACTCCCTGCAGAAATCGGTCAGCATGGGGCTACTCACCTTCCTCCTGACGCTCTCTGTCTACCTCCCGGTCACCGCCTTCGGGTATCTCGCGCTGCCGTACCTCGGTGACTCGTTTCGCGCCGCCAGTCGGGGGTGGACCGTCAGCGCCGACCCGCTGGGATTCTTTGACCCGCTCACCGCCACGATCACGAACGCTATCGGCCCGGTGCTGTCGTTCCTCGTTGCGGTCGGGGTGCTGTTCGCGAGTCTGAAGCTGTTCGACCGGATCCTCGCGAACGTCGACACGGCGACACTCCGCAAGCGGTTCTTCAGTCGCTTGCAGCGCACCTGGGTGTCGTTCGCCATCGGTCTGCTGGTCACTGGCGTGACGACGAGCGTGGCGTTCTCGCTCGGTGTCATCGTCCCCCTCTACAACCGGGGCTACGTCGAACGCGAGGAACTCATCCCGTACGTGCTCGGCGCCAACATCGGCACGCTAATCGATACCCTGGTCGTGGCCGTCTTCCTCGAGTCGGCCGTCGGTACCGCAGTCGTCCTCGAACTCCTGGCGATCGCGACGCTCCTCACGCTGGGAGCGCTCCTCGTCCACGACACCTACAGTCGCGTCATCGTCGCCATCGACGAGCGGCTTCTCGAGGATCGACGCGTGTTCCTCGCATTCGTCCTGTTCTTGCTGGTGGTGCCGTTGGCGCTCCTGCTCGTGCCGCTGGCGGTGAACTGAGGTGCCTTCCGGTCGAGTCCGGCCCGAGTGGGTCACGGGGGGCTACAACCCAGGCGACGGGGAAGTATCGTGAGAACCTGTTGCACCCGTTGACGAGGGTTCGTGGTATGGTCGAACACGTCTTGGTTCCGATGGACGATTCACCGCTCGCCGAGCGTGCTCTCGACTTCGCACTGGACATCCACCCGGACGCCAGCATCACCGTTCTCCGCGTCATCGACCACGTCGAGGAGAGGTACGGGGGCCGAGATGCTCGTCGGACCGGCGGAAATCCGGGACCGTCCAGTGGAGGGCGCCGAGGAACTGTTCGGCGAGATTCGCGAGCGGACGGAAGACCACGCCAGCGAGGTCCGAACCGTCACGGAGTTCGGAAAGCCCTCGCGGGTCATTCCGGAGTGCACGGAGGCGCACGGTATCGACCTCATCGTGATCGGCTCGCACGGCAGGTCGCTCGTCTCCCGGGTGCTACTCGGCGACGTCGCAGGGACCGTCGTCCAGCGGGCGCCTGTCCCGGTGACCGTCGTCAGAGGAGTCGGGGGCCTCAAACGGCCGTCCGATGGACGATCCGTGTGGCCCTATCCAGACTCTCGCGGGGTCCATCGCCGAGTTCACGGGTCGATTTTATGACCACACCGACTCCAGCCACAGAGAGAACGCATGTACGATCGGATTCTGGTCCCCACGGATGGGAGCGATGTCGCCGACGCCGCCGCCGAGGCGGCCATCGCTTTCGCCGACCGCTTCGATGCCGAGCTGTGCATCGTCCACGTCCTCGAGCTCGGAGAGTTGCCGCCGGGGATCGTCCGCTACCAGCGGACCTGGCCCGCGGCCGGTGTGCTCGTATCGGACGACGATCGGCCGGGGATGGGCACTTCCCACCGACCGGGAATATCGGTGCCGTCTTTTGCGCATGCGTAGTCGTAGGTAACATATTGATGATAAGACGGGGACTCGATACGTCGAACGCGCTCTCGCTTTCGTCCCCCGGGCAATGAGTACGACGGCGTCCTCCGAGCAGCCAGGAGGAGAGGGAGCGCGAGACGGGGACGTCGGATCGACTGCCTGGCACAGTCTGGCACCCGAGGACGTGTTCGAACGGGTGGACACGGACGAAGGGGGACTCACGTCTGAGGAGGCCGAGCGTCGACTTGAGGAATACGGTCCGAACGAGATCCGTCGAGAGGAGGAGATCTCCGCCGTGAAGATCTTCCTCTCGCAGTTCCAGGACTTCCTCATCTATATTCTCGTCCTCGCAGCACTCCTCTCGCTGGGCGTCGGCCTGTTCCCGGGATTCGAACCCCACTATACCGACGCCGCGCTCATCCTCCTGATCCTCCTCGCGAACGGCGTCTTCGGGTTCGTTCAGGACTATCAGGCCGAGAAATCCATCGAGGCACTGCGGGAGATGTCCTCGCCCGAGGCGACGGTACTGCGGGACGGCGAGAAGGTCTCCATCGATGCGACCGGGATCGTCCCAGGGGACGTCGTGGTCCTCGAACAGGGCGACGCGGTTCCCGCCGACGCCCGACTCGTCGAGGGCAATAGTCTCGAGACGAACGAGTCCGCGCTCACCGGCGAGAGCACGAACGTCCAAAAATCGGTCGAGGCTGTCGACGAGGACGCGCCACTGGCGGACCGGACCGACATGGTCTACATGAACACCTCGGCCGTCAGGGGCGGGGGAACCGCTGTCGTGGTCGAAACGGGCATGGATACGGAGGTCGGCAGCATCGCCACCCAGATACAGGAGGCGGAGGACGAACGGACGCCGTTCCAGAAGGAGGTCGATCAGCTCGGGAAACAGATCGGCTACGGCGTCATCGCCCTCATCGCGCTCGTCGCCGTGGTCCAGTTTCTGCTCACGGCGGCGAGCCCGCTGACGATCCTCCTCGTCGGAGTGACGCTCGCCGTCGCGGCCGTCCCCGAGGGCCTCCCCGCGGTCGTCACGTTCACGCTGGCACTCGGTTCGCGGCGACTGGTCGACCGGAACGCGCTCGTCAGGCGGCTCCCCGTCGTCGAGAGCCTGGGGTCTGTCGACGTCATCGTGACGGACAAGACCGGGACGCTCACGGAGAACCGGATGACCGTCACGCGGATCTACACGTCGGGTGAGACGTACACCGTAACCGGATCGGGGACGGAACCAGAGGGCGAGTTCCAGTTAAACGACGAGTCGATCGATCCGGGCCAGTTAGAACCCGTCCTCCGGTGTGGCGCGGTCTGCAACAACGCCGAACGCGCCCCCGAATCCGAGGAGAAGGAGTACCTGGGCGATCCGACCGAAGCGGCCCTCCTCGTCTCCGCGGAGAAGGCCGGGCTCGACTACGACCACGACCGTCGCCGCGAGATCCCGTTCTCCTCCGAACGCAAGCGCATGACCGTCGTCGTCGAGGAGGACCCCACCACCGCGTACATGAAGGGCGCTCCCGAGGTGGTGCTCGACCACTGCGACCGCGTCCTCGAAGACGGGGAGGTTTCGGAGCTCACCGACGAGAAGCGCGAGGCGATCCTCGAGACAAACGAGACCTTCGCGGGCGACGCGCTTCGTGTCCTCGGGTTCGCGTCGAAAGAGGTCGGCGACCCGGACGCGAGCGAGGAGGAGATCGAGAACGGGATGGTCTTCCTCGGACTCCAGGGGATGCTCGATCCGCCGCGCGAGGAGGTCCCGGACGCCGTCGCGGACTGCCGGAGCGCGGGGATCAGGGTCGTCATGGTGACCGGCGACAACGCCGAGACGGCAAAGGCCATCGGCGAGGAGGTCGGGTTCGACTCGGAGGGGGCCATGACCGGGCAGGAGGTCGAGCCGCTCTCCGAGGAAGAACTCCGGGAGGCCGTCGAGGACGTCGAGGTGTTCGCTCGTGTCAATCCGGACCACAAGGTCCGGATCCTCGAGGCGCTCCAGGCCAACGAGCACAACGTGGCGATGACGGGCGACGGCGTCAACGATGCGCCGGCGCTCCGGAACGCCGACGTGGGCATCTCGATGGGGATCCGCGGGACGGACGTCGCCCAGCAGGCCAGCGACATGGTCCTCCAGGACGACAACTTCGCGACGATCCGCGACGCCATCGCCGAGGGCCGGGGCATCTTCGACAACATCCGGAAGTTCGTGAACTACCTCCTCTCGGCCAACGCCGGCGAGGTGCTCGTGGTGTTCGTCGGCGTCCTCGTCGGGACGTTCCTGTTCCCGGAGCTCTTCGCGGAGCAGTCCGAGGCACTGATCCTCACGCCGGTCATGCTCCTCTGGATCAACCTGGTGACCGACGGGCTCCCGGCGCTGGCGCTCGGTGCCGATCCGAAGACCGAGAACATCCTCGACCGACCGCCACGGGGTTCGGACGAGCCGGTCATCAACCGACAGATGATGGCTTCGATCGCGGTGATCGGTCTCGTCATGACGGTCACCGGGCTCGCGCTGTTCTTCTACGGCCTGCTGACGGTCACGACCCTGATCCGCGCCCAGACGCTGCTGTTCACGTTCCTCGTCGTCGTCGAGGTGGTGCGGATCCAGGTGATCCGGGCGCGGTATGACCTCTCGATCCTCTCGAACAGGTGGTTGATCGGGTCGATCGGGATCACGCTCTTGTTGCAGTTACTCGTGCTCTACACGCCGCTCAACGAGTTCTTCGCGGTTCGACCGCTCTCGGTGGACGAGTGGACCTGGATCGGCGCCGCGTTCGTCGGCTTCCTCGTGTTGAACCTCGGTACGAGCGAGGTCCTCGACCGGGTGTTCGCGCCCCCCGACGCCGAGTGACGTCTCTCGGCCTCCGGACGGCGAAACGGTCTCCACGAGGAATGCAGTCGGTACGACGGAAGCTTCCTTACCGACCGATCATCGGAACCCGGCCCCCCCGTGTACGGGTTCTGTACTCGTCGTGTTTCGACCCATTCGATGGGAGATACACGCCCTCCGTTCGGAGCGTCCGGACGATCCACTGACGGGCTCTCAGGGCGGGTCGGATCCGGGGACCCCTCGCCGACCCCTACTCGCCGAGTTCGTTCTCCTGGAGGTTGGTGAGGCGGGTACGGGCGTCCGACTCGACGTCTCCGAGGCTTTCGACCTGACCCAACCGGGCGTCGGCGTTGTCCACTGCCTGCTTCGATAGCTTGTGGTTCGGAGTCACCACGGGGAGTTTCAGTTGGCCGAACGTCTCCGGGAGTCCGTCCGAATCGGTCTCGCCGACGGTAACGAGGAAGTGATGCCTGATGTGTCGCTTCTGGCCCCGTGTCAGGTCGTCCCACTCGCTCGTTTCGGACATCCCCGTATGTCCGCTCGTGAGATCGGCGAGCGTGGGTTCGCTCCACGGCTGGTGCGAGACTCCGTCGTACTCGAGACGGTTGAGTTTCGCCATGGTACCGGTTCAACGCGGATCTTTCAAAAGTCTCCGTAGTCGTTCCCATCCCGTTGGATTTCCCTTCGCACGGAGGTAGGTCGCTCATCCGTTCGCCACTCGAGTGTGCGTCGAGTACCCGACTGCCCCAGTCCCGCCAGACCTCCGGTACGGGTGCTGTAACGTATCTCCGCTATCTACGTCCGACGAGTCGAAGCGCAGAGTCGATCCCGTCCGTTCGGCTCACATCCGCCGGACGACCCTCGACTCGCGCGCCCGTTCACCTGACGACCATGACCGGGACCGACGCTCGTCTGACCACCGTCTCGGCGACGCTCCCGAGGAGATAGCGCTCCGCGCCGGTCCGGCAGTGACTGCCCAAGACGATGCGATCGATGTCGTGCTCGTCGGCGTACTCGACGATGACGTCGTCGGGGTCGCCGAACTCGTGGACGGTTTCGACGGCGTGGTCGTACTCCCCGGCCACCTCGCGAGCACGCTCGAATACCTCCTCGGCGCGTGCTTCGGCCCGCTCGTGCCACTCCTCCCAGTACTCGGGCGTCACCGAGCCGGGTGGGGCGCCGTCGCCGAACTTCGGCCGCATCACGTCGATGATGCTGAGTCCCGATCCGATGGGATCCATGACGTGCAGTACCACGATCCCGGCATCGTGGTAATCCGTCAAGGCGACTTCCAGGGCTTTCATCGAGAGGGGCGAACCTTCGGTCGGCACAAGCACTCTGGTCGGCATACGATAACGCGAGACGTGTAGCCGCAAATATACATCGCCGTCCCGGTCGACCGCCGCGGGATCGTCTCGTCCCGATGGTCGGTAACCGGCGCTCGAGCGCACCGTTCTCGTCGACAGCATCGGAGGAGGGTACCGATCGGTCCGAGAACCGATCCGGCCTCGCCCGTGGGGACGGTCCCCCGGCTCGAGATGGTCTCTCGAGCCAGGGCTGCTCCGATCGGGTTCCACCGAGCAGGAATCGTTTCGGTGCCTTTCGCTCGCGGGCCGCGTGGAGAGGCCGTCAACACCACTCGGTGTCGATCGCGTCGGAGATCGGGTTCGAGTTCCTCGCGCAGTCCCCGCTGGCGTACCTGCTTTCCCAACGGCAACTCGCCCCGTCCGAAACCATGAGAACGAGTTCGGACTCGCCGTCGACCCGAGGAAGGAAAACGAGAACCTCCTCCGGGATCGTCGTCCGTGATCGTTCCGTCGGTGCGATCGGGGACGTCCACAGCGATGCGCCGCCCCCTTCACTCCGGGGTCTCGACGTTCGACCCTCGCCAGGCGAGAAGGGGAGTTCCGCACACGTATAGTCGATCGGTAACATCCCAGTGATCGAGAAGTATCCGAAGCGATACCTCCCCTGGAGCCCCGTGATCGAACGGGTTGATCCCCATGGGACTCGAAATAAAGGTACTAGACACAGGTGACATCACGCTCGAGTCGAGCTTCCTCGTCCTGGGTCGGGAGCTCGGTCAGGACGTCCCCGCGCCGACCAACGCGTTCCTGATCGAGGGCGGCGAGGAACCCGTACTCGTCGACACGGGATTCCGCGAGGAGGACATCATGCAGCGGCTTGGGATGCAGGGCTACCGGCCGCCGGAGATGAGACTCGAGAACCAACTCGGACAGCACGGGTACGACTTCGAGGACATCGGGTGGATCCTTCACACCCACATGCACATCGATCACGGGGGCCAGGACGATCAGTTCCCGATGAGCACGACGGTGGCACTCAACCGCCGGGAGATGGAGTACTCCGTCTCGGGGATCATGGGCAAGCAGTACCCACCCGAGGACGTCAAACACCTCGTCGATCGGTTACACGAGGACGAAGCGCTCGCGCTGCTCGACCTCGACGACGGCCCGGAGACGATCATCCCGGGCGTCACGTGCCACGCGGCCGGCGGTCACACGGAGGGGTCGATGAACGTGCACGTCGAAACCGACGAAGGGACGGCCGTCATCTGCGGCGACGTCATCTACGATATCCACGATCAGGTTCAGGAGCCTCACCCGCCCGCCAACTCGGGGCGCGTCGGCGTCAAGGAGCCGGCACCGACGGGGAACCACGGGACGAGCAAACGACAGGAGAAGACCGCGGTCAAGCAGGCGCTCTACGAGGGCGAGTTCGTCCTGCCGGTACACGACCGTCCTGCACGGACGAACGAACGCGGTGAAGTCGTGTCACGTCTCTACAACGAAGTGCCCGGTACGGAATACGATCCCGAAGAGATCAGCCTTCCCGAGTTCATGTTCAGCGAGCACAGCACCCTCGTTGACAATCCCGGTCCGCCGTAATCGGCTCCGCAATCCTTTCTCATCGATAGACGGTGTGTGGCGCACGACCGGACGAGAAGCGCTGCGCCGGTCATCCAGATCCGTGGGGAGAGTGCATCCATGACGGAGACACGAATATCGTCCTCGCCGAGGGCCACACCGAGCGCACCAGTTGGGCATACCCGGCGATCGCCCACGATAGGCATGAGTGATACGAACCCTGCCTCGATCGCTGATCGGAAGAAAGACCTCACGTCAGCCGTGTCCGATCGAAGCGCGACGATAGTCGATTCCTGTCGAACGGGAACGACCGGTGATGTTAATCCCCGGGTTACGGTACCGGGGCACGAGATGGGAGCGATAATCGCAAGCGTAGCGAGTACGAAGTACGACCAACACCCGGAGTCCTCGTCGCGGGAGCTGTTCGGCGAGGCGGCCGCCGAGGCGTTCGAAGGGACCCCTCTCTTCCCCGGTGACGTAGACGCCGTCTACGTCGGGAACTTCATGGGCGACCTCATCGAGGACCAGGGGCACATGGGACCGCTCCTGGCGGACCACGTCGGCGCCCGCGAGGCGGCCTCGGTCAGGATCGAGAGCGCCTGTGCGTCCGGAGGTGCGACCATCCGGCAGGCCGTGTCGGCCATCGAATCGGGGGCTGCCGACGTGGTGCTCGCGGGCGGGGTCGAACTCATGTCCGTCGCCGATATCGAGCACGTGACCGACGCGCTGGCCAACGCGGCCGACGATGTCTACGAGAACGAGCAGGGGCTGACCTTCCCCGGGATCTACGCGCTCATGGCCCGCCGCTACATGCACGAGTTCGATGCGACGAACGGGGATCTCGCCGCCGTCTCGGTCAAGAACCACAACAACGCAGTCGAGAACCCCCTCGCACAGTTCCAAGAGGAACTGACCACCGAGGAGGTCCTGGAATCGAAACCGATCGCCACGCCGCTCGTCCTCTACGACGCGTGTCCGGTCTCCGACGGGGCCAGCGCCGTCGTCATGGTGAGCGACGAGTTCGCAGCGGAGAACGACCTCGACACGTCGGCGAGCGTTCTCGGGACGGGTCAGTCGAGCGACGCCGTGGCACTCCAGGACCGGGCGTCTATCACCCGGACGCCGGCGGCCGAGCGCGCGGCCCGGGCGGCCTACCGCGATGCCGACGTCACGCCCGACGAGGTCGACGTGGTGGAGGTCCACGACTGCTTCACCATCGCGGAGGTCCTGGCGATCGAGGCGCTGGGGTTCTACGAGCGGGGCGAGGGGACACGGGGGGCAGTCGAGGGAGAGACGGCGGTCGATGGCACACTCCCGGTCAACACGTCGGGCGGCCTCCTCGGGAAGGGCCATCCGGTGGGCGCGACCGGGATCGGCCAAGTCGTCGAACTGACGAAACAGCTCGAGGGACGGCATCCGAACCAGGTCGACGACGCCGAGATCGCCCTCGCACACAACGTCGGCGGGAGCGGTGCGAGCACCACCGTGACGGTCCTCGGAGGTGCGTGAGTATGCCTGCATGGTTCGACGACTTCACGGACGCCATCGCATCGGGCGACGGGCAGTACCTCGTCTGCGAGGCGTGCGGGGAGGCGACGCTCCCACCCCGTCAGATCTGTCCCGACTGCGGGTCGACCGAGTTGACGCGGGAAGCGCTCTCGGACCGGGGTGAGGTCCTGTCGTTCACCGAGATCTCGGTCACGACCCCGAAGTTCCACGGGGAGACCCCTACACCGTCCTCCTCGTCGAGTTGGCTGAGGGGATACAACTCACGGGCCAACTCCGGGAGGCGACCGCGGAGGACATTGCCATCGGCGACGAGGTGCTTCTCGACACCGAACCGCGCGATGAGGGAGCGCCGCTCCTCACGTTCCGTCCGGCGGAGGCGTGAGCGCCGTGTCCGACCTCTCGACGCTGTTCGCGCCGGAGCAAGTTGCGGTCATCGGGGCGACCGATCGCGAGGGCTCGGTCGGCCGGGCACTGATGGAGAACCTCTCGTCGTTCGAGGGAGAGGTGCTCGCGGTCAACCCGAACCGCGAGACGGTATTCGGCGAGAGGTGTTATCCAGGGATCGACGCCGTCCCGGACACGTCGTCGATAGACCTGGCCATCGTCGTCGTGCCTGCCTCTGAGGCGGTCGACGTCCTCCGGGGGGCCGGCGAAACCGGCATCGGGACCGTCGTCGTCATCACGGCGGGATTCAGCGAGACCGGCGACCGAGGTCGGCAACGGGAGGCGGAACTGATCGAGGTCGCCGAGGAGTACGACCTCGACCTGGTCGGGCCGAACTGCGTCGGCGTCATCAACACGTCCAACGGGCTGAACGCGACGTTCGCCCGGGGATGTCCCCCGGAGGGGAACGTCTCGCTGATGAGCCAGTCGGGGGCGTTCATCGCCGCGGTGTTGGGCTGGGCGGCCCAGCACGGGGTCGGGTTCAGACACGTGGTCTCGCTGGGCAACGAGGCCGTCCTCGACGAGGTCGACTTCCTCGCCGAGTGGGGCAAGGACCCGGACACGGACGTCATCCTCGCGTATCTCGAGGACATCGACGACGGAGAGGCGTTCATCGAGACGGCCCGGGAGGTGACGAGGGACACCCCACTCGTGGTCATCAAGTCCGGCCGGACCGAGGCAGGCGCCGAGGCCGCAGCCTCACACACCGGCTCTATCGCCGGCAGCGACCAGGCCTACCAGGCCGGACTCGGCCAGGCGGGGGCGCTCAGGGCGATGAACATCCAGGAGGTGTTCGACTTCGGGCAGGTCCTCGCCGGGCAACCGCTCCTCGACCGCGACGACGTGGCGGTCGTCACGAACGGCGGGGGGCCGGGCGTGCTGGCGACCGACGCCATCGGCGAATCGCGGCTGACCGTTGCCGAGTTCGACGAGGACCTGCGCGCCGAACTCGTGGAGCTACTCCCGAAGGAGGCCGACCCGACCAACCCGCTCGATATCATCGGCGATGCGGACCTCGACCGGTTCCGGCAGGCGCTCGATATCGTCCTGGGCGCCGAGACGGTGGGCGGTGCCGTCGTCCTCTCGATCCCGACGGCCCTCTTCGAGTTCGACGAGCTGGCCGAGGCTATCGGAGATCTGCAGGAACGGCACGGGAAGCCGGTGGTGGCGTGTCTGATGGGCGGCGAGGAGGCGGACCGGGCGGCCGAAGAACTGGCGTCGTACGGTATCCCCAACTACTTCGACCCCGCCCGGGCGGTCCCGAGCCTCACCGCGCTCGCCAACTACCGGGACGTCAGGGAGCGAGAGTACGGATCGCCGACCGAGTTCGACGTCGACCGGGAGCGGGCGCACGAGATACTCGCTGAGGCGGTCGACCGCGGGGTCGACTACCTCGGCGTCGAGGCGATGGACCTGCTCGACGCGTACGGGATCCCCACGCCGGCGAGTGGCCTCGCCGAGAGCGCCCCGGAGGCCGAGTCGATCGCCGAGGAGATCGGCGGGCCGGTCGTCATGAAGATCGTCAGCCCGGACATCGTCCACAAGTCCGATGTTGGCGGCGTCGAGGTCGGTGTTCCGCTCGAGGACGTCCGAGAGACCTTCCAGGCGATCCGCGAGCGGGCGACCGATCACGACCCCGAGGCGACGATCCTCGGTGTGCACGTCGAGGCACTCGTCGATCCGGACGAGAGTACGGAGACGATCGTCGGCGCGAAGCGGGACTCCCAGTTCGGCCACCTCGTGATGTTCGGGCTCGGCGGAATCTTCGTCCAGATCTTCGAGGACACGTCGTTCCGGGTGGCACCGGTCACCGAGCGCGAGGCCCGCGAGATGACCGAGGAGATCCAGGCCGCTCCGATGCTCCGCGGTGCACGGGGCCGGGCGCCGGCGGACCTCGACGCCGTCGTCGAGACGATCCAGCGGATCTCCCAGCTCGTGACCGACTTCCCCGCGATCGAAGAACTCGACGTCAATCCGCTCGTCGTCTCTCCCGACAGCGTGTACGCGATCGACCTGCGCCTGACCATCGATCCGGAGGCGTTGTCGACCTCCTGATCGTCCGTCAAGTCGGGTCCGTTACTCCGGTCCAATCGCTCCCGGAGTTCGAATCGATCGAATCCCTACATCGGGTTCTCTTGTTCCATCCGATCCAACCCCGGGGCAGTCCTCAGCAGCACAACGTATCGACAGCAGCATCTGGCGCCAGCATCAGGCCGACAACGCCTCGTTCAAGCGGGCCTCCAACTCGAGGATGTCATCGCGAAGTTCTTCGGCATCCGCCCCTTCGATCTCCTCGAGTCGGTCCGCGAGGTCCTGCAGTCTGGAATACTTCGCCTCCTCCTCGACGTGGATCTTCTGGACGCAGTCCTGCTCTTCGATATCGTACACTTCGTCCTCATCGAGGTCGGTCACGGCCAACACGACGTCGAGCCTGTCGCGATCTACTCCGAGCACCCACTCGCGGGGAATACTGCGCTCGTCCAGGGCGTCAAATACCGCCTCGTCGTCCTTCGGCTGCCGGCGCTCGCGGGTCGTTCGACGTATCGTCCCGAACCTGCCGTGTAATTCCTGATCCGAACTGAGGCGGGCCAGAAGCGACTCCCGAGCGGTCTGTCGGAGGCGGTCCGCCTCGTGTTGTACATCCGAGAGGAGGACGTACAGGTCGGTCAATGAGTCTGTCTCGAGCCGCTCGGGATCGCCAGCATCCAGCGACTCGAGTAGGTCCGCCAGCAAGATTGCGTCATCGTAGAGACGCTCGGGGTGCGTGCGGGCCTCTGCCGGCGAGATGAGGTATGGACTCCCGCCGCCCATCTCGGGGTCGGAGAAGTAGACGATGTCGTCGTCCTCGACGCCATAGTCGGCCAGCGGCGTCAGGATCGTGGCGTACGGCTCGACGCCGTGTGGGAGTTCGGCAACGGCGAGTCGGTGTTCCTCCAGACGGTCGGCGAGGATCCCGAACTGTTCCCGCCTGAGCACGCGCTCCTCGCCGCTATCGTCGAAGCGGATCCGGAGACGATCGGGTGAGATCTCGGTGACTCGAAACGGCCGGCTAGAACGCGGCGTTACCAGCTCGGTCCCGGGTTCGAGAGCCACACACCGATCCTGGATAGCGATCCAGAATTCTGGTTGGTGTTCATTGTACCTGACCTATGGGTGTGGCTTGAAAAAGCGTGCGCCCGAGATAGCCAGGGACCTCAACCCGAGGACAGCAGCGAACTGCGTTCCCTTTCTCTGTCTTGCCCGGTCGCTCCGTCAGTCAGTGTGCCTCTCCTCCGGCGCGTGGAATACGAACCCCGGACTATCGACGGTCGGAGGACTACTGGCGTGATGACTACCGGTGGGGCTCCGGTGAGGCGGCGAAGCGATATTTTACCTGTGTGCGTCACACGGGGCGAGTTTCGGGGATCCGAGCTCCCGCTCGACCGTTACTCCTCGAGTCTCTGTCGTCGGCGTGCGGGATTGTCTATCGAGAACCAGAGGAGATTCCCTCCGGAACCGGGCCTGAGACGGCTGTGGGTCGGGAACATCGGTCAGTGCGCGGTCCACCCACCGTCGACGGGGACGTTCGCCCCGGTCATGTAGGAGGCCTTCTCCGAGGCGAGGAACGCGATCACGGGGGCGATCTCCTCGGGCTGGGCCGGGCGGTCCATCGGCGTGTTCGCCTCAAGGAAACTGTAGAACCGCTCTGACTCCAGCAACTCTTCCGTCATCGGCGTGTCGACGAAGCCCGGGCAGACACTGTTGACGCGGATGCCTTCGTCGGCGTAGTCGATCGCCACCTGCTGGGTGAGGTTGACGACGCCCCCCTTGGCCGCCGAGTAGGAGGCCGCGCCCTTTCCGCCCACCAGCCCGTAGATCGAAGCCGTGTTGATAATACATCCGTCCGATTCGTCCAAGTGCGGGAGGGAGGCCTTCATCCCGTACATCACCCCGCTGAGGTCCACCTCGACGACCCGATGCCACTCCTCCAGTTCCATCTCTTCGATACTGGTCTCGCTGCCGATCCCGGCGTTGTTCACCATGACGTCGAGCCTCCCGTGCTCCTGGACGGTGGACTCGACAAGTTCATCGACCTGGTCGTACTCGCTCACGTCCGTGCGGACAAACTCACAGCCCAGTTCCTCGGCGACGGCGGTTCCACGGTCCTCGTCGATGTCCGCGATCACGACCTCCGCACCCTCCGCGATGAACTCCGCAGCGGTGGCCCGGCCGATCCCCGACGCACCGCCGGTGATGATGGCGACCTTGCTGTCTAGCATGGTACGTAGGCGTGGATCCTCGGCTGAAATCAATCGATTCCTGGTACCCATTTCATGAGAACCGAAGGAGGATATACCCTCACCGGGGACCGAGTCTCGCGGAGAAGTCGAATGCTACGAGAGCTCGACTGTGGACACCCGAGTGAGCGAAGCGAGGTCCGATCCTATGACCGACAATAGTTGGGAGCCGACGAAGTCAAACCCAGTCACGAATACGGCGGCCATTCAACGCGAGGTAATGAAGACGGCCGCTGACGTGATTCGGAAGTCGGCTATCGCTGACGACCGCCTGACCTCGATGGCATCGGTAGACGTCGGTGAGACTCCCAGTGAGGTCGTCTACACGGAAAACAAGCTGGAGCTCCTGCACTACGAACCGTTGACCGAGTCACAGCACGACGTCCCCATCCTCGTCGTGTACGCCCTGATCAACAAACCCTTCATACTGGACCTCCAGCCCGATCGTTCAGTCGTCCGTCGTCTGCTGGAGGCAGGTCACGACGTGTATCTGATCGACTGGGGAGAACCGTCACGGCTGGACGTATCGCTCGGCATCTACGACTACGTCGAACGCTACATCGACAACTGTGTGGACGTCGTTCGCGACCGTTCGGGGCAGGACGCGATCAACGTACTCGGCTACTGCATGGGGGGGACGCTGTCGACCATCTACGCCGCGCTCCACCCCGAGAAGGTCAAAACGCTCGGGCTGATGGCGACGGGCCTCTACTTCGAGGACAGCGGCGGAATCCTCGAGCTGTGGGGTGACGGGGCGTACTATGACTCTCGCGGTGTGACCGAGATGTTTGGGACCGTTCCAGCGGAATTCCTCGCTATCGGGTTCGCGCTGATGGATCCCATCGCGAACTACCTCACGAAGTACGTCCACCTGTACGACCGACTCGAGAACGAGGATTTCGTCGAGAACTTCGCCCGGATGGAGCGCTGGCTCTCCGACGGGGTCGACGTTGCCAGCGAAGTCTACGTCCAATTCTTGGAGGATATCTATCAGAGCAATTGTCTCTACAGAAACGAACTGGAGGTCGGCGGCGAACACGTCGATATTATGAATCTCGACATGCCGGTGTTACAGATCGTCGGCGAGTACGACAACCTCGTGCCGAATGAGGCGAGTCTAGCGTTCAACGATGTGATCCCCGCCGACGTGACGGTCATTCAGTATCCGACAGGGCACGTCGGCCTGTCGATGTCCGACACCGTCCACCGTGACGTTTGGCCAGAGGTCGCCGAGTGGTTCTTCGAGCAGTCGGGAGCGCCCTCGCTCGCGGACGTCATCGGCGAGGGCATCGAAGAGGTGCTCGGCTACGATGTCGAAACGGACGTGACTGTCGGGGGCGCGGACGAAGTAGAGGTCCGGATCGCCGGCGAATCCGGTCACATCGATCACGGGATCGTCCAGCGCGACGTTGAGTCGATCCGACGGTTCGTTGAGGATGCACTGGGCGTCGATATCCGGATCAGTGAAGGGTCCGACGGCATCGTCGTCCAGGTACAGGGCGATGAGACGGCCGGCAGGGTAGTCGTTATGGGAATCGCCGCGGCCATCAGCGAGGAGATCGAGGAGGCAATCGAGGACGCCGACCTCGCGGCCGCGGTCGAACTGGAGGACGTTGAGGGGATTGGACCCACCTACGCGGGTCGACTGCGCGAGGCAGGGATCGAGGACGTCATGTCGCTCGCCACCACTGAGCCGGAGACCGTCGCCGCGGCCGCCGAGGCGACCCGCGATCAAGCTCAAGACTGGGTGGAGTCGGCACGCGATCTGGCCGAGGGGTAGAGCGGTCGGGCGAGTCCGGTCGACATTTCGAAACCGTCGATGGTATCGGCCCGACCTACGCCGAACGGCTCCGGCAAGGGGGTATCCGCAGGATCGTGGACCTCGCGGATTCGGACGTCGACGCGGTTACCGACGCTGCCGGGGTGAGTGTTGAGGAGGCCACCGAATGGGGCGACCGAACCACCACGATCGAACGAACCGCCGACGACTGACCGAGCCGTGTGTTCTATGGTTCGCTCGAGAACAGACGGACGATCCGGTCACGGTTCAGGTATCCGAGCACGGCCAGGATTGAGAGAGCGACGGTCAGCGCGATCGCGGCCGTGCCCCGGCCGGTGCCGAGGAAGTCACCGACGACGTTCGCGAGGAAGAACGCCGGCGTTCGACCGATCACCGCGAGAAAAATGAGCTGTCGGAGCGGGATCTCGGTCAGCCCGCCGGCGAAACAGAGCACGTCGTCCGGAAGGCCGGGGACGAGGAACAGGAGAAAAAGCGTCGCCCGGCCGTAGTCGTCGCTGATCGCGTCGAACGATGCGAGCGCCTCCTCGTGGACGATGTTCTCCACGTATGCCCGGCCGAACCGTCGAGACAGCCAGAACGCGATGGAACTCCCGATGGCGATCCCGATCATGTTGTAGAGGGTACCCCACCACGCGCCGAAGAGATAGCCGGCGACGACCGCCAGGACCTGTCCGGGGATCGGCGCCAGAACGACCTGCAGTATCTGGAGGACCACCAGAACGAGCGGCGCCCAGAACCCGTACTGTCGGATGATCGACCGTAGCGCGTCGGCGTCGGCTAGGAACGTGAAGTGCTGTCGGACGACGACCGTCACGGCGACGAGGGCGACGACAGCCACGAGCAAGTGAGTCGCAAACCGTCGTCGACTCCGGGCCGACGAGAATACCTGTACCTCGCTGCTCCGAGTTCGCCCTCCACCGAGAGCTGTATCCATCCCGTCTCCGTTCACCATGATGGGATCCGGTTGTTATAGTCTCAGGAGTCCAGACATCCGCGACGACTCGTCTCTCCGCTTGCCCGCCTTGCGACCGATGAGGGCCCGGCGTCCGGCGGTCAGAGGCCTAATTCCTCCGTGTGCCGGTCGAGCACCGTCTTTAGCGTGACATTCTTCTCCTCGAGTTCGTATCGGACTCGCACGACGGGGATGTCTACGTCGATCAACCGGGCGAGGTCGTGGGGAGTCGGTTCGTCGCCCAATCCGACCGCCCAGTCCAGCTCGTCTGACTCGTGGTAACCGGCGCTCGGGTTCGAAGGTCCAGAGACCGGACCGATACAAGACGGTGACCCGATCGATCTCTCGAGACAGTTCTACACAGATAACTATAAAATTCACCAGGCATATGAAAAATCACCGAGTCGTGACTTGGGACCGATACTGAACCCCTGACGGATCGGAGCTGGCGTTTCGCACCGACGAACAATCCCGGGAAGCCGATCTGATCGCACTGGCTGATTCGAGATAGAAAGCTATCTCCCGAGTGACGACGAATTAGAGACTCACCGCTTCCGAGTTGTCCGACGCGTGAGGTCTACCCCTTTCAACGGCCTATCGGAAACTCGAACGACTCTCCGATATATTGCTTATTGAATGCCCCGACTCTCGGCTTGTGGCAAACATCTCGGCCGGTACTGTTGTACCGTCGATCGGATAGACGTCCACATGTCCGGGGAAGGCAACGATTTCATCAATGTCAACATATCGCATTGGTCGAAACCGTGACCAACTCTAAGCCAATAGCGGAAATTAGTCTGGGAGGTGCGGGAGTACGACACGCGGCACAGTCTCTTTCTCGGTCTCACCAAGCGGCTCTCTGAAGCCGATCTGGCTCGGGAGGTAGTATTCTATTAACTATACGTTCGGCGCGGCTCGATGGAGAGATCAGGCTATGGGTGAGAACACCGGGATCGATAGCCAGAACGGTGTGGTCTTTCCTTCGACCGGGACTCGGCAGGGAGGACTCTTCATGAGTGAACGTCTGGATGGGATCGGAGTTTGCCAGAACTGCCGGGCAGGGATCCGACCGAGGGACGTGCTTTCCCGTCGCTCGACTCCGCGTCACTCATCGACAAGCGACGCCTGTCCGGGTGCCGCGTGGGTCTCGATGTTCCCCGAGAGCTCGCGTTGCGGGTACGGCATCTCGATGCCCTCCTCGGCGAATCGCTCGCTTACCCGCTCGATGAACTCCGACCGGATGCGGAGGACGTTCGCCCGCGCTGGGTCGTCGATCCAGAACCGGGCCATCAGCACGAGCGCCGAGTCACCCAGTTCCTCGACCCGGACGGTCGCTCGTGGCCGGTCGCGGATTTCCTTGTGCTCGCGGGCGACGTCGATGATGACCCCCTCCGCGTGGGCGACAGTGTCCTCGTAACTGACCGGAAGTTCCTGGGCAATACGGAGCGCGTCCTTCGCGCCGGGATTTACGACAGCGTTCGCCGTGAGCTCCGAGTTCGGAACCGTGATGAGCTCGTTGTTGAACGTGTGGACGCGGGTGACGCGGAAACTGACGTCCTCGATGATCCCCTGCCTGTCCTTCCAGATGATCCAGTCACCGATGTGGAACTTCGGGTCGGTCACGATAAACGCGCCGCTCACCAGGTTACTGAGGACGTCCCGGGAGGCGAAGCCGATAGCGAGGGTCGCTGCTGCCGAGAGGGCCGTGATCGTCGTCGGCGTCGTGGCCAGTCCCGACAACGGAACCGCCAGGTAGAGGGAGAACAACGCGAAGGCGGCGTTCGTGATCTTGATGAACGGATGGGTGACCGTCTCGGAGATCGGCACGACCGGTTCCAGTCGCTGGAGCGCCGGGACAACCAGCAGCCGTCCAGGGAGGTACACTACCAAGAGGATCCCGGTGAAGAGGCCGGCCGCCTGCGCGGCATCGAACAGGCGTGTGAGGAGGTCACCGAGCGCCGACGTGACCAGCCCACCGAACGTCAGGGGAGCACCATATCCCCGGAGTGTCACTCCGAGGGTATTAACTTCGGAGGCCGCGTCCGAGCCAGTAATAAATGCCACTTGGAAACGACGCGTTCGATCGACTCGCGCACGCCCTCTCGGAGACAGATTTCGACGCGGTCGAACGAGACGGTCTCCGAGCGGAGTGGACCACCGACGGGACCGAGGTAACCGTCCGCGACCTCCAGGAAGGGACGGAGGTCGTCTACAACGCGGACGACCTCGTCATCGCGACGTCCGATCGCGAGCTCAACGACGCCCGGGAGCCGTGATTTCGGGCACGGTGAAAGCGGACACTCGGTGTTTACTCTTTCTTGACAAGAGCTCGCCCGTCAGTCCCGAGTCGTGGTTCGGCCACCCAATCGATGGGCATCGGATCCGGTCCTCCCGATGAGCGACAACCCTGACGTGATACCACTGGAAACGGGCATCCTGCGGATATGTGAAAGTCGCGCTTAGTACATGGAGAGCGGATCAAACAGATGGTAGTTGGGCCCGGGTCAGCGACTGCGGGACTCGTAGGTGTTCATCCCCAGCACGCTGTTGATCGGGCACTTCTGGATGTATCCAGTCGCGAGCAAAATCGCTCCGATCAGGACGAGCATCAACGCCAGAAGAGCCTGTGGGACGGGTCCTACAGCGACTCGCAACATACCGGCGTAGCCAGCGATTCCCGCCACGAGGAATACTGCACCGACCACGAACCGCCCGATTCGATCGTAACCGCCAACGTTCTTATCCATGATGTCTCCACCAGTACACATCATGGTGCGTCATAAACAAAAGCTCGTAAGATGGATCCCAGTTGAGGAGAAGAATCCCTGTGTGTGGCAGCCGTTCGGTCTGTTATTACTCGCCCGCGTACCCCGGGTCGGCCGTCCGAACGGCGGGAATCCTGATTCACTAGCGGGGTTCGTGCGGGATTCGACTGAACCTCTCAGCAAGGCTAAAAGACCGGTACGTACGCCGTCTCCGTGACGTGATGAAAGAATCCGGTACCAAGGATTCCAGGCGGGGACAACGACTTCATCAGTCCGAGGTCGGCAGATTGGCAAGACTCGGAGCATTGCCGACAGCGTCGTGATCGGAGCTCGTGGATACGACCTCGGTATACGCGTCCCGAAATGTGAGTATCGCGTTTCGTAAGAGTAGTCGTGGCGATATCGACAGGATTCTGGGCCGGCCGAGAGACGGTCGCTCCCTTTGCTCGTGTGCGTTGTACAGGGTGGCTCGGTCAAAATGTCGATCGTTTGCTGGTCGTATTTCACTCCTCGGAGAACGGTGGGAGTGGGATTCGAACCCACGAGGCCTCTCGGCCACCTGCTTTCCAGGCAGGCACATTCGTCCACTCTGCCATCCCACCTATTGTGACGTACGGTGCCCGTTGAGTGGGGTTTATCGTTTCGTCCTTAGTCGCCGTCGACGACCGCTGCAGGTTCGACGTACAGCGCTGGGGGTCACTCTGAGGGCTGCCCCGTCGTCTCTATCCCTCAGTCTGTGGCCCGCCACCGGTCTGTGCCTCCTGAGCGTCGCCCCAGCCACCGGCGTCGACGACCTCGAACAGTTTCCGCCAGTTCTCGTCGTCTTCGCTCTCCGGGAGTTGGTCCCGGAGCTGCTGGAAGTCCGACGGCGGGACCAGCGTCCTCACGAGGTCGATGATGACCTGGGCGTGATACGCGGCATCCGACCTGTCTACGTGCTCGATCTCGGCGACCCGTGTTACGAACTCCGACCAGTCGAACCGCTGGCCGTGCTCGTGAACCGCGCCGGTCAGGTACCACTTAATCTCCATCGGGAGCGAGGCGGCGAGGTCTTCGGCGTTTCCGTCCTGGATCCGCTGTCCCAGTGTCATCAGCGTCGCCCGAATCGCCCGCATCGTCTCGCCGGTAGCCGGCAGTTCGAGTCGGTGCTGGACCGTCCCTGTGAACTCGTCGAAATCCATGCCATTCGACCCTTCCCGCGACGGTAGCATCAATCATCGCGCCTATTCCTGCGGTGTGGGAAAGAGACTACAGCACGTCGTGGCGATTCGGGTGCCATCCCGGAGGGCGTCGCCGGGCTGGAAGTCAGTTAGCCACGCGTTCTCCTTCTCCTGCTCATCCGAACGGGGCTTGAGGTGGCCAGGTACAGTCCGAAGTTCTCCAATCAGTCACGCCTGAAAGCGAGGGGCCAGTCGGGTCTCTCGTCCATCCCCATCCTGGATAGCGAATCCGGGTCGGAACTCCGCCGGAGCTCGGGCGACCGGTTTATTCGCCGACGGTTTCCGGTATTCGAACACCGCAATGTCGTCCGAAGAATCGCCCCGAGGAGATTCCTGGGTGTGACTATACTGGTCGAGTTTACGATCTCGACGGAGCGCTTCGAACTCGGGAGCTACATTGCTGGTGGCAACGGACTCTCTGCTGAACTCGAGCGGATCGTCCCAACGCAGAGCCGGGCCACCATACGTCTGGGTCACGGGATCGCCGACCGCGCTCGAGGCGCTAACCGAAACGCTCCGAGAAAGCGATAAGATATCGTCGGTCTCGACCCTCGACGAGTTCGAGGGCGAAGCGCCGGACACCGTCCAGCAGCTCTATCGCATCGAGTGGATCCTCGGCAAACTCGACATTATCAGGGGGATCATCGAGGCCAACGGGGCTGTTCTCGAGGGATACAGTGAGGAGGACCACTGGTTCCACGAGGAGTTCATCACGGAGTTAGTTTCCATCTACGAGACGGAAGGGGAATTCCTCCAGGAAGGATACTCGGAGTGAGTCACCGTTCGAGATGACCGTCCGTTATGGAAGAACGCGTCTCCGGCTTTCTTGTCCACGGATGATGGGATGAGGTCGTCGCTCACGGTGAGCGGATCGCCCGAGCGTTGCGAGAGAGCGACATCGATGCGGACGCACTCGCCGAGTGTGACGACTGGCGGCCGAAAGCTCACGAAGCACTTGGTGAGGAAGTGAGCGAGAAGACCGTCGAACAGACTCGCATCGAAGAAGGTGCTGGCGAACAGGCCGGACAGGCAGCCGAAGAGGATATCGAACGGGTCCTCGAATCGATCGAGAAGGTCGAAGGGGATGGGCCCGAAGACATGCTCGAAAAGTGAGAGGGCGCCATCGAGCATGGGCTTCGTGTGATCGACACGACCCAGGCCGGGCCGAGGTGCCATCCCAGCGACGTCGGAGTCGCCCTTCCCGTCAAGGTAGGCCGTCGATCAACGAGCCAGGAGAACGGGGAGCGCGGTTCCACCGAGGACGATTGGAACCCAGTGTGTGCCGAGTCGAAACACGAGAACGCCCGCCGTCACGGCTGCGAGTGAACCGCCCGTTGTTGACGCAAGGAGCAGCACGAGTAGAGGTTCCAGTCCACCGACACCGCCGGGGAGGGGACGAGTTCGACGACGGTCACCAGGGGGACGGCGAAGAGAGTGACACCGGGCGGAATAACCACGCCGACAGCGTAGAGCGAAAGCCAGAGGGCGAGCGACAGGAACGCCCACCCGGTAACCGCGAGCAGGAGGACGAGCACGAGTGCTCGTCGATGAGTCGCGACCGTTTCTAGTTGCTCGAGAAGCGTATCCATGCGCCACTGGAGCTCGTGTCGCTCCTGGGCTTCGATACCCGGGACGATCCGCCCGAGCATCCGTGTCGTCCTTGCGATCGCTGTGACGACCGCGCTGCCGAGCAGCTGTCGATGTTGCCAGGAGAGGTAACTGACAAGCGTCAGGAGCACCAAGCCCGCAATGAGGGGGATCATAATAGTCCCAATGATATCCCCCGCGGCGGCGGTCGCCACGACGTAGAGGAGGCCAACGATGGCAAAAAGGGGTGCTGGGACGAAATTGAGGAAATCGACCGTGATGACGATAGCGAGGCTTCGTTCGTACTCCACATCGAACGTCTCGGCGAGTATCCCCGCAGCGATAGGGTCCGCAGCGACCGTCGAAAAGGGTGTAATGTTGTCCCAGAACATCATGCTGGTATATGCGAGGAACGTCCGAACGGGCGGGTCGGGTAGATCGAGGACTCGGAGGACGATGCGTAACGATCCGCTCCACACGCCGATCCAGCACAGGACGACGCCCGAGAGGACACCGACCACCACGGGATCGACTGCGCCCAGAACCGCGAGTATATCCGCCACGCCGACGATATAGAGAAGCGCAGAGAGGAGAACGATCGCGAGGACGAAACTAACGAGAGTCGCTCTCGTCTGCGGTTTCCGTGAACCCATCTGCTCGAGAGTCCGCATCGTCGGGTATCAACTGTACTGATATGACATCGGCGACTCGCACCACGTTACCTCGGACACCTCCCGTTTACCTGCCGGACCGAGGACTATCTGACCGGACGAATTGGCTTCTGTCGTGTTCGGGCGCACGTATCGCGAATAGCGAATGACGGCCCGAACTAAGCCGTGCCCCCGTCCCGTATCTCGGCCATCTTCAGGCAGTTCTTGCACCCGTGAACCTCGTTTCGATTGTCACCGAACACCCGGGCGAATCCGGGCGTGACGAACGAACCGCAGTTCTTGCATTCCGGCATGGGGAGTCACGGGACCCTATCTCCGGCTGTTGACTCGGGTCGTACGGTTACCGCCATCCCATGAAGTTTGACGATAGAGTTATAAAGGGGAATCGACTCGAGCCTCCACGTCGATGAGTCGCCCGGTTGTGAAAGAGTTCCGCCCACAACAGCTTGACTCCGGTATTCCACGGGCTCTTTGCTGTTTCCAGGATCGCCGGAGGCTCTTGTGAGTAAGAGTTATACATTTATAGTACTTATCTTACGTTAGTATTAGGGTGGGGAAGCTCCAGGTCCCCTTTCCCAAACTGGTATCCCAATGAGTGAGACCACACTTCGAGCATACAGTAACGAGTCACTGGATACGGAATCGACCGAAGATTCGCGGGTTTCGAGTCGAGCGTCGACGTGTCCCGAGTGTGGCGGACAGCTAGAGTCCAACGCCGACCGCACCGAGACGGTCTGCGCCCAGTGTGGGCTGGTCGTCGACGAGGCCGAGGTCGATCCCAGCCCGGAGTGGCGCGCGTTCACCCCGGAGGAGAGAGACGAGAAGAGCCGCGTCGGGGCCCCGACGACGAATCTCATGCACGACAAAGGGCTCTCGAG
The DNA here is from genome assembly GCF_037335815.1 of Salinirubellus litoreus. Taxonomy (NCBI): domain Archaea; kingdom Methanobacteriati; phylum Methanobacteriota; class Halobacteria; order Halobacteriales; family Natronomonadaceae; genus Salinirubellus; species Salinirubellus litoreus. Next base: position 21,703 of record NZ_CP147842.1, on the reverse strand, counting down.
CGTAATCGACTGGCAGGACAAGGACGCCCACGGAAACGCGCTTAGTTCGCGGCACCGCCGGAAGATGCAGCGACTTCGGACGTGGGACGAACGCTTCCGCACACGCGACCACAAGGAGCGCAACCTCAAGCAGGCCCTCGCGGAGATCGAACGGATGGGTAGTGCCCTCGGGCTCCCGAAGGACGTGCGCGAGACCGCTTCGGTCATCTACCGACGCGAGCTCGACGAGGACCTCCTGCCGGGTCGATCGATCGAGGGCGTCGCGACCGCCGCGATCTACGCCGCGGCCCGGCAAATGAACCGACCGCGCAGCATCGACGAAGTCGCTACCGTCAGCCGCATCGGTGAGATGGAGTTCAAACGTACCTACCGGTATATCAACCGGGAGATCGGGCTCGCGGTCGAGCCCGCGGACCCGCTCCGGTTCGTCGACCGAATCGTCGACGATCTGAAGTGGGAGACGAAACCCGCTATCACGCCCGCGAACTCCTCCACGAGGCGAAAGGGACGGGCGTGTTCAACGGGAAGAGCCCGGTCGGGCTGGCCGCAGCAGCGATCTACGCCGCCGGGCAACTCACCGGCGAAAAGCCCTCACAGAAGGCGGTCAGTGTCGTGACTATCCGCAACCGATACCAAGAGCTGTTAGAGGTCGCAGACGCATCCGAGAAGTGGTCTCTCCCCAACCGAGGTCACTTCCTCTCGACTAAACCGTCGTACAGTTATCCCATTCGACTATCCCAGTTGCAGGGAACTCGGGATACAGATTCACTGGAGGTGATCCAGTGATTGACGGAACTAGTGCCGTCAAACTCCGATACATCACATCCGAAAAATTACCTAATAATGGTTGTATTTCACGGGGTGGTCGATCCGGATTCGTGGCATCCCAACTCAACGTAAACGTCAGCAGAAGAGTCGAACGTCGGGTCACACCTACCGTTAGACAGACCGATTCCTGCGCAAATGTCCGTCGACTGTCGGTGCTCCGCTCCGTCGAACGAACTGGCCTTCATGACCAGTTCGTGCGAGGTGGCCGATGCCCTCTTGACCACATGTGGCCGGACGGGAGGATCATCTCGTGTTCCCCGGAGCGAGCGACTGTACGCTCTTCTTCAGCAACCGTACGGAGCAGGGGTTTGCCACTCAAAACGAACGGAACCGGCCCCGGGAGATCCGATCCGATTCAGACCGGCGTTTCCCTGGCTTGATACGGGTTGGCGCCGACTCCGAAGCAGTACCGATGCGCGAGCTCCGTTCGAATGGATCCCGCCGGTAGAATAGCCGGGTCAGATGTCGGTCACTCGGTGGTGCTCGATGGTGATTTCGGACGCGTCTTCCGGGAGGAGGGCGACCACTAGGTAGTCCGCATACCCGCTGAAGTATCCGATGAGCGCATCCAAGCGGTTCGCGTCAATCGATTCCAGCGAATCCAGGAGTACGAACGGGAGTTCCTCGTTGACCTCGTGGACAAGGTAGCCCGCGAGCGCGAAAACTAACCCAACTACCTCTCGTTCACTCTCCGACAGATGGTCGACGGTGTCTTCATACGCCGCTCCCGATTCGCCCTTCCGTACGACGTGGAGGTCAAATCGACTGTCTGACGTCGATCGGCGGCTCTTGCTCCTCTCGCTGTTCCGGCGCTCGATCCAGACGCGCTCAAGATCATTGTACTCGAGGATCTCGAGGAGTGTCTCCATGTGGTCGTTGAACTGCGAGACCGCGTCTCGCTCCATCTTGTCGACCTTTGTCCGGAGTTCTTCGAGTTCGGCTTGGATATCCTGACGCCGGTTCTCGAGTTCCGATTCTTGTATCAACTGTGACTCGATATCTTCGATCTCATCGCTTATCTCCTCCAGTTGAGTACTCAACCGACCGATCTCGAACTCGATTTCATTGGCTTCACTGTGCAGTTCGAGCAGCTCGTCGTCATCGTCAGTCCGAAGTTCGTCCGCGCGGGACTCTAACTTCCTCACTCGGCGCTCGGCGGTCTCGTGTTCCTCGGTCAACCGCTCGAGACGACCTTCACGTTCGTCGGCCTCCTCTTCGAGGCGTTCGATACGCTCCTTGAGTTCCTGTCGACGATCGCGCTGCGACACCAGTTCTCGTCGGCGTGTACGAAGCTCGTCGAGGTCCGAGGTGAGGTCACTCCGTTCCTGCTGTTTCTCTCGGCTCGTCGACCGCAATCGGTCGAGCATCGACTCGATGCGGTTCCGTTCGACCTCGGTCCCGCAGGTCCAGCAGACCCGTTCGTCCGCGACGAGTTGGTCGGTAATCGAGCCGGTGTCACCATCATCGGCGGGACCGTCCTCGATCGACCGGAGCGTTTCCCGGAGGTCGTTCTCGCCGTCGAGCACCTCCTCGTTGAACCGAATGAGGTTCTGAAGTCCGTTGACGGTCGAATCGAGTTCGCGTTTCCGGTCGGTTAGCGCCTCTATCCGCTCCTCTACGACCGCGATCTCCGACTCTACCTCGTCGAGTTCGTCCAGTTCCTCGCGGGCCGCCTCGATCGAGTCTCGGGTCGACGTGAGGCTCTCCCGTTCGGATTCTATCTTGAACCGAATGTCCTCGAGTGTCGAACGGGCATCCCGGAGGGCACCCAACGTCGATTCGAACGTCTTCTGCTCTTTACGCGTCTCCTCGACGCTCGTGTCGGCCGCCTCGATGGTCGCTTCGATGTCATCCAGCTCGGCCCGCTTCTCCTCGAGCTCGTCTTCCAGTTCCGCACGTCGGGATCGCAGCTCGACGAGTCGGTCGCGGGCGCCTTCGAGATCGTCCAGCCGGGTTTCGAGGTCGCGTTTCTTCGCCTCCAGCCGTTCGATCTCGGCTCGGATCGATTCGACGTCGACCGGCTCCATCATGACCTCACGGAGCCCATCCGCCCGGACGACGCTTTGCCGTGCTTCGTTGTCCTCGAGGAGGAAGGCGAACAGGTTCGCGGCTGTGGACTCCTCGAGGTAGGGATCGCCGTCGAGCTGGATACGTGACCCCGACCCGTCGCGCCGTAGCGTCCGGGTATAGGTCTGGTCGCCGAGCGTGAGTTTGACTGACCCCTGTTCGGTGTCACTCTTGAGCGACACTCTGTCGCTGCCGAGTGCCGCCATCAGTGCTCGAAGGAACGACGTCCGGTTAGTCGCGTTCCGACCGGTCAGCACGTTCACACCCGGTCGGAGGGAGACCGACGTGTCAATGATCCCTCCGATATTAACGACATCGACCTCCGCCGATGCGTTCGTCACCTCCGGCGACGACATCTCCGACATACGAACTCGAAGGTCGGTGTGAAACGCTATATACGTCACGACCGTCTCAAAACAGGCCGGTTCCCCGCCCGTCAGTCATCGTCGCGACAGGCACACCCACGAGTCGAAAGCAACTCTTCGATCGAGTGATACCGTCCACACTCGCGGCAGGCGACGTTGACATCGACGTAGACATCGAACGGCGGGAGCGAGAGCACGTCCGCGCGTCGTAACTGGTCGACGACGGTCTCCGTCACGGCCTCGAGCCGAGAGCGGAGGGCTGTCACGGTCTGGCGGCCCGTGTCGAGCCGTTCCTCGGGAGTCGGGGACTCGGAATTATGACTGACGTCGAGACACCTCCGCAAGTGGTTATGGACCGTCTGGTGGGAGACGAAGGCGTTCTCGACAGCGTCGATATCGACTCCCTGTCGGTCGAGTCGGTTCCGGATCGCCACGCGGCCCCCACCGCTGTCGTCTTCGGTAAGCACGCGGTAGGTCGCTTCCACACTGCCCTCGGGCGGGTCGACGGCCGCCGCTCGAAGTGCGGCCGAGAGCACGCGCCGATTGATCTCGCGTTCGAGGTCCCGCAGGCTCGCTCCGTCCGCCGCCCCCGTCCACGCGTCGATCAGGTCGCCGTTCAGTTCGGTCAGGCCGAACCGCTCGATCGCCTTGCCGATCTTACAATTGCACCGAGATCCCGTGGAAGTCGTCGGCGACGTGTCGTCGCTACCCATCGCACACGGTTCTGTACTCCTCCTGCGCTATATACCTCTTGTTCGTGATGTTCGAATCGTACCGGACCCCCGTATTCTCGAGGCATCCCCGTTCGCTCGCGATCCTGATCCCTGTCCACCCACCTGGTATCGAGTGTGTGATCCGGGATATCGAGCCGAGATCACCGACTCAATGGAACCGGCGTCGATGCTGGTAACCCGGTATATCCAGAAGGTACTTTTCAGTAGGGGCAAACGAGGGAATTGTAGCCGACATGGATCGACTCGGTGAAGCACTGGTCGTCGTCGCATTCATCGCTGTTGTAATCGCCTATCCACCCCCTAGTACTGGTATCGAGCCACTTTTCCGGATCGGGAATCTGTTCCTGCCGCTGTCGTTTCGATCGGCGCCCTCCTCTTCGGCGTTCTCGGTGGCATATCCCTCGGTCGAAATGCGACGGGAACTCGGTCAGGAGGTATCCAGTCGCTCGCCATCCGCGTCTCGATCGCGGTCGGCACCGTGAGCGCCATTAGCGTGTACCTCGTCGTAGTCGCGGGATTCGCTCCGGGAGCGCCCTTTATCGCCGGTGCAATCACTTTGGCCATCGCGGGTGGTATCGTAAGCGAGTTCATCCGCTGAACGCCCGGCTTGCGCGGTATATTCGTCTACACTACACGGCGAATACACGGCGCGATCATGGAACTGTTCCGGACTACGGGACGGGGGTCGGATGGAGAGGGGGACTGCGAGCAGCCTGTATTCGACGCGCGGGCTCCAAGTACCGCGATCGATACCCGATCGTCGGAGAGACAGCCGTTCACCCAGGAACCGTGTTCTCGATCAATGGTTCGGCGCCGATGTCGGCTGCTTCCCTCGCGATCGTATTCGTCAGATAGAGTGTGTCGTCGGTCTCCCGAACACGCTCGACGCCGTCTTCTAGGACGCCGTGGATCGCGGCAGCCTGGACGGTGGCCGCGTCCTGATCTTTCAACCGCTCGAAGGCGCTCACCATCGTCCCCCCAGTGGCAATGAGGTCATCGAACACCAGCACGTTCTGCCCCCCGACATCGAACTCGCCCGCCAGTTCGACGTCGCGTGCGCCTGTCCGGGTCTTTTCGAAGCCCGGGATGTCGAACCGCTCGACTGCGCCGAGATCCGGCCCGACCACCACGTAGTCTTCCATTTCGACCCGTTCGTGGATCAGCGGATACGCCTCGAGCCGCTCTACGGGGAAGTCTCGGATCCACTCCTGGTGACTGAAATGCGGATCGACGGCATAGATACGATCCACCCCGTAGCAGTCGGTTACCATACGGAGGAGCGATCGAGCGTAGTTCAGCGTTCCGGCGTAGAACTCCGAATCCTGTCGACAGTACGGGACGTACGTGAACACGAGCGTGATCGTACAGCCGTTCGTCCGGAGCAGGTCGAGCACGCCGTAGAGGTATGCCAGTCCGCGATTCGGGTGTGGCTGTCCCGAGTGGATCACCGTGGCACGGTCGATCGAAGCGAGCGCCTCCAACTGAACGTAAACTTCGCCATCGGGGAAGGTGCGAGTCTCGTCCTGTGAATGCTCCCCGAGTCGGTGTGCGTCGATATCGAAGTGTTCGGCCGTCGGCGTAACGACGAAATCCATCAGGACCACACCCCTGGGCCCGTGGCGTCACGACTAGCTCGTCCCCGAACAGCCGGTACAGGATGGCCCCGAATCCATACACGGAACGGTTCCGTGCGGCGACGGATCTCCCGATGGGACTCCCTGACGTCGACCCCGTTCGAGCGCCGGCCGACCGGCCGTCTCGACACGTCGTTGCTTCCGACCCACCGTCTCCCCGAGGGCGCGGATCGTCGGAAGGGTGGGATGGTCGTAGCTGCACGCCCGAGTAGTATCGGATCGGACATGCGAGGAGCGACAGTCGGATCGACGAGGGGATAGTGACGGGAGACCGTCATCGGAGGTGCTCGGCGAACCAGTCGGCGGCGACGTCGGCGACCTCTTCGAGTTCGCCCTCGCCCTCGAAGAGGTGACCCGCGCCGGGCACCACGTGAAGGTCCCGCTCGCCGGGGAGTTCGTCGTAGGCCTCGCGATTGAGTTCGAGGACCTGCGTGTCGTCCTCCCCGACGACGAACAGCGTCGGTGCCTGGACCTCCTCGAGCACCGCCGAGGCCAGGTCGACGCGACCACCGCGCGAGACGACCGCGTCGACGTCCTCGCGCCGGGCCGCTGCCCGGAGCGCCGAGGCGGCACCCGTGCTCGACCCGAAGTATCCTACAGACAGCTCGCGGGTCGCCCCGTGCCCTCGAAGCCACTCGGTGACTGCGACGAGTCGGTCGGTCAGTAACTCGATATCGAAGCGGTTCTCGCGGGCCCGTTCCTCCTCCTCGGTCAGGAGATCGAACAGCAGCGTCCCGAGGCCTCGCTCGCGGATGACCTCTGCGACGTAGTTGTTTCGCGGGCTCTTCCGGCTGGAACCGCTCCCATGAGCGAAAACGACCAGTCCCGACGTACCATCCGGAATCTCGAGCATTCCCTCGAGTTCGACGTCATCGACCGGGATTGATACCAGGTCCTCTGAACTCCGGGGCATGCCCGAACCGACACTCCCAGCAGGTTCACAGACACGGTCCTTCCCATCTCACAGGAACAGCCGTGTACTACATTGGTGTGAGTCAGCTCTCTTCAGAGAACGATGCCGAGACCTCGTCGATTCAGGGATCGAACGGAAGCGGGAGAACTGCTCGGAGAGACACTCCGCGAGCGGGAGATCGACGCGGATATTGTCCTCGCCATTCCCAGGGGCGGCCTTCCGCTCGGGCGGGCCGTCGCGGACGCGCTCGATGTCCCGCTGGACATCGTCGTCGCGACGAAGATCGGTGCGCCGGGAAACCCGGAGTACGCCATCGGCGCCGTCGCGAGCGACGGGAGCGTCTGGCGCAATGAGGAGACCTTCCGTGGAACGGGCGGCGACGAGATGTACTTCGAGCGCAAGCGCGAGGAGGAAGCGGCTAACGCTCGCCAGAAGGCCGAGCGGTACCGGGGCGACCGGGCCGAGCCCGACCTGTCCGGCAGGACCGCGGTTGTCGTCGACGATGGCGTTGCGACGGGCTCAACAATCAAGGCATGTCTGCTTCGGCTTCGCAACGCCAGCGTCGATCGGATCGTGCTCGCGGTGCCCGTCGGCCCGCCGGAGACCATCCACGAACTGGAGGAGATGGCTGATGAGGTCGTCTGCCTTGAAACGCCGGAGAGCTTCATGGGCGTCGGCCAGTTCTATGAACGGTTCGAGCAGGTCTCCGACGAGGAGGCGATGACGTACCTTGACACGGGAGCAGAATGACGGGTCGACTGGACACCATCCCTTCCAGAATGCGGGGGGGTCCGTGACCGATGACGGACATCCTGGTCCCCTATGACGGCTCCGATACGTCCCTCGATGCGCTCGAGTACGCCATCGAGTCGTTTCCCGATGCAGACATCACGGCGTTGCACGTCATCGACCGTGCTCACCTGGGGGCCCCCTATGGAGAGCTCCTCGTCGGACGCGAGGAGTTACGACGACGGGCCACGGAACGGGCTGAAGAACTCCTCGAGGACGCCGAGACGGCTGCCGAGGAGGCCGGCGTCCAGATCGAGACGGAGGTCCTGATCGGACATCCAGTCCGCGAAGTCCTCGACTACGTCGACGAACGCGGGATCGACCAGATCGTCATCGGCGGTAGAGGGATGTCGAACGTCCCGCAACTGCTCCTCGGGAGCGTCGCCTTCGGTGTGGTTCTGCACGCCGACATCCCGGTCACCGTGGTCCGATAGATTCTCTTGCCATGCCAGGATGCCGGACTCCATACCTCGATTTGGGACCCGTAGAACCGCTCTCGGCTCTACTGCCCCCGGCTATCATGAGGGCAATGATCTGCCACGTCACCGGTCGCCGTACTGGGCGGATCGTCTGTGGATTTCCAGACGACGAGAACCACCGGCGAGTACTTGCAGGTATCTCGCGAAGGTCCGCTTGGAAGTCACCCAGTCGGACGGACGTGACCGAACGACTGCCCCAGCTGAATACACCCCCAACCATGGACATCACTGATATCGTCTCGGAGGAGTACGTTCAGTTCGACCCGGAGACGCCCGTGTCGAAACTCGTCGGTGCGTTTGACGACCCCACCCTCAAGGGTGTGGTGGTGCACGGCGACGAGTTCGAGGGAGTCGTCACGCGGCGACAACTCGCCACCTCACACCACCAGCCCCACGAGAAGCTCGGATCGCTGGTCTGGCACGTCCCTAGGCTCACGCCCGATGAGGACGTTCGCAAGGTCGCACAGCTCATGATCGACAGCGACTCGCAGATCCTCCCCGTGTTCGAGGGGCGCGATCTGGTGGGGGTGGTCACGATTGATGCGATCTTACAGGCAGTCCAGCCGTTCCTCGATGCGGCGACCGTGGCCAACGCGTACACCGCTGACCTCGTCACGGTCGATCCGGACTCGACGTTCGGCGAGGCGCTCCACGTCTTCCGGGAGCACCGGATCACGCACCTCCCAGTCGTTGAGAACGACACAGTGGTCGGTATCCTGAGTCTCTACAACGTGACCGATCTCACGATCCGTCCGGCGGAGCAGAGCAAGGGCGGCGACGCGGGCGGGACGGACTCGTTCGGCGGGAACGTCTCCGCAAGCAGCGGTCGGACGCGCGGTGGCGGGTTCGGGGCACGCGAAGGGGAGCTCGCACGGGTGCTCGACCTCCCGGTCAGGGACGTCATGGTCTCGCCGGTGCGGACGATCAGACCCGACGCGACGCTCCAAGACGCCGTCGAAGAGATGTTCGCCATCGAGGGATCCTCCCTGGTCGTAACCGAGGACGGCCACCCCTACGGAATCGTCACAAAGACGGATGTCATCGACGCGCTCACCTGGGAGGCCGGCGGCAACCGGGCTGTCCAGGTCTACGGCGCGGATCTGCTCGACGACGTGCAGTACGAGGAGGTCGTTGCGATGGTCGAGAAGTTCGACGATCGGGACCACGGGATGAACGTTCTCGACGCGAAGGTCCACCTCCACGAGCACGATGAGAAGCATCGGGGGACGCCACTGCTGCTCGCCCGTATCCGCCTGCACACCGACCAGGGGCTCTACGTCGCATCGGGGGAGGGGTACGGCGCGAGCCATGCGCTCAACGAGGCGCGGGACGTCCTCGAGCGGCAGATTCGCGACAAGAAGACCCAAGGGCGCACGAAGAAGCCCCCGGACGAGACGTTCTGGGAGCGGCGCTTCGGCTGGATGCTCGAGGAGTAGCCAACTGCCTCCTGGGGCGCAACGTTTGAACCGACCCGTTCGGCATCGAGTGTCCCGTGTCACCGTCGGACCGACCAGCGGTGACGGGCGGGAAGGGATCGATTCGGCAGCATGGGCTCGTTCGTGGCTGAGAGCGACGTTGATTCTCTCCGGTTGTCCAGTCCCAATTTCTTGGAACAACGATGGTACCTAAATCGACGTGGGGCATACGCCCGTGTAGCACGCCAGTGTGACACGACACGGGTGATAAGAGTGAGTACCCCGCCAACGAGAGCCGACGACGGAGACCTGCCCTGGTCCGATCGACGAGAGCTGTTCACGGCCGATATCACGGAGCGGGGCGATGACGTGCAGACATGTACGATCTCGCCGCTCCCGAAGAGTGAGCGAATGCTGCACTCCGAGTGGATCGCGGCCCACGAAGGGTCGTTCGTCCCACTTGATGAGATGCGGTGACAGCTGCACCCAGGAGGTCCGGCTCGTCGAACCGCCGAACGGAACTCGGTGAGAGGCCGGGGATCACGAGCGGAACCGTTCCTTCGGATCGAACTCACACCGTCGAGATCGAGCCTCGACCGTACTGCTGAGGTATCGCCAAGCCCACTCGAGGTTCGCCTTCCGAGCTGGAGGCAGGAGATGAGCGTAGAACGTAGTTCGCGCGTCGAGTGATTGTGGCGTTGGGAACCAACGATACACTCCTGGCGGGCCCGTCCCGCCCGTGAGTAACATCGTGTTCACCGAGACACATCGGGACGGCAACCTCCTCGACAACTCGTCGCTGGTGGTGGCGCTCGGCGTCGGGACTCCTATGCTATTCTGCCTCACGGTCCGGGGGATGCTCTGGGCCGGGCCTGGGGGACTCAAATAGGGACGACCAGATACGTGGCGACGAGGTAGATGACCAGCAGCACCCCGAACGCCGTGTGAGCCACCCGCAGGACCGGCCGCCAGCGGCCCCGTGGCAGGTAGCAGTACCGTTCCGCCAGCAAGACGACCCCGGTCACGAGCGTCAGGACTGCGTGCGCGAGGGTCGTGGTCGCGAGACCCCAATGGCTGAAGACGACTTCGATCATTGGGCTCGCCCTCCGACTGGAAACACGTACAGCGGCCGTTCGTTCGCCGGGGCACCCACGAGGTCTCGCACCTGGCTATCGTGGAAGGCACCGACCGAGACGGTCGCCAGCCCCAGCGCCTCGGCCTGCAGATAGAGGTTCTCGCCCGCGTGACCGGCCTCCATCGGGACGTACCGCTGTCGCCCCCGCTCACCGTACTTCCCCGTCGTCCGATCGTCGACCGCACACACGATGATATCGACGGCCGCCGCCTCGACGAAGGCCTGATCGACTGCGGCCCGCTGTAACTCCGATTGGACGTCTCCGGAGCTGACACGGGCGAGTTCGTGGCTCCTTGGTTGGTAGCGGTAGACGCCGGATTCGAGCCCTTCGACGCCGGGCGTTCCGACAGCGACGTACAGTTCGAGCGGGTAGAGGGCGCCGGCGCAGGCGCCGCCCGGAAGCCGGTCGACTGTTCCGTCACGCCCTGTGCCGCCCAGAGTAACTGTCCGAGTTCACGGCGCTCGAGTGCGCGCTCGCCGTACTCGCGCCGGGAGCGGCGGTCAGCAATCGCCTCCTCGACCGAGACGTCACTCTCCTCGGCAGGCGCGGGCAACGGAACGGACTCGATGACTCGACGACCGTCCTCGCCGTCCGTCCGGCGGATCCTGAACGCCCCGAACACGAGGTCGAGAACCACGGACACGACGGCGACGGCGACCAGCGTGACGACCGTACGTCGGGATGGCTGTTCGATGTCCATACTGGGATGCAGAAAGAGAGCGACAAAAGCCTCGCCACGAGTACCGTCGGGTGGGAATCGAAATCGATCCTCCCGGAGGTTTTGATGGGCGGCTGATCGGCCCTCTGTGAATCGGCTAGTTCTCGGCGAGTCACGATCGCGATCCTCGCTGATTTCCGTGCACCTCAAGCGGCCCCAGTCAAGGGTCACCAATGCCTTCGGTTCAGAGTTCTCGTCCTGCGGGAACACTCACTACCGCTAACTGGACACGTGGGTGACTACAAGAATATCCTCGTCTCCCGGGAATCGCTCGGTCGGATTCGGTCGATCCCGACGATGGTCTCCAGCAGCTGTCCCTGCAGGATCGGGGCGGTCACCTCCAGCAGCGGTTCGTTCGGGAAGACGGCCGTTCCTTCCGGAAGCACCCGCACCTCCCCTGTAAACTCTAACGTCTCCAGATGCGAGAGGAACGCTTCGTCGAACCCCTCGTCGCTCAGGTAGTCGATCGCCCGATCGGTGAACGACAGCGTCTCGATATAGTGGATCGCCTGTTCCAGCCCCGCCGCGATCATATAGCCCCTGTCCGGCGGCAGATCCCTGAAGAAGAGGTCGAACGTCGCCTCCGGATCGTGCTCCTGGTTATGGTACGCCTGCATCATTTTCAGCTCGTAGAGGTCGGTGAAGAGCGCCAGATTCTCCGGCGTGATGTACCCGTACTCGGTGTCGTTCGTGCTCGACGAGCGGTCCTTTCCCCCCAACTCGGTTAAATCCCCGCACGCCGACGACCGCCCGTCTCCGACAGGCTCACCACGAAGAGCGCAAGACGCAGGCATCCATCCAAGGGTGGGGAACCCAGGGCAGAAACGACGCCCGATGGTGACTGACTGGACACGGCATCGAAGGGCGGAAGTACCCCTATCTCTTCCACCAGGGCATCCCCGACTGATATATGAAGACGGGGAGCACCCATCTCGGTATAGATCTGACTGAACGTATCGCCATCCTCGGTTGGACGTTCTCGCCGATTCACAGCAGCCATCTCGTCTTCCTGCACAGGGCTTCCAGACCGCAAGCCAAGACGGTGACGGTCACGTCATCATCGGCATCACCCCAACCGGTCTGGCTAAGCAGACCCGGAGTGATCCTGCCCACGTCGAATTGATCGAGCCCTTCGAGAAGCGTCGCTCGAACCTCGAAACCGAACTCGATCGTATGAAGGGTGCCTACACGGCCTCCTACGAGGTGATCCGGCTGAAAGACCTCGACGGGCCTGCCGCGACACGCGAGGACGTGGGCGCGCTCGTAGCCTCTCCGGAGACGAAAGCCCAGCATCGTGTATACGAACTCAACCGGCGACGCCGGGACGCTGGGCTCCCGCCACTCGAGGTTCACATCCCACCGTTCGTAGTCGTCGAAGATAACGAGCGGATTAGTAGCACCCGCATCCGGAACGGGGAGATCGATATCCACGGACGCGTTCTGGACCCTTCTGATCGGACGGAGTGATGTACACGACAGGTGAGCGATATTACCTGCGACCGGCCTTCCTCCGGCAACCAAGGGATGGTTCCTGGGGGACGGCCCCATCATCCGCTGTCAGCGGACATCGTGACAGACCACTAGACTGCTCCCGCTGTCACGGATCATCTGGTCGACTCGAATACGCAGCCGGATTGCGCCGAGACGATTTAGCGGCTCCCCGGCCCGATTGGTGAACTACGCAACAAGTCCGAGGACATCGCAATTCCGACCGTCTGGGAATATCCTACCCGGTTTATCACCGTTCGTGGTGGTGTCAGACGCATGGCGCAGACGTCACAGCGTTTGGAACCACTGGATCAATCGCCCTCTCCGGTCGGACCTGTGTCGTTACAGGGTCGTCCCGTGGCATCGGTCGTGAAATCGCGCTCGAATTCGCCCGGTGTGGCGGTGACGTCGTAGTGAACTACCATACCTCCGAAGGCCGGGCCCGGGAGGTCGCGGACGTGATAGAAGCGAACGATCGCACGGCGATCTGCGTGGGCGCTGATGTCGCCAATCCGCAACAGGTCGAACGGATGGCCGACGAGATTCACGAGACGCTCGGATCGGTCGACGTCCTCGTCAATAACGCGGGGATCACGCTCGATAATAAGTTCGAGAACATGACCCACGAGGACTGGAACCGGGTCATGCAGGTCAATCTCAACGGGACGTTCAACTGCACGAAGACGTTCTATGATGACGTCAAATCGGCCGATCACGGTCGACTGATCAACATCTCAAGCGTCGTGGGCCAGCAGGGCAATTACGGACAGGCCAACTACGCGACTTCGAAGGGCGGGCTCATCGCGTTTACTCGGACTATCGCACTGGAACTCGCCAGGCACGGCTCGACAGCGAACTGTGTCGCACCGGGGTTCACCGAGACCGATATGCTCGAGAAGGTCCCCGACAGGGTCCGGGAGAAGATCAAGGAAAACATCCCGCTGAATCGATTCGCCGATCCGCGTGACATCGTCGGCGTCGTGCGGTTTCTCGCCAGCGATCACTCAGACTATATGACGGGACAGGTGCTCGGGATCAACGGGGGGATGGAATGGTGAACGAACCCCGTCGACGCGGCACCTGACCGACCACTGATCGGGTCGCGCGTAGGAGAGTTATCCGACCGTGATGAATACTGGATCCGATGCTCGTCCTGGGTGACGCCCACGCAGACGAAAAAGCGAAACGAGAGGCGCTCTTGGCGGCCTTCGGCGAAACGGATGCGGATCGCGCCCTCCAGGTAGGCGACCTCCAGTACTACGAGCTGCCGGTCCCGACGTGGTTCGTTGCTGGCAACGACGAAGATCTAAACGTCATCGAGGCACTGAGAGGGGAGGGAACCAGAAGGCGTGAGGAATGTACACGTCCTCGCGAGTGACGCCGTCGACCTCAAGGGACTGCGAGTCGCGGGGCTGTCGGGAAACTATGCGCCCACTCAGTTCGACAAGCCGCGCTCAGAACTCGAAGACGAACGTCGTCGGCATTTCGTTCGGGAGGACGTAGAGCGAACTCTAGACTAACCGACGTCGACGTGTTCCTCGCCCACGAGGCGCCACACGGTCTGCTGCGAGTGACATCCTCCCGCGCTTAAAGGCGCGGGCCTCCTACCCGGTGCTGGCCGGGCAGGTCAATCCTGAAGGGTGGGAGTTGAATGTTTGCTGGACAGTCAGCCAGTATCTCTGCCACGAAGCCGTTACTCGTCCCCTATAAGGGCTTTGAGGTACCTTATTGTTTAATAAAATAGGGAATATCATCTTATTTGTTTGGTTTCGTCTCTCGCCGCGGCAAACACCGAGTCAACTGCCAGTTCTCCAAGCTCGCATTACGGGAGTAGGTGGTTACCCCACGAAGTCAGAATTATGTTTGGATTGTGGGGTAACTCAGAGCAGAAAGCTGCTGCCGAACGGAACATCTAAAAATCAACGGACAGGGATTCGAAACCTCAGGCTAGATCCTCAAGCCGGCTGTCGCGAAGCACCGATTTTAGCACGATCTCGGTGTCCTGGACGAGTCGGTGTTCGAGGTAACTCCCCTGACCACGACCACCACCGGTGCGCGTCGATTCGACGACTCCGAGGAACGCCTGTTCCTTCAGCAACTCGTACACCCGGTGTTCGCTGAGGACGGTCGCGTCGATCTTCTCTGCCATCTCCTTGTACCGATCAAAGATCCGGCTCGTCGAGAAACCCTCCGTTTTCGGGTTCTCCTCGGAGAGCAGCGCGAGTGAGTACAGGATGAACTTCACCTGAGTCGTCGAACCGCGGAGCAACTCCTCGAACCGGTCGATCTGCGCCCACTCCTGCGCGTCGCGGACGTGCTCTTTGGTGACCGTCTCGACGTTCTCTCGTTCAGCGAGCTCACCGGCATGGCGGAGAATCTCGATCGCTTTTCTGGCGTCCCCGTGCTCCTGTGCAGCGATGGCCGCGGTCAGCGGAATCACGTCGTCGGAGAGAACATCGTCGTAGAAGGCGTCCCGCCGGTGCTTCATGATCTGCCGCAGCTGATTCGCGTCGTAAGGCTGGAAGACGAACTCCTCCTCGCGAAGGCTCGACTTGACCCGCTCGTTCAGCCGATCGCGGTACTCGATCTTGTTGCTCACCGCGATGACGCCGAGGTGACAGTCAGCCTTTCCGGACTCACGCGCTCGGGAAAGCTGCATCAGGATGTCGTCGTCGTCCAGCCGGTCGACCTCGTCGAGGATTATGATGACCGACTCGTACGCCGTGTCGAGAATCTCCCAGAGATAGTCATAGTACTCCCCGCTCCCGATCCCGGCACGCGGGATGTCGAAGTCGGTCGCGTCGGTTTCGTTGAGCGATCGTGTGACGGTCCTCGCCACCCGGGTTTGCGTATTGTGTTGGGCGCAGTCGACGTATACCGTTCCCACAGCCACGTCGTTCGAGATCGCCGCCCGTCGAGCTCGCTCGGTGACGTGACGGGCGACGAGGGACTTCCCGGTCCCCGTCTTCCCGTAGATCATCACGTTATTCGGAGGGTCGCCCTGGACGATCGGCCGGGGCCGCTGCGACGGCTTTGATCTCGTCGTCGCGACCGACGATCCGGGTACTCTCGGGAACGTGTCCCACCTTCAGCAGTTCCTTTCGAGCGAAGATGTTGGCCCGGTCGGGGTCCTCCTCGTCGAAGTCGAATAGCGGATCCTCGGAGGGGTCCTCGAATCGTTCGTTGAAATCAGTGAGTTGTGACGGTTCCTCGGCCATCGATATGAGACACCGCGCAAGCAGGCTACTTAACAATTCGGCTACCACGACCAGAGTGTAAATCTGCCTTTGACCGTCTTCTTATGTTTTGTCTGACGCGTATCATCCGTCAGAAGTATCGGGCCTATCCCGAGTGTAAGCGTCGATCACGGAGAGCTATTCGAACGAATGGACACCCCTCATCAAGAGTGTATCGCACACTGTCGTTCTGGACAGCCCGGACGATCGAGACCACACCCCTGATCCAGAGTGTAACTCCCGTCGGAAGAAGTGTCAATTCCCACTAAGTAAGAACATGAAAGAAGCGTCAGACGCGTGGCGGACACCCCTCGTCCAGAGTGAAAACCAGTCGCGATAGATTGCCTTCCCGAGCGAATCGAGCGAATCGTCGGAGTCGGTCCTCCCACCACCCCCCAGTCAAGAGTGAACTGCAATCGTATTCAATTGTTTTCTATCTTATATATTTGCCAATAGGTGCATGCGCGAAGTTGTCATCTGGAACTCCTCGAGATGATCCTCAAATGCACCGTCTACAACCTCCGACGGAGCGTGAGATATCCAAGAGATCAAGCGCCGTGTACCGGTGCATACTGGCATCTCCGAGGTGGCAGCGCCGTCGAAGTCCCCGACCCGAGTCCGGCGCACAACGACTAACCGAAGCCAGCTGACCAGATACGAATGTGCCACCCGCATCTATACCATATGCATTGAGCCAACCGGTCTCAACTTGGGCGGCCGGGCGCGAGGATGTGATTCCATCATATCGTACATATCCCCGATCGGAGAGTCACCAGTACTGAGCGGAGAATGGAACGACGAGAGGTTGGTGGGGTTACCCCCCGTAGCCCTCACCCTCGATTGGACCGCTAAACACGCCGTAGAGGAACTTGAAGTACCACAGTACCAGCAGCAGGACCGGAAACCCGAGGACGGTCACGAGGTTCAGCGCTAGTGGCGACACGACCGCTTCTCTAACCAACAGCCCGGTCGGCGGATAAATCGTCGGGTACAGCAGAATTGCGACCAAGATCGTCAACAGTGTGGGCAGCGCCAGCGCGCTCGCGAGCCAGGCTCGGTACCGGCCGCGTCTGGCCAGTACGCTCCCGCCCAGCCCGACGGCGACCGAGAGAGCGACCACTGCAGCGACGGGCAGCGAGAGCACCGCGTCGGCAGCGCCGCCCGCATCGGTCAGGACGACGGTTCCCAGCAGCACGACCACACCGCCAAGGTACGCCAGTGTCCCACCGATGCCGTACGCTCGCAGTTCCGATGCCAGACCGGGCTCGGTCTTGGCTGCGAGGAACGCCGCCCCCGTGACTATCGAGACGGCGACCAGGCCGACGCCAGTCAACGCCACTGGTAGCGTCGCCCCGCCGAACAGCCAGCGACCCGCAAGCATCCCCAACAGGAGCGGCGCGAACACGCTCCCGCCGATGAACGCGTAGTCGGTGTAGCGCTTCCAGCGCTCGTCGTCGCGCTGCTCGCGGAGTTCCGGACCGAGGCCGCGGAACACCAACGCGAGGACGAACCCGAGCGCGAGCAGATAGTTGTCCGCCAGCAGGCGCGAGTACACGCGCGGGAACGCCGCTAGCAGCATCGTCCCGAAGGCGACGACCCACACCTCGTTCGCGTCCCAGACCGGTCCGAACGCCGCCAGGAACGTCTCCCGCTCGCGTTCGTCCGCCCGGGTCGCGTAAAGCATCCCGATACCGAAGTCGAACCCGTCGAGAACGACGTACATCCCCAACGCGAACAGCACGGCGCCGAACCAGATCTCCGGCAGCGATTCGACGAGGTACGCGTCGACGGGCAACAGCGGGTCAGTCATCGCTACTCACCCACGGAATCGGGCCGTGCCAGCGGCCGCCACTCGACTCTCGGACGCCGAGTGACCGGAGTTCCTCCCGGACCAGCCACTTCAGGATGTACAGCGCAGTCAGCATCAGCCCGACGTAGAGCACGACGAACCCGACCAGGGTCAGTGTCGCCTCGGCCCCGGTGAGCGTCGATGACACCGCCTCGCTCGTCTTGAGCTCGCCCTGGATGACCCACGGCTGCCGGCCGATCTCGGTGACGTACCAGCCGGTGAGCAACGCAGCGTAGCCGAACGGCGATGCAGCGATCATCGCCTTCAGATAGCGTGTGCTGTCGGACAGCCGCCCGCGGTACATGAGGTAACCGCCCCACAGTGCCAACCCGATGAACAGGAATCCGAGCCCGACCATGAAGCGGAACGACCAGAACACGAGTGCTACCGGGGGGTTCTCCTCGTACTCGTTCAGTCCGATGACCTCGGCGTCGAAGTCCCCGCCACTGGCGAGGAACGACCCGACTGCGGGAAGGCTCACGGTGACGAGGTTCTCGGCTCGCGGGTCGGTGAGTGCCTCAGGTGACTTCGGAAACGCGAGCAGGTGTAGGTCGG
Source organism: Salinirubellus litoreus (assembly GCF_037335815.1). NCBI lineage: Archaea > Methanobacteriati > Methanobacteriota > Halobacteria > Halobacteriales > Natronomonadaceae > Salinirubellus > Salinirubellus litoreus. The sequence continues at coordinate 3,497 of NZ_CP147842.1, read as the reverse complement.
CCTGCCCCGTCTCGTAGTGAGCCTCCATCGCGGCAAACTTCTGTGGCTGGGTGTCCTCAACGTGGCGGCCATAGGCATCGCCGTGGACCGCTTGGAACGGTGCGGAGATGATCAGGAGTACGACAGCCAGCTTGAGTGCGGTGTTCCAGGCTTCAGTGTCGGGCTTTTTCCAGACGATGTACGCCGAGACGCCCGCGACCAGCAGTGCGATCGAGATCACCGACGCGTTCATCATATGGACGTACATCCAGGGCATTCGCGGGGTGAGGAACGCGGCGAACGGATCGGTTAGTTTGGCGACTTCCATCCCGTTGCGGGTGACCATCTCGTAGCCCCGTGGGGTCTGCATCCAAGCGTTGACGATCAGGATCCAGAACCCCGACAGCCAGGCGCCAAAGCCGACGAGCATCGACGAGATGAGGTATGTTCGGTCCTCAACACGGTCGCGGCCGTACAGCAACACGCCGAGGAAGACGGCCTCTAAGAAGAACGCCATCTTCGCTTCGAAGGCCAGCGGGCCGCCGATCAGTTCACCGGCTACCTCGGCGAACTGTGGGAAGTTCGTGCCGAACTGGAAGCTCATCGGAATCCCGGTGACTGTACCCATCACGAAGCCGACAGCAAAAACCTTCACCCAGAACGAGCGCAATCGCGCATACCGCTGCTCGTTCGTCCGCACGTCTTTCCAGGTGAAGTAGATGATAAACGGTGCGAGCCCGATCGAAAGGGACGCGAAGATGATGTGAACGGAGATCGTCCATCCGAACTGCATGCGACTCGCGACTTCCGGAGAGAGGAACGCCACCCATACTGGGTCGACGGCACCCAGTAGTGTGATTGGACCCATTCACCTTGCGCTACGGCACAATAGCTTTTGAGTAGCCACACGGTTCCCACTTTGGAGCATTCACCACAACAGTTTTGATTATTAGAACCATATTTTTTGTACGCCTCAATCGCCGTATCAGTATACGATAACTGATAGATAGAGTTGACCGATCCCAGCGATGATCATCACAACGCCGGCGAGCCGCTTGAGCCATCCGACATGAGCCATTACGCGATTTGCGTTACTGATGATACCGACTCCGGTTGCGACGGTTGTTGCAGCCATTAGTACAGCAACAACACCGGCATAGACTCCTAATACGAGCATCGCTGCTTCGGTCGAGAGGGTGATAGCCCGGGCTACAACTGCGAGGAAGACTGGGGCGACGCATCCGGCACCAGCTAATGCGTATCCCGCGCCAAAAAGACCGAAGCCCAGAACGCTTGATCGGCGCTTTGGAAGTGATAACGACAGTGACGGAGCGCGGTCGAATGCGACAAGTAATCCGAAGATGATGAGCAATCCGCCGACCAGTGTCTCAAAAATGGTAATATCTGACAGTGCCTCGTGGCCGACCCACGCCGTGGCCCCGCCCAGCAACGCAAACGTCGCAAGTACGCCCAACGCGGCTGCCACTCCTCGAATCCCCGCGCCTGTGATAGAGGCGCTTCCGGTGTCAGTAGAGTTCACGTAGAAGCCAACGTAGCCCGGCAGCAGTGGTAGGCACACGGTGAAAAAACGTTGCTACACCCGCTGTGAGCGCGAACGAGGCGTTTGTCAGAAGCGTCTCGCTGATCATGCGTTGAGAGCGATTTCGATTCCTGCGACAAGCTCGTCGGCGGTGTGAATGCCGGACTCAGACCACTGGATTCGGCCAGTCGGATCGAGTGCCACAGCAGTCGGATAGGCTCCCACATTTAGCTTCGCTGCAAGTTCAGCAGTTACATCGGCAGCGACCAACCAGTCGCCGTCGTTCTCGAAATTCGCCCGTCTAGTTGGAAATATGATAATAATGCCTGTTCAGAGAGCGATTTGAAGCAGTTTCCACTCGTCGATTCAGCCGAAGCCACGCATTACAGGCCAGCTACCCCCGGTGTAGTCTCAACTTCCCCCCGGCAGCAGAAGTTGAGACTGAGGCTCTCGATGCATAGGTGGCAGCATTTGTCTGCCCACCCACACGTTCTCCCTATTCCACCATCTCGAACTCAAACCGTGCTCCACCATCTGTTCCCTCGCCCACGGACAACTCCCAGCTGTGAGCTTCCACAATTCGTTTTACAATAGTCAACCCGAAGCCAGTGCCACCACGGGCCGACGAATGGCCCGGTTCGAGCACTTCCTCCCGCTCGTCCGCCGGGATTCCCGGTCCATCGTCCTCGACGTAAATTCCTTGTTCGCCGTAACGTCCGATACGAACGGTCACGCCAGACCCACCGTGTTCGACAGCGTTCCGGAACAGGTTCTCGAACACGTCCTGTAACCGGTCGGGGTCACCTTGGAAAGTCATCCCGTCGACGATTTCGATGGTCGCGTTTTTGGTGTCTACTGTCGCCCAGCACTTCCCGACGAGAGCGGTCAAACCGATTGACTCCATCTCGTCAATTGTATCGCCTTGACGAGCGAGCGTCAACGTGTCCTCGACGATAGCTTCCATCCGGTTGAGGGCTTGCAGGAGTGGCTCGAGATGTTCGCTTTCTGCTTGCTCGACAAGGAGCGTCGCACGCCCCTGTGCGACGTTGAGTGGATTACGCAAGTCGTGCGAAATAACACTTGCAAACTCGTCGAGTCGCTCGTTTTGCTGACGTAACTGTCGTTCCCGTTCGACGCGGTCGGTCACATTCCGAGTGATCCCAATGAGGCGAGTTATCTCATCATCGGTGACAACCGGCGCAAGCTTCGTCTGCCAGAAGCGTGCTTCCTCCCCGACCCGTAGCTCCTCTTGGTACGAAATTGGCTCACCAGCGTCGACACAGCGGTGGTAGTTTGCTTCGAGGTCCGCCCCCTGCTTGTCACCGAAGACGTTTGGTGGCGTCCGACCTTGCACTTCCTCAGTCGTAATACCAGTTTGTCGCTCATAGGATGGACTGAGCCGTTCAAATTCGAATCTGACATCACGATCATCCGATTGTTTAACATCGATAAGAAAGATCGCGTCCTCCACATTGTTCAGAAGGGCTTCGTACTCTTCGGCGAGTTCCCGAACTTCGATCTCGTACTCTTTTCGCTCAGTGATATCTCGACTGCTGAGGAGAATCCCTTTGATGAGGCCGTCGTCAAGTCGATTCCTCATTGTAGCCTCGATCCAGCGCCACGATCCGTCAGCATGCTGGAACCGGACTTCGACAGTCTGGTGTTCAGACGGGTTCGATAGAACGGTCTCGACCGCCTCGGCGTTTCGCTCTTGATCGTCGGGATGGACGAATTCGTATCCCTCGTGGCCATTCAACTCGTCAGGTTCGTAGCCAAGAATGCGTGTGACGGCTGGGCTGACGTAGGTTATCGTCCCGTCGGTATCGACGACTGTTGCGAGATCGTTCACTTCTTCAACGAGCGTCCGATACCAGTCAGCCCCCTGTTTATCATCCTCTCCGGGGGTCGTACCGTCTTCCATTAATCCTAATATGACCAGTACATATAAAAAGAGTCCTAAACATCAACAAAAGGCATC